>NZ_JAUNUG010000086.1 GCF_030538285.1 Corynebacterium sp.
CGATGGTGACGTTGTCCTCGATGGTGGGGTGGCGCTTGGTCTGGGTGAGCACCTGGCCGCCGAGCGTCACGCCGTGGTAGAGCATGACGCCGTCGCCGATCTCGGTGGTCTCTCCGATGACGATGCCCATGCCGTGGTCAATGAAGAAGCGGCGGCCGATGGTGGCGCCCGGGTGGATCTCAATGCCTGTGAAGAAGCGGTTGAGCTGCGCGAGGATACGCGCCGGCCCGCGCAGTCCGCGCTTCCACAACCAGTGCGACACCCGGTGGGACCAGATGGCGTGCAACCCGGAGTAGACGACAGCGTTCTCGACGTCGCCGCGGGCGGCAGGATCGTGGTCGCGCGCGTTGCGCAGGTCCTCCCGGACCATTTTCGCGATGTTCACAAGCAGCATGGACCAGAGTGTACTTGGTTGCGCCGCCGCTTAGTCGCGGATGTCCTCGTAGAGGACGGTGGAGACGTAGCGCTCGCCGTAGTCGGTGACGACGGTGACGATGGTCTTACCCGCGTTCTCTTCCTTCTGGGCCAGCTGCAGGGCGGCCCACACGTTGCCGCCGGAGGAGATGCCGCCCAGGATGCCGTCCTTGACTGCCAGGTCGCGGGAGGTGGCGATGGCGTCCTCGTTGCTGACGGTGATGACGTCATCGAGGACCTTGCGGTCGAGGACCTCGGGGATGAAGTTGGCGCCGATGCCCTGGATTTTGTGCGGGCCGGCCTTGCCGGCGGACAGCAGCGGGGAAGCGGTCGGCTCGACGGCGTAGACCTGGGCCTCGGGCTTGCGCTCCTTGAGGATCTGGCCGACGCCGGAGACGGTGCCACCGGTGCCGACACCGGCGACGAAGATGTCGACCTGGCCGTCGGTGTCGTTCCAGACTTCCTCGGCGGTGGTCTCGCGGTGGACCTTGAGGTTGGCGGGGTGGGCGAACTGGTTGGCCAGGATGGCGTTGTCCTCGGCGGCGACGATCTCATTTGCCTTATCGACGGCGCCTTGCATGCCGGCCGCACCCGGGGTCAGGACGATCTCTGCACCGTAGGCGCGCAGCATGACGCGACGCTCGTTGGACATGGTCTCCGGCATCGTGAGGATGACCTTGTAGCCGCGGGCCGCGCCGACCAGTGCCAGGGCGATGCCGGTGTTGCCGGAGGTGGCCTCGACGATGGTGCCGCCGGGCTGGAGGGAGCCGTCGGCCTCGGCGGCGTCGATGATTGCCTTGCCGATGCGGTCCTTGACGGAGTTGGCCGGGTTGAAGGACTCCACCTTGACGAGTACCTCGGCCTTGAGGCCCTCGGTGATGCCGTTGAGGCGGATCAGCGGGGTGTTGCCGATGGTGTCGAGGATGTTGTCATAGATCTTGCTCATGTCCGTTTCTCCTGTTGGATCGCGTTGTTTCGGTGTGCCCGTCAGCGTACACCATCCAAGTAGACCGCCCGGTACGCAGGGGGTAGACCGCACTGTTTTCACAGGGGGCGGGGGTGGTTCTGGGCAGGGGTGTCTCACCCCGTATACCGACAGCGGGTGTCCGTTCGTGTGGCGAATAACTGAAGAAAAGCGGAGCTGGCAGATTCCTTTTACCCCCGATGTCGCGTTATAATGCCCACCTGTAGAAGTCAGTTACCCCCGTCAATGTGCACCTCGGGTGCACCTGGACGGGTGTACCCGGAGGAGGACAGTTTTCACAATGGATTCACAGCGAATCAAGGATGACGACGAAGCCGTCCGGGCGGCGCTCACCTCCCTGAAGACCGCAACGGGCATCCCAGTCACCATGTACGCCACCTTGTTGCCTGACAATCGCCTCCAGATCAGTCAGTGGGTGGGCCTGCGGACCCCGGCGCTGCAGAACCTCATCATTGAGCCTGGTTCGGGGGTCGGTGGACGCGTCGTCACCACCCGCCGCCCGGTGGGTGTGTCCGACTACACACGGGCGAACATCATCTCTCACGAGAACGACCGGGCCATCCAGGACGAGGGGCTGCATTCCATCGTGGCGGTGCCGGTGATTGTCAACCGGGAGATCCGCGGTGTCCTCTACGTCGGCGTGCATTCGCCGGTGCGTCTCGGCGACAAGGTGATCGAGGAGGTCACCATGACCGCCCGCACCCTGGAGCAGGACCTGGCGGTCAATTCTGCTTTGCGACGCGTCGATGGCGGCAAGCCCGGCAACGCCAAAGCCGGCCGTGTGATGAACGGTGCCGAGTGGGAGCAGGTGCGTTCCACCCATTCCAAGCTGCGGATGCTGGCTAACCGCGTGGAGGATGAACTGCTGCGCAAGGAGCTCGAGCAGTTGTGTGACCAGATGGTCTCCCCGGTGCGCGTGAAGCAGTCGACGAAGCTGTCGGCCCGTGAACTCGATGTACTGTCCTGCGTCGCCCTCGGCCACACCAACGTGGAGGCCGCGGAGGAGATGGGGATCGGTGCGGAGACGGTGAAGTCTTATCTGCGTTCGGTCATGCGAAAGCTCGGTGCGCATACCCGTTACGAGGCTGTTAACGCCGCCCGCCGCATTGGCGCTCTGCCCTGAGTAGATGGCTCGGCTAGTGTCGGAAGGCGTGAAGGATCGATTTCTCGTCTCCGGTGGCGCCCGCCTGCAGGGTGCTGTCAAGGTCAGTGGCGCCAAGAACAGCGTCCTCAAGCTCATGGCGGCGGCGCTGCTCGCCGAGGGCACGACAACATTGAGCAACTGCCCCGAAATTCTCGACGTCCCCCTTATGGGCGATGTCCTGCGTGGCTTGGGCTGTGAGGTCACTATCGACGGCTCGACCGTCACCATCACCACCCCGGCGCAGCTGGATTCGGATGCCGATTTTGATGCGGTCCGCCAGTTCCGCGCCTCCATCTGTGTGCTGGGGCCGCTGACGTCGCGTTGTGGTCGCGCTGTCGTGGCGCTGCCGGGCGGTGACGCGATCGGTTCCCGCCCCCTCGACATGCATCAGTCCGGTCTGGAGAAGCTCGGCGCTACGACGCGGATCTCCCACGGGGCGGTGGTGGTGGAGGCTGATCGCCTGCGCGGTAACCGCATTTCGCTGGATTTCCCCTCGGTCGGGGCAACGGAGAACATCCTCACGGCGGCTGTCCTCGCTGAGGGCACGACGGTGCTGCATAACGCGGCACGCGAGCCGGAGATCGCGGATCTGTGCGACATGCTCAACGCCATGGGCGCGCGTATCGACGGCGCCGGCACGTCCACCCTCACCATCGAGGGCGTGGAGAAGCTGCATCCCACCAACTACGCGGTGGTGGGTGACCGCATCGTCGCTGGCACCTGGGCCTATGCCGCGGCCATGACCCGGGGTGATGTCACCGTTGGTGGTATCGCGCCCCGCCACCTGCACCTGGCGTTGGAGAAGCTCAAGATCGCGGGTGCAGATGTGGAGACCTACGAGAACGGCTTCCGGGTCCGCATGAACCGCCGCCCCGACGCCGTCGACTACCAGACCCTGCCTTTCCCCGGGTTTCCCACGGACCTGCAGCCCATGGCCATCGGTATCGCCTGCATCGCCAACGGCATGAGTGTGATCACCGAGAACGTCTTCGAGTCCCGCTTCAAGTTCGTCTACGAGCTCCAGCGTCTGGGCGCTAACGCCACCGTCGAGGGCCATCACGTTGTGATCCATGGCATCGAGCAGCTGTCCTCCACTGAGGTGTGGAGCTCCGACATCCGGGCCGGCGCCGGCCTCGTCCTCGCTGCTTTGGTCTCTGACGGCGAAACCACGATCCACGACGTCTATCACATCGACCGCGGCTACCCGCACTTCGTGGAGCAGCTGCAGTCCCTCGGCGCGGACATCCGTCGCATCACTGATTAAGCTGCTTATCGACGTCGTGGTTTAGGGGTTGTGAGCTGGGGGTTTGTGTTGTTGTGGGGTGGTGTGTAACTTTATGTGAGTCAGC
>NZ_JAUNUG010000034.1 GCF_030538285.1 Corynebacterium sp.
GTTCATGCCCCGGACGATAACCGCCGACCACGCGGGCGTCGATAAGCAAACAACCCGGCCTGTGGATAACCCACAGTTATCCACAGAAAAACCGCCCCGGCGACACACCGCCCTACTCCGAGACGGAGAAGACGTTAGACTGTCGCGCCCCGCCGGAGACGTCCACCTCCTCCACATCGAACATTTTCGACAGGAAATCGGCGACCCACTGCAACAGCTCCAGGTCACGGAGGTTGGGCTGCCCGGCACCGCGCCCGGCCTTGGGGAAGGACACCTGGATGGCCTTCGCCGCGGCGCGGTAGTTCGAGCCGGGGTAAAGCCGCTTGAGGCGCACCTGCCGGGAGTCGGGCAGTTCCACGGAGCCGATCTTGATGCGGGTGCCCTGAACGATGATCTCGGAGATCCCGGCGCGCCGTGCCTGGTGGCGCAGGCGCGAGACGGCGAGCAGTCGGGAGACTTCTTCGGGGACGGGGCCGTAGCGGTCCTCCATCTCCTCGACCGCCAGCCGGAGATCCGTCTCGGACGTCGAGGCGGCGAGCTTGCGGTAGACCTCCAGGCGCAGGCGCTCGGAGTTGATGTAGGTCTCGGGGATGTGGGCGTCGACGGGCAGGTCGATGCGGATCTCCTTGGGCCCCTGGTCGGTGGCGTCTACCACTTTGCCGGAAGCCAGCGCCTTGTATGCCTCAACGGCCTCGCCGACCAGGCGCACGTAGAGGTCGAAGCCGACGCCGGCGATATGCCCGGACTGCTGGGCACCGAGGACGTTGCCAGCGCCGCGCATCTCGAGGTCCTTCATGGCCACAGCCATGCCGGCGCCGAGGTCGTTGTGCTGGGCGATGGTGGCTAGCCGGTCGTAGGAGGTTTCGGTCAGTGTCGCACCCTTGGGGTAGAGGAAGTAGGCGTAGCCGCGTTCGCGGGAGCGGCCGACGCGCCCGCGCAGCTGGTGGAGCTGGGACAGGCCCATGTGGTGGGCGTTTTCGACGATGAGGGTGTTGGCGTTGGCGATGTCGAGGCCGGTCTCGACGATGGTGGTACACACCAGGACGTCGTACTCGCGGTCCCAGAAACCCTGGACGGTGCGCTCAAGGATCTCCTCGGACATCTGGCCGTGGGCGACGACGATGCGGGCCTCGGGTACGAGGTCGCGCAGTTCGCGGGCCTTCTTCTCGATGTCGGCGACCTTGTTGTGGATGAAGAACACCTGGCCGTCGCGAAGAAGCTCACGACGGATGGCCGCGGCGATCTGCTTGTCCTCCTGCGCACCGACATAAGTGAGCACAGGATGGCGGTCTTCGGGCGGGGTGAGGATGGTGGTCATTTCCCGGATGCCGGCCATCGACATCTCCAGGGTGCGGGGGATGGGGGTGGCGGACATGGTGAGCACGTCGACATCCGCGCGCAGCGCCTTGATGTGCTCCTTGTGTTCGACGCCGAAGCGCTGCTCCTCATCCACGACGATGAGGCCGAGGTTCTTCCAGTGCACGCCGGTCTGCAGGAGGCGGTGGGTGCCGATGACAATGTCCACCGTCCCCTCAGCCAGCCCGGCGATGATCTCCTTCGACTCGGCCGTCGAGGTGAAACGCGACAGGCCGCGCACATTCACCGGGTACCCGGCCATGCGCTCAACGAAAGTGGACAGGTGCTGCTGGGCCAGCAGGGTGGTGGGCACGAGTACGGCGACCTGCTTGCCGTCCTGCACCGCCTTGAACGCGGCACGCACGGCGACCTCGGTCTTGCCGTAGCCGACATCACCGACGATGACGCGGTCCATCGGGGTGGTGGACTCCATGTCCTCTTTCACCGCGTCGATGGCGAGCATCTGGTCCTCGGTCTCGACGAAGGGGAAGTTGTCCTCCATCTCCTTCTGCCACGGCGAGTCGGGCGCGAAGGCATGGCCCGGCGCGGCCTGGCGCTTGGCGTAGAGCTCAACGAGTTCGCCGGCGATCTCGCGGACGGCGGCGCGCGCCTTCTTCTTGGTGTTCTTCCAGTCGGAGCCGCCCATCTTCGACAGGGTCGGCGATTCGCCGCCGGAGTATTTCGAGAGCAGGTCGAGCGAATCCATGGGGACCCACAGTTGGTCGGCCGGCTGGCCGCGCTTGGAGGCGGCGTATTCGAGGACGATGTACTCGCGTCTCGACGTCTCGTCCCCCGCGTTGATCGTCCGCTCCGCCATCTTGAGGAAACGCCCGATGCCGTGGGTTTCGTGGACGACGTAGTCGCCGGTTTTCAGTGCCAGGGGGTCGACGCGGTGGCGGCGGCGGGCAGGGCGTCGTTTAGCGCCGGCGATATCGCCCACACGGTTGCCGGTGAGGTCTGTCTCGGTGATGACGACGACATTCTTGAACACCAGCCCGGCGTGGCTGAGCGCCTGGTAGAGGGTCACTTCCCCGGGGGAGGGTTCCCACCCGGGTGTGGCCACGCGTGAGGGCACGCCCGCCTCGGCGAAACGCTCGGTCATGCGCTTGATCGCTCCCGGCGCGGGGGCGATGAAGGCGGCGCGGCCCCCGGAGGTGGTGTGGGCGCGCAGCAGGGCCATCATCTCGGCGATCTGCTTGATGTCGCCGCGGGGGGCGGGGGCGGCCTCGAAATCCAGGGGCAGGGTCTGCGCGTCGTCGCCGTGGAGCATGTCCATCGTCCACCACGGCAGGTTGGTGCTGGCTTCGAGCGCCTCGTAGGAACGGTAGGAGGAGGACTCCAGGTCGAGGCCTTCGACGGCGATCGGCCCGGACGCTCCCATCGCGGCGGCCTCCCAGCCGGCGGCGAGGAACTCCGCGTCCGTGGCCTCCAGGTCGGCGATACGGGTGCGGATCTTCTCCGGCCCGACCAGCACAATGTGGGTGCCTTGAGGCATGAGGTCCGGCAGTGTCACCAATTGCTTATCGACGAGCGCCGGTATCAGCGCCTCCATACCGTCCGCCGGGATCCGGTCGGCGATTTTACTGAGCAGTTCCACCAGGGTGGCATTGCCCGGGTAGCGGGTGGCCAGCTCGCGGGCGCGCGCGGCGATGGCCTCGGTGATGGGGAGCTCGCGGGCTGGGTAGATATCGAAGCCCGGCACCTCGACCTCGGGGATGGTGCGCTGGTCGGCGACGGAGAACTGGCGGATCTCAGTGATCTCATCGCCCCAGAACTCGACGCGGACGGGTTGCTCGGCGGTCGTCGGGAAGATATCGAGGATGCCGCCGCGGGTGGCGAACTCACCGCGACGCGCCACCATGTCCACATGGGAGTAGGCACGGAAGACGAGCTGCTCCACCAGGGTGGTGAAGTCATGCTCCTCCCCCACCTTCAGACGCACCGGGGCGCGCCCCTCCACCTCCGGCAGAAGCGGCTGGGAAAAACCGCGGGCGGCGGTGACGACGACCTGGACGCGGGCGTCGATAAGCATGTCCAGGACGCGGGCGCGCTGGCCGACCGTGTCCACACCGGGCGAGAGGCGCTCGTGCGGGAGTGTTTCCCAGGAGGGGAACCAGGCGACCTGGTCGCCGATCATGGCGCGCAGCTCGGCGGTGAGGTCCTCCGCCTCGCGGCCCGTGGCGGTGACCAACAACACCGGGGCGCGCTGCGCGAGAGTACCGATCGCCCACGGTCGGACCTGATCGGCGGCCTCCAGATGCAGGCGGGGCTCGCCGACATTCTTCAGCAGGCCCTTGAGTTTCGGATCCTGGGCGGCCGACTTCAACAGGCCGGCAAGCATCGGGGTCACTGCTTCTCCCCCAGCACCTCGGCCGACAGGCTCGGATGCGATTCCATCCTGGCCAGCCCGTTCCAGCACAGGTTGACGATGTGCGCCGCGACGACCTCCTTCGCCGGCTGGCGCTCATCCAGCCACCACTGCGCAGTCATGGACACCATGCCCACCAGCGCCTGGCCGTAGAGGATCGCCACCTCCGGATCCAGGCCCTGGTTCTCAAAGGAACGGCCCAGAATATGCGACACCTGCCCCACCGCGGTGTTGAGCAGTGTCGCATAGGACTGGTCCTGCCCCGGCACCAGATCCCGCACGAGGATGAGGAAACCATCGGTCTCCTCCTCCACATAGGTGAGCAGGGCGATGACAGCCTGCTCGATGCGTACCTTCGACCGGCCCTGCGACAGCGCCTGGGTGATGATCTGCTCCAGGCGGATCATCTCCCGGTCGACGACGACGGCGTACAGCCCTTCCTTACCCCCGAAGTGTTCGTAGACGACCGGCTTGGACACCGCGGCACGCGCCGCGATCTCCTCCACACTGGCACCCTCGAAACCCCGCTCAGCGAACACCTCACGGCCAATCGAAATGAGCTGTTCCCGACGTTCCTTGCCCGTCATGCGCTGTCGAACCATGCCCACCAGCCTATCCCGAGCCGGTGTTTAGTCCACAGCCGCGGGTCAGGTACGCTTATCTACGCCTTTCCCCGTGGTGTAATTGGCAACACTCTGGTTTTTGGTACCAGCTTTCCAGGTTCGAGTCCTGGCGGGGAAGCTTTCGTCACACCCCCTGTGACCTGCTGCGCGGCAGGTCACTGGGGTTTTTCCATGTTCTCCCCACCGTGACGGAAGTAGCGTAAAAGAGTGGGAAAGAGTCTCTAGTGTCGTGGAATTATCGGAGGTTTTCCGCCCCTGAAACGCGGGAAATCTTCCCATGCCGTAGTGCAGGTTCACAGCGCAAGCGGATATAAATCGCTCTCCACGTAGCGACCGCGGATCGTCGCCAGCACCAAACGATACTTGCGCTGGACGCGGTCCGCCTCCAACTGCATGGTGGCATCTCCAGGCTTATAGTCTCCATCCCCGGTTGCTCAAAAGCTCAACGAGATCTGGATGAACAACGTCGGCGTGACATTGCATCCCAGCTGGGGAGCGGCCCGCCAGCGAGCGGAATGGAGGAAACTGATCGTTCATCTTCGCCGTGAAAAGACGGGTAGCGACGATCCGGTGCGGTTCCCGCCGATCCCGGGCTTGGAGCTGCCGAAGTACTCCTACTTTGCCAATAGGAGCATCTTCGGCCAGGTCGAACCTCTGCCACCGTTGGACACCCGCGCGGCCGGCCACATCCTCTTCGGGTGGACCGACAGGAACCCGCTGCCTCCACTGGGCGACTCACCCGTCGATCACGGAAGGGAGGCGCACACCAGGTCGGACCGGAAGGGCCACCGCTGGGGATCCGAGAGATCAGGAGCGACGGTGTTCCCGGAGCATTGGAGTGATCAGAAGATCATGGACGCTGTCCGTGACACCATTGACGACCCGGATGAGTACCGGCCCGCGAAAGTGGGCCAGGCCAAGCGCGTCGTCAGGAAGGACGTTGATGGCGTCCTCATCCATGCGGAATGGGTCATCCTCCCTGGAAAAGCACCTCGCCTCATCACCGCCTATCCTCAGCGAGGCGAAGGCGTTATGGAAGTTGGACCCGATGGTAAACTTGGGCAGGTAAGCAGCCCACATCGTAACGATAAGAAGTTCGTTGACGTGTTCTACTCGAGATAGGTGGTGGCCAAATTGGGAGCGATCGAAGACGAGTATCAGTTTTTCGACGACTTCATCAACCAATACGGCACTGCCCTTCGGTCTGCCTCCGATGATTACAGCTTGCTGGTTGACGCCCCCGGAGCGCAGGGCGAATTCGAATCAGCCCTGTTCAGTGCAATCACGATAGCCGCGTCCGAAGATGTATTGATCGACAAGAGCACATTGGAGAGCGTCTTGAACTACCTCGGAGACGGCGACCTCGGACACTATGCACGACAGTGCGCCGAAACGATCCGAACTGGCAGCGTACCCACCGCCTAGTTCAGCACCCCTCGACTCTCTACAGCCCGGCCCCACCATCTGGTGGCGTGCCGGGCTTTTGCATGGAAGGCAAGGCCATGGTGGCCAGCTGGTCTCGAAAGCCGGCGACGCAGTGATCTACGTGGGGTTCGACTCCTCTGTCTTCCGCTGACCCCCGCATTCTCACCCAGGTGGTGGCGGGGTTGTGTCATAACCGCATGTGTTTCCAGGAGGAACAATGTCTGAACCCACCACAGAGCCCGCCACCACTACCCCCGCCAAAACCCCTGAAACCCCCCGAGGCCACAGCGGGTACCGGTGCCGGGGAGGCCGAGGGCAAGAAGGACGTGACGGTCGAGCAGCTCCAGGCTGAGCTGGACAAGACCCGTCGCGAGGCCGCCCGGTACCGCACCGAGCGCAACCAGTACAAGCCCCTGGCGCAGAAGTACCAGGAGGCGGAGGACGCGAACAAGACCGAAGCGCAGAAGGCCGCCGAACGGATCGCCGCCCTGGAGGCGGAGAACCAGCAGATGGCCCTTGCCTCGAAACGCGCTGAGCTCGTCGCCGACAGTGGTGTGCCCGTCGAACTGCTTCGCGGCAGCACCGTCGAGGAGCTCACCGAGCACGCCGCAGCACTCAAGGAAGCGTTCGCACAGGCCTCCACCAACAACACTCCTCCCGCAGATGTGGTCGTCGCCGGCGAGAACTCCGGTGGCGCCCCACTGCAGGAGGCTGATTGGCTGCGCAAGCAGCTTCTCGGCAAGTAACCCCGAACACCAACCTGACCCCTACTGGGTCGAGAAAGAAAGTCAACCATGGCTTTTGACAACATTGTCGGGCGCGCAGATCTCACTGACGCGATGCTGCCCGGCCAGGTCATCACCACCATCCTCAAGGAAGCCCCCTCGTCCTCGGTCATCCTGGAACGCGCTCGCCGCGTCCCGATGTCTTCAGCCAAGACCAAGCAGCCGGTCCTTGCGTCCCTGCCCGAGGCCTACTGGGTGGAAGGAGACACTGGTCTGAAGCAGACCACGGAATCCACGTGGGAGAACGTCACCATGACCGCCGAGGAGCTCGCCGTCATCGTCCCGATCCCCGACGCCCTGGTAGCGGACTCCGACGTCCCCCTGTGGGACGAGATCCGCCCGCTGCTTGTCGAAGCGATCGGCAAGAAGGTCGACCAGGCAGCCCTGTTCGGCGTCGACAAGCCCTCCTCCTGGCCGACCGCCGTCGTCCCCGCAGCGATCGCCGCGGAGAACGTCACCGCCCGGGGCACTGCTGCGGCCGTAGTAGAAGGGGCGATAGTGCAGTCTCCGGGGAAGAGCACGTGGTGCGACGGGGCGGTGCTGCGATCTTGTCAGAATTAGTCTTCGATTCCGACTCAGAATCAGAGGTCTACTGGCCAGGTCCTGGCGGGGAAGCTACACATGGAGGGCGGTGTCGTCGACGGCGACATCGTCCTTCTTCCGTGAGTTGGCCATGATGTGGCGGACATGCTGGACGGCACTGACCGCCAGGGCGATGGCCAGCACACCGTAGATGACCATGGTGAACGGGCTGGACACGAGGATGGACGGATCCCCTTCGGACACCGCGAGCGCGCGGCGCAGTTCGGTCTCCGCCAGAGGGCCGAGGACCACGGCGATGAGAACCGGGGCGACGGGGATGTTGTAGCGACGCATCATGAAGCCGAGCAGTCCCAGTCCCAACACCAGCCACAGGTCGAACGTGGAGGAGCTGATGGCGTACACGCCGAGCATCGACAGGATGGTGATGCCGGCGTAGAGGTAGTGGCGCGGGATGTTGAGCAGCTTGGCCCACATCGGTGCAAAGGACCAGTTGAGGATGAGCAGCACCACCAGGCCGATGAACAGTGACGCCAACAGTGCCCAGACCATGTCTCCGCTGCGCTCGAAGAGGAGCGGGCCGGGCTGCATACCGTACTGCTGGAAGGCGGCGAGCATGATGGCCGCGGTGGCGGAGGTCGGCAGTCCGAGAGCCAGCAGCGCACCCATGGCGGTACCGGCCGTGGCGTTGCCTGCCGCCTCCGGGGCGGCCAGTCCCTTGATGGATCCGGTGGTACCGAATTCGGTGTCGCCGGCCCGCTTGGCCAGTCGCTTCTCTGTGCCGTAGGCCAGGAAGGTCGGCACCTCGGAGCCGCCGGCCGGGATCAGGCCGAAAGGCGCACCGAAGGCTGTGCCGCGCAGCCAGGCCGGGGCGGCCGCCCGGAAGTCCTTGACGCTGAGTCGAGCAAAGCCCTTGGGCTGGATCTGGATGGGGCTCTCCTCCCGGTGGATGCGGGAGGACACGCGCAGCACTTCGCCGAGGGCCAGCAGTCCGACGGTGATGACGATGATGGAGATACCGTCGAAAAGCTCAGGCGAACCGAACGTGAAGCGGGAGGTGCCACTGGGTCCGTCGATGCCGACCAGGACCAGTGCCAGGCCGATCGCCAGGGCCGCGAGCCCGCGGAACACCGATTCGGCGACGACCGCTGAGATCGCCAAGAACGCGCCGACGGCAAGTGCGAAGTATTCGGCGGGGCCGAAAAGGGTGGCCAGGCGGACCAGGGTCGGGGCGAAGAACACCACCAGGGAGGTGGCGATCAGGCCACCGGTGAAGGCACCCAGAGCTGCGGTGGCCAGAGCTTTCGCCGCCTGGCCGTTCTTCGCCATTCTGTGCCCCTCAAAAGTGGAGGCGATAGCTGAGGAGTTTCCGGGGGTGTTGAGCAGGATGCCGGCGGTTGAGTCACCGAACAGTCCACCGAAGTAGACACCGGCGAACATGATGAAGGCGCCGGTGGCGTCGAGAGAAAACGTGATGGGCAAAAGTAGGGCAACAGCCATGGCGGATCCGAGTCCAGGGAGGACACCGACCGCCGTTCCAAGCAGTGCCCCGAGGAACACCCACAACAGGTTCGCGGGGGTGATGGCATTGGCGAAGCCATCGAATAACAATGAGAGCTGGTCCATCAGAGCAGTCCTTCCAGGAAGCCGGCCGGGAGGGGCAGACCGAGCCCGGCGTTGAATGCGAGTTGAATGACGGAGGCGAAGAGCAGAGCTACGCCGATGTCGAGGAGGGGGCGACGGGAACCGAGCGCCCAGGCGACGATCCAGAACAACAGTGTCGCGCTGATGATCCAGCCGACCGGATGGAGAAGCAGGATGAACAGGACCACGCCGCCCACAACCTTGCCGACGGTCGCCCAGTCCGAGTAGGTCGCATAGTCGTCGGTGTACTTGCTGTAGCGGCGCCGCGTGCGCTCCCCGTCCACGTCGGAGATGTCCATGAGCAACTCAGGCGAGAAGTTACCGCGGCCCGGGTGGGGTTCACCGTCCGGCAGGGTCGGCCGGGTGACCACGGAGATCGTGATGGCGATTGCAGCGACGTAGAGGATGCCTGCGACCACCAGCGGGAAGAACTGAGGGCCCGGCCGCGACTGCCCGAGCACCTCCATGGAAAAGGAGCCGAAAAGCAGCCACGTCGCGACAATGACGATGAGGAGCACGAAACCGAGTTCACTGCGGCCGGAGAGCCAGCCCCACCGGTGCGCGCGGCCCAGCTCGGGGTGCTCCTCGGCCGGATCGGTGCCGGCGGTCGGGCGGGGGTCAATGTCGTGGTGTGTCACAGTCCAAGCTCCTTCACTACCTGTTGTGCTGTCTCTACTTCTTCGGCGAGGAACGTCGTGAAGTCCTCGCCGGTCTGATACGTGTCGATCCAGCTGTTGCGTTCGACGGCGGCCTGCCAGTCGTCGCTGTTGCGCAGCTCATCGACGATGGCCAGGAGTTCTGCCTCCGCCTCCGGGGAGATGCCCGGGGGCGCGACGAACCCACGCCAGTTAGACATCGAGACATCAACCCCCTGCTCGATGAAGGTGGGGACATCGGATCCGGCGAGACGCTCTTCTGAGGAAATGGCCAGCGCTCGGAGGTTCCCGGCTTCGATCTGATCCCTGACCTCGTTGTAGCCCGAGATTCCGGCGGCTGTGGTGTTCGAGAGCAAGGAGTTGAGGGCTTCACCGCCACCGGAGTAGGCGACGTAGTTGACGCTCTTGGGGTCCATACCCAGTTCCAGTGCCAGCAGGCCGCCCAGGAGATGGTCGATGGAGCCGAGGGAGCCGCCACCGATGGAATTGCCACCGGGGTTGACCGTCCACGCCGCGAGGAAATCGTCCAAGGTCTTAAACGGCGAGCTGTCCGGCACCACGAGGACCGAGTAGTCGTCGGCCATGCGGGCCAACGGCGTGACGTCGTCGAATCCGGTGGTGCTGTTGGACAGTTCGATGGCTCCCACCATGACACCGCCGGTGACCATGATGAGATCTTCGCGTCCCACCTCCTGGACGAACTGACTCAACCCGATAGTGCCGCCGGCTCCGGGGATGTTGACCACCTGCGGGTTGTTAACGATGCCGTCCGCGCGCATCACATGCTGTGCTTCACGGCCGAACCCGTCCCAACCTCCGCCGGGGGCGGCGGGGGCAATCAGGGTGAGTTTGCTTCTGGCGGTGCTGATGCCGCCGCTGGACGCCGCATTCGCGAACGCCAGGGCCGCGACGATCACCACCACCACGGCGAACAAGCCCAGCTTCACCTGCTTTGCCATGTTGAACCTCCTGGCTCTTTTAGTCCGGAGAGACACGTTGCCTCCCGCGTTGTATACAGTCGTACACTATGATTCACGTCATAGCAATAGGGAAATATGACCCAGAACAACCCTGATGACCTCCACCCTTCATTCCCGCGCCACGCCACAAGAAGAAATCAGGAAACAGTAGACAAGTCTTTGTATACAGCTGTACACTTCTGGATACCGTCAACCGGACCCTCACGAAGGAGAACCACATGTCCACTGATCACACCCGCTCCAACGATGCGGACGTCATCGTCGTCGGTGGCGGCAACGCGGGATTCAGCGCCGTCCACGCCGCCGCCACCCGAGGCCGCCGGGTCATCCTCCTCGAGCGCGGCACCGAGAACATGGCCGGCGGCAACAGCTTCTACACCGCCGGCGCCACCCGCATCGTCCACGACGGACTGGAGGACCTGAAGTCCCTCGTCGAGGAGGACCCACGCCACGCTGACACCGTCGTTCCCCCGTACTCCGCCGAGGAGTATCGCGCTGATCTAGAGAAGGTCACTGAAGGTCGCAACGATCCGGTTCTCACCGACGTCCTCATCGAGGAAATCACCCCGACCCTGCTGTGGCTGAAGTCCCTCGGCCTGAAGTACCGCCTCATGTACGAGCGCCAGGCGTACGAGCGCCCGGACGGCAGCTACCTGTTCTGGGGTGGCCTGCATGTGGGCAATGTCGGCGGTGGAGAAGGCATGATCGAGGACCACACCCGCGTGGCGCTCGAGCACGGCGTCGATATCCGTTACGGCCATCGCGCCCGTTCCCTCATCACCGACGACTCCGGAAAGGTGATCGGGGTCCGCGCCGATACCGAGGACGGCGAGGTTGAGCTCTACGCCGAGTCTGTGGTCATGGCAGCCGGCGGATTCGAGTCCAACCCCGAGTGGCGCCGTGAACACCTCGGCGAGGGCTGGGAGAACGCCAAGGTCCGTGGCACGCCGTACAACCAGGGTGACATGATCGCGGCCGCCCAGGACATCGGAGCAGCCGAGGGCGGCGACTTCCACACCTGCCACAGCGTGCAGTGGGACGCCCTGTGCGCGGACAACGAGTCGAATCGGGAACTGACCAACCGGCTGACGCGCCAGAGCTACTTTCTGGGTCTGCTCATCAATCGTGATGGCGAGCGCTTCCTCGACGAGGGTGCGGACTTCCGCAACTACACCTACGCGAAGTACGGCAAGGAAATCCTGCAGCAGCCGGGGTCGCTGGCCTACCAGGTGTATGACTCCACCATCCGCCCGATGCTGCGTACCGAGGAGTACGACATGCCGGGTATCTCCGTCCAGCAGGCCGACACCATCGAGGAGTTGGCGGAGAAGCTCGACGTCGACAAGCAGGCTTTTGTCCGCACCATCGAGGAGTACAACGCCGCGGTCAACCGCGATGTTGACTTCGATCCGACGGTCAAGGACGGCAAGAACGCGGACGTGACTCCCCCGAAGAGCAACTGGGCGGTCCCCCTGGAAAGCGGGCCCTTCTACGCCTACCCCGTGACCTGCGGCATTACCTTCACCTTCGGCGGCGTGAAAACTGATGCCCACGGCCGGGTGCTTAACGATAAAGGCGAGTGGATCGAGGGACTCTACGCGGCCGGCGAGATGCTGGGCGGACTGTTCAGCACCAACTACCCGGGCGGTACCGGGCTCGCCGCGGGCTGTGTCTTCGGCCGCAGGGCCGGCTCGCTGGCCTGACAGGTAGAATGCGGTGTTCCAGGCCTTTCCGGTACCGGTCACCGGCATGAAAGAGAGTAAGACAATGAGCGCACCTCGCGGGCGGAAGATCGACTCCGACCAAATCTTCACGGTGCTGCGCGATGAGATTCTCACAGGCCAGCATCCCGCGGGGACCCCCTTCAAGGAGATCCCGCTGGCCGAGCGTTTCGGGGTGTCCCGCACCCCGATCCGCTCCGCCCTCACGCGACTCCAGCAAGAACAGCTGCTGGTGCGACGGGACCGCGGGCTGGAGATTCCCCGCACGGACCCGGAGCGTGTCATTCAGGTCTATGACCTGCGTGTGAAGCTCGAGGCCACTGCCGCCGCGGAGGCCGCCCGCTCCCACCAGCTCACTGAGCTGCTGCGCCTGGAGGGGCTGCTTGCCCGCGACCGGGCTCTGGAGGATCCCACAGATCAGCAGATGCTCAGCACCAACCTGGAATTCCATGAGGCGATCTGGGCGGCGACGCACAACCCCGTCCTCATCGATCTGCTCGAACGTTTAGAAAGCCACCTCATCCACTCCCCTCGCCCCACCCTGGCAGTGGACAACCGCTGGGAGAGCTCACTGGACGAACATGCTGAACTGCTGGCTGCCATCGAGTCCCGGGACGCCGATCGCGCGCAAGAACTCGCACGCGATCACATGGAAACCGCCAAGCGCATTCGGCTGCAACTACTCAAGGAGTCGGCGATCCATTCCATCTAGGAAACCGGCCCATACCACCGACCAAGGCCCCCTGCTCCAAGAGCAGGGGGCCTTCAGTCTGTCAGTGGCTATTTCCTCCGGCGCACCACCAACAGCGCTCCCAGCCCGGCCAGGACCAGGGCCACAATCACCAAGCCGATGACACTCGCACCAGTGTTAGCCAGCGGGCTGGACTTGACCGGCTTGCCCGGCTGGGCGGGTGCCTGCTTGCCCGGCTCGCCCTTCTCCGGGACCAGCTTCGTATCGGGCACGTCCTTGGTGTCCGGGACGTCCGGGGTGTCCTGCGCGGGGATCTCCACCTCGGGAGCCGGAACCGGGGTAACCGGGGTCGGCACCGAGGAACCATCAGACACCGAGGATCCGGCGATGGAGGATCCGATCAGACCGCCGATAATCAGCGGGATGAGGATCGACCCATCCGAGGATCCCGGGGTGACCGGCGGCGGGGTGGCCGGGTTGTGGAACCCGAAGTCCAAGCCGTGACGCTCGCCTCCCTCGGCGAGGAGGAAGTCGTAGGCCAGGGCACCGGTGGCCGGGCCGTCCGGGTCGGCGGTCTGCTGCCACCCGGCGGACGGGCTCACCTGGACGGTGTAGGTCCCGCCTTCCAGGACGGTGAACTCATAGTTACCGCCGAGATCGGTCGTGGTGGTGTCCACGATCGCACCGGTCTCATCGATGAGGTCCACCACCCAGCGGTGCAGCCCCGGCTCACCGGAGTCGAGGAGCCCGTTGTTGTTCTGGTCATCCCACAGGGTGCCGGAGACGTTGCCGTTCGGGGTGAACTTGCGGAAACCGAAGTCCTGATCGGTGACCTCCTTACCGGCCACGACGGTGACGTTAGAGGTGAGTAGCAGTCCGTCCGGGCCAGAGGACTGGACGTAGCCGGCCGGGTGGACGATCTCGATGGTGTAGTCACCGACGGGAACGTTGGTGAAGGAGAAGCTGCCGTCATCACCGGTGAGTACGGTCGCGATGACCGCACCGGTGGCGTCTGTGAGCTCAACCGCCACACCCGGGATACCCAGTCCGGTGCCCTCATCGAAGACGGAGCCGCTGACGGCGCCGACCTCGGTATCGAATCCGAAGTTCTGGTTCTCCACGGTCTCCCCCTCCTCGACCTGGATGGTCGATTCGAGGGTCGGGGTGTCGATTCCCTCGGGATCAGCGACGAGTTCCCAGTTCTCCGGGGTCTCCGCCACGCGGACGGTGTACTCACCGGCGGGCAGGTCGGTGAAGGAGTAGGAACCGTCCTCTCCCGTGGTGACGGTGGCGACCTGGGCGCCGGTGGCGTCGATAAGCTCGACCTCCACGCCCGGGATGCCGTTCTCATCGCCGTCGACGACGCCGTCACGGTTGGCGTCATGCCAGATGACGCCGGTGACGTTGCCGAGGGTGGTGGCGAAACCGAAGTTCTGCGCATCCGTCGTCTCACCCGCGGTGACACTCACCGCGGAGATGAGCTCCGGGTCCTCGATACCGGAAGGATCAGCGACGAGCTTCATATTCTCCGGCACCGTGAGCACGCGGACGAAGTAGTCGCCGGCGGGCACGTCGTCGAAGGTGTAGTTGCCGTCGGCATCGGTGGTGGCGATATTGCCGATGCGGTTGCCCGCGGCGTCGATAAGCTCCAGCTCGAGGCCCTCGAGGCGCTGCTCGCCCTCGTCGATGGCGCCATCCCTATTGACGTCGTTCCACAAGGTGCCGGTCACCGCACCCGCGGCCTCTCGGGTGAGGGTGACGGTGGAGGTGGCGCTGACCTCGCCGACCGTGGCCTCGTTGGTCCAGACCTCGGTCTCCTGCTCATCCTTGGTGAGGGTGACGGTGTAGTCGATGGTCCGCGGCAGGTCGGCGACGCTCAGCTCGACCTCATCGCGGACGATGTCCTCCTTGCCTTCGCTGCGCAGCACATCTTCCAGGGTCCCCTCGGTGCCGCTGTCGGCGGCCTCATCGTGGGTGACTTCAACGTCGTCATCGCTGCCGGTGGCGGTGGTGGCGCCGACGGTGGCGGTGATTTCGATGGCCTCGAGGGCCTCCTTGATCTCGCTTTCCGACGCCCCGGTGATCTCCACCTCGCAGGTGAAGCCGACGGTGATTTCCTCGCCGGCACCGAGCTTCTCGACGGGGTCGCCATCGATCACACACGTTTCCGGTTCGAAGGTGATCTCGCCGAGGGTGACTTCACGCTGCTCGGGGTTGGTGAGCGTGAGCGTACCGGTGATCTTGGTGGCCAGCGGGCGGATGGTCTCCTCAGCGTCGACGGTCACCTGGTAGGTGATCTCCTGCTCCGCTCCCGGGCGTAGGGTGGCGGCCGTCGGATCGGCGGTCTTGGTGATCTCCCACTCATACGCCTTGGCGTAGGTGGCGGCAGCCTCGACGTCAATGTCCAACTCAATGGGCTTGAGGGGGAACACTGCAGCGTCGATGTTGGCTGGCGTGTTGTCGTTGTCACCGCCGATGGTGAATGACGGGGTGCGGACGGTGGCGTCGGACCCGTCTGCGGAGCCGGCGTCGGTGACTCCCGGCTCGCCGATGCGGTTGCCGTCGGTGTTGACCTGCGGGGAGAAGCCGTGGCCCTCCGGGGCGTCGAACTCGACGTAGTAGGTGCCGGTATCGACGCCGCCGAAGTTGAACAGGCCGTTGGTGGTGGTCACGGAGGCGATCTCCTCACCGACGTCGTTCATGAGGCGGACGGTGACCTCACCGTTGAACATCGGCTTGCCACCCAGGTCGGTACCGGTGCGCTCCTCATCGAGGAAGATGTGCCCGGAGATACCGGCGTTGCAGAACTGATCCGAGGTGGTCACACCCGCCGGAAGTTGATCGACGTGGGCCTGGTCGCCGACAGCGGCCAGCTGAGCGGTGTTGAGCACGGAGACACAGCGGTTCGGCATAATGCGCACACCATCGCCGTCCCAGGTGAGATCCCAGGTGTAGGCCTGGGTTCCGTCCTGCCAGGTGTATTCCCGGGTCTCATCGGTGGCATTCGGGTCGGAGACCACAACAGCCTCATTGAAGGGAATTTCCGTACCGCTGACGTCCACCGTGCCGCTGATCGCCGGTTGGCCAGAGGCATCAACCCGGGTGACCTCCCAGGTGAGAGTGTCAGTGAGATCCTCGGTGTAGGTATCCGGAACGTCACAGGTGACCGCGAACTGGCTGCTGCCCTGCGGATCGATCTGCGCGTTCTCGCCACCAATGACGGTGCAGGCGCCGAAGGCAGCCGAGGTGGCGGTGACGTTGACCAGCATCGGGGAGATGCCGGCCGCATCCGGGTTATCCACCGTGATCACAGCGGTGTAGCTGTGGTTGGCCTGGGTGGCCGGGGTCTCGGTGGTGGTGATGCGGTAGTCGATGCTCACACCCCTATCGCTCGTGCCCTCCAGCGGCACCGTCTGCGCGGAGACGGTCTCCTTGGTGATGTCCCAGCCGTAGATGCGGTCGAAGGTGCCCTCGACTTCTGCCTCCGGGATTGCGGCACCGGAAGCACAGAGGGTGTGGGTGGCCTCATCGGTGGCAAGGACGTCATCACCCGAGGTCAGCTCGACCCGGTTCTTGTACGGGTCGCACTGACCTGCAGTCGGGGTGAGAGCATCCGAGGTGTAGGTGAACTCCTGGACACCCTCAGCTGCCGTAGCCGTCCCGATGGTCTCCGGCTCACCGTCGTTGAAGATGTCTACAACATCGACGCTGGCGTTGGTGTCGCCTGTCGGATCGTGGCTGATCGTTGCCTCGGTGACGTTGCCGGTGGACTGGGCCACGGGGGTGCCCGTACCAGCCTGGATGGCGGTGGCCGTCAGGGTGATGTCCTTGAGCGCTGCCTCCATGTCGGCGACCGTGGTCTGGCCGTCAAGCACCGGACCGGTGCAGGTGACCTCCACGGTGGCGGTGCCGTTGGCGGGGACAGTGACATCCTCGCTGGTGGCCGGCTCACAGGTCAGGTCTGCGGCGTTAACCTGCAGGTTGGTGACCGTGGCGGCGGTGGCCTCGTTGTTGGTGAGCGTCACCGTCGCGGTGAACTTCGCCGACTCCGGCACCGGCGCCAAGGTCGGGCCCTGCGGGGTGGCGGTGATGGTGAACTCCGGGGCAGCAGTCTGGTCCGCCGGGATCTCGTCCCGCTCCTTTTCGGCGGTCTTGCTTACCTCCCAGGTGTATGCCTCTGTGTAGCTGGCTGTAGCCTTTGCCTCCACGCTGAGGGTCACCGGGTTGAGCGGGCGGAAACCGAAGTCCTGGTCCACATTGACCATGTTCTCCGGAGTCAGCGAAACCACCGGCAAGGTCATGTCATGCCCCACGGGAACATAGGTGATGTTGTCATTGGAAGGATCAGTGACACGGACCTGGTAGGCACCGGGCAGCAGGTTGCTGAACAGGTACTTGCCGTCATCGTCGGTGGTGGTGGTGGAGATCAGCTCGCCATCGGCGTCGAGAAGCTCAACCGTGATGTTCGGGATCCCGGCTTTGGTCTCGTCGTCGATGAACACGGTGTCGCCGATCTCACCGATGCCGCGCAAGCCGAGGTCCTGGTCCAGTTGGGAGGAACGACCCTGGATGGTGATGGGCGCGGGAGTCGCCCCGACCGAATCATCACCCTCTGTCGGCGCATAGCCGGCGGGCACATCGAAGCGCACCTGGTAGGTACCCGGCAGAAGACCGGTGAAGGAGTACCTGCCATCCTCGTCGGTCGTGGTCGTGGAGATCTCCTCGCCGGTGGCGTCGAGAAGCCTCACGGTGATGCCTTCCATCGGCTCTTCGTCTTCATCGATGACACCATTGCCGTTGGTGTCCACCCACACGAAATCACCGATGGTGGACGGCCCTGTGACACCGAAATTGATCTCGGCGACGTTTTGATCCCCCACCGTGATGGCGGTGACATTCGGGGTGCCAGTCCCGTCAGGATCGAAGGTGTTGACCCATTCGCCTTCGGGCAGGGTGGCGGGGTCCAAGGAGACGGTGTAGTTGCCCTGCGCAACACCGCTTAAGACATAGTTACCCTCATCATCAGTGACGGCGGTAATCGGATCACCATAACGATCGAGGATGGGCTCGCCGGTCTTGGCGTCGAGAAGCGACACGGTGACTCCACGAAGGCGATCCTCCGAGTCGCCGATATTGCCCTCACCGGACACATCATCCCAAATGGTGCCCGTCACGTTAACGCCAACGGTGATGCACGCTTGCGCATCACTGTCACCGCGGTTGAGGTCCGCGGTTGTCAGGGTGACGTTGTTACAGATCGTCTGCCCCTCGGTGCCTTCCTTGATCTTGGTGACAATGTTGAGGCGGGCGGCCGTCGGTTCCGGCAGTTCACCTGGCGGTGTGGGCTCGGCCTCGACAGAATCGCCGGCCGTGGCCTCCACATCGACTGCCGTGGAACCGTCGGTGTACTGGTTATTGGCAGGGCGAAGCGGTTGGTCCAGGTTCCAACTGCCGGTGTTCTGATCAAACGTGCTGGTGCCCGTGCCGGTGCTCACCCATGTTTCGGCATCATCGTAATAGCCGTACTCCACGGTGGAACTGACGTACTCCACCCCGGCGGGCAGCTCATCAGCGATGAACACATCGGTGGCCCAACCAGGACCATGGTTCAGAGCCTCGATATTCCACGCGACTTCATCACCCGGACGGTACACGCCCTCAGAGTCAGTCACCTTCGACAAATCAACCTCAACCGGGACCGCCAGACCGACCTTCGCCGGCTCCACCGGGAGGAGGGGCACCTCATTCACGGCGTTCTTACCGGTTACTGCGAAGGAGTTCCAGGCGATACCTCCCCGGCCTTCCTCGGCTGTGATCTCCAGATTCGCGGACCAGGTGTCACCAGGCTGCAATTGCGCATCACCGAAGACAACCTTGACGGCCTTGACGTTGAGTCGACCTATCGCATTCAGGTTGGTATTCCAGTCATCGGCGCAACCGTCATTGTCCGGAAACACCTCTGGTCGACACGGATTAGATGACGCCGAGTAAGAAATCGTGGCACCTGGGATGGCCTGGACAGCCTTCGCCAAAGTGGACGACCATGCGGAACCGCGCTGCTGATCATTAACCAGTACGCCGGTGTCGCCGACATGCGGGAGAATGTCATAGAGGACGATGTCCTTGATAGCTACAGAACCTGAGTTGTAGAGGTCAAGGCGGTACTGGGCGTTCTCGCCGCCATCAACAACGCCAATTTCCGGGGCCGCATGGAAGCGATCATCCGGAGGGGAGCCCTTGACCCATTTCGTGCCGTCAATAGAGGCCTGTTCGACAACGGTGATCTTGTCCTGCTCACCACAGCCGAACATCTTGCCTTCACCGCCGTACACGGACCCATAGATGCCTGCCCGGTCATCATCAGCGTTGAACTCAGTGGTCTGCGCCGTTGTTGTGCAGTGAGTCTTGGCCGCAAAGGGATCGTTACGGTTGGGAATCAGCTTGTCGAAGGCATAAATGTCATTGGTGTAGCTGCCAGCCGGCAGACCCCGTTCGGCCTCGATATCGAAGGTGAGGGCCACGTTAAGTCTCGTGAGGCGGGGGAAGAAGTACTCATCAGGCCAGGAGACCCGGACCAGCTGGCGGCCAGTGTTATTGAAGTTGTCGATAACTTCCACGTCCGCTTCATCCTGCGGGACGTAGCGATTGTTCTGGAACGTAAACGTATCCGGAACATAGGTGAAACCTTCCGGAAGAAGCTCGGTAATGACTGGGCGGACATCCTTGGGAGAGGAAGCATGGACACTGAAGTCTCCCCGCAGGGTCGACTGTCCACCGGGGTTGATGAAGAGCTCATTCTTGGTGACGCTATATATTGGCGCATCGGGGTTCACACGGATGTAGCCACAACGCGAATTTGTCCCTGCATCAGCTCCGCCGGGACCTACGACACGCTCGTTGTCGTGGTACAGGCCGGAGTCTTCGCTCACGCAGTTCTCCAACCACATTCCCCGGGTGGCGTATTCGCGCAGGTTAGAGGGCTGATCGCCGTTGAGGATCGGGCTCTGGTACCTGAATCCCTCCGGCCTTTCGAGAGGGAACTCATCCACGACGGTGCCGTGCACGGTCAGGGAGTAAGTGGATCCTGCCGGGATGCTACCTGTGACGTAGAAGGAGGTGATCGTCTCGTCGGGCTCCAGCGAAGGGGTGAAAACCACGGAACGGGACCCGTTGAGGCTGAAGTCCTCGCTACCGTTGGAAACACCGGTGGTGGTCTCCCAGCGGAGGGTGTACTCGCCCCAGGAGAGCGCAGACCAGGTAAATTGATTGACCTTCATCGCGGGGGTGTCGCACCCCGGCCCCTCCGGAGAGGTGAGCATGCAGGGCAAGTGGTCGTTCAATCGGACGTCGAGAGGCACGGAAGAGGTATTCGAACCATTGAAACCGAAGTAGGCCCCGTTCACCGTGCCGCGGTTGGTGTTGCGGTTATGCGCGGAGCCGTATCCCTTGCTGAAGGAGCCGCCGTAAGCGCCTGAGTCACCCACCGGGGTAGCAACATCAGATTCAGAGGCCGTGACTTCCACATCCTCCGCGAACAACGGGTGCGCAGTGGCGTTGACGGTGTTCTCGATCGGTTCACCGGCGGGGAACTTATCGGCGGGGTAGCGGACAGTGAGGTAGTGGAAAGGCGGAACACCCGATGCGTTGTCTCCCTTGGCACCCCACGTCCCGTCGGCCCGCTGAATCGCGTAATCAAACGGCGGCCACGTCACAGTGTGTGTTTCGGAATCATATTCACCACCACCGGTCGCAGAAACGAATTCCGCGCCCTCGGGCAGGGTGTCGGTGAGCGTGACATTCATGAGGTTCCAGAGACCGTCACGCCTTTCCCCACTGAGGTTGTACGGGCCGAGCTGCCCGTTACCGCCGCGTCCGGTCGAAGGGGTGAAATGTCGCCTGTCGCCAGCCCACACGGAGTACGTCACCTCGGATCCGACCAACGGATCTGCCAACGCGTTGGCACGGCGCTTATCCGCAACCAGGTCATACTGGGAACGCACGATGACGGGATTAGCGGCGTTATCGGCCACCACGGTGTCGGAGTTGGTCGACTCAGCGGTCGCTGTGAGCACAAACTCAGACTCATTGGGAACCGTGCCCGCCGGGGTCTGGATACGGTAGAACAGCGAACCGGAGGAGCCCGCCGGCAGCGGGTTGTTCATCGTCCACGTCATAATGCGGGTCCGCGCGTTGAAGACCGGCTGCCCGGAGAACCCACCAGAAGAGGCCACACCCGTCGGGGTACCACCCACAAAGATGTCCGGGTAGTCGACGAATTCGGGGATCGGCGCGGTGATCACCACCCCATCGCAGTTGGTGTTCGGCGTAGAACACGCCCAGCGGATTTCAAACTGGGCGATCTCTGTCGCACTGATTGACGGGGTCGCTGGTTGCACGTCAAGGGTAATCTGCCCCTTGTCCTGTGCCTGAGCGGAGTCATTCGCCCAGACGAGACCGGAAAGTACCAGGATGACGACGGTGAGCAGCGAGATGATCCGGGCGGCTGTCGATTTCAGCAGCGGTGGAGCAGACATGGAAATTCCTTTTTGCCTGTGCTCGAACCCCATACCAGCCATCAATCCCTGTCAGAATGGCCGCTTTACACGACAGTGACGCCCTTCAGGGGACTGACACAGCAGATACAGGTAGTTAACGGACCAAATTTAACAGGCCCCCAGATAAAAGGTGTAGCCACAAGCGATCCGCGGACGCACATCACACTTCACCCGCATAAACACCAGGTCATTCGGCAGTCAAGCACCCTCACCCCCTCAGGCAGCACTACCCCCGTTAGTGTGCCCCATGTCCTGACATCGGCTTCAGGGCCGCCTCCTGCCCCTCCTCAACCACCATGAACTGCCCCATCATGCCGTTGTCCTCGTGCATGAGCATGTGGCAGTGAAACATGTAGGGAATGGTGTTGTCGGGGTACCAGCCGAATTCGACGGCGAGTTCCACCGTGGCGCCCGGCGGCAGGGAGACGGTGTCCTTCCAGCCGCTGGCGGCCATCTCCGTGACGTCGGTGTCGGTGAAGCCGAGCACCTGGAAACGGGCGTCGTGGACGTGGAAATTGTGCGGCCAGTCCGAGTTCTCGTTGGTGACGGTCCACAACTCCGGCCCTTGGTGGTCGATGACGAAGTCGACGCGGTTCATGTTCATGAGCTGGCCGTTGATTTCAAAGGTGTTGAGCACGAAGTCCCGGCGCGGTGCCTCCGCCATGTCCGGGCTTATCGACGCCGCCGTATCCAGCTCCGCAGGCAAAGCCCGGGGTACTGGTGCGTCCTCGGTGGGGCCGGTGATCTGCAGGAGGGTGAACTGGTCGGCGAAGCCGAAGTCGGGGCTGTACTCGTCGGTGGGAATGCCGAAGTTGTTGTCCAGGCCGACGGATTCGAGCGCAACCTCCTCCCCCGGCTCGAGGTCGACGATGATCTCCACGCGCTCGCCGGGGCTCAACAGCACGGAATCGACCTCCTCCGGGGCGGCTAGGAGGCCGGAATCGGAGGCGATGACGTGGATGGGGCGGGCGTCGGCAAGCGCGATGTGGTGGAAACGCATCGTGGAAGCGTTGATCACGCGCAGGCGCACCCGGCGGGTCTGCGCGGCGAAGGAGCAGTTGGTAATGCCGTTGATCAGCGGGGTATCGCCGAGGAGTCCGAAAGTGGGGTCGATCTCCTCGTCCAGGCGACCGTCTTCGTGGAACTTGGCGTCGGCGATGATGACCGGGATGTCGTCGACCCCGTACTCGTGGGGCAGGTCGAGGCGCTCGGAGACGTCGTCGTCGAGGATGAACATGCCAGCCAGGCCGCGATAGCAGTGCAAGGCGGTGACCTCGTGCGGGTGGGGGTGATACCAAAGGGTGGCGGCCGGCTGCTCGACCGTCCACTCCGGGGCCCACGTGGCGCCGGGTTCGATCGGTGAGTGCGGGCCGCCGTCCGCCCAGGCGGGCAGCTTCATGCCGTGCCAGTGAATGGTGGTCATCTCATCGAGCTCGTTGGTGATGTCGACGGTGATGTCCTCACCCCGGCGCGCCCGGAAGGTCGGGCCCAGGTGGTCGCCGGAGAAACCCCACGTCGGGGTGTCGACACCGGGGAGGATCTCGGCGGAACCCGCCTGGGTGGTCACATGAAAGTGGCGGCGGCCGTCGATGAGCTCTCCCTCGTAAAGCGGCGGGATCGGCAGCGGACGGGGATCACCGTCATAACCGCGGGGTTCGGCCTGGTCACTGCGGGAGCAGGCCGTGACGGCGGCGCCGGCAAAGAGTACCGCGGCGCCACGGAAGAAGGTACGACGGCCGAATGAAGAGATCATGCCCCCAGGGTAGCGGCGAGCTCCGAGTGGTAGCGGCGGGTGGTCTCCGGGTGGGCCCGCAGACGCGACTTCAAGGTGTTGAGCCCGGAGATGTCGAAGATCTCCTGGTCATTCATGTCCCGGCCCAGGCCGCGGGCCGCGGCGGCCAGATCCTCAGGAAGCTCGATGCGCGGGAAACGGGCATCCAGATTCGGGGTGAGGAAAAACGGGATCGAGAATCGCGCGGTCCCGGGCGGGGACGGCAGAACCCGGTGCGGGGTGGAGATGAGGTAGCCGTCGGTGGCGGCCTCCAGCAGCTCACCGATGTTGACGATGAACAGATTGGGCAGCGCCTGCACGTCCAACCACTCACCGTCGCGCTGCACCTGCAACCCAGTGGAACCTTCCTCGGGAAGCAGGAGGGTGAGCACGCCGGCGTCGTGATGCGCTCCGACCCCCTGCCCCGCCTCCCCGTTCGCCGGGGCCGGGTAGTGGGCGAGCTTCATCATCGGGTGCGGGTGGTCGAAGATGTCGTCGAAGTAGTCGCGCCGCTGCCCCAGCGACACGGCCCAGGCGCGCAGCAGCTCGAGGCCGACATCGGAGAGCCGCTCCTGCCACTCGTTGATGAGCGGCCGCATCCGCGGCAGGGCGCTCGGCCATGGGTTGGGGCCCTCGAGGACGCGCCACGGATTCTCCTCGAACCCTTCCGTCCAGGCGGGACGGTCAGCCCCGTAGTCGATCTGCTCCCGCCAGTCGGTCTTGCCCTGGGTGAGTTCCTCACCGAGACGCGAGTAGCCGCGGTAATGCGGGTTGTCGGTGAACGCGATCTCCTCCTTGTCCTCCTGGGGCAGGGCGAAAAATTCCTTCGCCACGGCGAACATCTCCGCCTGCAGATCCTCGGGCACGCCGTGGTCGGCGAGATAGAAGAAGCCGATCTCGTGGGTGACCTGGCGCAGGCGGTCGATCTCGGCCTGGTCGGCGTCGAGAAGCTTCTGCAGGGAGATGATGGGCAGAGTCATGATGTCCTCGCAAAGTAATAGACTGATTTGTCTGGAAAGGTTAGGTCACGGGCCCGTGGCCCGCGTTCTTTTATTCACCGTGGACCGGGACGACAGCCGAGTCGTAGCGCTCCCGGATCCACTCGGAGGTGGCGGGGGAGGTGAGGGCGTCGACAAGCGCGACCACCCGCGGATCATCGGCGAATTCCTCAGCGCCGACGACGATGTTGGCATAAGGATTGTCGGTGGGAGACTCGGCGATGAGACCGTCCGCGGCCGGGTCATAACCGGCCTCGAGCGCAAAGTTCGAGTTGATCACCGCTGCCGCGATGGAAGGATCATCGAGCGAGCGGCTGGTCAACTCGTCCTCGATGGGCAGGAATTCGAAGCCGTGCGGATTCTCGGCTATCGACGCCACCGTAATCTGCGACACCGCCGCGGGATCGAGTTCCGCGTCGAGGGTGATCAGCCCGTGATCCTGCAGCAACAGCAGGCCGCGCGCGAAGTTGCTGGCGCTGCGCGGCAAGGCGATGCGGGCCCCGTCAGGCAGATCGGCGATATCGGAATACTGCTGGGAGTACAGCGAGATCGGCTCGATATGAATCTGGGCGAGCACCTCGACACCCTCCTTTCCAGTCTGATCGATCCAGTCGAGGAGATAAGGCTCGTGCTGGAAGAAGTTGACTGGGACGGAGCCGTTGGCCACAGCCGCGTTGGCCTCCGGGCCGCCGGCAACCGTGGAGATGTCGAGCTCGAAGGAGTCATCCTGTTCATCGACCCAGCGGAGGATTTCGGCGTGCGGAGTGGAGGCGGCAAGCACACCGAGTGCGGCGTCAGGATCGCTGTCGGCGGTGGCGTCAGCGCAGGCGGCAAGCAGACCAGAGGCGGCAATCACGGCGGTGAGGGTACGGAATTTCATGGTATTTCCTTTCACGAACTAAACGGTACGGTAACCATAGACCGCTTAGTCCATTAAGGGCATGCATTACTTTCAGCACTAGAGTTGACACACGTGACCACCCGCTCCGAAGAACACGCCGCCCGCCGCTTCATCTGGTCGAATGGCCTGCAGGGGGTCGGCGACCAGATCGTCGCCGCCAAGACCGTCCTCCCCTGGCTCCTCCAGGCGGCCGGTGCCCCCGGCTTCTTCATCGC
Source organism: Corynebacterium sp. (assembly GCF_030538285.1). GTDB lineage: Bacteria > Actinomycetota > Actinomycetes > Mycobacteriales > Mycobacteriaceae > Corynebacterium. The sequence continues at coordinate 25,230 of NZ_JAUNUG010000034.1, forward strand.
CCTCCTGGTCCCCATCCGCGAATCCGGGTCCATGCTCCCCCAGGCCGCGTTCACCCCGTGGGTGACCACCCAACGATCCCGCAAACGCATCTGGGTCATCGGCTCTCTCGGCCAGGGGCTGGCGGCCGCCCTCATCGGCATCGCAGCACTGACATTGAGCGGCGCCGCCCTCGGACTGGCCGTCACCGGGCTTGTGGCGGTGTTGTCGGTGTTCCGCTCCCTGTGCTCCATCGCCTCCAAGGACGTGCAGGGGCGCACCATTTCCAAGGGACGCCGCGGAGTGATCACCGGGCGCGCCGCCGCCGTCGGCGGAGCCGTCGCGCTGGCTGTGGGTCTGTTCCTGGAGTACATCGGCACGCCCATCCCCACGTGGATCCTCGCCACCCTCATCTTCATCTCCGCCGCAGCCTGGGCGGTGGCCGCCCTCGTCTTCCGCACCATCGACGAACCCGTCTCGGAAAAGGAACCACAGGGCCTCCAGCGCGGCTGGTGGGCCGACACCTGGGGACTGTTCACCGGTGACCGCGAGTTCCGGCAGTTTGTCATCGTCCGCTCCTTGCTGCTGGTCTCCGCACTGTCGACGGCGTTCATCGTCACCCTCAGCCAGGAGGTCGGTTACGGGCTCACCGGCCTCGGTGCGTTCCTCATCGCCTCCGGGTTGGCAGCGGTGCTCGGCGGGCGGATCTCCGGCGTATGGTCGGACGCCTCCTCCCGCAATGTCATGAGCTACGGCGCACTCGCCGCCTCGGTCGTCATCATCGGGCTCGTCGCCGCAGCGGCCTGGCTGCCCGGCGCGGCCAACGCCTGGGTCTTCCCCATCGGTTTCTTCCTGGTCAACCTGGCACACACCGCCGTCCGTGTGGCGCGCAAAACTTACATCGTGGACATGGCGGAGGGGGATGCACGCACCCGTTACGTGGGCGCCGCCAACACCCTCATGGGTGTCATCCTGCTGCTGGTCGGTGCGGTCTCCGGCGCCGTGGCACAACTGGGGTCGAGTGCCGCGCTGCTGTTCCTCGCCGCGATCGGCCTGGTGGGTGTCGTGGCCGCACGCCGCCTCAAGGACGTGTCGGCGACGACATAGACCATGCCCGCGCGGCGTCGATAAGCACGCGAAGCGGCCTCCGGCTTATATGCTTGACCGGACACGAGCAACGCCCCCACAAGGAGACAAAACGTGCCTACACACACCGACTGCGCCGTGGTGGTTCTCGCCGCCGGCGCAGGCACCCGCATGAAGTCCACGAAGCAGAAGACACTCCACGAGATCGGCGGGCGGACCCTGCTCTCCCACGCACTGCACGCCGCCGCCGGCATCAACCCGGAGCACATCGTCGCGGTCGTGGGCCATCAGCGCGATCAGGTCTCCCCCGCCGTCGACGCCGTCGCCGTCGAGCTGGATCGCCCGGTGCTGCAGGCCGTGCAGGAGGAACAGAACGGCACCGGACATGCGGTGCAGTGCGGCCTCGAGCCGATCCCGGACTTCGACGGCGCAGTCATCGTCACCAACGGTGATGTCCCGCTGCTCACCGCCGACACCCTCAACAAGCTGCTTCAGGCCCATACCTCCTCCCCCACCGCTGTCACCGTGCTCACCATGCAGTTGGATGATCCGACCGGCTACGGCCGCATCATCCGCAACGCAGACGGTGAGGTCACCGCCATCGTCGAGCAGAAGGACGGCACCGCCGAGCAGCTGGAGGTCACAGAGGTCAACTCCGGTGTCTTCGCCTTCGACGGCGCCATTCTCCGCGGCGCGCTGAGCAAGCTGGACTCCAACAACGCGCAGGGTGAGCTGTACCTCACCGACGTCCTCGGCATCGCCCGCGCCGCGGGCCACCCGGTCCGCGCACATGTCGCCGCCGACCCCCGTGAGCTGGCTGGCGTCAACGACCGCGTGCAGCTGGCCGCCGCTGGCCGCGAACTCAACCGCCGAACCGTGGAGGCCGCCATGCGCGCCGGCGCCACGGTCATCGATCCGGCGTCGACCTTCATCGGCGTCAACGTCACCGTCGGCCAGGATGTGGTCATCCACCCGGGCACCCAGCTGTGGGGGGCGACCTCCATCGGCGACAACGCCGTTATCGGCCCGGACACCACCCTGACGGACATGACCATCGGCCGTGGCGCCTCCGTCGTGCGCACCCACGGTGAGCGTTCCGTCATCGGCGAGAACGCCACCATCGGCCCCTTCACCTACATCCGCCCCAACACGGTCCTGGCGGAGGACACCAAGCTCGGCGGCTTCGTGGAGGCGAAAAACGCCACCCTGGGGCGCGGTTCGAAGGTGCCGCACCTGACCTACATCGGGGATGCCACTGTCGGCGAGGAATCCAACATCGGCGCCTCCTCCGTCTTCGTCAACTACGACGGGGTGAACAAGCACCACACCACCATCGGCTCCCATGTGCGCACCGGTTCGGACACCATGTTCATCGCTCCGGTGACCGTGGGTGATGGCGCGTACTCCGGGGCGGGTACAGTGATTCGCGAGGACGTTCCTCCGGGAGCCCTCGCCGTGTCCGGCGGACCCCAGCGCAACATTGAGGGCTGGGTCGAGAAGAAGCGACCGGGAAGCCCGGCCGCACTCGCGGCGCAGGCCGCCCGGGAATCCCAGGACGCTGACAACGCAACCGACCAGGAAGGTTAAGCGGCACATCATGACTGCCCACTGGACCGAGAGCCACAAGAACATGATGCTGTTCTCCGGGCGTGCACACCCGGAGCTCGGCGAGGCTGTGGCCCGTGAGCTCGACTATGAGCTCACCCCCACCACTGCCCGGGACTTCGCCAACGGTGAGATCTTCATCCGCTTCGAGGAGTCCGTGCGTGGCGCCGACTGCTTCGTCATCCAGTCGCACACGCAGCCGCTGAACAAGTGGCTCATGGAGCAGCTGATCATGATCGATGCGCTCAAGCGTGGTTCCGCCAAGCGCATCACCGCGATCCTGCCGTTCTACCCCTACGCGCGTCAGGATAAGAAGCACCGCGGCCGTGAGCCGATCTCCGCGCGCCTGGTCGCCGATCTGCTGGCTGCCGCCGGCGCGGACCGTATCGTCTCCGTCGACCTGCACACGGATCAGATCCAGGGCTTCTTCGATGGCCCTGTCGATCACATGCACGCCATGCCGATCCTCACCGACTACATCATGAGCAAGTACTCCATGGACAACCTGTGCGTGGTCTCCCCGGATGCGGGTCGCGTGAAGGTCGCCGAGAAGTGGGCCAACACCCTGGGCGGCGCGCCGATGGCGTTCGTGCACAAGACCCGTAGCGTGGATGTGGCCAACGAGGTTGTGTCCAACCGAGTAGTGGGTGAGGTTGAGGGCAAGGACTGCATCCTCCTCGATGACATGATCGACACCGGTGGCACCATCGCCGGTGCGGTGCGCGTGCTCAAGGAGGCCGGCGCGAAGTCGGTCGTTATCGCCACCACCCACGGTGTCTTCTCCGACCCGGCGCGCGAGCGTCTCTCGGAGTGCGGCGCGGAGGAGGTCATCACGACTGACACCCTGCCGCAGTCCACGGAGGGCTGGAAGAACCTCACGGTGCTGTCCATCGCCCCGCTGCTGGCCAAGACGATCCACGAGATCTTCGAGAACGGCTCCGTGACCACCCTTTTCGAGGGCGAGGCTTAAAGCCCCCGCTGTGGGTTAACCCACTGCAGGGTGGCGGCCAGCAGCAGTGCTGCGGCCGCCACCCAAAACGCTGCCGACCCGATACCGAGGTAGATCGGCAAGAAGAGCACCGGTGCGGCCGCGGAGCCGAAGAAGCGGAAAGCCTGCACCGTGGAGATGAGTGAGGATCCGCCGGGCGCGTTGATCACCGCCAGGTTCACGGTTGCCTGAATGCCCTGCCCGGCGGCCACCGCCGCGGCCCACACGAGAGCTGCCACCAGGGCCCACGGGGCGATCGGCAGCACGAACAGCGCCAGTGCCGCCGCCGCGGAGCTCGCCACCAGGACGGTGCGGGCACCATAGCGGTCGGCCATGGCACCGATGCGTCGGGAAGCGAAAAACGCCGCCGCACCACCGCACATGACCACCAGTCCGCGCCCCACCGCGCCCAGGCCATAGGCCTCTCCCACCTGCAGGGCGGTGAGGAAACCGAGCCCGATGATGCCGACTCCGACGATGAAGCCGGTCACCATGTGGATGACCGTCGGCCCCCATTGGATGCGGCCGCTCACCTTCTGCGGGGACGTCGCCGGCGGGGGCACCACGGGCAGGCGCGCCAGGAGAATGAACGCCGCCGACGCCGCCGTGACGAGGAATGTCAGGCGCCAGCTCAGCAGGCTGGACAGGCCGGAGACCAGCGGCGCTGAGAGCATGCCCAACGACTGCATCGCCGCGTACGTACCCAGCGCTTTGCCCAGCTCGCCGGGCGGGGCCAGCTCGCGGAGGATGTTCTGCAGGACGGGGGTGGTGAAGGCGTTGGCCACACCGATCGTCGAGTAGCACAGGAGAAACAGCGGCCATGACGGCGTGATCAGCAGTAACAGCGCCATCGGCAGTGTCACGGCGTAGGCGGCCCACACCACCTTATGCGGGTGGATACCGCGGACCAGCCGCCCGGAGATGAGCATCATCACCGAGAACGGCAGCAGGTAGGCTGTCATCGACCATGCCGCCCGGCTCACGCTGATGTCGAAGGTCTCGGCGAACTCGGGAAGCACCACCGCCAACGCCTGCCCGGTGAACGGCCCGACGAAGCCGCCCACGAGGATCGCCGCCATCTGCAACTTCTTCATAGCACCTAAACTTAAGGGGTGATCGCCCACCACATCGAATCCGCCCTGCGCCCGCTGGCCGATCCGTCGCGCGCCGCGGGCATGGCCGCGTACATGCGCGATCAGTTTCCCTTCCTCGGGGTGGCCACACCGCAGCGCCGCCGGGCCGTCAAGGGCTTGCTCCCCCGCACGCTCGACACAGAGCTTGTCGACGCCCTCTTTGCCCTCCCCGAGCGCGAGTTCCACTATGTGGCCTGCGATCACCTGGGACAAGTACCCCTGGAGTCCGCAGCTGCGGACTTTCTGCGCAGTCTTGTGGTGCGCAAGTCCTGGTGGGACACCGTCGATGCCCTGGCCAAACCGGTGGGGCAGGCCTGCACGCCGCAGGAGATGCAGGCCTGGGCCCGTGACGAGAATCTCTGGGTGCGACGGGTGGCGGTGCTGCACCAGCTGGGGCGTCGAGAAGCAACCGACACCGGGTTGCTCGGCGAGATCCTCACCGCCAACCTGGACTCGGGCGAGTTCTTCATCGACAAGGCCGTCGGCTGGGCGCTGCGCGAATACTCGAAGACCGACCCGGCATGGGTGCGGGACTTCCTCGACGAGCACGTGGTGGCCCCGCTGACCCGGCGGGAGGGGGCGAAATATCTGTGAGCCTCCAGTGTTGGGAAAGGAATGGAGCACATTTACTCGCCGCTCGACATTTACCTCGACACCGAGACGGAACGACCCGATGTCTTCACCATGGTGTTCACCTTCAGTTTCTCCGCCAACACCCCGCCTCGTTCGCTGCTGCTGTCCCGCGGGCCAGAGGATCCGCCGGGAGCGGTGTGGATCCAGCCCGATGATGAGGAACACGGCTTCCTCGCCCGTAATGTCCGCTGGGAGACCGACGGACTGCTGCTCACGATCGCACTCAGCGACGAGGACCGCTTCTACTGGGACGGGTCGCGCTCCATGACCATCGAATTATTCGAGACCCGGGTGGATGGCGTGAGTTCTTGCCTGAATTCCATTTTTGAACCACCGGTTTTGGAGCCGCCCGCCCCGCGCTGATAAGATCACCCACGTCTCGGCGAGGCCCCACATGGGGCGTTATCGACGCGATCATAAGGTTAATTCTTCAGCCTGCGATGACTCGACGAGGACATTTTCACCTCAGACCAGAGTCGGTCGCGGGCTTTTTGCTTCAGCGGCCGTGAGATACCAAGGAGTGCCACATGGCCAAGTACCCCACCATCACCGCTGCCCCGCGCGAGGAGTTCGGCAAGGGCTACGCCCGTCGCCTGCGCGTTGCCGGCCGCATCCCGGGCGTGATCTACTCCCAGGGCGCCGAGAACGTCCACTTCTCCGTGGACCGCGTCGAGTTCACCGCTGTGGTGCGTAACCAGGGCGTCAACGCGGTCGTGGAGCTCGACGTCGACGGCGAGAAGCACCTCACCATGATCAAGCACATCGACCAGAACGTGCTCACCCTCGATATCGATCACCTCGACATGCTCGGTATCAAGCGCGGCGAGCGCGTCGAGGTCGAGATCCCGGTCCTCTCCGAGGGCGAGGTCTTCGCCGGCGCCATGCTCATCCAGGAAGTCGACACCATCCTGGTCGAGGCTGACGTGCTCGAGATTCCGGAAGAGATCGTCGTCTCCGTCGAGGGCATCGAGGCCGGCAATGTCATCAGCGCCGGTGACATCACCCTGCCGGAGGGCGTCACCCTGGTCGACGACACCGAGCTGCTCGTCTTCAACATCACCTTCGAGGAGGTCGCTGACGTTCCGGAGGAGGGCGAAGAGGGCACCGAGGACGCTGTCGGCGAGGCCGGCGCGGAGGAGGGTGTCGAGGAGGGCTCCACCAACGACGAGTAGATCCTACTCGCCGTGCAACGCCTCTGACCTGTGGGTCAGGGGCGTTTCCCCCTTTTTGTGGCAGGGTTGAGGGCGTGAGCGATTCTCCCCTTCTCATCATCGGCCTGGGCAATCCGGGCGCGAAGTACGCCGACACGCGCCACAACGTCGGTGCCATGCTTCTCGAAGAACTGGCCTCCCGAATCTCCCCCATGCCCGCCAGCTTCGCGGTGCACAAACGCACCAACACGGAGGTCGCGGAGGTCCGCCACGGCGGACGCCGCCTGGTGCTGGCCCGCACCCGCGGGTACATGAATGTCTCGGGTGGGCCGGTGAGGGCCCTGGCGAACTTCTTCAAGATCCCTCCGGCCGACATCATCGTCGCTCACGATGAGCTAGAGCTTGATTTCGGGCAGGTGCGCCTGCGTCTCGGCGGCGGGGATCATGGACACAACGGCCTGAAATCGGTGACCAAGTCGCTGGGCACGAAGGACTACCAGCGCCTGGCACTGGGCATCGGGCGCCCGCCGGGCCGCATGGACCCGGCCGCGTTCGTCCTCAAACCCTTCAGCCGTCAGGAGGCCGGGGAGTTGCCGTTCATGCTTGCCGACGCCGCCGACGAAATCGAGAACTCCCTCTGACGCCCCGTCGGCGACAACGGGGCGTCGATAAGCACTGCTAAATCGTCAGTTCCTCCGGAGCGGCATCGCCGTCACGCTGGGCGATCAGACGATGGATGTTGTACTCCCATTCCTTGAGCTCGTCCGGCAGCTCACCCTTAGACGGATCCTGCAGGTACTCTCGACGCTCGGCGTCATAGTCCCACAGCCAGTCGACGTAGGGGTACCACGAGGTGCGGCCAGCCTGACGGAAGGTCTCGTTGCGGATGAGGCGGGACACGCCGTCGACGTGCCACAGCTCACCCCAGAAACGGCCGGTGGTCTGAATGCGGGCACAGCGCGGGGCGCGCTCGCCGGAGACGTCGGCCAGCACGGACGGCCAGTCAAGCTCACCGGCGGCGGCAGCCTGGGAAGCGTAGAGCGCGAGGCACTCGGCGTCCTCCATGGCCATGACCGCACCGGAGGCGAGGTACTGCAGCGGCGGGTGCGCGGCGTCACCCATGACGATGATGCGGTCGGAGACGACCCAGTTTTTCAGCGGCTCGCGATCGGACATCTGCCACCAGGTGTCCAGCCACATGGAGCCGAGGCGGCCCTGGACGAACGCGTTGGTGTGGTCGAAGGCGTTCTTGAACTCCTCGTTATTGCCCCAGTCCTCCGGGACCTCGGTGCCCTCGGTGAGCGCCTGAAGGTAGCGCGGGGACTGGAAGACGGCAACCTGGTTGAGCAGCTCACCGTTGCGCAGCGGGTACTGGATGAAGTGGCAACGCGGACCGATGTAACCGACGACCTCCTTGAGCCCCTTCATGTCCTCATCGTCGGGAAGGGAGGAGGTGCCGCGGTAGGCGACGTAGGCGGAGGGAACCGGCTCGTCCTGGACGATCTCCTTGCGGAAGACGGAGTGGATGCCATCGAAGGCGACGAGGATGTCGGCCTCGACGTCCTCGGTGCGGCCGTCGGCACGGTGCTCGATCTGGACGGTCACGCCGTCGGCGCGGGTGTCGGCACCGAGGACCTGCACGCCGTTGTGCAGCGTGGCGCCGGCCTCCTGGGCGGCCTCCACGAGGATGGACAGCAGGTCGGAACGATGGATGACCAGGTAGCGGCCACCGTAGTGCTGCTGGAAGTCCTCGCCGAAGTCCATGGTGAGGATCGGCTCGGTGGTGATCGCGTCGCGGAATTGCATGCGCTCCGGAAGGTAACCGGCCTCGAAGACCCGGTCCTTAAGGCCCCACTTCTCCAGCATTTTCACGCCGTGGGGGCCAATCTGCAGGCCGGCCCCGACCTCCTTGAACTCGGGGGCACGCTCGTAGAGGGTGACGTCGGCGCCACGCA
>NZ_JAUNUG010000002.1:0-40399 GCF_030538285.1 Corynebacterium sp.
ATTCCACCCACCCGATGGCAGCCCACCCAAAGCTAATCCCCACCCCCTGCGGAAACACTCCGCCAGAGGGCTATTCGCCGAGCCCTGATTGCCCGACCGCGATCATGCGCTCGAGGGATTCGCGGGCGGCGTCGGCAATGCCCTTGGGCACGTCGACCTCGTCCTCACCGAGGGCCAGTGCCCGGATGAGGGCCGCCGGCGTGATCATCTTCATGTAGGCGCAGGCCGCGCGCTCGTTGACGGGCTGGAAGTCGATGTCCGGGGCCGTCTGGCGCAGCTGGTGCAACATGCCGACCTCGGTGGCGACGAGGACGGTGCCGGTCTGCTGGTTCTTGGCCTCGTCGAGCATCTGGCCCGTGGAGAGCATGTGGACGCGCTCCTGCGGCACCAGCCCCTCACCGGCGAGGTAGATCGCGGAGTTGGCACACCCGCATTCAGGGTGGATGTAGAGATCCGCCGTAGGGTTCTCCTCGGTCTTGGACACCAGGTCGGGCCCGGAGATGCCGGCGTGGACGTGGCATTCGCCAGCCCAGATACGGATGTTGTCGCGACCGGTCTCCCGCTTGACGTGGGCGCCGAGGAACTGGTCCGGGTTGAACAGGATCTCCTTGTCGGCGGGCAGCGCCTTGACGATGTCGACCGCATTCGACGAGGTACAACACACGTCGGTCAGTGCCTTCACGTCGGCGGTGGTGTTGACGTAGGAGACCACCAGCGCGTCCGGGTGCTCAGCCTTCCATTCGGCGAGCTGCTCGGCGGTAATCGAGTCGGCCAGGGAGCAGCCGGCGCGCTCATCAGGGATGATGACGGTTTTCTCGGGGGAGAGGATCTTCGCGGACTCCGCCATGAAGTGGACGCCGCAGAAGATGATGACATCGGCATCGGTGTCCGCGGCGATCCGCGACAGCCCCAGGGAGTCACCGGTGAAATGGGCGATGTCCTGGATCTCCGGGAGCTGGTAGTTGTGGGCGAGGATGATGGCGTTGCGTTCGGCGGCGAGGCGGCGGACCTCGGCGGCCCACTCCTCGTTGGCTTCGATGCCGGTGAAGCCTGCGGGGCCTTCGACGATCTGGTCGAGCAGGGGGGATGTGAGCTTGGTGGCCACGTTTTCTCCTTGGGTACCCGTTGTGACGTCGACAAGTATCCCAGACAATGGGGTGGATCCTGAAATGTGGGCACCTAGTATGAGGGGCATGACTGTCCTGCTTCTCGACGACCGCTGGCCCGATCTCATCCCCCTCGAGGCCTTCGGCCGCCTCGGTGGCCGCGTAGAGTTCACGGATGAAGTGCCGGTGAAGGTGCGGTGGAACATCGACACGTTGGTCGCCGCTGAGGGGCCCGGCGTGCTGGTCACGACGAACTATTTCGATCCGCGCGTGCGCGCGCGTGTGTCGATGGGGGAGGAGGTCATTGCCGCGTCCTCCCGCCGGGATCCGATTCGGCATGCGGTGTTGGCGATGGAGCGGGCCTGTTCGATCGGGGAGTGGGAGGCTTCGCAGACGCACCGTTCGCTGTTGCCGTACCTGGCGGAGGAGGCGCAGGAGTTCGCCGACCAGGTGCTCACCTGGGAGCGTGATGGGGATGAGCAGGCGTTGTTGCGTGAACTGGGAGATGTTTTGTTGCAGGTGCTCTTCCACGCGGAGCTGGCTTCTCGACGCTCCGCCTTCGACTTCGCCGATGTGGCGGGCAGTTTCGTCGATAAGCTGCGTTCCCGCTCGCCTTATCTCTTCGACGGGACGACGGGCGTGGTCCCGGTGGAGGAGCAGGAGCGGTTGTGGGCCATAGGAAAAGCCCGGGAGTGATCCCGGGCCGATCCGAAAGCGTTTAGCGGCTGGACAGGGAGAAGGAGCTGCCGCTCGACAGGCCGGAGAGGTCGTTCTTCACAGCCTCGCACTTAACGGCACGGTCCGCAAAGGAGTTGGCGACGCGCTCGGTCTGCTTGCGGTGCTCGGCGGTGGTGTCATCGGCGCTGAGTTCCTTCTTGACGCCGTTGTAGACGTCGGAGCGGGTCTTCAGACCTTCTTCCTTGGCGGCTTCCTTGACGAGGGTGCAGGGCGTGGCATTGCTCACTTTGATGTAGAAGTCAGCCTCGGCCTTGGTGGTGGCCTGGGCGGCCGGGGTGGCGGTCAGGGCGACGCCAGCGATGAGAGCGGCGGCGAGGGCGGAACGGAAGCGCTTCACGAGAAAACCTTTCGGTGGGAAATGTTGTCCCGGGGATAGTAACCCTCCCGCTGGTCAAGCGCGCGAAGTTACCCTCTAACGGGGGTTGAGAACGCTGGAGAGGTCCGCTAGCAGGTCCTGCATGTTGCCGACGTTGGGGATGGAGCTGCCGGGGAAGAGCTCCGGGTCCTTCTTTACGGTGCCGCAGGCAACGGCCTTGTCGGCGATCTGGTCGGCGTAGCGCGCGCTGACGAGGTAGGTGCTCGGATCGAGGAGGTTGATGTTCTCCTTGGCGGCGTTGCGGATCTGGCGGGAGAGGTCGGAGCGGGTGGTGTTGCCGTCGATCTGGAAGGTCTGCTTCAGCAGTGGGTCGACAATGCGGCAGTCGGCGTTCTTGATGAGGCCGTCGATGGCGCCGAGCTGTGCGGAGGCGGCGGGGGCCAGGCCGGTGACGGCGACAGCGGTGGCGGCAATGGTGGCGAGGGTGCGACGGAGCATGGTGGGAAGCCTTTCAACGGAAGATCGTTACGCCAGGCATCTTACGTTACGTATGTGACTAGAGTGGCTTAAGTGAATGCGGCGGGGGTAAAAGTTCCCACCCACCCATGCCGTAGGATCGTCCCTCATGAGTGGAACGCGACGCGCGATGGGCTGCGGCCTCGGGGTGGTGCTGGCGATCATCATGGTCATCTCCCTGGTGGGCTGGGTCCTGTCGTTCCTCGACATTTCCAGCCCCACGCGCCAGCTCCAGCCGGTCCCGGATAACGTGCCCCCGGCCGCCGCCGCCGAGGTCCCGCTCATCGATGTCCACGCCCCGGGCCGCACCTCCGACAAACTCGCCTTCTGGGCCGAGCCCCTCTCCGAGCAGACCGGCATCCCGGAGCCGGCCATCCGTGCCTACGGCAACGCCGAGCTCATCGCCCGCGATGCCTGGCCGACGTGCAACCTGCGTTGGAACACCCTCGCCGGAATCGGCTGGGTGGAGTCCCGCCACGGCACCTACTCGGGTGACTACTTCAACCGCAGCAGTATCAATGCCGAGGGCGTGGCGGAGCCCAAGATCATCGGCATCCCGCTCGACGGTAGCCCCGGCTTCGCCGCCATCCCCGATACCGACGGCGGTGAACTGGACGGGGACACCGAGTGGGACCGGGCAGTCGGGCCCATGCAATTCATCCCGGAGTCGTGGAAGCGTTATGGCCGCGACGCCAGCGGTGATCTGGTCGCCGACCCCCATCAGATCGACGATGCCGCCCTCGGCGCAGCACATTTGCTCTGCGTCAACGGCGGTGATCTCTCGACGCCGGAGGGGTGGACGAAGGCCATCTACGCCTACAACCGTTCGCAGGAGTACCTCATCAACGTCCGCGACGCCGCCGCCTCCTACGCCCTCAACCAGCCCGCCCGCTGATGGCTACCCCCGGTACCGTCCCGCGCAGCCCACTTTTCTGGAAGAATTGTCACCGGACGCGTGTCCAGCGCGCGCGACGATGACAACTCCCACCTCTAGATGGCTATAGGAGGCCCACAAGTGGCTGACATCATTCACGTTTTCGCCCGAGAGATCATGGATTCCCGCGGTAACCCGACCGTTGAGGCGGGCGTCGTCCTCGATGACGGCACCCTCGCCACCGCAGGTGTCCCGTCCGGCGCCTCCACCGGCGTCCACGAGGCCCATGAGCTGCGCGATGGCGGCGACCGCTACCTGGGCAAGGGTGTCCTCAAGGCTGTCGAGAACGTCAACGAGGAGATCGCCGACGAGCTGGCTGGCTACGAGGCTGATGACCAGCGCGCCATCGACCAGGCCATGCTGGCGCTCGACGGCACGGACAACAAGTCCCGCCTCGGTGCCAACGCCATCCTGGGTGTCTCCATGGCTGTGGCACGCGCCGCCGCCGAGTCCGCTGGCCTGCCGCTCTACCGCTACGTCGGCGGCCCGAACGCCCACGTCCTGCCGGTGCCGATGATGAACATCCTCAATGGTGGCGCCCACGCTGACTCCGGCGTCGATGTCCAGGAGTTCATGATCGCCCCGATCGGCGCGGAGACCTTCTCCGAGGCTCTGCAGGTCGGCGCCGAGGTGTACCACACCCTCAAGTCCGTTATCCAGGAGAAGGGCCTGTCCACCGGCCTCGGCGATGAGGGCGGCTTCGCTCCCTCCGTCGAGTCCACCCGCGCGGCCCTGGACCTCATCGTCGAGGCCATCGAGAAGTCGGGCAACAAGGTCGGCGAGGACGTCGCCCTGGCCCTGGATGTCGCCTCCTCCGAGTTCTTCAAGGACGGCAAGTACCACTTCGAGGGCAAGGAGCTCTCCGCTGAGGAGATGTCCAAGGTCTACGAGGAGCTCATTAACGAGTACCCGATCGTCTCCATCGAGGACCCGCTGCAGGAGGATGACTGGGACGGCTACGTCGCCCTCACCGCTGCCATCGGCGACAAGGTTCAGCTGGTCGGCGATGACTTCTTCGTCACCAACCCGGCCCGCCTCAAGGAGGGCATCGAGAAGAAGGCCGCGAACTCCATCCTGGTCAAGGTCAACCAGATCGGTACCCTGACGGAGACCTTCGACGCCGTCGACATGGCCCACCGTGCCGGTTACACCTCTATGATGTCCCACCGTTCCGGTGAGACCGAGGACACCACCATCGCTGACCTGGCTGTCGCTCTTAACTGCGGCCAGATCAAGACCGGTGCCCCGGCGCGTTCTGAGCGTGTCGCCAAGTACAACCAGCTGCTGCGCATCGAGCAGGAGCTGGGCGACGCCGCCGTCTACGCCGGCCGCTCCGCGTTCCCGCGTTTCCAGAAGTAACGCCGAGCTTCTCGACGTCCCCTCCGCTCGCCGAGCGGAGGGGACGTTGCTGTTTGGTGGCCGTGTTCGTCCACGCGCACGGCGCGCTGAGTTAGACTCGGGAGTCTATGAGCACTGATCCCACGCCCCGCTCCCGGCACACCGTGCCGGTCGTCTCCCGTTCCAAGGAGACGCCGAGGCCGAAGTGGAAGCGCCCCACCTTGCGTTTCAACACGGTGGAGTTCGGCATGCTCGCGGCGGTGGCGATCATCATTATCGGCACCATCTGGGCGCCGGCGAACAACTACTTCCAGGGCCGTTCGGAGATTGCGCGGTTGGAGGAGTCGATCGTCGCAAAGCAAGAGGAAAAGGAACGTCTCCTCGACGAAATAGACCGTTACCAGGATGAAGCTTTCATCCGGGAGGAGGCGCGGCGGCGCCTCGGACTCATCGAACCGGGGGAGGTGGCCTTCCGTGTCATCGACCCCGGCATGGAGTCCGACGGCACCGTCACCACCTCCGCGGAGGAGCTGGCGGCAGAGCGCACCTGGCATGAGATCCTGTGGGACTCGATCGCAACCCCGCCCGAGGCCGACCTTCAGCAGGCGGTCATGGAAGAATAGCCGCCATGACTGTCAATGATGCAGACCTGGCGGCCGTCGAGAAGCAGCTCGGCCGGGAACCCCGCGGTGTTCTCGCCGTGTCCTACCGCAGCCCCGACGGACACCCCGGCGTGGTAAAGACCGCGCCGAAGCTTCCCGACGGCACCCCGTTCCCCACCCTGTACTACCTCACCGACCCGCGCCTGACCGGCGAGGCATCCCGCCTGGAGGTCGCGCACGTCATGAAGTGGATGGAGGAGCGGCTGGCCACCGACGCCGACCTGCAGGCCGACTACGCGGCCGCCCACGAGCACTACCTCACCGAGCGCAACGCCCTGGAGGACCTGGGCACCGACTTCTCCGGCGGAGGTATGCCCGATCGCGTCAAGTGCCTCCACGTGCTCATCGCCTACGCCCTGGCGGAGGGCCCGGAGCGGGTACGTTTCGGCACCGAGGCCGTCGCCCTGGCCGCCGACCGCGGGGGACTGCGCGGCACCGCCATTCCGCAGGACTGGCCGACCTGCGCCGAGCTGGGCTTCGACGCTCACCAGTTTGATGATCTCTACCAGGAGGCAGCCAAGTGACCCGTGTCGCGGCCGTGGATTGCGGCACCAACTCGATCCGCCTGCTCATCTGCGACATCGCCGGAGCACAGACCCGCGAAATCACCCGCACCATGGAGATCGTGCGCCTCGGGCAGGGAGTGGACGCCACCGGTGAACTCGACCCTGCCGCCATCGAGCGCACCCGTGAGGCGCTGAGCCGCTTCGTGGACATCATGGAGTTCGAGCAGGTCAAGGCCGTGCGGATGGTGGCTACCTCCGCCACCCGCGACGCCTCCAACCGCGAGGTTTTCTTCCGCATGACAGCCGAACTCCTCGGACGCATCACCCCGGGCGCGAAAGCGGAGGTCATCTCCGGCGAGGAGGAGGCCGCCCTGTCCTTCCGCGGTGCCATCACCGACCTCAACCCCTCTGATGACCCCTTCTGTGTCATTGACCTGGGTGGCGGCTCGACGGAATTCATCGTCGGCACCGCGGATGGGCAGATCCTCGGCGCGCACTCCGCGCAGATGGGCTGCGTGCGAGTCACCGAACGCATCATGCGCTCCGACCCGCCCACCGACACCGAAACCGAGATCGCCCTCGAGTACGTGGGGGAGCGCCTGGCCGATGTGGTCAAGATCGTGCCGCTGGAGAAGGCGCGTACCTTCGTCGGTGTGGCCGGCACCTTCACCACGCTCTCCGCCTTGGCCCAGGGACTGGAAACCTACGACCCGCGCGAAATCCACGGCTCTATCCTGCGCTTTTCCGCCCTCCGCCTGCTCACCGCCGAGATCCGCCGCCAGTCAGCGGAGACCCGCGCGCTCAACCCCGTGGTGCACCCGGGGCGCGCCGACGTCCTTGGCGGGGGCAGCGTCGTCGTCGACGGCATCATGGACATGATCGCCTCGCAGACGAAGGTCGATAGCTTCGTCATCAGCGAAAAGGACATTCTTGACGGCATTGTCGCTGGCCTGGGGGATAGCCTGCGCTAAGATAAACCCCCTGCCCCCATAGCCCAATTGGCAGAGGCAGCCGACTTAAAATCGGCACAGTCTGGGTTCGAACCCCAGTGGGGGCACCACACCGTCCGGAAACGACTGGGTATGGGTATTTCTACTGTGTACATGTACAGGGGAAATACCCATACGTAGGGGGATTCGCGCGGGGCCCCCTACATCCGCTCGACCAGTTTCCTGACCCGCGCGGCCTGCTCCTCATCGGGTCCATCCACCACGATGCCGGGGACGACGTCCTGGATGGGGATCGCGGTGACAGCCGCCGGGGGATGGCCGAGCGCAGCCCGCCACGCCCCGATCTGCCGTGAGGATGCAGCGTAGACGATGCGGCCCAAGCCCACCCAGCCGTGGGCGGCGGAACACATCGCGCAGTGCTCGCCGGAGGTGTAGACGATGGCGCGGGCGCGGCGTTCGGGGGAGAGGTTCTCCGCGGCCCAGCGGGCGATGGCGAACTCGGGGTGGCGGGTGGCATCGCCGCCGGAGATGCGGTTTCGGTCGGCGAAGAGTTCGGTGCCGTCGGCGTCGATAAGCACGGAACCGTAGGGCTCGTCCCCGGCCTCCAGAGCCTGGCTGGCCAGGTCCACGGCGCGGGCGAGCCAGGTGCGATCAATATCGGTGATCATGGCCGCCCATCATAGGCGTGCCAGATCACCGGCGGGTGACGCGATCGAGCTCCTCTTCGATGCTGGGCCACAGGCGGGAGAGGATGTCGTCCCAGGTGATCACGCCGACGACCTCGCCGGGGGAATCGGCCACGCCATCCTCGGGAACCACCACGGCGACCTGCTCATTGTTGCTGCGCATCAGGTTGAGCGCCTCAGACAAAGTGGTGGTCTGCGGCAGCAGCAGGGCAGGGCGGGAGTAGGTGTCGGCGAGCTCCTCGGGGCCGGCGAGGAGCGTGTCACGGACGTGCACCAGGTGGGGGGTGGGTTGCTCGGCGTCTGCGGGGGCGTCGATAAGCACCCGCATGGAGCGGATCTCACGGGAACGGGCACGCACCTCGGCGACTGTCACGGTGGCCGGCAGCGAGTGTCGCGGGGTGACGGCATCACCGAGGGTAATGGTTTCCAGGGCGATGAGCCCGGTGATCTGGGTGGCGGAGGCATCGTCGAGGGCGCCGGTGTCACGGGAGTGTTCGACGAGGTGGCGCAGTGTTTCGGCGTCATAACCCTTGGCGGCGGCGCGCTCCACCGGCTCCTCACCGGCCTTGCGCACCAGGGCGTTGGCCATGCGGTTGATCCAGGAGAGCAGCGGGCGGAACAGCGTGATGAACACGCGTGCTGGCCCGGCGATGACACGCACCGCGGTCTCCGGGTGCGCCAGAGCCCAGGATTTCGGCGCCATCTCGCCGACCACCAGGTGCAGGAAGGTGACGATGAACAGGGACAACGCGAAGGAAATGCCATAGGCCACGCCCGCGGGCAAAGCGCCGAAGGCGGGCTCGATGAGGTAGTGCACCCACGGTTTCGTGATCGCACCCAGTGCGAAGGTCGCTGCCGTGATGCCCAGCTGGGCGCCGGCGAGCATGAGGGTCAGCTCGTTGAGGCTGCGCAGCGCCGCGCGGGAGGAAGCGGAGGTCTCCGCGGTTTCCTCCAGGCGGTTGCGGCGGGCGGCGAGCAGGGAGAATTCGATGACCACGAAGAACGCGGACAACACGATGACCACGACGGTCACCGGCAGGGCGATGTACCAGTTCATCATTTCCTCTCCTCCTCGATCAATTCGATGCGGACCTCCGAGGGCACGTGGCGGTCCACCTCCTCCACGCTCATGCGCAGGGTGCGGGTGGGGGCGTCCTCCCCGTCGACGAAGTCCTCGGGTTCGGCCTCCAGCTCGATGACATGCACCTCGCCCTCCTCCACCAGGCCGCCGGTATGAGAGATGAGCAGACCTGAGATGGTCTCGAAATCACCCTGGGGCAGGTCGTGGCCGATGGCGCGCTCGATCTCGTCGAGAGGAGTGTCGCCGTCGACGAGCCACTCGTCCTCATCGGTTTCGGTGATCTCCTCGGAGTGTTCACCGTCATGCTCATCGGTGACATCGCCGAGGATCTCCTCGGCCAGATCCTCCACGGTGACAATGCCGACGAAACCGCCGTATTCGTCGATGACGCCCGCCAGCTTCTGCTGGGCGTCCTCCAGCTTCTCGACGACATCCGGCAACGACATCAGTTCCGGCACCACCAGGATGTCGCGCATGATGTCGGTGACGGGCGCGGCGTCGGGAAGTTCGGTGTCCTGCACATCCAGCAGGTGGACCAGGCCGATGGGATTGTGCTCAACGTCGATGACCGGATAGCGCGTGTGCGCGGTGGCCATCAGCTGGCGGACCTCGCCGATGGTGGTAGCCGGATCGACGACATCAGTGCGGGAACGCGGCACCATGGCGTGCTCGACGTCATGGTCGGGGAAATCCAGCAGGCGGTCCAGCACGAGGAAGGTCTGGTCATCGAGCTCACCGCTCTCCCGGGAGGAGGTGACGATGTGCTCGAGGTCTTCGGCGGTGGCTGTGGAATCGATGTCCTCCACCGGCTCGATGCGCAGCAGGCGCAACAGGGCGTTGGAGGAAAAATCGAAGAAACGGATGAG
This sequence comes from Corynebacterium sp., assembly GCF_030538285.1. Classification (GTDB taxonomy): domain Bacteria; phylum Actinomycetota; class Actinomycetes; order Mycobacteriales; family Mycobacteriaceae; genus Corynebacterium. Next base: position 9,700 of record NZ_JAUNUG010000002.1, read on the forward strand.
CCAGCCGAATATCGCCAGGTAGAGGTTCGTCGAGCGGGCCAGCGCCAGGGAAGACTTCATCGGCGCGGCGATGGTGTAGTTCTTCGGGAAGAGTTCACCGAAGATCATCTGCACGACCGTGGAGATCGCTAGCGCCAGCACGGTACCCACGCCGACGGCCACGGCCACCGACACCCCGGCGCCGCCGAGCAACCTGCCCAGCGCCTCACCGACCAGCGGCTCTGCGACGAAACCGACCATCAGGCCGGTGACTGTGATACCCAGCTGCGCGCCGGAGAGCATGAAGGAGGTGCGGCGGGTGACTTTCAGTGCGGCGGCGGCCTTCTCATCACCGGCATCGGCGCGGGAGCGCAGCTCGGTGCGGTCAACCGACATGAAGGCGAATTCCTGCGCCACGAAATAGCCGTTGGCCACGATGATCAGACCGATGATCACCAGTCCCAGAATAAGGAGGGCGACGGCGCTCAGCATGTGATCACCTGCCTCAGTGTGCGCTGGGACAAAGCGGGTCTGTCAGGGGGAGGCTCCATCGAGGGGAGTGCTGCCTTTCGGGTGTGTGGTGATAAAAACAGGGTCAGTGTACAGGAACAGACGCGATGTCGGGAAGAAATCTCATCCGGGGAACTAAATCAAGTTTTGCTACGTTGTACGGGGTAGAAACATCACGCGAATAGAAAGGACCGGGGTTTTATCGTGCGTAGCAGCAACCCTGTCATGAATTCTCTCACCACCGCCAAGGGTGGCATCCAGACGGGCGCCTACCCCGCGGGTGCACCGCAGGGTTACCAGGACCCGTACTCCGGCTACGGCCAGGCCCCCGCCACCACCGGCGAGCGTCCCATGACCGTTGATGATGTGGTGGCCAAGACCGGCATGACCCTGGGTGTCATCGTCGTTTTCGCCCTGCTCAACTTCGGCATCTTCATGTTCGTCAACCCGGGGTTGGCGCTCATCCTCACCGTGGTCGGCGCCATCGGCGGCCTGATCACCGTGCTGGTGGCCACCTTCGGCAAGAAGTACGGCTCCGCGGCGGTCACCCTCATCTACGCGGCTTTTGAGGGCCTGTTCGTCGGCGGTATTTCCCTGCTGTTCACCGGCATCACCTTCGAGGGCGTCAACGCAGATGCCGGTGTGATGATCGGCCAGGCGGTCCTGGGCACCCTGGGCGTCTTCCTGGGCATGCTCTTCGTGTACAAGACCGGTGCCGTCAAGGTCACCCCGAAGTTCAACCGCATCCTCACCGGTGCGATCGTCGGTGTCCTCGTCCTGGTCGTGGGTAACCTGCTGCTGGCCATGTTCACCGGCATGAACCCGCTGCGTGACGGCGGCATGCTGGCCATCGTCTTCTCCCTGGTCTGCATCGGCCTGGCTGCCATGAGCTTCCTGTCCGACTTCGACGCCGCCGACAAGATGATCCGCGCCGGTGCACCGTCCAAGATGGCTTGGGGCGTGGCACTTGGCCTGGCAGTCACCCTGGTCTGGCTCTACACCGAGATCCTGCGTCTGCTGTCCTACTTCCGCTCCAACTAGCGGGAAGTAAGGAAAAGGGCCCCTGCGGGGGCCCTTTTTGCTATTCCAGGAACAGGTTGATGGTGCGTTGCGCCTGCTGCTTATCGACGCTCCATTCACCCACCACCGCCCGCATAAACGCCTCTTCCTCGCCCGCCTCGGATTCGGCATCCGCCGCGAGATACAGGTTGAGGGCGGCGAGCGCGCTGTCCCACTCCACTCCGAGCAGGGCCGGGCCGAAAGTGTCCCAGTCCGCGTCATGCGGGGTGGTGTAGGTGAGGGTGAGGGCGTTGTCGGCGAGGGTCACCTGCAAGGTGCCACCTTCCCACGGCAGGCGCAGGAGGCGCTCCTCCTCGCAGGCCTCCACCTGGAGCTCGGCAGGATCAATATCGCCGAACCAGTGCTCCAGGCGATGAGGATCGGTGATGGCCTCCCACAACTCGCGGCCGGAGGCCGCGAAGGAACGGGTGAGTTCGACGCCAACGGTGTGGGAGGGGGCGTCGATAAGCACGCGACGCGTCACCTGCGGGATCTGCTCGCGGAGGTTCACAGCACGATCACCCGACCATCGACAACCACCTGGGAAAAGGCCAGCCCCTGGGAGGTTGGCACGGGCTCAGACAAGGTGACCTGGACATCCCTGGTGCGCTGGGAACCGGTCTCGCGGACCGCGGTGCCGGTGGCGGAATCTGTGGTCCAGGTGTCCCACTCGATCTGCACGAGCCGATCAGTACCGTCCGTGCACGACAAAGCCAACGTCGAGGGCTCCAACTCCGGGGTACCCACGCACTCGATGACACCCGGGAGCTGCGTGGCTTGCTTCGACTGCGCCACCGGGGCCGTGCGGCCGGGGGTAGCGGTATCGACCTTCACGTCAGAGGGCTGCTCGTTCGGCGGGGAACAGGCGCTCAGAAAAACACCCAGGCCGAGGATCAACCCGGCCCGGGTGCAGAAAGTGTGCGTCACGGTCGTGGCTAGTTCTGGACCGGAGCTTCCTCGACGACCACAGCCTCGCCGGTCTCTTCCTCCACGACAGCGGTGGTGGTCACCGCGGTGGTGGTGGCAGTGGTGGTGCCGGTGGTCTCAGCCTCCGGGGCCTGGAACTCGGTCGCAGTATCAACCTTGACGTCAGAGGGCTGCTCATTCGGCGGGGAGCAGGCGACCAGGGCCAGGGCGAGAGCGGCGGCGCCGGCGACTGCGGCACCCTTGCGGGCGAAGATGCGGTTCATGGTGGGGATCCTCCCGGTAGTCACTGAAGTGCTTAAGAGATTACTCGGCTGAGCGCGGAGTTGCGGCAAGTTGGGAATCGTAGGGCTTAGCGGACTCCAGAGTCACCGAAATAGTGGCCCCGTTCGGGGCGGTGTACTCGCGGGTCTCACCCTCCTGCGCACCCAACAGGGCGGCGCCGAGCGGGGAATGCTCGGAGTAGGTCTCCAGGTGCTCATTGTCCGTCGCGGCGGCGCGGGTACCGATGAGGAAGGTCTCCTTATCGTCCTCCACGCCGTTGTAGTAGACGTGCACGACGGAACCGACGAGAGCGACACCCTCGACGACACCCTCACGCTCAGTGGTGGAGTTGGCCAGCAGCTCGGAGATCTGCTTGATGCGGGCCTCCTCCTGGTCCTGCATCTCACGGGCGGCGTCGTAGCCGGCGTTCTCCTTGAGGTCACCCTCCTCGCGGCGCTCATTGATCTCGGCGGCGACCACCGGGCGGTGATCGATCAGTGCCTGCAGCTCAGCCTCGAGCTTCGCCTTCATTTCCGGGGTGATGTACTGCTTGCTGTTCTCAGCCATAGCGACGTAGCGACCCTGCCTTCCCTAACCCTCGGGCCGGTGGCAACGGCGATCCGGCGGGAAGCCCCCGACACGCGCGTCACCCACCGGTGTGAACAATTGGAAGGAATTTTAACACACCGGCATCACACCAGGGTCACTGAGCGACCTGCGCGGGGCCTTCCTTCAGATACGGCGGCATCGTCGTCGAGCAGCCGTACACGCTGCCGGAAACGGGCAGATCACGCGAGGGGATGTCCACGGTGAAACGCTGCACGGCGTCACCACCCGGCTTCACCAGGATCTCCCGGCGCCCCACCTCCGCCATCTCATAGTTCATGGCGGTGACAATGCAGTAGGACTCCACGTTCGGGTCCTCGCGGGTGACATCCACCCACAGGCGCATGGTGTCATCGGCGACGCGCTCGTGCGAGACCATCGAGATGGTGACCTCACCGCGCTCGGCATCAGCAGCCATGTAGCGGGCGATGGCCACGGCCAGGCCAGCGAGCAGCACCACCGCCATGATGGCGATCGCCTTGCCGGTGAGGTTGCGTTCCGACGCCTCGGGCTTACGGGTATCCCCGTAGCGAGCGGTGGAACGGGGATCGGCGGGAGTGCTCATCAGTTGCAACCTCTGCGGCGGGGCGCGTCAATCGGAGTGGGGTATCGGACTCATCCTATCGGATGGGCGTGCGGGGACCTGCTTTCCCATCGTCTGGCGGGCAACACTAGGATGGGACAGGTTACACAGACACGTTGTTTACGTGACACCTACAGTGAAGAAGGTGATGACGTTGAGCGGACTCCGGCTCCTGGCCATCCACGCACACCCCGACGACGAAGCCTCGAAGGGCGCGGCCACCACCGCGCGCTACGCCGCGGAGGGCAACCGCGTGGTGGTGCTCACCTGCACCGGCGGGGAGCGCGGGGACATCCTCAACCCGGCCATGGACAAGCCCGGCGTGCTGGAGAGCATCGTCTCCGTCCGCCGCGAGGAGATGGCTACCGCGGCCGCCGCCCTCGGCGTGGAGCACGTCTGGCTCGGGCACGTCGACTCCGGCCTGCCGCAGGGCGACCCCCTGCCGCCGCTGCCGGAGGGGTGCTTCGCCCTGGAACCGGCGCTCGAGGTGGCCAAGGAATTCGTGGCGGTCATCCGTGAGTTCCGCCCGCATGTGATCATCACCTACGACGAGAACGGCGGCTATCCTCACCCCGATCACCTCATGGTGCATGAGGCGTCGATGTTGGCCTGGGAGAATGCTGGCAACGCGGAGTTTGCGCCGGAGCTCGGCGAGCCGTGGACCCCGCTGAAGCTGTACTACACCCACGGATTTGTCCGTCAGCGCATGCAGATGTTCCACGACCTGCTCCTGCGCGAGGGCCGCACCAGCCCCTACGGCCCGATGCTGGAACGCTGGGAACGCAACAAGGCCGACATTATGGCCCGCGTGACCACCCAGGTCGAGTGCGCCGACTACTTCTCCCACCGCGAGCAGGCCCTCCGGGCGCACGCCACCCAGATCGACCCGGCCGGCGCGTTTTTAGCCACCCCGGTGTCGGTGCAGCAGGAACTGTGGCCCACCGAGGAGTTCGAGCTGGCCCAGACCCGCGTGGCCACCTCCTTGCCGGAGGATGATCTCTTCGCCGGCATCACGGGGGATAAGCTGGAGGGCACCACCGAGACCACGGAAGAAAACGATGCTTGATCTCAGCAACCTCATGATCCTCGCCCAGCAGCAGCAGGGCGGCCCCCTTGGCCCGGAGTTCGGCAAGGCCTCGCCGATCGGCATGACCATCCTCGTGGTGCTCGCCGTGGTGGTGCTGTTCATCGGCTGGTCCTTCCACCGCCGCTATTCCCGCTACAACCGGCGCCGCGCTTTCGCCGAGGCCCACGGTCTGGACCCTTTCGACCAGGAGGCTGTGGATAAGGCGATGGCCGAGGCCGGTCTGCTCGACCGTCGTAAGCAGTCCTGGTTCTAGGGGATTCCTGGCGGGGGAGCGCGGCGTCGATAAGCAGATGTCAGCTGCGGTGCGGACACGGCATGCCAGGGGGCACTAGACTGAGATCCGTGAAACTGACCAGCCTGCTGTATTCCCTGTACGAGTCGCGCCTCATGCGTGAGCTCAAGGGCGCGCGGCAGCCGCGCCACATCGCGATCATGGCCGACGGAAACCGACGGTGGGCGCGGCAAGCCGGGCACGCGGATATCAGCCACGGGCATCGGGCGGGTGCGAAAAAGATCGGCGAGGTCGTCCACTGGTGCGAGGAAACCGACGTCCAGGTGGTCACCGTCTACCTGCTGTCGACGGAGAATCTGGGCCGCGAGGCGCATGAGCTGGAGCTGCTTTTCGGGATCATCGGCGATGTGGTCGATGAGTTGTCGGGGGAGGAGCATTCCTGCCGGGTGCGTCTGGTCGGGCACCTTGATCTGTTGCCGCCCGAGGTGGCGCAGCGGTGGCGGACGTCGGCGCAGCGCACCGCGGAGCGCACGGGCATCACGGTCAACATCGCGGTCGGTTATGGCGGGCGGCAGGAGATCGTCGACGCGGTGCAGGAGCTTATCGACGAACACGTCGCAGCCGGCACCCCTCCCGAGGCGTTGTCCGGCAGCGTCACCGTCGAATCGCTTTCGCATCACCTCTACACCTCCGGTCAGCCGGACCCGGATCTGGTGATCCGCACCTCGGGGGAGCAGCGTTTGTCCGGGTTCCTGCTGTGGCAGGCGGCGTACTCGGAGATCTGGTTCACCGACACGTACTGGCCGGCTTTCCGTAAGATAGATTTTCTACGGGCATTGCGGGATTATTCCCACCGTAGTCGTCGATTCGGAAAGTAGGTTCCCCATGGCCACCGTCTGCTATGAATCCGCATACGGATCCACCCGCGAATACGCCGATGCGCTGGCTCAACGGCTGGGCACCCAGGCCATCGCGCTGGCCGACGCCACCGCGCCCGCCGACCCCCACGACCCGCTCATCGTCTTGTCCTATGTCCACGGACCCGTGGTCCCGGCCGCTTCTTTCGTGTCGAAGCAGGATCTGGGCGGCCGGCCCGTCGCGGTGTGCGCCGTCGGCATGACGCTTCTCGACGTCGCCCGCGCCAAAGACCAGCTCAAAGGCCAGGTCCCGGAGGGCGTGGCCCGTTTTTATCTGCCGGGACGGCTGAACTATTCGACCATGTCACGCAAGCACAAGATGATCATGTGGGGCATCATCAAAGCGCTCAAGGCCAAGCGGGAGGCCGACCGCAGCCCCAATGAGCAGGCGATGATTGATTCCTATGACCGGGACACCGACCGGGTGGACCTGTCGGAGCTGGATCCGATCGTGGAGTGGGTGCACGGGGCGGGGTCCTGCAAAAGTTGACCTGAACAGGGGTCAATTCCCTGCATAATCCCAGTTCGCGGGTTATGTATACGTCGACTTTTGCAGAAGGGCGCTAGATCTTGCGCATCCGCACCCGCTCGACCAGGTGATCCGCGCCCTTGCGCAGGACCAGGGAGGCACGCACCCGGGTGGGCAGGATGTTTTCCACCAGGTTGGGCAGGTTGATGGACTGCCAGATCTCCCGCGCCTCGGCCCGGGCCTTGGCGTCGCCATAGTCGGCGTAGTGGCCGAAGTGGGCCCCGGGTTCCCGGAAAGCAGTGGTGCGCAGCTGGAGGAAGCGGTCGATGTACCAGCGCTCGATGTCCTCGGTGCGGGCATCGACATAGACGGAGAAATCAAAGAGGTCAGAAACCATGAGCGTCGGGCCGGTCTGCAGGACGTTGAGGCCCTCGACGATGAGGATGTCCGGCTGGGAGACCGTCAGGGTTTCATCTGGCACCCGGTCGTAGAGCTTGTGGGAGTAGACGGGGGCGTCGACGGCGGGGCGCCCGGACTTGACGTCGGTGACAAAGCGCAGCAGCGCCCGCTGGTCATAGGACTCGGGGAAACCCTTGCGCCCCATGAGCCCGCGGGCGTGGAGCTCGGCCGCGGGATAGAGGAAACCGTCGGTGGTGACCAGGTCCACCCGGGGGTGTGAATCCCAGCGCTGGAGCAGCACCTGCAGGAGGCGGGCGGTCGTCGATTTGCCGACGGCCACGGATCCGGCGACGCCGATGACAAAAGGCACGTGCCCCGAGGAGGCACCGAGGAAGGTCTCGGTCGCGGCGATGAGCTTTTGCCGCGCGGAGACCTGCAGGTGGATGAGTCGGGAGAGTGGCAGGTAGACCTCGGCGACCTCGATCAGATCAATAGATTCACCGATACCGCGCAGTTGCTCGACCTCAGCCTCGGTGAGCACCTGCGGCATGGATTTACGCAGGGCCCGCCAGGAGGCGCGGTCAAAATCCACATACGGGGTGGCATCTTTGGGCCGGGACATGCACTCTATTGTGTCACCCGCAGCGGCCAAGCCAGGGGTTCGGGGGTATGTGGCGGCTGGCGGGCGGTAAGCTGTCCGTCGAATGCCGTGTCCCCCTTTGAAAGGTTGGCGTAAACGCCCATGACCGCTGAGTCCTCTGACCTTCGCTACCAGGAGCTGTCCGTTCTCGACCCGGAGGTGCACGCCGCCATCGGTGGCGAGATCACCCGTCAGCGCGACTTCCTCGAGATGATCGCCTCCGAGAACTTCGTGCCCCGCGCCGTGCTGCAGGCGCAGGGGTCCGTGTTCACCAACAAGTACGCCGAGGGTTACCCGGGCCGCCGTTACTACGGTGGCTGCGAGAACGCCGACGTCGTCGAGGATCTGGCTCGTGACCGCGCCAAGGCCCTGTTCGGCGCCGAGTTCGCCAACGTTCAGCCGCACTCCGGCGCGCAGGCCAACGCCGCTGTCCTCCACGCCCTGGCTGATGCCGGCGACAAGATCATGGGTCTGTCCCTGGCGCACGGTGGCCACCTCACCCACGGCATGAAGCTGAACTTCTCCGGCAAGCTCTACGACGTCGTCGCCTACGAGGTCGACTCCGAGACCCACCGCATCGACATGGACCGCGTCCGCGAGCAGGCCCTGGCCGAGCGCCCGAAGGTGCTCATCGCTGGCTGGTCAGCCTACCCGCGCACCCTCGACTTCGAGGCGTTCCGCTCCATCGCCGATGAGGTCGGCGCCCTGCTGTGGACCGACATGGCACACTTCGCCGGCCTGGTGGCCGCCGATCTGCACCCCTCCCCGGTGCCGCACTCCGATGTCGTGTCCACCACCGTCCACAAGACGCTGGGTGGCCCGCGTTCGGGCCTGATCGTCGCGAAGCAGGAGTGGGCGAAGAAGCTCAACTCCGCCGTCTTCCCGGGCCAGCAGGGTGGACCGCTCATGCACGCCATCGCCGCCAAGGCCGTGGCCCTCAAGGTCGCCGGCACCGATGAGTTCAAGGACCGTCAGTCCCGCACCATCGAGGGCGCGAAGATCCTCGCCGAGCGTCTTACCGCCGCGGATGCCAAGGCCGCCGGCATCGACGTGCTCACCGGTGGCACCGACGTGCACCTCGTCCTGGCTGACTTGCGCAACTCCGAGATGGACGGCCAGCAGGCCGAGGATCTCCTGCACGAGGTCGGCATCACCGTCAACCGCAACGCCGTGCCGAACGACCCGCGTCCGCCGATGGTCACCTCCGGCCTGCGCATCGGTACCCCGGCCCTGGCCACCCGCGGTTTCGACGCCGCCGCCTTCACCGAGGTCGCCGACATCATCGGCACTGCTCTGGTCGACGGCAAGAACGCCGACGTCGAGGCGCTGCGTGGTCGCGTCGCCAAGCTCACCGACCAGTACCCGCTGTATGAGGGTCTCGAGGACTGGAAGATCAACTAGCCGCCGTGGACGTCCTCGTCATCGACAACCGCGATTCCTTCACCTGGAATCTTGTCGCCTATGTCGAGGACATCACCGGTGTCACCCCCGAGGTGATCACCAATGATGAACCCGGCTGGGATGTCGACCGCGTCGCCACTTTCGACGCCGTCATCATCTCGCCGGGCCCCGGCCGCCCGGAGCGCGAGTCGGACATCGGCTTCTGCCTGGATGTCCTGCGCGACGGGCGCGTTCCCGTTTTAGGGGTCTGCCTGGGGCATCAGGCCCTGGCGTACGCCCACGGCGGCCGCGTCGACCTGGCGCCCGAGCCCGTCCACGGCCGTGTGTTCCCGGTCCGTCATGACGGCTCCGGTCTCTTCGCCTCCCTTCCGCCGCTTATCGACGTCGTCCGCTACCACTCCCTGCTCGTCGTCGACGTCCCCGATTCCCTGGCGGTCACCGCCCGCACCGAGGACGGGCTGGTCATGGCGCTGGCGCACCGCCGCCTACCGCAGTGGGGTGTGCAGTTCCACCCCGAGTCCATCGGCGGTTTCGACGGGCACACGCTGGTGGCGAATTTCCTGTCGATGGCCGCCGAGCGCAACCGCCGTTCGCGTTCGCGCTGGCGCCTGCACACCGTCACCGTCGAGCACGAGGCCGACGGCGAGGCGGTGTATGGGGCGCTGTTCGCGGGGGCGGAGAACTCCTTCTGGCTTGACTCCACCACGCCCGACCACGGCACCGGCCGTTTCTCCTTTCTCGGCGATGACTCCGGCCCGCTGGCCCGGGTGTGGACCGGCCGGGTGGGCACGCTTCTTAGCGATCTTGCCGCGGACCTGGCCGCCAACACCATCGACGCAGGCGAGGTGGATTTCGGCTTCACGTGCGGCTGGGTCGGCTGGCTCGGTTACGAGCTCAAGGCCGAGTGCGGCGGTTCTGCGGCGTGGCAGTCCCCGCACCCGGATTTGGGCATGATCTTCGCCGACCGGGCCGTGGTCATCGACCACGCGCAGCGGCGCACCCACGTCATTGCCCTCATCGGCTCCGAGCACGACCGCGCCCAGCGCGCGTGGTGTTCTACGACGGCTGAGCGGCTCACCGACCTGGAGGTGGGCGCGGCGGGGGAGTACGGGGACGTCGATAAGCTCACCGCGCGGCACTCGCAGACCGGGTATCTGGGGCTAGTGGAGCAGAGCCTGGAGGAGATCCGCCAGGGCGAGACCTACGAGGTGTGCCTGACCAACGAGCTGCGCGCGGCCGGTGAGCTGGATGCGTGGCCGGCGTACCGGGCGCTGCGGGCGGTTAATCCGACGCCCTTCGGATCGCTGCTGCGCATTGGTGGGGTGGACGTGCTCTCCTCCACACCGGAACGGTTCCTGCAGGTCAGAGATGGTGTCGTGGAGTCGCGCCCCATCAAGGGCACCCGTCCGCGTAGCGTCGATCTACGGGAGGACGCCCGTCTGCGTTCCGATCTCGCCGTCAATCCGAAGGACCGCGCCGAGAACCTCATGATCGTCGACCTCGTGCGCAATGACCTCACGCGCGTCGCGGAGCCGGGGACCGTGCGCGCCGAGCCGCTTTTCGACGTCGAGTCCTACGCCACCGTCCACCAGCTCGTCTCCACCGTGTCGTGCCGGCTGGCCGCGGGTCGTACGGCCGTGGATGCGGTGCGGGCGACGTTCCCCGGTGGGTCGATGACGGGCGCGCCGAAGATCCGCACCATGGAGATCATCGACCGGCTGGAGGCGGGGCCGCGCGGGATCTACTCAGGCGGCATCGGCTACTTCTCGCTCGACGGCGGCATGGATTTGTCGATGGTGATCCGTACGATCGTCGCCGACTCGGACGGCGTCAGCTATGGCGTCGGCGGGGCGATCATCGCGCTCTCGGACCCGGTGGCGGAGTACGAGGAGACCATCACCAAGTCCGCGCCACTGTTGCGCCTGCTCGGGCAGGAGTTCCCGCAGTGATGTACCGCTGGGACGGCGCGGGCCTGGTGGAGTGCGCGGAGCCGACGACGACCCCGGACGTGGTGGACTCCTGGCTGGTGCAGGGCGGGCACGTGGCCCACTGGCACCTGCACGTCGCCCGTTTCGGGCATCCGGAGTTCATGGCGGCGGTGCGGGTGCCGGCGGAGGGGGCGTGGTTTCCGCGCGTCGAGAAGCATGGGGAAGAGCTCTACCTGCGGGTGCGACCCGCCCCACCGCTGCGGACGCAGACGGTGCTGTGGGTGCCGCCGACGCCGGATCCACGCTTGAATCCCACGGTGAAGGGCCCGGATCTGGGGGTGTTGGGGGAGCTACGAGCGCAGGCACAGGCTTTAGGGGCAGATGATGCGGTGCTGTGGACCGGGGACGGCCTGGTGGCGGAGGGTGCGAATTGCGCATTGGCGTGGTGGGAGGATGGGCATCTGATGTTCCCGGAACATCCGGAGCAGCTGCCGTCGACGACCGTGCAGGCGACCCGGGAGGCATACAGCTTCACCGGTACTCGGCCCATCACGCCCGAGGAGCTGCAGACATTCCCGGTGTGGGCGGGAAGTGCGCTGCACGGGTGGACCGAGGTCGTCGGCTGGGTCTGATCCTCACACCCGCCAGTCGCCCAACGCGCCCTCCAGGGCGCCGAGCGCGGCGTCGATGAGCGGCCAGCGCTGCTCCTCCGGGCACCCCGCCTCGACCCAGCGGCGCCCACCGGCCTCCAGGAAGCCGACCCAGCCCCACAGCGCCCAGTGATGGCGGGCGAAGTCGCCGATGCCGGTGATCTCACGCAGTTTTTCCACCAGTGCGGAAGCAGCTTGTCGACGCTGGGCGACCGCGGCCTCCGGCTCGCCGACCCCGGCGACGAGGGTGTGGTCGGCGGCCAGGGCATCGAGGTAGCCCTGGAGCAGCAGGGAGACCTGTTCGCGGGTGGAGGGGGCGTGGGGGAGGGGGGCGTCGATGAGCGAGCGCAGCGAGTCCTCCACGACGGCGGCGTACAGGCCGGCCTTGGAGGAGAAGTAGTGGAAGACGAGCGACTGCGAGCTGCCGGACGCTGCCGCGATCGCCGGGACGGAGGCGTCGGGGTAGGAGGTGGTGGCGAAGTGTTCGCGTGCGGCGTGGAGGATGGCGGCGCGGCGTTCGGCGGTGCTCAGTCGTCTGCGGGTGCTCACGGTTGACAACCCTACCCGTTGTTGAGTTAAGGTCAATAACAGTTACTGACTCACACTCAATAGGAGTATCGAAGTGCTCGACCACGCCATCTTCTGGCACGTCTACCCCCTCGGCGCGACCGGTGCGCGCATCCGCGACTGGACCACCGAGGATGAAGGCCACCGCCTGCCGGAGCTGATCAACTGGCTCGACTACCTCATCGACCTCGGCTGCAACGGTCTGCTCCTCGCGCCCATCTTCGCCTCGAGTACCCACGGCTACGACACCCTCGACCACTACCAGATCGACCCCCGCCTGGGCGACGACGCCGACTTCGACCGGCTCATGGCCGCCTGCCGGGAGCGCGGCATCGAGGTGGTCCTCGACGGAGTGTTCAACCACGTCGGCATCAACCATCCCATGGTCGCCGGCGACGGTCCCATCCGCCGCCTTGACGACGGCAGCCCCGAGCCCTGGGAGGGCCACGGCGACCTGGCGCTACTCAACCACGAGGACCCGCGCACCGAGGACCTCGTCGTCGACGTCATGAACCACTGGCTGGACCGCGGCATCGCCGGCTGGCGCCTCGACGTCGCCTACTCCGTGCCCGCCTGGTTCTGGGCGAAGGTGGTCGACCGCGTGCGTCAGACGCACCCCGACGCCGTCTTCCTCGGCGAGATCATCCACGGCGACTACCTGGGGCTCGTGCACGACGGCCACCTGGACACCGTCACCCAGTACGAGCTGTGGAAGGCCGTCTGGTCGTCGATCAAAGACGTCAACTTCTGGGAACTCGAGCACGCCCTCGGCCGCCACAACGACTTCGTCGCGCAGGCCCCGATGCAGACCTTCGTGGGCAACCACGACGTCGACCGCATCGCCAGTGTCACCGGTTCTTCCGGGGCCGCGCTCGCCGCCGTCCTGCTGCTCACCCTGCCCGGCATCCCCAGCATCTACTACGGCGATGAGCAGGCTTTCACCGGCGTGAAGGGCTCCGGCTTCTCGGCAGATGATCCGGTCCGTCCGCCGCTGCCCGCCACGCCCGAGGAGTTGGCGCCGCTAGGGGAGTGGATGCACGTGCTGCACCAGGAACTCATTGCTTCTCGACGCCGCCACCCCTGGCTCGTACGCGCTGAGATCGAGGTGCTCGAGACGTCCAACGAGGCGATCTCCTATGTGGTGCGCGCGGGCTCTGATTCCCTGACCGTGCATCTGACCCTGGAACCCGCTGTCACGGCGAAGCTGGAGTTCTCCGACGGGGAGACCGCGGAGTACGCCTGGTAGATCTGACAGTGCCCGGCAATATGTCACATTGTACGAGTGCACGTATCTTTATAGGCCCAGCTCGCGTCCGTTTATAACAAATACGGTTGCTGTCTTTTGCCGACAGTCGGATTTTCTGACCCGCACCGCCCCGTGAGCGAATCGGAACGACCCCCTGACCAACCAGGTCAGGGGGTCACTCTCCGTCATGTGCGAGCTAGTTGAGCGCGGGCTCTTCCTCGCGTGCGACCGGAGCCTGGGCGGCGACGATCTCCGCCTGCGCCGGGGAGCGCGGGATGAGGGCGGTGGCAGCGGCACCGATCAGGGCGGCGCCGGCGAAGATCCAGAAGGACGCGGTGGGGCCAAGACCGGCGCCGATGATGAGGCCACCGATGGCCGGGCCGGCGATGCCACCGAGGCGACCGAATCCGGCGACCCAGGAGACACCGGCCGCGCGGGAGGCGGTGCCGTAGTAGTTGGACGCCAGGCCGTAGGTGAGGACCTGGGTGCCGATGACACCGATGCCGGCGGCGACGATGAACGGGTACATCGGGGCGACAGTGGAGAACATCGGCAGGATGGCCAGGGACACGGCGGCCAGGGCGAAGGTGGAGGTGATGACGGCCTTGGCGCCGATCTTGTCGGCGATCCAGGAGGCGGTCAGGCCACCGATGACGGCACCACCGTTGAGGAACAGCAGGGAGTAGAGGGAGTCATGGGCGGAGGCGCCGTTGGACTGCATGATCTTCGGCAGCCAGGTGTTCAGGCCGTAGGTGGACAGAAGGCCGATGAAGGACATGACGCCGATGAGGATGGTGCCCGGCAGGTAGGAGCGGGAGAAGATGCCGGCGAAACCGGTCTTCTCGACGTCGCGCTTGGCCTCGGCAGCGGGAACGGCGACAGCGGGGGTGTTGAGGAAGGTCTCCTCGGGCAGACCGTGGCGGGCGCAGACGGCGCGGGCATCGGCCTGGCGGCCGCGGGCGACGAGCCAGCGCGGGGACTCCGGCAGGGCGAAGTAGGCCAGGGGCAGCAGGAAGAGCAGCGGGGAGGCTCCGACCATGAACAGGCCGCGCCAGCCGATGGCGTCCTCGAAGGCGAGGGCGAAGAGGGAGGCCATGACGCCGCCAGCGGGGACGCCGGAGTAGACGATGGCGTTGAAGAGGTTGCGGCGGTTGGCGGGGGCGAACTCGGCGATGATGGCGCCGCCGGTGGCGACGATCATGCCGACGCCGAGGCCGGTGACAAAGCGCAGGAAGCCGAACATGAAGATGGAGTTCGCCAGGGCAGTCAGTCCCATGCCGACGGAGAACCACACGATGGCGGTGAGCATGACCTTGCGGCGGCCGACGCGGTCACCAACGGCGCCGGCGGACAGGGCGCCGATGAGGACGCCGATCATGGCCCAGGATCCCAGGGTGCCGGCGACGGCGGGGGAGAGCTGGCCGATGTGGGAGGGGTCGTCGAGAAGCGAGGAGAGGACGGCGCCGTAGATGACGAGGTCGTAGCCGTCGAAGAGGATGGAGATGCCGACGACGGCGAGTACCAGGTATACCGTGCGCCGGTGCGCCGGTGAGGCCCAGGTGGTGTTCATGGAAATGTCCTTCGTTTGTGCGGAAACTCTCTGTGACGGAGAGGATGACCGAACTTTAGAAGTGTTCCAGTTCACAAAATACTGGGGTGATCCCTAAGGAGTTGCCAGGGGTGCATGTCCGATTATCTAGACTTATGCTGGTGGTGACCCTAAAAGGGGCCTGAGAGCGCATAAATAGAACCACCCCCGTTCAGGGTGAACGGGGGTGCGGTGGGCGAACGCCTACTCGGCCGATGCTTCCTCGGCTTCGGCCTCACGGCCTTCCGCCAGCGCGGTGCGGGCCTCACGCAGCCACTGCGGCTGATCCTCCAGTAATTCCTTGATCTCCGCGGTGGTCAGCGGCTGATCCATGTTATTGCGCTTGAGCGCAGCGATGGTGATCCCCAGCTTCTGCGCGACAATCGGGCGCGGGTGCGGGCCGGAGCGGCGCAGCTCGGCGAGCCATTCTGGCGGGTTCTCTACCAGCTGCTTGAGCTCGGCGTGGGTGACCGCATTCGCCTGGAATTCTTCCGGGGTGGCGGGCAGGTAGATGCCGAGCTTCTTCGCCGCGGTCTGCGGCTTCATCGCGCGGCCGGACGGCTGACGTGCAGAATCTTCATTCACGCCCCCAACGGTAGCATTAGCCCCATGCGCCTGAGCTTCGTCACCGGCACCGAACCCGACAAGTGGTTCACCCGCTTCCGCGACCGCACCACGCACCGTCTGACGGTCATGGATGCAGTCGATCCCCTTGCCGAGCTTATCGACGCCCGCGTCGACCTCGCCCTGGTCAGGCTCCCCGACGCCCGCCTCAGCGATTCCCATCACGTCGTGGTTCTCTATTCCGAGGCGCCCGGCATCGCGGTGCCAAAGGACCACGAGCTCACCCTGCTGGAGGAGATCGGTCCCGCGGATATCGAGGGCGAGATCATCAACTACGCCCCCCCGGAGTCGGGGGAGGTGGACGTCGAGGCCGTGCGGGCTGGGTTGCAGGTGGTCGCCGCCAACGTCGGCGTGCTCATCGCGCCGCGCCCGTTGATTAAGGTGCTCTCGCGGCGGCAGATCGCCCACCGCGACTACCTCGGCGAGGTACCGGCCACGGACATTGCCCTGGTGTGGGACAAGGAGAAGGATTCGGGGGCGATCCAGGACTTCGTTGGCATCGCCAAGGGGCGCACCCCTAACTCCTCGCGCCAGGCGGCGCCGAAACGCAGTGCTCGGGAGAAGACCCTGGCGAAGCGGCAACGGCGTGCGGAGGGGAAGAAGCCGCAGCGGCCACGGCGGCGTCGATAAGCATCAAACCTCAAGGTGAGGGTGAGACAACGTCACCAGAAGTTAATCTTTCACCCATGTAATTTCCACCTCGCCGGGTTAGATTCGGGTCAACCGGGCGGCACATGCACCAGCCCTACTCCTCGCCACCCGGCCCGCGCCCGCCGCGCTGGTACCGGCACGGCGGGAGGCGCCACTGGACTGACAGGAGCGCTGGGGACCGGGTACCCGGGACCTGGCACATGGGGAGCCCCTGCCATGACCGAGCCGATCACCGCCCACATTCCCGCGCACGAGCTGGACACGCGCCGGGACGTCATCACCCGCACCTACGTCATCGACACCTCCGTGCTGCTGTCCGATCCCTGGGCACTGCGTAAATTCGCCGAGCATGAGGTGGTCCTGCCGGTGGTGGTGATCACGGAGCTGGAAGCCAAGCGTCACCACCCGGAGCTGGGCTGGTTCGCCCGCCAGGCCCTGCGCATGCTGGAGGACCTGCGTTCCACCTATGAGCGCCTCGACGAGCCGGTGCCCGTCAACGTCGACGGCGGCACCCTGCGCGTCGAGCTCAACCACCAGGACCAGTCGCAGCTGCCCTCTGCCTTCCGCGGCACCGAGGGCGATCACCGCATCCTCGCCTGTGCGCTTAACCTGCAGCGCGAGGGCCATGACACGACGCTGGTGACCAAGGACGTCCCGCTGCGCGTCAAGGCCGGTGCCGTCGGTCTGCAGGCGGATGAGTACCACGCGCAGGATGTAGTGCTCACCGGCTACACCGGGATGTCCACCGTCCACACGGACGCGGAGACGATTGACACGCTCTACCGCGACGGCGAGGTCACCCTCGATGACACTGCGCTGACCGACCACGGGGACTACGTCGCCGAGCTGCCCGTTCACTGCGGTATCACGCTGACCACCTCTACCCAGTCGGCGCTCGGCCGTCTCACCGCCGACGGCGCGATCCGCCTCGTCCGCGGCGACCAGCACGCTTTCGGCCTGCAGGGACGCTCCGCGGAGCAGCGCATCGCCCTCGACCTGCTGCTGGACAACCACGTCGGCATCGTCTCCATCGGTGGCCGTGCCGGCACCGGTAAGTCGGCACTCGCCCTGTGCGCCGGCCTGGAGGCGGTGCTGGAGCGCAATGAGCACCGCCGCATCGTCGTCTTCCGTCCCCTCTACGCCGTCGGTGGGCAGAACCTCGGCTACCTCCCCGGCTCGGAGACCGAGAAGATGAATCCCTGGGCCCAGGCCGTGTTTGACACCCTCGACGGGCTGGTCTCCGACAACGTCATGGAGGAGATCCAGGCGCGCGACCTCATCGAGGTCCTCCCGCTCACCCACATCCGCGGCCGCTCGCTGCACGACTCCTTCGTCATCGTCGATGAGGCCCAGTCACTAGAGCGCAACGTGCTGCTCACCGTGCTCTCGCGCCTGGGACGGGGTTCGCGGGTCGTGCTCACCCATGACGTCGCCCAGCGCGACAACCTGCGGGTGGGGCGCCACGACGGGGTGCAGGCGGTGATCGAGAAGCTCAAGGACCACGAGCTGTTCGCCCACATCACCCTCCAGCGCTCCGAGCGTTCCGCCATCGCCGAACTGGTCACCGATCTGCTCGAGGATCAGTAGTTCTCGACTGCCGAGGGCCTTTCCGTTTGCGGCCCCTCGGCGGCGTGGGAGACAATACATCCCATGGCAGATGCGACCTTCACGCTCCGACCCATCCGGCCTGAGGATTACACCCAGGTGCGAGCCATCTACGAGATGGGTCTCGAATCCGGCCACGCCACCTATGAGACAAAGGCGCCGACCTGGGAGCAGTTCTCCCGGGCGAAGATCCTCGAGACCGTCTTCGTGGCCGTCGAGAACGAGGATCCGGACAAGCTCCTCGGCTGGGTCGCCGCCGCCCCCATCTCCTCGCGTTCCGTCTTCCACGGAGTGGTGGAGAACTCCATCTACATCCACCCCGACGCCGCGGGGCGGGGCGTGGCGGGTGCGCTGCTGGACAAGCTCATCGAGGTGTGCCAGTCCCTGCACAAGTGGGGCATCCATGCCTGGGTGTTCCCGGAGAATGAGGGTTCGGCGGGCCTGCACAAGTCCCGCGGCTTCGAGAAGGTCGGTACCTTCCGCCACCTGGCGAAGATGACCTACGGTGAACTCGCCGGCCAGTGGCGTGACACCGACGTCTACGAGAAGCTGCTGCCCAAGCCGGGGGAGTAGGTGACCGGGCCGAGGCAGTCCGTGGCGAACTGCTCCGGCTGGTAGATGAGCCGGTCCCCGTGGACAGTGGGCGTCCCCGTCGCGATGCGCCCCGGTTCCAGGTTCTGCACTTCCGCGGCGTCGACCTCGGCGGGGCGGAAGTGGTGCGTGGCGGCCCGGTTGTGCAGCGTGGCTGCCACCTCGATCCGCTTGTCGGCGTCCCCGTCCTTCCCGTTGTCCTCCAGCGTCCAGCCCTCCGGTGCCGCGTGCCCGAGGGCGAAGGCGACGACTCCTGAAAAGGGTTCGTCGGCGGTCCGGGACGCCTCGAGGTCCCCCTGTTCCACATCCACCCGGGTGATTTGCTCCCCGCAGGTGTTGATGTGCACCGTGAGGCCGTCGGCCCCGTCGTGGGAGACCCCGGATGAGCCGACGTAGGTGATCTCGCGAGTGGCGCGCGGAACGAGTAGCAGCGCGGCGATGAGCAGTACGACGCTAAAGATAGCCAGCAGGACCTTGGGCCGCATGGCTTAGTCGATCGTCTCCTTGAGTTTGTCCTCCCGCACGGGCACCAGCAGGAGCAGGGCGAAGACCGTGAGTGGCACCATGAGCAGGAAGACGGGGGTGAGACCGTCATTGTAACTTGCCAGGACAACATCTCGGATGGGGGCGGGCAGCTGCACCACGGACGCTGGGGTGAGCGAGTTCGCGGCCCCGCCGCCCTCGGAGAAGGCATCGGCATAGCCCGCCCCCTCTGCGCCCATGGCGGCGAAAGCGTCCGGCAGGCGCTCGGCCAGGTGGCCCTGCAGGTTGTGGATGAACATGGATCCGACCAGTGAGGCGCCGAGGGAGGAGCCGATCTGGCGGAAGAAGTTATTGGAGGCGGTGGCGGTGCCGACCATGGCGATGGGGAAGGAGTTCTGCACGATGAGCACCAGCACCTGCATGACCAGTCCGAGGCCGAAGCCGAAGACGAAGAAGAGTACGCCGAGTGCCACCAGGCCGGTGTCCACGGTGAGGCGGGAGAGCAGGAACAGTGCCAGGGAGATCACTCCCATGCCGGCGACGGGGTACCACTTGTAGTTGCCGTATCGGGAGATCAGGGCTCCGGAGACTGAGGAGGTGCCGATCATGCCGAGCATCATGGGGATCATCATGAGGCCGGCATTGGTGGGGGTGAGCGTGTGCACCATCTGCAGGTAGGTGGGCAGATAGCCCAGGGCGCCGATCATGGCCAGGCCCATGATGGTGCCGGCGGCGGTGGTGAGCACCATGTTGCGGTTGCGGAACAACTCCATCGGGATGAGCGGGTTGGCGGCGCGGAGCTCGACCACGATGAATGCGATTGCACCGAGGATCGTCACCGCGATCAGCCCCAGGATGACGGGGCTACCCCACGGGTACTCCAGCCCGCCCCAGGTGGTGAACAGCACCAGCGATCCGGTGGTGACGGTGAGCAGCAGGGTGCCCAGCCAGTCGAAACGTCCGGTGGACTGGCCGGTGCGCAGGCGCAGGACGAGGAGGGAGATGGTGAAGGCGAGGATGCCGAGGGGGATGTTGATCCACAGGCCCCAGCGCCAGCCGGGCCCGTCGGTGAACCAGCCGCCGAGGACGGGGCCGAGGACGGAGCTGAGGCCGAAGGTGGCACCCATGATGCCCATGAATTTGCCGCGTTCGCGGGCGGAGACGACCTCGGCGACGATCGCCTGGGAGGTGACCATCATGCCTCCGGCGCCGAAGCCCTGAATGGCACGCGCCAGGATGAGCACCTCCATGGACTGGGCGAAACCGCCGAGGGTGGAGCCGACGATGAAGGTGGCGATGCCGAAGAGGTAGAGCCACTTGCGCCCCACCATGTCGCCGACTTTGCCGAAGATCGGCATGGCGATGGTCATGGTGACCATGAACCCGGAGATCAGCCAGCTCATGTGGTTGACGCCGCCGAGTTCGCCGACGATGGTCGGCATGGCGGTGGAAAAGATCATCTGCCCCAGTGAGCTCATGAGCATGGTGGTGAGCAGGGCAGCGAAGATGAGCCGCAGGCGCGGCGCCTGGGTGGTCACCAGTAAAGCTCCTTAGTCAAGGTGGTGAGGATTTCGCCGGTTCCGGCCAGGGTGGCGTCGTGGTGGGGGCGGTGCATGTGCATCCATACGGCTTCGCGGATGAGTCCGGCGATCATGGCGGCTTCGAGGGGGAGTGGCTGTGTGGGCAGTTTCCGGTCCCCGGGGTGGCGTTCGAGATGCTTGACGACGAGCCCGTGCATCAACGTCGACTGTTCCCGAAAACGGTTGATCGACATGAGCGCCACGGAGGGGTCGGCGGCGATGATGCGGTGCCGTCGCTCGCGGACGGTGGTGATGTGCGCGGCGTCGATACCCGCCTCGAGGTCCTCGCTGATGTTGTCGTCGTGGGTGGCGGCGATGAGCAGGAGGGCGGATTTCACCAGGTTGTCGGAGGGGGTGTCGATGAAGTCCTGCTGCCTGGCCGCGGAGAGCGTCAGGGGCGGTGCGCCGAGGATCGCTTCGTCCTTCGAGTCCATGTAGTTGAAGAAGGTGCGTCGCGAGATGTCCGCGGCACGGCAGATGTCTTCGACGGTGACGTTGTCGAAACCGTGCTTCTCGACGAGCGCGGTCGCCGCGTCCTCGATCCGGCGGCGGGTGGCCAGTCGTTTACGCTCACGCAAAGAGGTGTCATCATTCACAAGGTGCAACTTTACACCCGGTGCATGTTTGCACTCAAGTGCAGGAATGTGCGGTGGGGTAGTCTCGTGGACAATGATGCTTCGCCGACTCCGCCGCTTCCGGGACCGGAACCGCCCAGACCTGCACTTCCCCGGACTCACCCGAGGGCAGGCCGGTGAGCTGCGCGCGGCACTGCGCCGCACCCTCGCCGAGAAGGGTGCCACCGTCAGGTTCGACAGCCGCCACGCGATCATCGATCACCCCCGCCAGGGCCGGGTCGCCGTCAACCTGGAGAACCTCATCCGCGATGTCGGCGCCTCCCAGCACCCCAAGGCGCCGCGCTCCATGGCCCGCGCTTTCTTAAGCTCCGTCCTCGACAGCGAACCCAGCCATGAATGGACCACCGCAGACCTGTACGCTGGCCTGCGCCTGCGCATCGCCGCGACCACACACCTCGTGCCGGAGGAACAGGACATCGTCACCGCCGCCACGCTCCGTGGCTTCACCGACGACACCGCCGTCACTCTGGTCCTCGACACCGAACGCACCATCCAGACGATGCCGCTTGACCGGCTGCGGGATCACGACGACGTCGATACGCTCGTCCGCGCCGCCCGCAACAACCTGCGCACCGAGCTTCTCGACGCCGACGTCCACACCCACATCCACCCCGCCTCCGAGGACCACCCTGGCGCCCACTTCCGCTCCTTCGAATCCGGCAGCTACTACACGGCCACCGCCCCCGTCCTCTTCCCCGACATTCTCGAAGCCTGGGCCCCCGAACTCGACCACTCCCGCGGCATACTCTTCGCCATGCCCACCCGCCACATCCTGCTGGTCCGGGAAATCACCACCGGAGAGGATCTCCTGGAGGGGCTGGGGCGACTCGCTCCCGTCGCCGCCCAACTCGCGGTGGACGGGGCGCACGCGGTCTCCCCGCTGCTGCACATGTGGCACGAGGGGGAAGTGACCACGCTGACCTCCTTCGACCAGGAGGCCCGCGAGCTCAAGATCACCCCCACCCCCTATTTGCTGGAGCTCATGTCCGCCGGCGACGACTGACGCGCGACAAACTTCACGCGATCCCCCAGCACCTTGAAGATCATGCCCAGTCCCACCGCCATCGTGATGTGGCCGAGGCCCGCCATGCCCGAGATCGCCGCATCCGGGATCAGCGGCTCCCCGCCGTCGACCTGCAGCAGGCCGCGCACCGTCATGAGAACCATCGTCACCGCCAGCCCAGCATTAAACACCCAGATCGATGTTGTGAACAGCTTGTGCCCGGTGAGCGCGAAACCACGGTCCAGGGCCAGAAGCACCAGATGCACGATGACACCGAGGGTGAGCATGTGGGTGTGCAGCGTCGACAACTGGGTATCGCCGGTGAACCCGGCGAACTTCGTCCACTCGCGGTAGAACACACCGGCCACCAGGCCGAGAATCAGCCACGTCAGTGCCAGGTTGTACAGGGTTTTCACGTCTATCACGTCCACAACTCGGGGGGGGATGAATACAAATCCACCCTAAGTTGGACCGGCCCCGGATTCCTAGCTGCGGGGCCGGAATCAACCGATCCATGTACCCCACACAAGTAACGGGCCCGTTGAGTACTTACCGGTGGTTTGAACCACCGGTAAGTACGCAACGGGCCCGTAAGAGTTGTGACTAGTCGCGGTCGGTGTTAGCCATCGCGAGGACGTCGAGGCGCTTGTCCAGCTCCTCCTCGGTGAGCTTGTCACCGTCGACGAAGCCCATGTCGATGACGGTCTGGCGGATGGTCTTGCCCTCAGCCAGAGCGGTCTTGGCCACCTTGGCGGCGTTTTCGTAACCGATCGCCGAGTTCAGCGGGGTGACGATCGACGGGGAGGACTCAGCCAGGGTCTTCATGCGCTCCTCGTTCGGCTCGATGCCGTCGACGAGACGCTCCGCGAAGACGCGGGCGGTGTTGGCCAGCAGGCGGGAGGACTCCAGCACGTTGCGGGCCATGACCGGGATGAAGACGTTGAGCTCGAACTGGCCCTGGGTGCCGGCGAAAGCGACGGCGGCGTCGTTGCCGATGACCTGGGCAGAGACCTGGGTGGCGGTCTCACACAGGACCGGGTTGACCTTGCCCGGCATGATGGAGGAACCCGGCTGCAGGTCCGGCAGGTGGATCTCAGCGAAACCGGTCAGCGGGCCGGAGCCCATGAGGCGGATGTCGTTGGCGATCTTGTACAGGGACACGGCCACGACGCGCATCGCGCCGGAGAACTCGACGAGGGCGTCGCGGTTGGCCTGCGCCTCGAAGTGGTTCTTAGCTTCGGACAGCTCCTGCACGCCGGTGAGCGACTTGAGCTCCTCGGTGACCTTCGCACCGAAGTCAGCCGGGGTGTTCAGGCCGGTGCCCACGGCGGTACCGCCGATCGGCAGCTCACCGAGACGCTCGACGCAGGCCTCGACACGCTCAATGCCCAGCTCGATCTGACGGGCGTAACCGCCGAACTCCTGGCCCAGGGTGACCGGGACAGCGTCCATGAGGTGGGTACGGCCGGATTTGACGATGGACTTCCACTCGGCGGCCTTCTTGGCCAGCGACTCGTGGAGGACCTTCAGGCCCGGGATGAGGTCGTTGACGGCAGCCTCGGTGGCGGCGACGTGGGTGGCGGTGGGGAAGGTGTCGTTGGAGGACTGACCCATGTTGACGTGGTCGTTCGGGTGGACCTCCACGCCGTTGTTCTTCGCGATGGACGCGATGACCTCGTTGGTGTTCATGTTGGACGAGGTACCGGAACCGGTCTGGAAGACATCGATCGGGAACTCGGCGTCGTGCTGGCCGTCGGCGATCTCCTTGGCGGCGGCGACGATGGCGTCGGCCTGCTCCGCCGGAAGAAGGCCACGCTCCTTGTTGACGATGGCGCACGCGGCCTTGAGCAGGCCCATGGCGCGGATCTGCGCGGACTCCAGGCCGCGGCCGGAGATCGGGAAGTTCTCCACGGCACGCTGGGTCTGGGCCTGCCACAGTGCGTTCACCGGGACCTTGACCTCACCCATGGTGTCGTGTTCGATGCGGAATTCCTGCTCGGTCATGAATAACCACCTTTTGCTTGTAGTTAGGACGTGGGAAACTGGCCCGGCGGGGTGAAAATACTGCGGAGAGGGCGCCGGGGAAGTCCCCCTCACAGTATGGCCGAAAAATCCGGCTTAGGCGGAAGGATCCTTGGAGTAATCCACCACGGAGTACTCCTGCAGCTTGGCCAGCTGGTGGCGGGACTCCACGAAGCGGACGGTACCGGACTTGGAACGCATGACCAGGGAACGGGTCGTCGCGCCGGCGGCACGGTAGGAGACACCGCGCAGCATGTCGCCGTTGGTGACGCCGGTGGCGGCGAAGAAGCAGTTATCGGAGGAGACCAGGTCGTTGATGCCCAGGACGCCGTCGAGGTCGAGGCCGGCGTCGCGGGCGCGGCCCGCCTCAGCATCGTCGATCGGCCACAGCTTGCCCTGGATCTCGCCGCCCATGCACTTGAGGGCGCAGGCGGTGATGATGCCCTCCGGGGTGCCGCCGATGCCCATGGCGATGTCAATGGAGTTGGTGTCCTGGGCGGCGGCGATGGCGCCGGCGACGTCACCATCGCGGATGAGGCGGACCTTGGCGCCGGCGCGGCGGATGTCGGCGATGAGCTCGACGTGGCGCGGGCGGTCCAGCACGATGACGGTCACATCGGAGGAGGCGATGCCCTTGGCCTTGGCGACGGCGTTGATGTTGTGGGCGACCGGGGCCTCGATGTCGACGGTGCCGGCGGCCTCCGGGCCGACGGCGATCTTGTCCATGTAGAACACAGCGGACGGGTCGTACATGGAGTGGCGGTCAGCGGCAGCGATGACGGAGATGGCGTTGGGACGGCCCTCGGCCATGAGGGTGGTGCCGTCCACCGGGTCGACGGCGATGTCTACCTCGGGGCCCTCGCCGGTGCCGACGTTCTCGCCGTTGTACAGCATCGGGGCCTCATCCTTTTCGCCCTCACCGATGACGACGACACCGTTCATGTTCACGGAGTTGATGAGCTGACGCATCGCGTCCACGGCAGCACCGTCGCCCTCCTCCTTCATGCCACGGCCGACCCAGCGTCCGGAAGCGAGTGCCGCCGCCTCAGTGACACGGACGAGCTCCATCGCGAGGTTACGGTCGGGTGCTTCCGTACGGGGTGCATTCATGGTCAACGGCCTCCTGCGGGCGGGTTGGTTGTGTGACAGCGTGCTTCTTTAAGGGCGGGGGAGTACCGCGGTTGCGGAATCCACCTACCTCCCAATTATTGTTCCACCACTTGCGGGCCTGCGTGTGGGTTTGCCCACCCAAAAGAGGGGAGCTGGTACGGATCTGACATACTTGGGCGCGTGTCTGCAGCGGAAAAGCCCCGGATCTTCCAGGACGGGCGGGACATGTTCTTGTCCTTGGCCCTCATCGTCGTCCTCATGGTCGTCAGCGTCGGCGCCACCGGCCTGTGCACCTATGAGCCCGGCGCCCCCGAGGGCGGGCCGGTCCGTGAGGTCGATGCCCACACCTTCATGGGGATGGAGGCCCGCGCCACCAACTTCCCGGTCCGCATGCCGGAGAATCCGGAGGGTTGGGTGACCAACTCCGCCCGCCGTGGCCAGGTGAATCAAACCCCTGCCCCGATCGTGGGTTGGGTCACCGATGATCGTGGTTTCATCCAGCTCACCCAGACGGATCAGCCGCTCGACGACGCCGTCCGCGGCATTGACCCGGATCCGCGTGATCTCGACCGCACCGTCCAGGTCGCCGGCCATGAGGTGCAGGTGTATACCTCCGAGGAGTCGGATGTCCGTGACCTGTGGGTCGTTGACATGGGCGATGCCCGCCTGTTGTTCAGCGGTGCCGGCAAGGATGCGGAGTTCGAGGAGCTTATCGACGCCACCGTCAACGTCACCCCCCTCCCGGCGGCGGGGGAGTAGCTCTAGCTTCGTCGACTGAGGGCGAAGCCTCCGGCGCCCAGCAGCACGAGGACAACAGCGCCGAAGCCGAGCCACAGGCCCATGCCGCCGCTGTCACTGTCACTGTCCGCAGCAGCTGACTCGGTCTCTGGCGCAGGGGCAGCCTCGGAGGTCGGCGGTTCTGAGGTGGTCGTAGCATTCACCGGCGTGAACGTCGGACCCGGCACCGGATCCCCAACGGCGTCGGCCACCAGTGTGTAGGTGAGCACGGGCAGCTGGGACTGCGCGTCGATGTCCTCCCTGGAGAACAGGCGGTCATAGCGCACGGAGAGGAACTGCTGACCGTCGAGCCAGATTCTCCGTACGTCCCTGTCAGCCGAGCCCTCCTCGTCGGTGCCGCCATAGCGGTTGGCGAACAGGACCGGGGCCTCGTAGCCGAAGTCGGTCGTGCGATCGGCGAGGATGCGGGCAGTGCCATTCGACAACGGCACGATCGCGCCCGCCTCGTTGTATGCAGTGACCTTGAGATTCTCACCCGGGCCCATGCCGGAGAAGTCCTCGGATTCCTCCACCGGGGTCACGGCGCCGACCAGCCGCTGTCCGTGCTCGACGGGCAGGCGGTAGAAGTGGGTTTCACCGGGGACGATGTCGACGCGGACGGTCTCGCCGGGGGTGAGTTCGGCGGCATCGGCGAACCACGTGCCGGGGGTGACTTCCGTGCCCTCACCGGTGC
Organism: Corynebacterium sp.; assembly: GCF_030538285.1. Lineage (GTDB taxonomy): Bacteria > Actinomycetota > Actinomycetes > Mycobacteriales > Mycobacteriaceae > Corynebacterium. Next base: position 36,524 of record NZ_JAUNUG010000002.1, read on the forward strand.
CGCTTACCTGTGGAGGATCAGATGTCTCCGCGACCGGGGCAGGCTGCCCCTCCATGTCGGGTACACCCAGGCGGGTGACGGTGACGTCGACGTTCACCTCCTCGCCGGCATTCCAGCCCCCCTGGCGGGTGAGGTGGAAACCGAGATCATCGACGTCGCAGCCCTCGCCGATGACGTGGCTGAACAGGGTGGTCGTCTGGTAGTTGCTCACCGCGATTTCACCGATGGTGTCGGTGTCGAGCTGGCAGGCTCGTTCCTCGGCACGCACGTTGAGAATGAAGGAGCCTGCCTCCCAGTTGTTGATGCTCGGTGCCTGAGTGGTCGTGGCGGAGACGATGACGCGCTCGCCCTCGGTTACCGGGGTGGTGAAGTGCACGACTGACTCAGTGTCGTCGTCTGCGGCGGCGGGTAGAGCAGTGGAGAATTCCTTCACGCCGCGGGACACCTCGGCAGCCTCGCTTTCCGACGCCCCGCCGTCGATACGCTCGAGGTCGGATTCGTAGGCGCGGTAGGTGCGGGTGGTGGCTTTCTTGAGTTCTTCGGCGAGGGTGTCGGCGTCGGAGGCGTCGGCGTAGGTGCCGCCGGCGGCGTCGGCGATGCATTGGAGTTCGGCGCGGGCGGCGGCGTCGACGTTGAAGCCGACGGTGTTGATGATGATGTCGACGCCGCGGTCGGCGAGGTCGGCGGCCACCTCGCACACCGGGGGTGGGGCGCAGGTGTCGATGCCGTCTGAGACAAGCACGATGGTGCCGCCCTGGGACGGCAGGGCGTCAGCGGCCTCGATGAGGGAGTCGCCGATGGGGGTGTAGCCGCGGGGTTCGAGGGCGTCGATGTGGTTGAGCATGTCCTCGGCGGTGTCGTCACCGGGTGGGGTGACGAGGGTGATGTCGCGGCAGCCGGCTGCGCGGTCGGCGTCGGTTTCGCCGGTGTTGCCGCCGTAGGTGACCAGCCCGAGGTCGGCGGAGCCGCCGACCTCGTCGATGAAGGTGCGGGCGGCGTCTTTGGCGGCGTCGATACGCGTCTGCCCGCCGGCGTCGTTGTTGATCATCGAGCCGGAGGAGTCGAGGACCACCATCGTCGAGGGAGCGCGGGGTGCATCCTGGGCGAGCGCGGCGGGGGCGGACACCGACCCCAGAACGAGCGCCCCGAGTAGGCCGGGGAGGCGGCGGCTGAACGGTGTCGGCATGAGGTGATCCCGTCTATAGGTTGGATAGCGAAACTATTATCAGTCGAGTTTCCCACCGACGAGTGTGGCCTGCAACACCTAGGAGTCGTTCACAGCGTTTCCCAAGGCTTCCTCGACGCGGCGGGCGGCGCCGTCGAGATGCTCCTCGCAGCGCTTGGCCAGAGCCTCGCCGCGTTCCCAGTACTTCAGTGACTCGTCAAGCCCCATCTGGCCGAGCTCGAGGATCTTCACCGTCTCGATGAGCTCGTTGCGGGCCTGCTCGTAACTGAGGGTGCCCACGTCGGGGAAGGCGTCCTGTCCCGCCTCACCGCTGCCGACCACGTTGTCGTTCATTGTCTCTCCTTCTAGTCTGCCGGGGTGGCGGCCATGCTGGCCGCGGTGATGGATCCGTCCGCCACGCGGATGCGCAGCTGGCTGCCGGGCGGGGCCTGCTCGATGCTCATGACCACTTCCGGTGGGGTGCCGTCGCGTGGGATGACCTGCACGACCGAATAGCCGCGGGCCAAGGTCGCCGAGGGTCCCAGGGCCGCGACCTGGGCGCGCAGCGAGGACACCTGCGCGGTTTCGGTCTGCAGGAGATACTGCACGTCCCGGCGGATGAGCGCGACCGCACGGGTGACTTCTTCGCGACGCCGCGTAATCGGCGTCATCGGGTCCGCCAACACCGGCCGTGAGCGTATCGACGCCAACCCCTGCCTCTCTCGCTGCACCCAGCCGCGCAAGGCAGCGGCCATCCGGGAGCGTGCCTCGGCGAGGATCGCGCGTTCCTGCGCCACATCCGGGACCACCCGCTTCGCGGCATCAGTCGGGGTGGCGGCACGCAGGTCCGCGACATTATCCAGCACCGGGTTATCCGGCTCATGCCCAATGGCAGACACCACCGGAGTTCGCGCCGCGGCGACGGCGCGCTGCAAAGCCTCCTCGGAAAATGGCAGCAGGTCCTCGACGGACCCACCACCGCGGGCGATGATGATGACGTCGACGGAAGGGTCGTCGTCAAGTATCTGTAGCGCGTTAATGATCTCCGGCACCGCCGTCGCACCCTGTACAGGGGTGTTAATCACGTGGAAATCCACCGCTGACCAGCGATCCTGCGCCACCGAGAGCACATCACGCTCAGCAGCCGAGCCACGGCCGGTGATCAGGCCGACGCGGCGCGGCAGGTAGGGCAGCGTCTTCTTCCGCGACGGGTCGAACAGGCCCTCGGCGGCAAGCTGGGTGCGCAGGCGCTCAATACGGGCCAGGAGTTCGCCGAGGCCGACGGGGCGGATCTCCGTCACCCACAGGGAGAAGGAGCCGCGCCCCTCGTAGAAGGCGGGGCGCCCATGGATGACGACGCGGTCGCCGTCACGCAGCGGTGAGGCCAGCCCCTGGATCAGCGACGTTGACGCGGTGAGCTGGACGGAGGTCTCGGACTCGGTATCACGCAGCGTGAGGTAGGACAGCTTCCACGAGGGCTTAACGTTGACCTGTGTGAGCTGGCCCTCCACCCACACCGAGCCCAGGCGCTGGATCCACCCCTTGACCTCGGCGTTCAGTCGACGAACCGGCCACGGGGCCTCGGACGTGGACTTCCCACCCGCCATGTGACACTCCTGACAATCGGTTCCCGGGACAGTGACGAGTCCCAAGTCTAGGCTTAATTGCCGACGTTGGTTAGGGTGGGTGCCATGAGCGAAGCAGCTAAGAAGATCCTCCTCGCGGCCCCCCGCGGCTACTGTGCCGGCGTCGACCGGGCCGTCGAGACCGTCGAGAAGGCCCTAGAGAAATACGGCGCGCCCGTCTACGTGCGCAAGGAGATCGTGCACAACCGGTACGTCGTCGACTCCCTCGCCGAGCGCGGTGCCGTCTTCGTCGACGAGACCGACGAAGTCCCCGAGGGCGCCCACCTGGTGTTCTCCGCTCACGGCGTGTCCCCGGCCGTCCACGAGGAGGCCTCCCGCCTCAACCTGCAGACCCTCGACGCCACCTGCCCCCTGGTGACCAAAGTGCACAACGAGGTCAAACGCTTCGTTCGCGACGGCTACCAGATCCTCTTCATCGGCCACGAAGGCCACGAGGAAGTCGAGGGCACCATGGGTGAGGCCCCGGATCACACCCACCTCGTCGACGGGGTGGAAGGAGTCGACCTGTTGCCGGACTTCCCGGCCGATCAGCCGCTCATCTGGCTGTCCCAGACCACCCTGTCGGTCGACGAGACCCTGGAGATCGTCGCCGCCCTCAAGCGCCGTTTCCCGGATCTGCAGGATCCGCCGTCCGACGACATCTGCTACGCCACCCAGAACCGCCAGGTAGCGGTCAAGGCCATCGCCCCGAAATGCGACCTCATGATCGTCGTCGGTTCCCAGAACTCCTCGAACTCCAAACGCCTCGTTGAGGTCGCGCTGGAAGCAGGGGCGGATGCCGGCCACCTCGTCGATTTCGCGCACCAGATCGACGACGCCTGGCTGGAAGGTGTCTCGACCGTTGGCATCTCCTCCGGCGCGTCTGTTCCGGAGATCCTTGTGCAGGACGTTCTGACATACCTCGCCGAGCGCGGTTACGGGGATGTCGAGGAAGTCACCACCGCAGCCGAGACCATCGTGTTCGCACTGCCGCGGGTGCTGCGGCCGGCGCGGTCGTAGTTCGCTCATTGCACTCGGGGCTCGGGGCTCGGGGCACGGGGGTAGGGGTCATCCCCTCGCGATCGC
>NZ_JAUNUG010000002.1:40409-140153 GCF_030538285.1 Corynebacterium sp.
TTCCGCCCGCGGGGGGGGGGGGGGCGGGGGGGGGTGTTGGTGCCCTACTGGCCCGGGGGGGGGGGGGCGGGGGGCGGGGGGCTCGGGGTCATCCCCTCGCGATCGCTCCGCTTAGGCCCTCGTACGCTCGGGATCGCACTGATCCCTACTGCACGATCGCGAGCCCCGAGGGGACGGGGTGGTGGGGCTACTTCGCCGCAGGCCCCGCACCCTCCGGCCCAACCGGCCCAACCGGCTTGGTGTGCTCGACGTAGACGAGGTTGACCGGCGGATCTTGCGGGTTGTAGTCGATGTCCTCGTCGGCGATGAGTTCGGCGGTCATGTCCTCCTCCAGGGCTTCGATGAAGTCCTTGTCCGGAACGTTGGATTCCTTGACCAGGCGGGCCAGTTCGCGCTGGTTCTTGCGGGTGAAACGCTTCCGCGGGTCGAGCTTGCGTGAGAGCAGCTTGCGGGCGCGCAGGCGACGCTTACCTTCGGTGTTGACCTTGTCGCGGCCGCGCAGCCATGCCAGGGAGATGACGAACAGCATGAGGATGCCCATGTATCCCAGCACCGGGTAGACGTAGGAGACCAGGTCGCGGAAGCCGACGAAGCTGAGGGCGAAGCCGATGAGGCAGGCGAAGATGAACACGGGGCGGAAGCGGGCGGGATTACCACGGGTCAGGCGCTTGCCCAGGGCGTAGAACATGCCGATGGCGGTGTTGAAGATCATGCCGAAGACCACGAAGGTCATGACTACGCCGAACATGGGGTGGATGTCATTGATCAAGGCCAGCACCGGCAAGTCCTCGTGGCCGACCACGGACACGGAGACGAACAGGGAGAGCACCAGCAGCATGAGCATGAGGAGGAAGAAGAAGCCGCCGATGAGGCCGCCGAGGCCCGCGGCGCGGGTGTCCAGGTTCGCGCCGCCGATGACGATAGCCATGGACACGGCCGTCATGATGGACAGGCCGACGTAGTTGAGGGCGGCGAGCCACCAGTTGGGCAGGGAGGTGGCCACGGAGGCGGACTGGATGTTGAGGGTGGACCAGTCCGGGTTGGCGGTGATGAGGGTCCAGACGGTGGCGCAGACGATGAAGACGATGACGAACGGGGTGATCACGCCGATGACGGTGGAGACCTTGTTCACGTCGAGCATGCCGGTGAGCAGGACCAACACGAGCATGATTGACGCGCCGATCCACACGGGCAGCCCGAACTGTTGGTTGAGGTTGGATCCACCGCCGGCGAACATGACGAAACCGATGCAGAACAGCGTGATGATGGTCGCGATGTCGAGGATCCAGGACGTCACCTTGCTGGAAATACGTCCCAGCACTGCGGTGTGTTCGGTGGCTTGGTAGTAGCTACCGAGCTGGAGAACTGCAATGCCGGTGATGGTCATGAGCACGGAGGCTAAGACCGCGCCCCAGATGCCCATGGTGCCGAAGGCGACGAAGTACTGCAGAGCCTCCTGTCCGGACGCGAATCCGGCACCGACGATCAGGCCGATGAAGGCCATGGAAATGGCTAATGCCCTTTTAAACATGAGAAAAAATACTCCTGAAAGAGTTAAAGGTTACCCCTTTAATTTAACTCCATCAGCAGTGAAAACTCATGTTTGGTGCGGCATGGGTTAGCTGTAGAGGTCGTCGTCGAAACGCCTGCGGCGGGGTGCTTCTCGACGCCGCGGTGGTTCACCGCGCCGCGGTTGCGGTTGCGGTCGCGGTCGTACCTCGGGGCGGGGTGCCTCGGCCCGGGGGCGGGCGCCGCGCTCGGTCTGGCGGGAGCGGTTGCGGGCCAGAAGTTCCTCGACGGTGACTTGGTTGGTGCGGCGGCGGGCCCGGGTGGCGGTGTCCCGGTTGCGGCGGTCGGCTTCGGCGGCGCGCCGACGGTGGTTGATGGCCGCGGTTTCTGCGGCGCGGCGGGAGCGGCCGGAAAGCCACACGCGGAACAAGGCGATGGCGAGTGCACCCAATGACACTGCGGCCAGCACGGGGAAGAACTGAGCCAGGGGAAACAGCGCGGTGACGATGGTGGTGGTGGAAAACGGTGCGGTGCCCTCCGCGGCCTGGGAGCGGGTGACTGTCCAGGCGGTGAGGACTGTCATGAAGCCGAAGAGCACGGGGATGGATGCCACCGTGAGAAACAGCCCCCGCACATCCGTGAACAGGGTGACCACGATGGCGGCCACCGCGAAGCACACCAGGAAGGGGCCGCCGATAGCCTGCGCGTTGAGGCTGAGCAGCAGTCCGGTGATGAGAGCCGCGAGAAGGATCGATATTCCCGACCAGGTGGGTAGACCGCTGGCGCGGGTGCGTGAGCGGCTGCGGCTCCGGTGGCTGGGGGTGGACACGGAAGCTAAGTCTAGCCGGTGTCCTCCCGGGAATTGTCGTCGACAGCGGGTGTGGGGTGTCGGGGGCGGTCCGTGATGGGGTGTAATTCCAGGGGTGGGCGGTCGGTGCGGGCCGGAACACCCATGTCTGCCAGTCGGCGGGCGGTGACCATGACCCGGGAATCCAGGGAGCCGAGGGTGGCGTTGTAGGCCTCGATAGTTTTCTCCAGATGGCGGCCTACCCGCTGGTAGTGCTCGCCCATGGTGTTCAGGCGGGTGTAGAGCTCGCGGCCTAAGCGTTGGATGTCGCGGGCCTTGTCGGAGATGTCTTCCTGTCGCCAGCCCAGCGCCACCGTACGTAGCAGCGCGAAAAGGGTGGTGGGGGTGGCGATGACGATGTTGCGGGAAAAGGCGTATTCGAGGATCTCCGGATCCACCCCCAGCGCAGCGTCCAGGAAGGGATCGGCCGGGACGAAGAGGACGACGAACTCCGGTGTCGGGTCGAAGGCGTCGATGTACTCCTTGGCGGAGAGCTGCGTGACGTGCGTGCGCAGTAGGTGGGCGTGACGGCGCAGGTAGGCGGCGTGTTCCTCCGGGTCCTGGCTGTCGAGGGCGTCGAGATAGGAGGAGAAGGGCACCTTCGCGTCGACGATGAGGCGGCGCCCACCCGCCAGGTGGACGACGAGATCGGGGCGGACTAGGCGGCCGTCCAGGCGCGCGGTGACTTGCGAATCAAAATCGCAGTGGCGCACCATGCCGCCGAGCTCCACGACTCGCTCCAGCTGGATCTCTCCCCAGCGGCCGCGGACCTGCGGGGAGCGCAGGGCGGTGACTAGCTGATCGGTGCGGTCGCTCAACCGGGTCGAGGTGCGAGTCATCGCCTGCACCTGGCTGGCCAGGGAAGCGTAGGTGGCGGCGCGGCCCTGCTCCAGTTCCCGGAGCTGACCGCCGATCTCACCTACGGCCTGCTCGAGGCGGGTGAGCCCGGGGTCTGCTGGTGGGGGTGATTGACGGGGACGTCGATAAGCATGGGCAAGCCAGCCCAGGACAAGGCCGAGCACGACGCCGACAAGGAGGACAGGCAGAGCGGAACTCATGCGCCCACTGTGGCACACGCCCCCGACATGACTGGCTCAGCGCCGACCAAAAAGTCCGAACAGCCTTTCGATGCGCTTACTGCTCAGGCGCAGACGGCCCAGGTCACCGCCGGCGGTGGAGGTGGTCGGCGGCTCGGGACTAGAGGTGAGATCCTCCACATTCTCAGGCTTGCGCGGCTCATCGACGTAGACGATCGATTCACGCCACTGCTGGCGCAGCAGGCGCCCCTCCTCCTCCGTCAGGCGGCCGTTGAGCTCGCCCTCGGGGGTCACCCACTCGATGTCGGCGGAGAGTTTCTCACCGGAGCGCAGGGCCATCATGTCGGTGAGGTAGCGGAAGCCGACGGCGATCATCGCCACGAAGGGCACCGCCAGGAAGGAGCCGACCAGCCCGAACAGGCCACCACCGATGGTGACGGAGATAAGCACGATGACCGGGTGCAGGTTCATCGCCTTCGACTGCAACCACGGGGAGAGAATGTTGCCTTCCAGCTGCTGCACCGCGATGACGATGGCCAGCACGATCAGTGCCTGCGTCACGCCCAGCGACACCAGCGCCACCAGCACCGCCAGCGCACCGGCGACCACCGCGCCGATCAGCGGGATGAAACCGGCGATGAAGGTGATCACAGCCAGCGCCAACGCCATGGGGACACCGACGATGACCAGGCCGAGGCCGATGAAGATGGCGTCGACAAGCGAGACGATCGCCTGTGCGCGGATGAAACCACCAAGGGTGGTCCAGCCGCGGGTCATGCTTTCGGTCACGTGCCAGCCGATGCGGCGCCCGGACACCGAGCGGGCCCAGGGGAGGAAGCGGTGGCCGTCCTTGAGGAAGAAGAACGTCAGGACGATGACCACGAACAGGGTGAACATCATCGACGTGGCGGTGCCGACGCCGGAGACGATGCCGCCGGCGATGGCACCGGCCTGGTCCTGCACCCAACTGGCGGCGTCGTTGAACAGCTGGGAGAGGTCCTCCCCGTCGACGTTGAGCGGCGGGCCCTGCGCCCACAACTGCAGGCGCTGCACCCCCTCGAGGGACTGCAGGTAAAGGATCTGCGATTGACGCGCGATATCCGGGGCAATGAACCACAGCAAGGTGCCGAAGAATCCGAAGAACCCCAGCATGGAGATAAGCGCCGCCAAAGCTGGCGGGAATCCCCGGCGGCGCATCCACGTCGTCGGCGGCGCCAGGACGGTGCACACGATGATGGCGAACGCCATCGGCAGCACACCCGCCCCCACCTGCTTGAGAAGAAACCACGCCACGTAGAGGAATACCGCGATGATGAGCATCCGCAGCGCCCACATGGCGAAGGACTTGATCCACTCCGACATGACGACGGAGCGGTCGATCTGGTCCCCGGGAGCACGAAGCTCCTCCTGCTCGTCCAGATCCAGTGCCGTGACGGCGGTGGATCCGGTCGAGTCGGAGGAGCCGGAGTCCGGTTCGGAGGGGAGGTGGGGCTGGTCAGTCACAGCCTCTATATTGCCTCAACACCTCACCGGGTGGTGTTAGGGGATCTCCTGTGCGGCGAGCTGCTCGTCGCGGGCGTAATCCGCATTGCCCAGCGCGCCGGAGGTGTCATCGGGGTTGCTGCGCAGGTGCAGGGCGCTGGCGATGAAACCGCCCCAGATGACCACCATGAACAAGACCATCATCATGATTGCTATACCGCTCATCGGGTGGTTCCTTCCTTGTTGACGGGGTTGACGGTGTGCTTGTCGACGCCCGCGTTACCCGCGGTTTCGCCGTACTTGCGGGGGGTGTGCAGTTCCCGGCGGACTTCCGGATCGACACCGAAGTCGGAGCCGGGCGGGCCGTCGAGACGCAGGGTGCCGCGCCACGGGACCAGGGAGAACACGAGGGCGTTGATGACAATCAGCGCCAGCACCGCCCAACCGTAAATGGCTACCTGGGAGGTGGAGTAGCCGCCGTAGGGCTCCTGCACCAGGGAAATGAGTTCCTGGGCGAGGGTGAAACCGAGGACCAGGGTGGTGACGTTGACCACGAAGATGCGCCACAGGGTGCCCACCTTGAAGGAGGACACGGCGTTGATGTGGAGCGAGAACTCGTCGATGCGGCGCAGGATCCAGTCGAGGATGACCACGGCGATCAGCGCGATGGCCACGATGCCGATGTTGTTGGTGAACTTGTCCATGATGTCCAGGGCCATGAGGCCGGACGTGGTGGAGAACAGACCCAGGGACAGCAGCGCCATGAAGGTACCGATGCCGATGGCGACGACCTTACGCGGCAGGTTCAGCTTGTCCTTGACCGCGGAGACCACGACCTCCAGCAGGGAGAACAGAGAGGTGAAGCCAGCGATGGTCAGCGAGGCGAAGAAGAGGAAGCCGAAGATCGGGCCGAAGGCCATCTCATTGATGATCGCCGGGAAGGCGACGAACGCCAGGCCGATGCCGGAAGTGGCGACCTCATCCACGGCCACCGCCTGCTGCACAGCCATGAAGCCCAGGGCCGCGAAGACGCCGACGCCTGCGAGGACCTCGAAGGAGGAGTTCGCGAAGGCGGTGGTCAGACCGGTGCCCGTGAGGTTGGTGCGCGGGCGCAGGTAGGAGGAGTAGGTGAGCATGATGCCGAAGCTCACGGACAGGGAGAAGAAGATCTGACCGTAGGCGGCGATCCACACGGTGCCGTTGGCCAGCGCACCCCAGTCCGGGGTGAACAGGGCGTTGAGGCCGGTGGCGGCACCCGGCAGCATGAGCGCCTGGACGACGACGATGATGAACAGCACGGTCAGCAGCGGGATGAAGAACTTGGACACCTTGCCGATGCCCTTGTCCACGCCGATCGCCAGCACGACGATCGCCGCGATCCACACAGCAGCCAGGGCCAGCGCGATCTGCGGAACGAAGTCGGTGGAGAAGGTCGCGGCATCGTCGAACTGCAGGAACTCGCCGAAGAAGTACTCGTTCGGGTCATCGCCCCACGCCTTGTTGAAGGACTTGATGGCGTACAGCGCGGCCCAGCCGATGATGGCGGCGTAGTAGATGGTGATGAAGAAGGAGACGCCGACCTGGATCCAGCCGACCGGCTCGGCCCAGGACTTGATGCGACGGAACGTCAGCGGCGCGGAACCGCGGTAACGGTGACCCAGCGCGTAGTCCAGGAACAGTAGCGGAATACCCGCCGTCAGCAGGGCGATGAGGTAGGGGATAAGGAAGGCGCCGCCACCGTTGTCATACGCGACATAGGGGAAACGCCAGATGTTACCGAGGCCGACGGCGGAGCCAATGGCGGCCAGCAGGAATGCCCAGCGGGAGGAGAAGATCTCGCGCCGCTCACCCTGCGCCTTGCCCGACGACGCGGGCTGCGAGGTGGTCGAAGACATGTGTGTACCTGTCTAGGTTGTGATTGTGTAGGTGAACGCCGGTGGTTAGGGCGGTAAAACGTCCAGGGTGTGACGGGTATATCTGAGAAGTGGCCTGATCATATATTGCTGAAGGTGACATGGCACAACCTGGGGTCCGCGCTGAGTATCTGGGAAAACACGCAGGCTGCTAGGATCAACGCCCGTGAGCCTTACTCTTGGAATCGTCGGTCTGCCCAACGTCGGCAAGTCCACCCTCTTCAACGCCCTGACCCGCAACGATGTGCTGGCCGCGAACTACCCGTTCGCCACCATCGAGCCCAACGTCGGCCTCGTCGAGCTTCCCGACGCCCGCCTGGGCCGCCTCGCCGAGATCTTCGGCTCTGAGCGCATCCTCCCGGCGACGGTGTCCTTCGTCGACATCGCCGGCATCGTCAAGGGTGCCTCCGAGGGTGAGGGCATGGGTAACGCCTTCCTCGCCAACATCCGTGAGGCCGACGCCATCTGCCAGGTCGTCCGCGCGTTCTCCGACGAGAACGTCATCCACGTCGATGGTGAGGTGGACCCGTCCTCCGACATCTCGGTGATCAATACCGAGCTCATCCTCGCCGACCTGCAGACGGTGGAGAAGGCCCTGCCGCGCCTGGAGAAAGACGCCAAGAAGGATAAGTCGCTGGCCGACACCGTCGCGGAGGTCAAAAAGGCCCAGGCTGTGCTGGAGGACGACCGCACACTGTTTTCCGCCGCCAAGAACGGCGAGCTCGACCTCGCGCTCATCCGCGAGCTGCACCTGATGACCGCCAAGCCCTTCCTCTATGTCTTCAACTCCGATGAGGATGTGCTCACCGACGACGCGAAGAAGGCCGAGCTCGCTGCCCTGGTTGCCCCGGCGGACTGCGTCTTCCTCGACGCCCAGACTGAGACCGAGCTGCTCGAGCTCGACGAGGACGAGGCCGCCGAGCTTCTCGAGGGAGTCGGCCAGGACGAGCCGGGCCTGCACTCCCTGGCCCGCGCCGGCTTCGAGACCCTCGGACTGCAGACCTACCTCACCGCTGGCCCGAAGGAGTCCCGCGCCTGGACGATCCGCAAGGGTGACACCGCCCCGCAGGCAGCCGGCGTCATCCACACTGACTTCGAGCGCGGTTTCATCAAGGCCGAGATCGTCTCCTTCGCCGACCTCGACGCCGCCGGCTCCATGGCCGAGGCCAAGGCCCAGGGCAAGGTCCGCCAGGAGGGCAAGGACTACGTCATGGTCGACGGCGACGTGGTGGAGTTCAAGTTCAACGTGTAGTCGCGTTCCGATTCTACGTCTGGACGTCGCGTCCACTGTCTGCCTGTGCGCAACTTGTACAAGTTGTACCATAGGTCCATGATTTCCGTGACTCTGTCCCAGTTCCGTAACCGGCAGAGCGATTACATCGCCGCGGCGCAGCGAGAGCCCGTCGAGATCACTTCGCGCGGAGCCGGTCGCCGTGCCGTGGTCGTGTCCCCCGAGTTCTTTGATCGTGCGCTGCAGGCATTGGAGGACCAAGCTGATGTCCGTGGTGCCGCCGAGGCTCGCAACGAAGAGGGGCGAGTCTCCCACGAGGAGCTCATGCGCGAGCTTGGCCTCTGAACCTGTTCGATGCCGTACACAATCAGCTACGTCCCTTCGGCAGCGAAGACGATTCGAAAGCTCGACAGATCGACGGCTCGGCAACTGCTTGAGGCCATCGATGGCCTCGCCAGTGACCCGCGTCCGCCGGGCTGCATTCAGCTCAAGGGAGGTAGGGGAGAGTTCCGCATCCGCGTCGGTGACTACCGTGTCGTATACGACGTCCAGGATGACGAGCAGCTGGTCCTCGTGCTCCGGGTCGGACATCGCCGAGAAGTGTATCGATGAGGTGGCGTCCGCCGTCTCATGGTGGAGGGGAGTTAGTTGGCGTGAGTTTGCCCAGATCGAACTAGCGCACTGGGCCCATGGCTGGACATGTGAAAAAGGGGCGGGTTTACAAGTCACTGTTCGTTGCGTCGAGCGTGTTGGAGATCGAGAACTGGATCAAGGACGACCTTCCAGATCTTCTTTGGCCTGCCCTTGTCCTGTCCGAGCTGGACAACGACGGCGTCCGGCTGTTCGAGAAGTGGCAGAAGGCTGTGCAGGAGCGGGTCGCTGGCCATGACGAGGACGGATGGGGCGCGGAGACACTTGACGGACGGCTCACTCATCTCCCCGCGCTGCGGGCCTTCGCATGGCTGGAGGTTACAGGCCACCTTGGTCGCTGACATTTAAAGCAAGGTTGACGGCACGTGAGCGGAAGCGAGCGCCATCGCTGTCGACCCGCTCCATCGGGTGAACAGTGCGAGTTCAATGGCACGACCTATCATTGAAGGCATGAGTGTTGACGCCGCCGATTCCGCAGGGAACCCCTCTTCCGCCACCGCCGGTACCACTGCCACAACCGCCACCACTCCGCGCCAGGCGAGAAAGCGGCGGTCGGCGAACGCGCCCAAGCCGCCGGTCCTGCAGCAAGCGACGAAGACGCTGAGCCCCAAGCAGATCGTGGGGTTCGTCCTCGGCCTCGTCCTGTTCCTCGTGCCGTTCATCATGGATGTCCCCGGGCTCGCGGAGCCGGGCGAGCGCATGCTCGCGATTTTCCTGTTGGCGATCGTGTTCTGGGTGCTCGAGCCCATTCCGCTGACGGCGACGGCGGTGCTGGTCATCCTCCTGGAGGTGTTGCTGGTCTCGGCGGGGGCGATTGTCGATCCGACTGGAGGGGACGCCGCACTGGAGGACACTGTTCTTCCCGCTGCCGACTATTTCGCGGCCCTGGCCAACCCTGTGATCATCCTGTTCCTGGGCGGATTCATGATCGCGCACGGTGCGGAAAAGTACGGAATGGACCGCAACCTCGCATCCGTCATGCTCAAGCCCTTCCCCAGCAGCGCACGGATGACGGTGCTGGGCCTGATGCTGATCACCGCCCTGCTCAGCATGTTCATGTCGAATACCGCCACCACTGCGACGATGTTCGCGGTGGTCATCCCCATTCTCAAATCGCTTCCCGCGGGCAAGGCACGGGCCGGCGTCGCGCTGGCGATTCCCCTGGCGGCGAACGTCGGAGGCATCGGCACCCCGGTGGGCACACCGCCGAATGCGATCGCCATCGGTGTGCTGCAGGAGCACGGCATTTCCATCTCCTTTACCCAGTGGATGGCGCTGGCCGTGCCGTACATGCTCGTCGTGCTGGCCATCGCGTGGGTTCTGCTGTGCCTGACATTCATTCCGAAAGACGCCCGCATCGAGATCGACATGGAATCCCGCTGGAACACCGCCCTCGACGCGAAGGTGTTCTACGCCATCGCGGGCTTGACCATCCTCCTGTGGGTCTCGGAGCCGCTGCACGGCGTCTCCTCCAACATCGTCGGCTTCTTCCCAGTGGTGGCGCTCCTCGCCTTGCAGGTCATGAAGGGCAAGGACGTCCAGGCCCTGGATTGGCCGGTGCTGTGGTTGGTCTCCGGAGGCATCGCGCTTGGCACCGGTGTGGGCGCCACCGGGTTGGATGCGTGGCTCGTCGGTTCGGTGGACTGGACGTCTTTGGGCGGCCTCGCGATCTTGGCCACGCTGGGCCTCATCGGCTTCGGCATGGCCAACGTCATCTCGCACTCCGCCGCGGCCAACCTGCTGGTTCCCCTGGCGGTGTCGCTGGCGGTCTCCCTGGACAACGTCAACCCTCTCCTGGTGGCGGTTGTCGTCGCCATCGCCTGTTCGGTCGGCATGTCGATGCCGATCTCCACGCCCCCGAACGCCATCGCCTATGCCACCGGCGAAATCAAAATCGGCCAAATGGCCTTCATCGGTATGGTCGTCGGCGGTGTGGCGACCGCTCTGCTTGTCTTCGCCGCCCCGCCGCTGTGGACGGCCCTGGGGCTGGTGGGTTAGATGCCCCTGCGCTACCGATTGCCGCACTCGACGATCGCCATCGTCGGCCGCTCCGAGGTCACCCAGTACCTCTATTCGCTCGTCAGCCGGACGTTGGGGGAGCAGTTCCGGGTGGTGAACGGGCCCGATCTGCCGTCCATGCTCGAGCAGATCGGTGACGACGACAATCTGGGTCTGATCACGGTCACGCTTCACGATGACGGCCTCCCGGCCGACCATCCCCTCGTCTCCTTCGTCGCCGATCCGAAGTTCAGGCACACGCGCATCTTGGTGTTGTCCACCGCGCCGTCGATCAGCGGGCTGGACCTGCTCACCGACCTGGGGCGGCTGGACATGCTCGCCTACACCCCGGAGATCAAGGAGGACACGTTCATCCAAACGCTCCTCCAACAGCTGCGCCGCTATTGGCACCACCGGAGCGACGCGGACCCCACCGTGGGCTTCCACGACGAGCTCCCCGAGCAATTCGTCCTTGACAGCACAATGAGCGACATCGAGATCATCAAAGTGCTTATCGACGCCGCCGACCACCATCTCGGATATCAGCCCCGCCTCGTGTTCCCACCGGGGGTGTACCTCACCAAGGAAGGGCACGTCGTCGAGGAGATGATTTTCGCCCTGAGCGGCAAGGTACTGCTCAGGCGCTTCACCGACGCCGGCGACATCACCATGCACCACGCCTCCACCGGCAAGGTGATCGGACTGCTTGCCCTGGCCAATGCCCGGGTCGGCTTCTTCACCGCGCGCACCACTACGGAGGTCGTCGCAGTCCAGCTCTCCTATGAGCAGCTCAACTACCTCCTTTCCGTGGAACCGCGGCTCAACCGGCTGATCACCGCGCTGTTCGTCCGCACCTACGACAGGCGGCTTCGACGCGCCGAGGACATCCAGGTGAAACGGCACGAAACTCGATCGCTGTTAGAACAGGAACGTGCCGCCCTCGCCCTGGCATTGAAGAACCTCGAGGGAGCCCGCAAGGAGTTGATGAGCCAGGCGCGCTTCGCCTCTCTCGGTGAGCTGGCCGCAGGCGTCGCCCACGAACTCAACAACCCGATGGCCGCGATCAAGCGCACCGCCGAACACCTCGCCGACGACATCGCGGCCCTGCTGAAGACCGGCAAGTCCAAGCGCTGGTCGGACGGGGCGCTCTCCGCGATCGAGGCGGCCAGCTCGTCCCCCGCGGTCAGCACGAAGCGGGCCCGCGAGATCCGCAGGGAGATCGCCGAGATCACCGGGGACCGTGAATTGGCGTCGCGTTTGGTGCTGGCCGGAGTCCACGACCTGGATTTCGTCCGCCAGGTGCACAAGTCCCGGAATCTGGACTTCGAGATGGTGGAGCACGCCGCCTCCATCGGCACCGCCCTGCGCAACGTCGAAAATGCGGCCACCCGCATCACCGATCTCGTGGCGAGTCTGCGTTCCTACGCCCGCCCCGACGGTGACCCCGTCACGGATGTCGACATTCACCAGGGCATCGACGACACCATCCGCCTGACCTCCTACAAGCTCCGGGGCGTCACCGTCCGCCGCGACTACGCCGAACTTCCCCCGATCACCTGTACCCCGGGCCAGTTGGCGCAGGTGTGGACCAACCTCATCACCAACTCCGCCGAAGCGTTCGCCGAATCCGGCAAGGGCTCCACCATCACCGTCCGCACCAGTCGGCCGAGGCCGGACTGGGTGCAGGTCGAGGTCATCGACGACGGACCCGGGATCCCGGGGGAACTTCTGGACCGGCTCTTCGAACCCCGCTTCACCACGAAGCAAGGCCAGGTCCGCTTCGGCATGGGAATCGGCCTGGGGGTCTGCCGCACCATCGTGAGCAAGCACAACGGGACCATCAACATCGAGACGTCCACCGCGGGAACCCGCGTCATCGTCGGCCTGCCAATCGCCGGGCCGCTGTCACTACAGGAGAGCTGAATCATGAAACTGACCATCCTCATCCTCGAAGACGAACCGGAGGTCCGCACGGCCGTGGAGCGGGACCTGCAGGTCTTCGCTCCCACGGTGCGTCTCGAACCGGCTTCCGACGTCGACGACGCCTGGGAGGTCATCGAC
This sequence comes from Corynebacterium sp., assembly GCF_030538285.1. GTDB lineage: Bacteria > Actinomycetota > Actinomycetes > Mycobacteriales > Mycobacteriaceae > Corynebacterium. The sequence continues at coordinate 53,139 of NZ_JAUNUG010000002.1, forward strand.
GAGATCAGCGCCGACGGGGACGTCCTCGCCCTCGCCCTGTGCGATCACCGCATGCCCGGCACCACCGGAGTTGAGTTCCTCGTCGCCATGATGGACGACGACCGCACCGCCGCCACCCGCAAGGTTCTGGTGACTGGGCAGGCGCAGCTGGAGGACACCATCGTCGCGGTCAACGAGGCGGATCTCGACCACTACATCGCCAAGCCCTGGGATCGCGCCGACTTGGAGGCGACGGTCCGAGATCTGCTCACCTCCTACGTCGCCGATATGGGCATCGACCCGTTGCCGCACTTGGCGGCGCTGGACCAGGCCCGCGCGATGGAGCTGATCCGCTAAGACGCCGAGAAAGCGATCGCAACCCCAGAGGCCACATGCCGAGAAGTGACCTAAGTGCCACTCTGGTGCACGGCGCAAAACAGTGCACTTGTCCGACCATGACCAGGGGGGGAGTACGGATCAACACGAGCAGGACGGTTCGGACCTGCTCAGCCCGCGGTCGTGAGCGGGTGCAGGCGTTCTTGACGTCATCGACGAAGAACGGAGACATCGGGGTTCTCGGGAGCAGTGGCATCTGCCGCAACGATGCTCAGTTGATGGCCCGCCGGAGAGATCTGAAGCCCTCAAATCGGCGATATGTTCATTGTTGATGGCAGCAGCCTATTCGTCCAGAAGCGCCGAATGGAGGTCCATCAACTCCGGAACGCGGTGGAGTTCAAGTTCAACGGGTAGGTAAGGGGCCGGGACTCGGCTGAGCGAATTTTCTAGCTTTCCGTTGAGAGCGTGGTATCTCAGGCGACGCGCTTGCCATATCGCTGGCGGGCGGCCTCTCCGGAAGTACCGACAAATGTTCCAATTGAAGCCCAGGACATACCGGATTTGCGGGCGGTCCTGATGGCTTCGAGGAGATGGCGCTCGGCGCTCGACTGCTCGGCGACAGCGGCCAAAAGAGACTGAAGTGCCTCAACATTGAGCTGCTCACGTTCGCTTGGCTCATAGTTTTCGAAGCGGGTGGCAAGTTCGTCCGCGTGGGCGAGGATCTCTTCAACTGTCCGTGGCATGGTCATCACCTCAGGAATTTCTTGCGGGCCCGCATCGCGTGGACGATGACGACAGCGGTGGTGCCCTGTATGTAGCCGACTTCGAGAATGAGGGCGGCCTGGTTCGGTCCAATGATCATCGTGAAGCCTTCACCGAGGTCCCACGCGCGTATCGGGTTCCGGTATGCGTGCAGGATCTCGTCCTCGGTCAGCTCGTGTTTGAGTGCTGACTTCGCGATGATTGGATCGTCCACAACTCCAAGTTACCTTGCCGGGCAAGCGCTTGTCGATCGGCTGCAGATCCACGTTGTTTCACTGAATTCGATGCCTTGTCTAGTGAATCTAGGATGCGACGGGGTTCAAAATCGACGTGTGTTTGGATTGGTTGGCTCGGGCCCTCTGTGTTCCGGAGTGGAAGTTGATGGGCCCCGGTCTGATCCAAGCCGACATTGCTCGGGGCTGGCCGCCGTTTAAATGCAACCGGTCCGGAGAGTGGCTATCGCTGAGGCTGCACACAAGCACAACCGCACTCAGCCGCCCCGTGGATCAACGAGATCGTGCACGGTAAATGTTGCATCACCGCCGACACCGCGCTTCGCTTGGGGCGGTACTTCTCCATGGATCCGCAGTTCTGACGTCAGGGATGCGTCCCTTTTCGGTATGGTGCAGCGGTGTAGATCCCAATCAGTTATTAGGAGCATGAGATGGCTTTCAACGTTTACCTGTCCGGCGAGATCCACACCGACTGGCGTGAGGAGATCCAGCGCGGCGCCGAGGCCGCGGGCCTGGACGTCGTGTTCACCGCTCCGGTCACTGACCACCCGGCCAGCGACGCTGCCGGCGACCACCTGGGGGAGACGGAGAGCAAGTTCTGGCGCGACCACCAGTCCTCCAAGGTCAACTCCATCCGCACCCGCACCCTCATCGAGGACGCCGACATGGTCGTCGTGCGTTTTGGCAGCGAGTACAAGCAGTGGAATGCCGCCTTCGACGCCGGTTATTGCGCCGCGCTGAGCAAGCCGTACGTCACGCTTCACGACGCCGACATCGTCCACCCCCTCAAGGAAGTCGACGCCGCAGCGCAGGCCTGGTGCCAGACCACCGACCAGGTCGTGGAGATCCTGCGTTACGTGCTCAAGGCTTAGGTGCCCTGGGCCCTAAAAACGGTAGCGTTGAAACCCTAAAAACCGTAGCGTAGAAACATTTCGGTGGCTATTCTCAAGGCATGTCCTACCTACCGAGAACACTTGATCGCGAGCTCAACGAGCTTCTCCCGTCGGTGTCTGCATTGGCCATAGATGGCCCCAAGGGGGTTGGTAAGACCGAGACAGCCGCTCGCCGAGCGTCGACCATATGGGCGCTCGATGACCCTGCGCAGCGAGATCTCGCCACAGCGGACTTTAAGATGTCGACTGTCCCTCCCGGGACGTTGCTCCTCGATGAGTGGCAGCGAGTTCCCCAGGTATGGGACTCGGTGCGACGACAAGTCGACGGCGGGGCGCCGCCTGGGAGGTTCATACTTACAGGCTCGGCCACACCGGTCGACGCTGCCGGTACCCATAGTGGGGCTGCCAGAATTCTGTCATTGCGTATGCGACCTATGGGTCTTCACGAGCGGGGCGAGACGGTCCCAACGGTGTCTCTCGCCGATCTCCTGGAGGGGAAGCGGGACATAACCGGGATAGCGACTTTTGCCTTGACTGACTATGTGAACACCATCATTAAGGGAGGCTTCCCGGGAATCATGAAGGCGGAGGGGCGTGCGCTCCGTGCTCAACTCGATGCCTATCTGGCGCGTGTCATCGATCGGGATCTCCCAGATGCCGGGTTTGAAGTGCGCCGACCCGAAACACTACGTCGCTGGTTGTCGGCCTATGCGGCGGCTACTTCTTCCAATGCCTCCTACTCCAGAATTCTCGATGCAACTACGGGAGGAGATGGCTTTCAGCCAGCCAAGAGCACAACGATCACCTACCGGGATCACTTGTCGCGGTTGTGGCTTCTCGATCCGCTTCCTGGTTGGATTCCGGCGAATAACGAGATTCGCAGACTGCAGCAGGCACCGAAACATCACCTCGCTGATCCCGCTCTCGCTGCCCGGCTGCTCAATCTTACGGCGAAGTCTTTGCTGAACCCTGCCGGTTCGCATATGCTCGGCCCTCTTTTCGAGTCGTTGGTGACTCTCGGGGTTCGTGTGGCTGCGCAAGCTGCTGAGGCGATCGTGGGCCATCTCCGGTTGGGGAGCGGCGAACGTGAAATTGACCTGATTGTTCAGGGCGCCGAAGGGCAGATTCTAGGAATCGAGGTCAAGCTGGCGCCGTCTGTCACTGATGCGGACGTCCGCCATCTGTTGTGGCTCCGGAAGCAAATTCCGGATCGTGTCGTCGATCTCGTGGTGGTGACGACGGGGACCCATGCTTATCGACGCCCCGATGGTGTCGCCGTGGTACCTCTCGCACTGCTGGGAGCGTAACTGTGACATCCCCCGACAACATCCTCCTCCACCTGAGCGACCACGAGGAGCAACAGGTGCGGGACATTTTCGTCCGGCTCGCGGAGCGGGGGTTCCCACCTCAACAGCAGACCCCGCACATTACGATCACATTCGCCCGGCACATGCCGACGGAACCGGTCGCCTTGGCCAGTGAGCTGCTTCCTCCGCTGATCCCCGCGAGATTCCAGCGGGTGGGCACCGTTATCTTCGGTACGAAGCGCAAGCAGACCGTCGCCTGGCTGTTGGAGACCTCCGACGAGTTGGAGATCGCGGCCCGCCGCATCAGCGCGCGGAACCCGGACGGGCGGGGGCCGCGGTGGATCCCGCACTTGACGATGGGACTGCGGCTGCCGAGGGAGATCGTCCCCGATTACATCCGGGCGCTGGATGAGCTGGTCTCACCGCATCTGGCGGAGTTGACTGCCGCGCGGGCCGCGTTGTGGCAGCCGCGGCTCCGAGAGCTGAGAATCCTGGCAGGGGAGGGATTCGACAGCCGCGAGGTGAGCCTGCGTGGCGAGCTCGTCTGTGCGTCGCAAGCTGAGGTGAAGACAGTGGAACACCACCTACCCCGCCATGTAGAACTGACGCGGGCGGAGCCGGGGTGCCTCGACTTCGAGGTCTGGCCAGTGCCCGGGCAACCGGTGTGGACGGTGCACGAGCGCTTCGCCGATGGGGCGGCCTTCGGCGCGCATCAGCGGCGAGTCGCGGAGAGCGAATGGGGTCAGGCGACCAGAGGGATCGAGCGCCGCTACACGGTCGAGCAATCGGCAAAGTATACCTTGTAGGCCGTGGAGAGGTACCGGATATGGAGCTTCGCGGTACGATTTACCGCTCAACCCCGCCGGAACACCAGCAACGCGTCTCGCGTCAGGTCGTGCGGCAAGCGGTCCCATTCGATGTCCACCACACCGACCTGTGTCAGATGGGCGGTCAGCACGCGGGCGCAGTCGTCGATAAGCGGAGTGTGGTGGCCTTCGTGGAGGATGTCGGCGACGTTCCACACGAGGTGTCCGCCGGGCACCAACAACTCCGTGCACTGCCTCGCCACGGACCCCAGTTCGCACAGGTAACGGGCATAATCGCCGCCGCCGTACTCGTAGGCGGTGAGGGGGTCCGCATCGTGGTGGGTGGCGGTCATATAGGGAGGGGAGGAGAGGATGAGGTGGGCGGGGGCGTCGATAAGCAGGGAGAGTGAGCGGGCATCGCCCTCCGCGATGGACGCCGCTGGCACCTGCCGGCGAATGTGCGCGACGCGTTCAGAGAGCAGCTCGACGCCCACGGCGCAACGGCCCAATTCCACGGCGCGCGACAGCGTGGTGCCGAAGCCGGCGAAAGGGTCGAGGACGACGTCGCCGGCGGAGCTGAATGAAGAAATGACATGGTCGACGATCGCGGGGAGCATATGTACGTCTTCGTCCGCGCCGGGCGGGCGGGTGGCAATGAACTGGTCGTGGGTGGCCTCAAGCCGCGTCACCAGGGAAGGCATGGATGGGAGTGTAGTCGGGCCACGGGGGCGTCGATAAGTATTTCTTTAAGCGTTGCTCCGGAGTAGCGTGGTGGTTATGACCAGTGACAGGCCGATGTGGGAGCGTTTCCTGCCCGGTATGGGCGCGCTGAAACGCTATGAGCGCTCGTGGCTCGGCGGGGATGTCATCGCGGGCGTCACCGTGGCGGCGTACCTGGTGCCGCAGGTCATGGCCTACGCCGTCATCGCCGGGCTGCCCGCGGTGGTCGGGTTGTGGGCGGTGCTGGCCCCGATGTTTGTCTATTTCTTCCTGGGTACCTCGCGGAAGCTGTCGATCGGCCCGGAGTCGACGACGGCCCTCATGACGGCCGCGGGTGTCGGTGCGCTGCTGTCTGCGGCGGGTGGCCCCGAGTACTACGCGGAGGTCGCGGCGCTGCTCGCGATCGCGGTCGGTGCGGTCTGCCTCGTGGCGTTCGTGGCCCGGCTCGGATTCGTCACCACGCTGCTGTCGCGCCCGGTGCTCATCGGTTACCTCATCGGTATCGCGGTGCTCATGATCGTCAGCCAGCTGGGCAAGGTGACCAAACTGCATGTCGAGGGGGAGAGCACGTGGCAGGAGGTGGTGGACTTTTTCCGACAGCTCGAGCATGTACACGTGCCGACGGCTCTGCTCGCCGGAGCGGTGCTCCTCCTGCTCTACCTGGCCGCGTGGATCGCCCCGAAACTGCCCGGCTCCCTGCTGGTGCTGCTCGTGTCGGCGGCAGTCGTCTCGATCTTCAATCTGCGCAGCTACGGGCTGGCCGTCATCGGCGAGGTGCCGCAGGGGCTGCCCGCGTTCCGAGTCCCCGACTTCACGGTCGTCGACGTGTGGGTGATTCTGCCGTATGCGGTGGGTATCGCCATCGTCGGCTTCTCCGACAACATCCTCACCGCCCGCGCCTTCGCCTCCGGAAACGGCGAGGTCATCGACTCCAACCAGGAACTCCTGGCGCTGGGCACCGCCAATGTGGCCACCGGATTCTTCCAGGGCTTCCCCGTCTCCTCCTCCGGCTCGCGCACTGTGCTCGGCGACGCCGCCGGCGCGCGCACCCAGGTCCACGCCCTGGTGGTCATCGCACTGGTGGTCATGGTCCTCATGTTCGCCGGCCCGGTCCTCGAGTCCTTCCCTGACGCGGCCCTCGGGGCCCTGGTCATCTACGCAGCCACCAGGCTCATCGACGTCCCCGAGATCATCCGCATCGCCCGCTTCCGCAAGAGTGAGGTGGTGATCACCCTGGCCACCGCGGCTGCCGTGGTGATCTTTGGCGTGCTCGCCGGCATCGGTTTCGCCATCGTCCTGTCCATCCTCGATCTGCTGCGCCGCATCACCCGCCCCTACGCCGACGTGCTCGGCTACGTGCCGGGAGTACCCGGCATGCACAGCCTCGACGACTATGACGATGCCCGGCCCGTCGACGGACTGCTGGTCTTCCGTTACGACGCCCCCATCTTCTTCGCCAACTCCGATGACTTCGTCCAGCACTCCCTGCAGGCCGTTGCGGAATCCGAGCAACCGGTCCAGTGGTTCCTGCTCAACGCCGAGGCCAACACCGAGATCGACCTCACCGCCGTCGACGCCCTCGACGAGCTGCGCGAACAACTCCAACGCCGCGGCATCACATTCGCCATGGCGCGCGTGAAACAGGATCTTTATCGACGCCTCGAACCCACCGGCTTCATCGATCGCGTCGGCGAGGAGTACATCTTCGAGACCCTGCCCACCGCCGTGCGCGCCTACGCTAACCGCTACCAGGCCCGCCACGGCCGCTGGCCGGACGGGGTGCCGCAGGAGGTGGTGGAGCCTTAGCTCAGCGCCCCTGCCAGATCCGCTCCGATTCCTCCAGTGCCCGGTAGTGGCTCTCGAAACCCTCGCAGGCGTCTTCCGGGGCGGTGTAGTTGTCGGTGACGGCGTGCAGTTCCGAGTAGTACTCGGCGATGCGGGCGTCGTCGGTCGTGTCGGCGATGGCCTGGGTGAGTTCGCGGACGCGGGTGAGTTCCGGGTGCTGGGCTCCGTGGACCTTCTCGACAACCGTGGCCAGCCGAACCGCCTGGGCGAGTGCGGGGTTCATGATGCTTCTCCCTATTCTCTTGATATCTGTCTGACATCACTAAGCGTAGGAGGTGGCCCCGGTGAACTCCTTGACGTGGATCAAAGAACGGATAAGCATCGAGGAAACCGGGCGCGGACTGCCGGGGTACATTTACATTCAGGTATTCCCTCACCCCCCGAAAGGTGCACGCCCCATGCACAACCAGACCAAGCTCATCCACGCCGGTTACGTCCCGGGCAACAAGGACCCCCGCCAGGTGCCGATCGTGCAGTCCACGACCTACACCTTCGACTCCTCCGAGGACATCGCCGCGGTCTTCGATGAGCCCACCCACGCGCTGATCTACTCGCGTTTCGCCAACCCGACCGTCATGGCCGTCGAGTCGAAGATCGCGGAGCTCGAGGGCGGTGCCGCGGCGATGGCGACCTCCTCCGGCCAGGCCGCGACCGCGCTGTCGATCATGAACGTCTGCTCCGCGGGTGACTCCTTCGTGGCCTCCTCGGAGATCTACGGCGGCACCCTCAACCTCTTCCACACCACCCTCAAGCGTTTCGGCATTGAGGTCATCTACGTGGACCAGAACGCCTCCGAGGAGGAGATCGCGGCCGCGTTCAAGCCGAACACCAAGGCGCTGTTCGGTGAGACCATCGGCAACCCGGCGATGAGCGTGCTGGACATCGAGAAGTTCGCGCGCATCGCCCACAACCAGGGCGTGCCCCTCATCATCGACTCCACCTTCGCCACCCCGATGCTGTGCCGCCCCATCGAGCACGGTGCCGATGTGGTCATCCACTCCACCTCCAAGTATCTCGACGGCCACGCCGTGCAGGTCGGCGGCATGATCGTCGACGCCGGCACCTTCGACTACACCAACGGCAAGTTCCCCGGCTTCACCGAGCCGGACGAGTCCTACCACGGTGTCGTGTACACCAAGGACTACGCCGTCGCGCCGTTCATCATCAAGGCGCGCATGCAGCTGCAGCGCGACTTCGGCGCCTACCCGGCCGCGCACTCCGCGTTCATGCTCAATCTCTCGCTCGAGAGCCTGGACGTGCGCATGCAGCGCCACTGTGAGAACGCGCAGCAGGTCGCCGAGTACCTGGCCAGCCGCGACGACGTGCTCGTCGACGTCCGCTACCCCGGCCTCAACTCCTCCCCGTACCGTGAGCTGGCGAAGAAGTACCTCTCCGGCAACTCCGGCGTGCTGTGCATCGACATCAAGGGCGGCCGCGAGGCCGGCGTGAGGTTCATGGACGCCCTTAAGCTGGTCTCCCGCCAGGTCCACGTCGCCGACGCCCGCTCCTGTGTGCTCCACCCGGCGTCCACCACCCACCGCCAGGTGCCGGATGAGCAACTGGCCTCCGTCGGCATCACCCCGGGCCTGGTGCGCATCTCCGTCGGCCTGGAAAACGTCGACGACATCATCGCCGACATCGAGCAGGCCCTGGAGAAATCCCAGGCTTGAGGTCGCTTATCGACGCCGCACCGCCCCGGCACCTGATTTGGGACCGGGGCGGTGCCTTCGATCACCCGTGGGAATATCAGGCAGGTTCGTCGAGTTTCTGTTGGACTGCCTGCCGGATCCACGAGGACACCGAGCGATCGTCCGCTGCTGCGCGGCGCTTGACCTCATCCAGAGTTTCTGGCGAGAATCGGACCGGAATCGGAGAGCTCAGACGAGAGCGCCGTCGACCGGGGCCCTGAGGAATCTGGTTCTCGGGGCGGGAATAGAACTCATACTCCTGGTCGGCGGACATCGGGGGTGGGGAATCCTGGTCAGCCATTACTGTCCCTCCTGTAAAGACTCGCGAGCCAGGCACTGGCCGGGTAGCAGCCAATGGGTCGGCAACGGGTGTAGTCGCCGGAGTGTGCGGGAGCTATCGGGACGACCAGAATGGAGCCGCCCACGTTGGCCACCATTAGCCAGTGTGCCGGAGGCTTCGCGGGGTAGAAGATCGGATCGTGGTGCCAGACATCGACAATGTCGTCGATGCCCAGATAAGGGTGCTTGAACAAATGGGCTGCTTGGTGATCAATCTCGAAAGGAAACGCTCCGTCGAGAAGATCGGGGTCAAGAAGCTCATCGTGGTCTTCATTGTATAACAAGCGACTACAAACCCTCCAAGTTCACGAGCCCCTTCCACTAGCCGATCGTGGACACGAGCCCCCACCCCAGCGCTCGGACCTGGGATGTGAAATTCACCGCTTCTGTAAGCCAGTGGCTGACGTAGTCGTCGTCGATGTCCCGCAGTTCGTGGCTGAGGCATTCGAGGTCATCGGCGACAGTGTCCACCTGCTGCAGGCTGAGGGCGGCGACGTGGGCGATCCCGCCCATACCGGTGTGGGTCACGTCCCCGGCGACGAGGAGGTGGGCGGGTCGGGGCGCTTCGTTGTCCGAGTGGGTGAGTCTCTGCAGATCGCGCCAGCATTTGTCGAGGCAGAGCATGTCAGGGCGAAGGGGCCCGCCGAAAACGAAGGTGTTGTCGTCGACGGGGATCAGGCCGAGTGCCTCAGCAAAGGGTCCCTTCCGATGAATTGACGGCGCTCGGCGATGGCGGCGGAGGTCGACTCAGGAGCAACCGGATAGGCGTAGTAGCGAATTCCCATGGACCCACAATGGCACGGTTAGGAGACGGCCTCGCTGGCGCCCGGAGGTGCCTGTGGATAACTTCCCGTGCAGGGGAGGAGGATATTGAGTTGTCCACATGAATCGGGTCGAGGCTTGACAGTGGTCGGCATACGGTGCCGGGATGAGAACCGCGGCAGTACGTCGAGGTAGTGAAAACCAAGCAGAACGGGTAGATCTCCCCGACGGCGACGAGCTGCACCGAGGAGAGGACCTCTGATAGGTAGATACTGTGCGCAACCAGCCATAGTGCGGAGGTAGCCAACACTCAGATGTAGTGACTGCCCGAACCAGGATCCTTAACGTCCTTCCACCGGCGGGGCATCCGGCTGCGTCGGATCCAGTCCCCGCCGCCGCAGTTCAGCGGCGGCCCGCTCCAGTCCGCCGTGCTCCAGCGCCGCCAACGAGGTCTGCCCCGACCACACGTGGCGACCGAATCGGGAGACCTCGATCTCCAGATCACCGGTGAGGTGCTCGAGATCGCCGGGAACGTTGCGGTGCTCGCTGGGGAGCGGGACGGGGAGGACGTGGGCGTCGGCAAGCGGGGCGGAGGCGCTGATCTCGACCTTCCAGCCGTAACCGCGGCCCGTCAGCTCCCAGGTGTCGTCGGTGGTGCGGGTGGTCACCGGGCTGATCACCGGATTGCCCAGGCGGAACACGCGGGAATCGGGGAGCTTGACCACAAGTCCCGTCACCTCCACTTTCATCGGGCCGGCGGTAACCAGCCCACCGGCAAACGCCACGCAGGCCTCCGGCTCGGCGAAGCCCTGTGCCTGACCCCACCACCAGGACTCGGGGAAACCCTCGCGGCCCCAGTTCTTCTCGCCGTAGACCTGGGCGTCGGTGAACTCCCAGGTCTCTTCGCCGAGGGTGGCGGTGCCGCTGGCCCGTCCACCGAGCAGCCAGGGATGCCAGTACTGGTTGAGGCCGGGGATCATCTGGAAGACGCTGGAACCGCCGAAAGCCTGGTGGGGCCAGGGGGTGAGGTCGTGGAAGCTCAGGTCGAGGCGAGCGTCGGGGCCCAGATTGACCCGCAGGTGTTCCTCATCGCCGCTGAAAGCGGGGGAGTTGGTGGGACCGCCGCGCACACCGAGTCGGTGAGGGTCGGTCCAGGAACCGGGGCGGGCGTCGGTACGCACGAACCCGTTGGATCCGGCTAGGCCGATCGTGGCCCACGGGCCCGCGGGGCCCTGGTTCGCGCCGCACAGAGCGATGAGGACGCGGCCGGTGTCGGGATCGGTGAGCCGCCAGAAGTAACCCTCCATGGCGACACCCCGGTGGGCGCGGGTGGGTTGGCCGAACGCAAGGTCGGCGCCGGTGGCACGGTAACGAGTGATCGGGGTCATAGTGGTACCTCCTGGCCCCACCTTAGTGGTGCGGGGCACAAGTTGGGCTGGAGGGATTCTCCTGCTCGCCCATTGTTGTTTAAGGCGCGGCGCGTGAAGATGTAGGTATGTACCTACCGAGGAGGTGAAGATGGCCATCGTTTCTTCAAGGGATTTCAACCGGGACGTCAGCGCAGCGAAGCGAGCGGCTGCCCGGGGCCCAGTTATCGTGACAGACCGAGGGGAACCTGCGTTTGTGCTCTTATCCATCGCTGACTATCGCCGTCTCAGCGACTCGGAAGGCACTAGATCGGAGGACTTCCTCCGCAGGCTGCAGATGGAAGACGATATTGATGTCGAGTTTCCTGCTGTCGATCTCGACATGAAGGTGCCCGATCTCTGATGTATCTCCTTGATACGAATGTCATCAGTGAGTTGCGAAAACCACATGGATCACAGGTAGTCCGGGGGTGGATTCTTCGGAGGCGACCTGATGACCTTTATCTGAGGGTCATCACAGTCATGGAGATTGAACTCGGGATTCGCCGCTGCGCGCGCAGGGATGAGGTTCAGGGTCAGCGATTGAGGCAATGGCCGCAACGCGAAGTGCTCGATCTTTTTGAAGGCCGACTATTGGCCGTGGATACCGAAACAGCCCTCACCGCGGCATCATTGCAGGCCCCAGATCCTCGCCCTGGTCGTGATTGCTTGGTAGCTTCCACCGCCCTGGTGCACAACATGGGGATCGTCACCAGAAATATCAGAGACTTCAAGCCCATGTCCCGGCACGTCATCAACCCCTGGGAGGCGGATTAATGACCCGGAACTTCAGTCCTGTCGAGGCACCGGCACGGTCACGGTTCCACCGCCGTAACCGTTGAGCTGGTCGCGTCCCTCGATCACCACCTCGTCCACGTCCTCGGGGATGGCGAAGGGACCGCGGGAGCGGGTGAAAGGCTGCTGATTCTGGTGGTCGTGGTGCAGGACGTGCTCGGCCAGCACGTCCCCGTCCGGGGTAAGCACGCGCCAACCGTCGGCGTAGCGCTCCGGGGTGTCATAGGGGGAAGAGACGGTGACGACCACCCGGAACTCATCCCCGGCCGGCGTGACCTTTGCTTCAAGGATCTCGGGGTACTCCTGGGAGTCCGCAGCTGCGGACTCGGCGGGAGTTTCTGTCACCGTCTGTTCCGTGGTGGCCGGGGTGGAGGGCTCGGGGTCATCGATGCAGGCGACCAGGGAGGCGGTGGCCAGCGCGAGCACTGCGGAGGCGAGGAGGAAACGCGTCATGGTATCGACGGTAGCGAAGAACCGGCCACCAGCAGTGCCGCACCGATTCCAACGAAGACGATGCCGGCCACCGCGGAGATGAGGGCGGGGCGATGCGAAGGTTCCGTCCCTTCCTGCGGAGCCACGAATCGAAGGGGGTTGGCCACGGACCTGCTGCCCGGTGAGCGTGCGGAACTCGATGACTTCGATGAGGGTGCGGACGTCTCTTCCCCGGGAGTTCCCTCACGTCTGGATCCTTGAGGACACCACTATCCCGCGAACGAGTTCGCCGCGCTGGGTGAGGTCCCGCAGGAAGGCCCACTGCCGGCAGGCACTGTGAAAGAGGTAGAACCCGGCCACGCTCAACAGGACCGATACGGCCAGGAAGATGACGTTGAACAGCTACTCCCGCTCCCTTAAGGCCTGCCGCCGCTCCCACGCTGCCCGCTGCATCCGGCCGTGCTCGACCATGGTGGGGAACAGTTCCGACTCCGGCCGGGTTTCACCGGCGTGGACCAGCGCGGCTCCCATGGCCAGGTACTGGCGGCGGTAGGAGATGCCGAGCACCTGGTCCGCGTAGTCGGTGACCAGCTCGGGGACGACGCTCAACGTGGTCAGCTCGAGGAGCAGGCGCTTGGCGGTGTGGCGGGGCAACGGTGCCTTCTCACCCATCTCGGACAGGGCGGAGCTGAGGCTGGCGGGGTCGACGGGTTTGCTGGCGTGGCGTCGAGAAGCAATGAGGCCGAAGAGGTGACCGTAGTGCGGGTCGTGGAAATCACCGGGCTGCAGGATCTGGCACACCTCGTCACTCGCCGGGTGCTCCCGGCCCGCCCACATCAACCCGCACAACAGCAGCGCCTCCGGGTCGAGCTGCGGGGAGTCGACGATCTCCTCCTCGTCGATCATGCGAGGGCGTCCGCCACCAGCTCCGCGGTGGCCTTCGCCGAGGCCGGATTCTGGCCGGTGATGAGGTTGCCGTCGCGCACTGCGTGGGACACGAACGGCAGCGTCGCTTTTCGGTAACGGGCGCCGCGCTGCTTCGCCTCCTCCTCCACGTTGTAGGGGACCAGCTTATCCACGCGCGCCAGCTTCTCCTCCGCCCATGTGAATCCGGTGATCTCGCGGGCGTCGAAAAGCAGGGAACCGTCGGACAGACGGACATTGAGCAGACCGCAGTAGCCGTGACACACGGCGGAGACGATGCCGCCGGCCTCGAGGATGTCGCGGGCGAGGCGCTGCAGGTCGGGGTTGTCGGGGAAGTCGTACATCGCGCCGTGACCGCCCGCGAACCAGATGGCGTCGTAACCGGCGGCATCGACCTCGGAGGCGGCGGTGGTGTTGCCGAGCAGGGCCATCTTCTCCGGATCATTCAGCCACGCCTCGGCGGTGGACTCCTTGGCGGGAAACGACAGGGAACGGTCGTCGAGGGGGACATAGCCGCCAGCGGGGCTGATGATCTGCTGCTCGAAACCCCGCTCGGCGAAGATTTCCCAGGCGTGGGTGAGTTCTGACAGCCACAGCCCGGTGGCCTCGGAGGGGTCGTCGAAGTGGGCGGCGTTGGTGACCACGTGCAGGATCTTTGTCATGGGTCCATTGTCCACACGTCGGTGGGGGCATGCGAGGAGTATCGTCAAGCGCATGAAGATCCTGCCCCATCTCCTGGCGCTCGCAGCCGTACTCCTCGGTGCTGTTCTGCTCTATCTCGGTGAGCTCGATGACTCCCCGGGGTTGGGCGGCATCGGGCTCATCCTCATGGTCGCCGCGGTCGTGGGGGCGGTGCGGGTGACTCTGCGGGGCCGCGATATATAGTCTTTCCATGCGCGCAGGACGATGGATTCTCAGTGTGATCGCGGTTCTTCTTTTCGCCGCGGTAGGCATGCTCGCCTACGCGTGGGGCAGCGCGTCCTCACTTATCGACGATCCCGTCGAGGTCACCACCGAATCCACCACATCGGAAATCATCACGGCGGTGGAACGCGAGGAGCAGATCGTCCTTTTGAGCACCGCCACCCAAGGCCTGCATAAGACCGAGACCCGGACCACGGCCCTCGGATGGAATGTCCCCGGCACCGCCCGGACCAATTTCCTCCAGTACACCTACACCGCGAAGCTGGGGATCGAGGGCCGGGACGTCCGGATCACCGAGACCGGGGATAGCAGCTTCCGCGTCTCCATCCCGGAATTCAGCTTCATCGGCTACAGCGACCCGACGTTCGACACCGTGCTAGAAGACGGTCAGGTACTCAGCTTCGTGTCCCCGGAGATCGACACCGCCGACATCATCACCGACATCCTCAACGGCCAGCAGAAAACCGAGCACATCAACCGGCACCGGGATCTGCTGAGAGACCAGGCACGGGCCTTCTACACCGGGATCATTCACGCCATCGACGACGACGTGCAGCTGCAGTTTGAGTTCCGCTGATTGACCTTCTCCGTGGAGTGCCTCCAATAGGAGATCGCGGTGTGTCCTGATGGGCCGCGCAGACGGTGGCTACCGCACTCGTTCTGACTGGCCGTCGACGGTGACCTGGATGGCGATGGCCAAACCGCTCCCAATCTCCGCGATATTTCGCGGGTCGCCCCGGGTCAGGGTCGGTATTCGATGGAATCCGCTATCTGCTGGACCAGTTCATCGTCCAGGTCCCTGCCGATTAGTTCCACGCCGGAGGTGTGGCCCACCGACCGTGTGCTCGCCAACCACCAGTGGCCTTCCACGGGGTTGCCGTCCCCATCCTCCGCCACGAATTCACCGTGATTGGCCCGGTCGGCGCGGTCGATGTCCCAGTTCTCGTTGTTTTCCATGGAGAAACCTTCGCCGTACGCGCCGAACATTCCCTTGCCCGTCAGCGAGCTCATCGACGTGTCGGCGGCGACCGCCAGCCCGGTGTCACCGGAAATCCGTACGTAGACCGTCGGATCCTCCTCCGAGTCTGTGTAGGCGTACTCCCAGGAGCCGGCCCGGTCGGTGCCGGAGACATCGACCCAGTCGGCGGGGATCTCCACGCTGATGGGGTCGGCTTCGACGGTGGTCGTGTCCGACCCGCACGCCACCAGGCCGAAGCTCAACGGCAGGGCTACGGCGAGGGCGACGAGAGGACGGGGGACAGCGCTGGTGCCAGGGAACATGGTGTACTCCGGAGTCGAAGGCATGTGACGGCCATCATAGTGTCCGGGCCAAGATCACGCCGGGCGGATTACCACGGGGTGGACCGTCCACTGCCCGGGCGCCGGGACCGCAGATACTCACCAACTACCGCCGCCCCCAGGTCGTCGAGGTCGGGCGCGATGACGCGACCACCCACCCGGTCGGCCAACTGGCCGAGGAAGGACCTCAACCCCGGATCGGAGCCCAGCCGGAAGAAGGTGGTGCGTGCCCCGCGCCGGGTGATCCGGTCGAGTTGGGTGACGGTCAGACGCAGGGTCTGCGGGTCCGTGGGCCAGGAGAACCACGCCTCACCGTGAGGTTCGAGGTGGGCGGTGGGTTCACCGTCGGTGACGATGAGCAGGGTCGGGTCCAGGCCAGGGTGGCGGGCGAAGAACTGTTCGGCCAGCAGGAGCCCGTGATGGAGGTTGGTGCCCTGCTCATGCACAGGGGGCAGGGCGGTGAGCTCATCGATGTTCATGCGGGCAGCGAGACGGCCGAAGGTGATCAAGGCGAGTTCATCGCCCCGGAATCGGGTGGACACGAGGTGGTGGAGCGCCAGGGCGGTGCGTTTCATGGGCACCCAGCGTCCCTCGGCGGCCATGGAGAAGGACGTGTCCACCAGCAGGGCGACCGCCGAGCGGGTACGGGCCTCGGTGTCCATGACCTCCACGTCGGACATTTCGATGCGCACCCCCGGCCCGGTGGTGCCCTCGGCGGCCGTGCGCTGCAGCGCATTGGTCACCGTCCGGGTGACGTCCCAGGCCTGGGTGTCGCCGAACTCGTAGGGTCGGGACGCACCCGTCGGCTCCCCTGCGGCGCCGGAAAGCCGGGCATCGCGCGCCCCCGAGCGCGGTGACAGATGGGTGGCGGCATCGCGCAGCAGCGCCTTCCCGAGCCGCCGCATGGCCTGCGGGGACAGGCGCAGCGAGCCGTCGGCCCCCGCACGCAGCAGCCCGCTGCGGCGCAGGGCGCGGTCAATCTCCGCGAGGACCTCCGCGGACACCGATGCATCTGTTCCGAGCTGCCGGGCCAGTGCCGCCAGGTCAATATCCGTCGACTGCGCGCCGTGGTAACCCTGGCTGAGTTGTTCGGCGAGGGAATCGAGTTCGGCGATGTCCTGCAGGGCACCCGTGCCGTCCCCGAGTCCCAGGCCGTCGTCGCCGCTGAACTCCTCCGACCCGGTCCAGTCGAGGTCGGGACGCACGGCGCGGAGGTGGTCGTCGAGCATCCCCAGCTGCTCCATCAACTCGGGCGAACCGAAGGCCTGGGCGGACAGGTCCATGAGTTCGCGGCGCTGTTCATCAGTCAGGGAGTTGAGCATGCGCTGCGCGGCGGCAGAGCGACGTGCGAGGGCGTCGATGAGCTCGTCGGTGGTGGTGGGATTCTCCGGGAAGTGGTGGCCGTGGCGGGCCATGAAGTCCGCGAAGTCATCCGGGGTGTCCTCCCCGCGGCGGTGTTTTTCCAGCAGGGTGTTGAGGTCGGTGAGCATCTCGTTGACGGCGGCCCGGTCCTGGTCGGTGGCCCCTTCCAGGGCCTGCTTCATCCCGGCGAAACGCTGGTCAAGCACCTCCCGGCCGAGCAGGTCGCGGATCTGCTCGAACGTCTCCCGCGCCTGCGTCGACTGCCAGTCGTATCCGGACAGCTCGGTGACGGCCGCCGCGGTGGAGGTCGGCAGGTTCGCCAGCTGCAGTTCGCGGAAGGCGCGATCGTCGTCGTCCATGGTGACATCGCGGGCCAGCTGCTTGCGTTCCGCGAGGACGGCGTCTGCAAGCAGCTTATCGACGTCGCGCAGCGTCGCCCCCAGGTTGTGGCGACGCAGCAGGTCGCGGCGCTTGTGCGCCACCTGCTGCGCGAGGTCATCGTAGCCTTGCCGGCCACCTTCCCCACGCCGCAGGTACTCGCGCAGCGCCTGCTCGGGGGAGTAACCGACCATGACATCGTCTGCGATGGCGTCGAGTGCCTCGCCGAGATCCACCGGGGGCGCCAGCGGGTCCGGCCCGCCCGCATAGCGGCCGTACCGGAAGCGGCGGCGGCCGGAGGTCGAGGGATCAGGGGACATGTCGGCCTCCTTCAGCCGTAGATGGTCTCGCCCTCGCCGGAATCCTTGGCGATCTTGCGGGCCAGGTAGAGCGCCTCGAAAGCCAGCTCGATGGCGCTGGCGCGGGTCCCCTCGTCCGTGGCGCCCAGGGCATCGGCTATCCGGTCGTAGAGGTCGGATCCGTCCAGTTCGGGCAGCCCGGCGAGGAACTCGGCGGCGGTGACCTGCTCGCCGGTGGATACCGTCGTCGTACCGTCGAGTGCCTCGATCAGCGGTGAGAAGTCCAAGCCGCGTAACCGGGCCCGCAGCGCCTCCGCGGTGGAGGTACGCAACAGGTAGTCGAGCACCTCCCATCCGCGGCCCTCCTCCCCGGACTCGAACTCGACCTTTCCGCCGAGGACATCGACGGCGGCCTCCAGGTCGACCAGACGGGCCACCGCCTGCTCCTCTCCCCGGAGGGCGGCGCGGTGGCGGGCGGCGGCCGCGACGGTCTCAGCACCGGCGATGGCGAAGCGGGCTGATACCCCGGCCCGCTGATTGACGGCCGGGGATTCCCGCAGGGCGCGGGTGTATCGGGCGAGGATCTCCAGCAGGACCGGGGGCACCTGCCCGACGAGGTGGGCCTCCTGGGTGATCACCGCGATCTCATCGTCCAGCGCCAGGGGGTAGTGGGTGCGGATCTCCGCGCCGAAACGGTCCTTGAGCGGGGTGATGATCCGCCCGCGGTTGGTGTAGTCCTCCGGGTTGGCCGAGGCGACGACCACCACGTCCAACGGCAGGCGCAGCTGGTAACCGCGGATCTGCACGTCGCGTTCCTCCATGACGTTGAGCATGGCGACCTGGATGCGCTCGGCGAGATCGGGCAGCTCGTTGATGGCCACGATGCCGCGGTTGGACCGCGGGATCAGCCCGTAATGGATGGTCTCCGGGTCACCGAGACGACGCCCCTCCGCCACCCGCATCGGATCGACGTCACCGATGAGATCGGCCACCGACGTGTCAGGCGTGGCCAGTTTCTCGGAATAGCGGTCGTCGCGGTGCAACCACACGATGGGCAGTAGGTCACCCTCCTGGGCGATGCGGCGGCGCGTCGCGTCGGTGATGGGGGCCAACGGGTGCTCCCGCAGCTCGGAATCGGCCACCGCCGGGGTCCACTCGTCGAGCAGGCCGGTCAGGGCGCGTAGCAGGCGGGTCTTGCCCTGGCCCCGCTCACCGAGCAACACGATGTCGTGGCCGGCCAGCAGAGCCCGCTCGACCTGCGGGATCACGGTGTTCTCAAGGCCGTGCAGGCCAGGCCAGGGATCATCGCCCGCAGACAGTCGGGCCAGGAGGTTCTCGCGGATCTCCTCGCGCAGCGGACGGTAGGGCAGACCGGCGGCCCGGAGCTCGCCGATCGTGGACAAGGTGGGTGCTGGGCTCACAGTGCCAGGCTAGTGCGGGATCGCATCCCGGGTCGAGGATGCCTGTTTCCGGCGGGGTGGGTAGGCTCCGGTCGATGGACACGAACCTCCCGGCCCACATCATCCTGGTGCGCCACGGCGTCACGCCGACCACCGGCCAGGTGCTGCCCGGACGTGCCCCGGGCCTGCACCTGTCGGAGGCGGGGATCTTACAGGCCCGGCAGGTGGCCGCCCGGCTGTCGGACGTGCCGGTCACCGCGCTCTACTCCTCGCCCATGGAACGCGCCCGGGAAACCGCCGCCCCCACCGCCGAGAACTTCGGGTTGACCCCGGTCATCTGCGAGGACCTCAACGAGTGTGATTTCGGGGACTGGACCGGGGCCCGACTCAGTGACCTGGCCCGGCTGCCGGAATGGACGACGGTGCAGAAGACCCCGTCGCAGTTCCGCTTCCCGGGTGGGGAGAGCTTCCTCGATATGCGCGACCGGATGGCCGGTGCTTTGCGACGCATCGCCGCCCGGCACAAAGGTGAGACGGTGGTGTGCGTGGGCCACGCCGATCCGATCAAGGCGGCGGTCACGGTGGTCAACGGGGCCGGGTTGGACACCTTCCAGGCCGTCACCATCGATCCGGCCTCTGTCTCGGTGGCGAAGTTTGCAGCCGATGGGACGACATCGATGCTGATGACCAACACCACCTCCGGGCCGGTCATCCTCACCGGGGAGGTGGGTGGCCGTGACTGAACCGGCCTCCGCGCCGCCGGTGCCACCTTTCACCAGGGAACTCGAACTGCTCCGTGAGGGTGACACGGGTGTGGTTGCGCAACTGGTGGAATCGAGCAACATCGGGTTCGTCCTCGACCTGGCGAGTGGGGACGACTACGGCTGGGGAGTGTACAAACCGGTGGTCGGTGAGGTGCCGCTGATGGATTTCCCGCCCGGGTTGCACGTGCGGGAACGGGCCGCCTTCCTGCTCAGCGAGTACCTGGGGTGGCATATCGTCCCGCCGACGGTGATCCGGGAGGATGTCCGCTTCGGGGTCGGATCCCTGCAGTGGTTCATCGACCACGACGGTTCCCACTACTTCGATCTGCTGGAGACCAGGGTCGACCTGCACGGGCAGCTGCAGCGCCTGGCCGTCTTCGATCTGCTCACCAACAATACTGACCGCAAGGCCGGACACGTCCTGCTCGACTCTGAGGAGCAGGTGTGGGGGATCGACCACGGACTGTGCTTCCACCCACAGCCGAAACTGCGGACGGTCATCTGGGATTTCGCCGGCGAGGAGATTCCGGCGGACCTGTGCGCCGCCGTCGAACCGCTCATCCATAAGATTCCCGACGACGTCGCCGCCCTCCTTCACCCCGCGGAGGTCGAGGCCCTGCAGCGCCGGGCCTCCCGGATCGTGCGTCTGCCCACCCTGCCCCACCCGCGCACCCACCGCCAGTATCCCTGGCCACTGGTGTAGGACGACAGGTCGGGATCAGGCGCTCTTCGACTTCTTGGCAGACTTCTTCCCGCCACGCTTTTTGTCCAACGATGTCTTCAGCGCCTCCATGAGGTCGACCACGTCAGCATCGTCGGAGTCATCGTCCTCCGGTTGTTCACCGAAGGTGGCCTCCGTGTCGAGGGTGTCGCCGGCTTTGAGTTTGGCGTCGATAAGCTTGCGCAGCTCGACCTGGTACTCGTCCTCGAACTTCTCCGGTGTGAAGTCGGAGGCGTACTGCTCGACGAGCGCGGCGGAAAGCTCCAGTTCCTTGTCGGAGATCTTCGCCCGTGATTTCGTGCCCTTGAAATCGACCTCGCGGACCTCATCGGCCCACAAAAGACCCTGCAGGACGAGCACCTTGCCGCGCACCCGCAGGGCGCCCAGGCGGGTCTTCTGGCGCAGGGCGAATGTGACGATCGCGGTGCGGTCCGTCGCCTCGAGCGTCTGCCGCAGCAGCAGGTAGGACTTCGGGGTCTTGCCCTCCGGCTCCAGGTAGTAGCTGCGCTCGAGCATGATCGGGTCCACCTGCTCGGAGGGGACGAACTGGACGACCTCGATTTCGTTGTTCTCCGCCTCAGGGAGCAGATCGAAGTCCTCGTCCGTCATGATGACGGTGTCGCCGTCCTCCTCATAGGCCTTGTCGATGTTCTTGTACTCGACCTTTTCGCCACAGACCTCGCAGCGGCGCTCATAGCGGATCCGGCCACCGTCCTTGTCGTGGACTTGGTGGAAGGAGATGTCATGGTCCTCCACCGCCCCGTAGGCCTTGACGGGGACGTTGACGAGTCCGAACGTGATGGCTCCGGTCCATACTGCGCGCATAACATGAAGCTTATACACGTCAGGAGGAGTCATGGCGGGCAGCAGAAAGCAGTTCCAGGTCGCCGGGCGCATGCTTTCGGTGAGCAACCTGGACAAGGTGCTCTACCCGGAGACGGGCACAACCAAAGCCGATGTCATGCACTACTACCTGGCCGTGGCCGAGGTCATCCTCCCGCAGATGTCCCGCCGCCCGGTCACCCGGAAGCGCTGGGTCGATGGTGTGTCAGCCGGGGAGCCCTTCTTCACCAAGAACCTCGAGGACTCCGCCCCCGACTGGATCCCCACGGGGAAGATCGCCCATAGAACCACGACCAACTACTACCCGTTGGCCGAGGACGAGGCCGTTCTCGCCTGGTTCGCGCAGGTCGCGGCATTGGAACTGCACACCCCCCAGTGGCGTTTCGGTCTCAACGGCCAGCCCCGCAACCCCGACCGTCTGGTCCTCGACCTCGACCCGGGCCCCGGTGTCGGCCTGCCCGAGTGCGCGGAGGTAGCGCGGTGGTGCCGCGAGATCCTCGACGACATGGGCATGCCCGCCTACCCCGTGACCTCCGGCTCGAAGGGCATCCACCTTTACGCCGCGCTCGACGGGAGCCACAACTCTAAGACCATCTCCCAGGTCGCCCGCGAACTTGCGCGGGCACTGGAGGCCGACCACCCGAAGGAAGTCGTCTCCACGATGAAGAAGTCCGCGCGGACCGGGAAAGTCTTTATCGACTGGTCGCAGAACAACTCCTCCAAGACCACTGTGAGTCCCTACTCGCTGCGTGGTCGCTCTCGCCCGACCGTCGCCGCGCCGCGGACCTGGGAGGAACTGGAGGATCCGCATCTGCGGCAGCTCGAGTATGAGGAGGTCTTAGAACGCGTGGCCGCGGGCCTCGATCCGCTCGAGCCGCTGCGCGCACAGGCCCCCGACCGCCTGGAGACCTATCGGTCCATGCGTGATCCCTCGAAGACGGCGGAGCCGGTGCCTGCGGGGCGGTCGCAGATAAGCAATGAACAGCCGATCTTCGTCATCCAGGAACACCATGCCCGCCGCCTGCACTGGGATTTTCGCCTCGAGCACGACGGCGTGCTCGTCTCCTGGGCGGTACCGAAAGGCCCGCCGCTCGACCCCGAACTCAACCGCCTCGCCGTGCAAACCGAGGACCATCCGCTTGAGTACGCCGCTTTCGAGGGGACCATCGCGAAGGGTGAGTACGGCGCTGGCGAGGTCACCATCTGGGATTCCGGTATCTGCGAGATCGAGAAATGGCGCGAGGGCAAGGAGGTCATCGCCGTGCTTCACGGCCAGCCTGAGGGTGGCCTCGGTGGCGTGGCCCGCCGCTTCGCGCTCGTCCACGCGCCGGGCATGGGGGAGGAGAAGCACTGGCTGCTGAAATTCATGAAGGATCAGCCCACAGATGCTTCTCGACGCCCCCTTATCCCCACCTCTTTCACCGTCGCCGATCTACCGTCGCCCATGCTGGCCACCCCGGGCACCCCGGCAGACGTGCGCCTCGGCGTGCAGGACGGGGAGACATGGGACTACGAGATGAAGTGGGACGGCTACCGCATCATCGCCGGCGTAGCTCAGGGGCAGGTGGTGTTGGCCAGCCGCAACGGCCACGACTACACCGACCTGTTCCCGCAGGCTGCGGAACTGGTGGAGCTGCTGCCGGGCGGCGGGATCCTCGACGGGGAGCTGGTGGCGCTCGATGACCGTGGCCGACCTGATTTCGGGCTCCTGCAGGCAGCCGCCAAAGGGGACGCCGAGGACGTGACGCTGCGCTACATGGTCTTCGACATCCTGCAGCGAGGCGCCCCGGGATCGGCGGAGGCGAGTCCGCAGCTGCGGACTCCGTACCGGCAGCGCCGGGAGTTACTGCGCCAGGTCCTCGCCGAGGGGGAGCATGTCACCGTCCCTCCCGCTCACACGGGCAGCCTCGCGCAGGCGGAGAAGGTGAGCCGCGAGCTGGCCCTCGAGGGTGTGGTGGCCAAACGTGCGGACTCCACCTACCTGCCCGGCAAACGGGGTAAGGCATGGCTGAAGCTCAAGACCCAGCTGCACCAGGAAGTGGTGGTCATCGGAGCGCGGCACGGCAAGGGGGGTCGGGCCGGTGGAATCGGATCCCTGCTGCTGGCGGTGCCGGAGGAAGGCGAGCTGCGCTACGCCGGTCGCGTGGGCACCGGGTTCACGGCGGCGCAACTGAAGGACATCGAGACGCTCCTGCGCCGGATTGAACGCAAGACCCCACCCGTGGACGATGTACCGGAGACTGACCAGTCGGATGCCTGGTGGGTGACCCCCAAGCTGGTCGGCGAGGTGTCGCTGGCTGGCCGCACCCGGGAGGGGCGCGTGCGGCAGGCTGTGTGGCGCGGATGGCGCGAGGACAAGGACGCGGTCGAGGTGCGCTGGGAGGTGTAGGTGTTCTGCCCCGGCCTAGGCTGGAGGCATGACGGTGCTCTTTCTGCACGGCGGCGGCGGGTGGGATGATGACCAGCCGATCGTCGACGCACTCCGTGCCCAATACCAGGTCCACACGCCGGTGCTCGACGCCGCGGACTTGTCCTATACCCGGTGGTCCGCGCAGATCACCGACGCACTGAGCCCCGGCACCCCACTCGTCGTCGGCCATTCCCTCGGCGGGTCGGTGGCGCTGAAGATGGCCACGCAGGGGCGCCTGCCGGTCCACCGACTGGTTCTCCTCGCCGCCCCGGAGTGGGGACCTCGGGGTTGGGACGTCGCTGACTATGCCCTTGCCGACACCGCCAGGCTCCCCGCCAACCTGCAGCTGGAGCTGCACCACTGCGCCGACGACGACGTCGTGCCGCCCGCGCACCTGGAGCTGTTGGCCGCCCGTTTCCCCGAATCACGTGCGAGACTGTGGCCCGACGGGGGCCACCAGTTCACCGGGCGTGACGTCGTGGGGAGCTTGCCGTGAAAAAGGTCGTGCTCACGCGGGCGCCCCGTGCCGAAATCGCAGTTCCAGGGCCACACTCGGGGCATGCAGCAGGCAGCTGAACCACGGGGCCGGCGCAGTGCGGTGGTGGATCTGCGCCATGGACACCTCGTACCCGCGACGAGGGCCGCACCGCTGTCACCTGGTGGGTGAAGGGGACGTCGATAAGCGGTATGCGGTGCGGACCTACGGCAGCGGCCCGACCGTGAGCTCGGTGCCCGCGAAGTCCTGCTCCGGGGTCTGCGCGGTGAGCGGGACCTCGGTGGTGTTGATGACGGACTCGTCGCCAACCTGCGGCACGGTCTGCGGGGCCATGCGACCCTGCGGAGCCGGGGCACCAATGCCGTAGAACTTGTCCAGCCCCGTGACGTTGAACTGGGTCGACATGTAGCGGCGGTTGTTCGACGTGTTCCACTGGGAGACCACCAGATCCATGTTGCCGATCGTCGAGCCCGGCACGATGTACGCGCCGTAGACCTGGGCAAAGTTGTCGGCGTCCTGCGCATCCCGCCAGTTGCCGCCCTTGATGACGGTGGCTGGTTTAACCGCATTCCAGTTATCGGTGATGTTCTTCGTGATGCGCACCTCCACCGAGTAGGTGGCGGCGTTGAACATCGCCAGCACCCAGTGGCCGTCGATGTAGCGCAGGGTCATCTCACCGGCGGAGACGTTCTGCGCCAGGATCGGGGTGCGGGCGAAATTCGTCGACCAGGTGCCCGTGCGGGTGTCGTAGTGCTCCCAGGTGTTACGGTCGCCGATCTGGGCTGGCAGGAAGCGGGAGAGGAAGACGTTATCCTGGCGCTTGAACTGCGAGGACATGACGTAGACGTATCCATCGGGGCCCTGCTCCCAGGTGATGAGGTTGCCCAGCCCGTTCATGTGGGAAGCCGGGGTGGTGCCCACGGACTGCCACGTGGCGCCGTTGTCTTCCGACTTCCAGATCTGGGTGCGCAGGACATTGCCGATTCCCCGGTTCCACATGCCCTGCATGTAGAGGGTGCCGCCGATG
This sequence comes from Corynebacterium sp., assembly GCF_030538285.1. Classification (GTDB taxonomy): domain Bacteria; phylum Actinomycetota; class Actinomycetes; order Mycobacteriales; family Mycobacteriaceae; genus Corynebacterium. Next base: position 78,289 of record NZ_JAUNUG010000002.1, read on the forward strand.
TTGATGGCGTCCGAAGGGATGACGGTGATGCCGTCGGTGTGGGAGTAGTTAATGAGCTGCTGGGCAATGTCGCCGTTGTTGAGTGGACGCAGGATCTCGATGCGGCCGTCGGCGTTTTTCACCGCGACGACACCCACCGGGCTCATCCACTCGCCCTGCCCGAAGGCGGGGCCGCGCCAGGAATCGCCGAAGATGATGGCGAACTCCTCACCCACGCCGATCTGGGTCATGATGCCCAGATCACCGATGAGCAGGCCGATGTCATCGGAGATCCCGACCCCGAGGAGGTCGCCGATGACGGAGACCACCAGGGGGCCTTCCACGCGGTCATCGCCGAATTCCACATCGTTCGGCTGCGGGCGAGGCTTACCGGAGGTGGAGCTGCCGGAGCTCTGCGCCCATGCGGGGCTCAGTACCCCGCCGCCGACGCTGAGGGTGAGGGACAGGGCGAGGATGGTGGCCGTTTTCTTCACGTGTAGGCACAATACCAGCAGGTGGGCGCGACGGCGGATGACAAGCATCACACGACGTAGGGTGGGGCTATGCGTCGAATTCTCGCCCTTTCCCTGGCCGCCGCCCTGCTCACCGGATGCACCAGCGCCCCGCAGGAGGTGACCCCACCGCAGGAGGGGGCGACCGTCGCACCCGCCACCCCCAGCGACTCCGGGGCGACCCGTGAATTCATCGTCGACGAGCACGGCACCTTCAACACCGGTTGGGCCATGGCTTTTCTGCCGGGAACCGACCATCTCCTGATCAGCGAGCGTCGCGGCGCGCTGCAGCTGCGCAACCAGAACACCGGCCAGGTCACCGAGGTCACCGGAGTGCCGGAGGTGCATGCCGAAGGGCAGGCCGGCATGCACGATGTCATCCCCGGCCCCACCTTCGAGGAGGACGGGATGATCTACCTCAGCTGGGTGCGACCGCACATAAACGGCGCGCAGGGTGTGGTGGGACGTGCGTACCTGGACATGGAGGGGGCGTCGATAAGCACGGTGGAAGAGATATGGGAACAGACCCCGGCTGCCGGCAACGGACACCTCTCCCTGCGTTTGCTTATCGACGCCACCCACCTCTACGTCACCTCCGGTGACCGCATGGAGATGACGCCTGCGCAGGAGCACGACACCAACCTCGGCTCCGTCCTGCGGCTCACCCACGAGGGGCAGCCCGCGCCGGACAATCCCTGGGGCACGGAACAGTGGACGATGGGGCACCGCAACGCACTTGGCATTGACACGGATGCGCAGGGCCGGATCTGGGTCTCCGAGATGGGCCCGCAAGGTGGCGACGAGCTTAACCTACTGGTGGAGGGCGACAACTACGGCTGGCCCGAGGTGTCCATGGGTGTCCACTACAACGACGATCCCATCCCGGACCACACCGACGGCGACGGCTTCCACGGCCCGGCCGCGTGGTGGGTGCCGTCGATCTCGCCGGGCAACCTACTCATCTACTCAGGGGAGCTTTTCGAAGGCTGGGCCGATTCCGCCCTCCTCGGCGGACTGTCCGGTCAGAAGATCGTCCGCGTGGAGCTCGGCGAACCTGCCACCGTGGTCGATGAGTGGGAGATGGGTGCCCGCATCCGGGCGCTCGCCGAGGCTCCCGACGGCGCGATCTGGGTGCTCGAGGACGGGCCGGAGGGACGTCTGTTGGAGCTGCGCCCGGCCTGACCCGCCCCTACAGCCCCTTGACGTTGAGCACCTGTCGCAGCGTGTGGCGGATGCGTACCAGCGGAGCGGCGTCCTCCATGACCACGTCGATGGGTTTGTACGCGGCCGGGATCTCATCCACCCACTGTTTGCCGGGGCGGTAGACAATGTCGCCCATGGCCTTTTCCAGGTCGGCGGCGGTGTACCTCTTCTTCGCTTGGGTGCGGCTGAGTGCTCGACCGGCGCCGTGCGGGGCGGAACGCAGGGCCTCGTCGTTGCCGAGGCCTTCGACGACGTAGGACTGCGCGCCCATGGATCCGGGGATGAGCCCGGGGCGGCCGTCGGAGGCGTCGATGGCACCCTTGCGGGTGAGCCACACGTGGACGCCGTCGATGACGGCGGGTTCGGTGTAGTTGTGGTGAGAGTTGATGCGTTCGACCTCGCCGACGTCGCTATCGCCTAAGAAGTCGGCCAGGGCCCAGGCGAAGCGGTCCATCATGTCCTCTCGGTTGAGCAGGGCGAAGTGCTGGGCCCAGCGCAGCTCGCGCAGGTAGCGGTCGAACTCGGGGGTGCCTTCGCGCAGGTAGGCGTGGTCGGGGTGGTCGAGAATGACCCCTTCCCGGCGGCACTGCTCCTGGGCGGCGCGGATGTGGACGCGGGCGATCTTGTTGCCCACGCCGCGGGATCCGGAGTGGAGGAACATCCACACGTTGTCGTCCTCGTCGAGGCACAGTTCGATGAAGTGGTTGCCGCCGCCGAGGGTGCCTAGCTGGACTTTCCAGTGCGGGGAGTGGGAGAGGTCGACGTCGTCACGCTTCGCCAGGTCGGTGAGTTCCTGCAGCCGCGGGGCGGTGAAAGTGAAGCGGTCGGTGCGTTTGTTGTAGTTGCCGGGGGAGAGCGGGATGACGTGTTCCAGGGTGTCGCGCAGCTGGGTGAGCTCGTGTCCCTGCAGGTCGGCGGCGGTGTAGCGGGTGCGGGCGGCGATCATGCCGCAGCCGATATCCACGCCGACGGCTGCCGGGATGACCACTCCGACAGTGGGGATGACGGTGCCCACCGCGGAACCGAGTCCCGCGTGGGCATCGGGCATCAGCGCGATATGCGGGTGGATGAACGGCAGCTGCCCGAGGGAGCGGGCCTGGTCGGCGGTGGTGTCGTCGAGAAGCGATGCCCACGACTTCACGGAATCGGAGAGGGACTGCATGGTGTCCTTTGTACTTCAGCTGACGGCGAAACCGGAGCGCGGGTCCGGATGGTCCGGCGGGGTGCCGTCGACCTCGATGGGCCATTCGATCTCCAGCTCGAGCTCGCATTTGAGCACGCGCTTGCCGGTGTCCTGGGCCTCCATCTCGACGCTGAACGTCTGCGGCAGGTCCATGTCCACCTGGCCGGCGCCTTCGCCGAGGGGGAGATGGCCCTCGCGGATGCGTCCGGCCAGGCCTTCGAGCAGGTCAGCCAGCTCATCGCGGGTGAATTTCGCCTAGCTCCTTAGGCTCATGATCGCACGCTTTAATCAGGGGATAAAGGGTCAGCTGTGGGGCAGTTCCGTCCACGTGATCACCACGTCGGCATCGGCTGCCTCGAGGATGCCGCGCAACTCCTCGGCATAGTGGGCGATCGAGTCGAAGGCATCCTGCCCGCGCGAGATGATCCGTGCCGTGGCGTGCTCGTCGTTGAGGCGTACCGGGGCGGGGAAGCGGCAGCCGCCAGCGTAGGCGAGCTCACCCTCCTTCGGCATGTCCTTCCACCAACCGCTCAAGGCCGCCCACATCTTCTCGCCGTGGTCATAGGAATCGGCATCCACCTGCAAGGTGACGGTTGATTCCTCCGTCCACTGGGTGGGGCCGAGGCGGTGCCAGTCATAGTTCAATTCGTAGTTCTTAGCCATGGCCCCAGCTTAAAGTACCAGCTCACACCCTGTCCTTCCCGGGGCAACCTTCCTGGCCAATTGCCAGCTATTCCCCAGACTGTTCCGGCTTCCGGCGGGTGGATTTCAGGTCCGAGCGTCGCCGTTTGGCTGCTAATCGGCGCCGCATCGACCCCTTTGTCGGCTTCGTCCTGCGCCGGGGTGGCGGGGGAGGGGCGAGCGCCTCCCGCAGGAGTGTTGCTAATCGACGCCGCGCCTGCGCCCGGTTGCGCAATTGCGAACGGTGTTCCGAGGCTTGAACCTGAAGGACGGTGCCGTCGAGGCGGTGGGCGAGGTGGTGCAGCGCGCGGCGGCGCAGGCGTTCGTCGAGGGCGGAGGTGGTGGCTAGGTCAAGAGATAGCTGGACCTTCGAGTCGGTGGTGTTGACGCCCTGCCCGCCGGGACCGGAGGAGCGGGCGAACTGTTCGCGGAGGTCGGCGGCGGGAATGCTGAGTCCGTCGGGGATACCGGGGCCGGGGTCTAGCACTAGCGGGTCCATAAATCAGAGTATAGGGTGGTGACATGACAACAAACGTGCTTCGCTCCCTCGACTGGTCCGATTTCCGCCGCGTGCTCATCGTCGTCGCCCACCCCGACGACGCTGAATACGGGCTCTCCGCCGCCGTCTCCATGTGGACTGAGGCCGGAGTGGAGGTCGGCTACCTCCTGCTCACCCACGGTGAAGCCGGAATCCGGCACCTGGAACCGGCAGAGGTGGCCCCCCTGCGCGCCGAAGAACAACGCGCCGCCTGCGCCGCCGTCGGAGTCAGCGACCTCACCCTCCTGGAGCACCCGGATGGCCAGCTCATGGATTCCATGGAACTGCGCCGCGACATTGCCCAGCACATCCGGCAGTTTCAGCCCGATACCGTCATCACCGCCAACTTCGAACTCGAGGCCTACGGCTCCTTCAACCAGGCCGATCATCGCGTGGCGGGGCTCATGACCGTCGATGCCGTCCGCGACGCCGATAACCCCTGGGTCCACCGCGACCTGGATCTGCCGGCCCATAAAACCAAGCGCCTGCTGGTGGCCAACGCGGGCGATCCGACTCACCGCGTCCTCGTCGATGAGAAGGCCGAGCAGCGTGGCATCGAGTCCCTGGCCTGCCACAAGGTCTACTTCGAGGCCCTGCCGGATCACCCGAAGCCGGAGGATTTCATTCCCATGATGCTCGAGCAGCCCGATGGGGAGCGTGCAGTGAGCTTCCGCGTCTTCGATCCGATTTAGGGAGCGGAGGCCGCTCCACCAAAGGCATGAATCGCTCGAACTTCCCGGCCTCAGCGATTGTCAATCGGCACCAGCCTCTGGGAGGTGCGGTCGTAGACGACCTCGACGATATCGCCCGTCATGATCATGTCGACGGCCTGGTTGATCACCCGCAGCGGGGCGATGAACCACTCAGAGGGGTTGTAGGTGCGCCCCCCGGGTCCGACCTGGGAGACCTGCAGTCGGGAGGCGGCGAACACACGGTGCAGCAGATGTTCCAGCGCGGAGGGTCGGAGATTGTAGGCCCGGTAGTCGGCGATGACCTCGACCGGGGCCATGAGATATGTCGGTTCCTTAGCGGCGTCGGCCACCCGCTGGTCCACGGAGGTGGTGGAGAAACCGATCTTGTACAGGTCGTCCAGTGCCGCGATCTGCGGGTCCTCGCTGAGGGAGCGCAGCACGTAGATGTGGCCGGTCTCCTGGTCGGCGTCACCGATCTCGGAGGCGTCGAATCCGGTGCGTACCACCGCGCGGCCGTTCTGCTCGTAGAGCCGGATGGAGAAGGACTGCCGGTACATGGAGGACTCGGTGCCGTTTTCGAACACGACACGCAGCCGTTCCTTCGGGCGCTCGCGGTCACCGTTGGGCTTGAACTCGGTTTCCCCGACTTCAGCGACAAACGCCATGACACCACCGAGCACGAAGAAGGTGCCCACTTTGATGGTGGAGAGGCCACGGAAAGGAATGAGCTGCCAGGTTCCCTCCTGCAGTTCGGCGTGCTTGGCGGCGAAGAGAGGTCTAAAGACCTCGAAGTCCTCGGCCTTCGTCCGTTTGGCCACCTCGTCGGCGGAGCGCGGCTGCGCCGGTTGCTCGGGTAGCCCGGACAGGTCGAAGATGTCCGCGTCGCTGTCGAGCAGATCCAGGTCATCCTCGGCCAGAAGATCATCCAGGGAGTCGATCTCGGGGGCATCCAGCAGGCCAAACTCATCGAATGCGCGCACCTGCTGGGCCCGTTCCGGAGTGGCCCGGAAGCCGTCGAGCCGGGCGCCGAGTTTCCGTTCGGCGATGTCGCGGGTCGACGACGAGGGTTCGCGCCCGTGCGCGCGATAAAACTCCACGATCTCCAGGAAGCCCTTCTCCAGGCGGCTGTCCGCCGTCACCGGCGGGGGCTTGATGGGGGTGTCCAGCAGGCCGTCGGTGTCCGCGGCAAAGAGGTCCGCCAACACCTGCGGGTCGATCTCCTTATTCATCGGTGTTCTTCTCCTGTGACTGTGCGTGTTCGCGCTTGAGTCGTTGCAGCACGAGCACCGCTTCCGCGTACAGCCGCTCCGTGGGGTCCTCACTCCTGCGGTCGGGGCGCTTCCCGTTCACCTTCACCCAGTTCTGAACGGTGGGGAAAAGCTCCATCGCCTCCTGAGGGCTCATGTCGATGCGGCTGGCGGCGATCGAGTCGGAGATCAACCGCAGCACCGACGGGGTCACGGACTTGGACATGACCTCGAAGGCGCGTTGGAAGGGGTTGACTGCATCGATGAGATTGATGTGCAGCTTCTCGATGTCCACGAAGGAATTGGCGAGTTTGATGAAGCGCTTGTCTCCGACCTCCCGTACCTCGCCGGTCTTGATCACGGAGTCGACGACCACGCGCTGGCGTACCTCCTCCAGCTCTGCATCGGTCAGATCGGGATAGCGCTCCCGGATGATCTTCGGGATGAGGATCTTGTTGGTGGTCTCCGGGTCGACACCGCCGGCGGCGGCACGTGCGAAGGTGTCATCCTGGAGGATGGTCGCCTTGAGGTCATTGAGATCGGAATCGACGATCTGCCTCACCCGGTCGGTGGACGGCTCCCGGAACCCGTCGACCTTGATTTGACCGGGTTTGGCGTGGTCATCATTGCCGTGCTTCGTCTTGAAGTCGAAGTTCTGCGCCAGCACCTGCTCCATCAGCAAGGAGGCGGTGATGGCCTTGAGCATGTTGTTGACGGACACGGTCACCTCGTCCTGCGTGGCGTCCGGCTCAGCGATGAGGTTGGTGAACTGGGCGTGTTCCTTGCCTTCGACGTCACGGGTGACACGTCCGATGATCTGGATGATCTCCGTGAGCGAGGCGCGGTAGCCGACGGTCAGGGCGTGCTCGGCATACGGCCAGTCGAAGCCCTCCTTGGCCATGCCGAGGGCGATGATGATGTCGATGCCGTCGCGGTCCTTCGCCGCCACCTCGGTGAGGTAGATCAGGGTGGCTGCGCGCGCCTTCTGATCGGTGTCGTCGACGAGGTCGGCGACCTGGAGGATCTCTCCGGTGTCGCGTCGGCGCACGCTGATGATCCCGGTGTCTTCGTCAACGCCGTCGACCTCGCCGATGACGTCGAGGATGTATCCGACCTCCTCCAGTTTGTCCTTGGTGGATTCGCCGGAGTTCACGCTCGGGATGTGGAGGATGGTCTTTTTATCCAGGTCCAGCACCTCATCGATCGCGTCGGTGTAGCGCCCCTGGTAGAAGTGGTGGCCGATGCCGAGCGACTGCAGGTGGCGGTAGCCGTTGAGCTGGTCGTAATAGTTGAAGGTGACGGGGGTGAACTTCGCCTCGTCCTCGGGGGAGAGCACCGGCACGGTGTCGCCGCGGAAATAGGAGCCCGTCATAGCGACAACGTGGGCGTCGGAGCCCGCCATGACGCTGCGCAGCAGAGAGCCGAGGCGGCTGGAGTCGAGGTCGGCGGAGACGTGGTGGAACTCGTCGATGGCCAACACCGTGCCATCGAAATCCTCCGGGGCGAGCTTCTCGAAAGCAAAGCGCAGGGTGGCGTGGGTGCACACGAGGATCGGATCACTGCCCTGCAGGAAGCGCACGAAGGAATCGACCTTGCTTTCCGACGACCCCGGGATACACAGGTTGTTGCGCTCCTCCACCGCCCAGTTGGCGAAGAAACCGTGGGTGACCAGGTCGGTGTCGCCGAAGGAGGCGCCGATCGAGCGTTCCGGTACCGCGACGATGACCTTTGTGCGCCCCTGGTTGTAGAGCTTGTCCAGACCGACGAACATCAGCGCGCGGGACTTGCCCGAGGCCGGCGGTGCCTTGATCAGCAGGTAGGGGGAATCACGATGCTCAAAGACGCGGCGCTGCATCTCCCGCATGCCCATGGCGTCGGTGTTGACCGAGGTGCCCGCCTGGGCGTAGGTCACGTTGACGATATTACTGACGGGTTTGCTGTGTTTGCCCATGATTCCTCTTACTTCTTCTCCGCGGCGATGGCGTCTTCATACATAGCAAACAGGGTGGACAGACGGGCTTCATCAGTCTCGAACGCTCGTGTGGAATACAGCTTGTCGACGGCCGCATCCACCTCCGCATGCGCCTGCCGGAGATTCGCGGGCATCTTATCCGGGTCGTACAGCTGCGCCAGCGTGAACTCGCAGTGATACTCCCGCACATCGAGAACCCGCAGGGCCAGCTCCGTGAGTTCCTCCTTGGAATGTGTGCTCAAGGGCGGAACCGGGAAGTTGTTGTAGACAATGGTGTTGGAGTAGCGGAAATCCGTCTTCATCTTCCCGCCGACGGCTCTCACCCACACCATGTGCATGCGTGAGGTGAGCAGTGCGAAAAGCCAGGGTTCGGCGTCATAGACGGCGAAGGCGAGGTTCGAGATGACCGTATCGGGTCCGAGATAGCCGATCGGGATGTAGTCCCGGCGCTCGGAGGACACGCTCGGCACGATGATGGAGTTCGTGGGTTTGTAGGCAATGTGCCCAAAAGAATATGGGATGGCAGCCAGCTTTTGTGTAGCGGGTCGCTTACTGGAGATCCTGTGTTCCCGTACCTTTTCTATCCGTTCGAGAATCGGCGGTATAGAGGATAGCTTCAAAAAGCTCTTTGCGTCTAACCATAGGGCCCAGCGCTCCCTGCCGCTAATCAGCTCACTGGCTCCAATGAAGCGCTTTAGGAATTCTGGGCACTGAGGATATTGCTTAATGAGGTCATTCGATTCCTCGGTAGTAAGTAGAAGATTTCCTCCGTCGTTCGGCATGCTGCCGAACACCATTGAGGGAAGCACGTTACTTGTCGGCTTAGTTCTTCTTGCTACTGTCACAAATGGGCCGTCCGCCAGATACCCGTTGATATTCGATGCTCGGATCCGCAGGTCATCGGTGAAGATGTACTTCGGTTTGTCGCTCGACATGCGAAGTGAGACCACCACGACGGTGACGCCCGCGTTGTACTTGGCGTTGTTCTCCCATTTGAATGACGTGTAGGCGTAACCGATCTCGATGCCCATGTCGAAGATCATGGGGAACATCAATGCGACGTGTTCGCCCTGAACCACCGAATTCGTCGACACCAACGACAACTCGGCACGCGTATCCCTTATGTAGTCCGCGCCCTTTATGAACCACAGAGCGATGTAATCCAGGTTCTTCGAGAAGGGCCGTGCCCCGAAAACGAACTCGTAATCCTCCTTCTGTTCCTTAGTCTGCTTCTTAGATCCGCCGTACGGCGGGTTGCTGATCAGGTAGATCTCATCCGTGCCGTTGTTTGGGCACACCTGGTTCCAGTCCAGGCGGGCGGCGTTGCCGGCGACGATGTTGCCGGTCTCCTTCAGCGGGATGAGCGGGATGCTGATGCCGAACTTCTCGGCGAACTCCGCGTTCATCTGGTGCTTGGCGATCCACATCGACAGGATCGCCACTTCCACAGCAAAGTCATCGATCTCGATGCCGAAGAAGTTCTCGATGTTGATGCGCGAATCGGTGAACAGGGCGTCTTGGGTCTTGTTCAGGCTGGCCAACCGGTCGAGGATCGCGTGCTCCAGGCGGCGTAGTTCCTTGTAGGCGATGACTAGGAAGTTTCCCGAACCACACGCCGGATCGAAGATCGTGATCCCGGCGATACGGTCGTAGAGGCGGTTGAGTTGGGGGATGCTGTCGTAGGCGGCGTCGAAACGCTCCTTCAACTCGTCGAGGAACAGCGGCTCGATCGTCTTTAAGATGTTCGGCACCGAGGTGTAGTGCTGCCCCAGGTCCGAGCGCGTGCCCGGGGAAACGATCGCCTGGAACATGGAACCGAAGATGTCCGGGTTGATCTCCTGCCACATCAGGGTGCCCAGGTCGATGAGCAGCGTGCGCGCCTTCGCCGTGAAGTCGGGCACCACCATGGCGGCGTCCGCGCTGAACAACCGACCGTTGACGTACGGGAAGTCCCGCAGGTGTGTGGGCTTGTCCTGGGGAACAGGGGTGTCCAGCGCGGAGAAGAGGTCGGTGAGGAAATCCCGGGTGTCCGAACCATCGGGCAGGGTGTGGGAACCGACGGCGTTGGTGAACTGGTTCTCGGTGAACACGCCGGTGTCCTCGGCGAAGAAGCAGAACAGCAGGCGGGTGAAGAACACGTTGAGGCTGTGGCGGCCAGCCGGGGAGGTGATGAGGTCGGTGTTGGCGGTGAGCAGCTCGTCGAAAAGCTTGCCCATGCGCTCGGCGGCGCGCACATCCGCGTGAGCCTCGGCGACATACTGGGCCTTTTCCATACCCGCCCACGGCAGGAAGAACGTGAAGTGCGCGGCGATGTCCCGGATCGGGATGACCAGGTTCTCGCGTGTCTTCATGTCCAACGCCACCAGCTCCTCGAAGTCGGTGGCGATGACGAAGCGCGGGGTGTAGCGCACCACATGTGCGGCGGCGCGCAGCTCCTCGACGGCCTCCAGGGCCTGCCCCTGGGGCACCTCCCGGAAGTACACGACGTTCTTCTGGGCGACCTCCACGTCCGGCTCGGCAGCCACATTAAGGGAACCCGTGCGCAGGCGGGTGAGGGAGGACTTCGGCTTGCCGTAGGCGTCCAGGAGCTCGAAAATGAACTCCCGATCATAGGACTCGCGGTAGCCCAGGGGCTCGATTCGAGCCTCGACGGCCTTGAGACTCAGCTTCGCCATGGGCTTCCTCCACCTGATTGAACATCGCTACTGGCAATGAGTGTATCGGCGGTGGGGGACTTTCCGAGCTGCCGGGTCGAGGTGTGCCGCCTGTATCTTTCGTGGCGGGTCCACCACGTGTGGCCGCGCCCGCCGGCGTCGTACAGTCTAGGAACTGACCCCGTAGGCTTTCCGGATCGTCGATTCATCGTCCACGACGTCGAGGATGAAGCGGGCGAGATCGATGCGCGGGATCGACCCACCGAGGGTGCCGTGGTCGGTCACCTCGAGGGCCCGGACGTGACCGGTCGGCGGAGCCGTCCGCAGACCGGTGGGGCGCACGATGGTCCAGTCCAGGCCCGATTCCCGCACCGCTTCTTCCTGCTCGTTATGGTCCGCCAGCGGCTTCGCCAGCAACACCGTCATCAACTGCCGCAGGGGAACCGGCAGCTGGGAGGCGGAATCCCCGGCGCCGAGCGAGGACTGCACGATCAGCCGACGCACCCCTGCCTCCTTCATCGCATCAATGACCGCGCGGGTGATCTGCGTGCGGGGGCGCGATGAGCCGCGGGAGGCGCCTACGGTGACCACGACGGCGTCGGCACCCGCGAAAGCCTCGCGGAGTACCTCCGGGTCGGTCGCGGAACCGGTGATCGCGCGGGTGCCCACGGGGGCGTTGCCGCTGCGCGAGACGACGTTGACCTGGTGTCCAGCTTGCCGGGCGGCGATGGCGACCTGCGCCCCGGTGCCCCGGGATCCTCCGATGACGGTGATGTTCATGCCCCTCACCCTAGCGACGGCGTAGGAGAGGTACGAAACGGAACCCGCCGTGCGAGGTCACCTGCACCTCACCGTCTGGGAGCTTCTCGACGCGCGACATCGCCCCCTTGACCGGAATGACCATGATCCCGCCGGGCGCCAGCTGCTCGACGAGGTCAGCGGGCAATTCGGTGGCCTCCGCGGACACCAGGATGCGGTCGAAGGGGGCAATATCCGGCAGCCCGAACACCCCGTCGGTGGCCTGTACGATCCGCACGTCCACTCCGGCAGCGTCGAGGTTGGCCTGTCCGAAGGCCACGAGTTCGGGGACGAGTTCGACGGCGGAGAGGCGGCCGCGGCCGTCGAGAAGCGCATGGAGCAGCGCCGTCGACCACCCTGAGCCGGCACCGACATCGAGGACGCGGTGACCGGGTCGGACGTCGAGAAGCTCAAGCATGAACGCCACCGTCCACGGCTGCGAGTTCGTCTGCCCGTGCCCGATGGCGATGGGGGCGTCAAACCCCGCCTGCCCGCGGGCGCGCTCAGGGAGAAAACCTGCCCGGTCCACACGCGCCATGACATGCCGAATTCTCTCCATACCCCGACCTTAGCGATCTTTGATCTACGTCAAGGAACTCCCCGCGCGGCGGCCCTAACGTCAAGGGTGTCAGAAAGTAAAGAGAGAGGACACCATCATGAAGAAGACCACGCTGCGCTCCGACGAGTTCTCCTGCCCGTCGTGCGTGACCAAGATCGAGACGAAGCTCAACGGCCTGGACGGGGTGGATACGGCCGAGGTGAAGTTCTCCTCGGGCCGCATCCTCGTCGACCATGACCCGGAGAAGGTCACCGTTCGCGAGCTGGTCGACGCCGTCGCCGCCGTCGGCTACACCGCCAAGCCCTCGGCCGTGTAAGTGCTGGCGGGTACAACCCCTCGTTTCCGGTGCCGGAAACGGGGGTTTTCCCATGCCGGCAACCACTTCCGCGTTCTTTGATCCGCGTCAAGGACTTCCCCCGCGGGCCTCCATAACGTCACAGGTGACAACACAAGAAAGGACAGGAACCATGAAAACCTGGGGAATCGTGGCAGTCTCCGGACTGCTCATCGTCGCGGCGCTGGTCACCGGCGTGGATCTGCTCATGATCGCCGCCGCCGTCGTCGCCGGCTGGCGCATCGCGATCTCGGCGGTGCAGGCGCTGCGGATCCGCGTCATCTCCATCGATCTGCTCGTCGTCGTGGCCGCGGTCGGCGCGCTGTTTATCAACAACTACTGGGAGTCGGCGGCCGTCACCTTCCTCTTCGCTCTCGGCAAGGCCCTGGAGAAGGCGACGCTCAACCGCACGCGCCGGGCGCTGAGCGAATTGGTCGAGGCCGCCCCCGAGACCGCCACCCTGCTGCGCGACGGGGAACCGGAGACCGTGGAGATCTGGGAACTGGAACCCGGTGATGTGGTGCTCGTGCGCAACGGGGAGCAAGTGCCGGTCGACGGGCGTGTCGTCGCCGGTCGCGGCGGAGTCGACGAGGCTACCATCACCGGTGAATCCGTTCCCGCCGAAAAGGCCGAGGGGTCCGAGGTCTTCGCCGGTACGTGGCTGCGCTCCGGTGTCCTGCGCGTCGAGGCAGTCGGGATCGGCTCCGATTCCACCCTGGCCAAGATCATCCACCGCGTGGAGGACGCCCAGGACGACAAGGCCCGCACGCAGACCTTCCTGGAGCGCTTCTCCGCCTGGTACACCCCCGGTGTCATGGTCGGTGCGTTGGTGGCCGGGCTGCTCACCCGCGACATCGAACTGGCGCTGACGCTGCTGGTCATCGGCTGCCCCGGCGCCCTGGTGATCTCCATCCCGGTGTCCATCGTCGCCGGTATCGGCCGCTCCGCGAAGGACGGCGTGCTCATCAAGGGCGGCGAGTACCTGGAGACCGCCGCGAAGGTGGACACGGTGGTCGTCGATAAGACGGGCACCTTGACCAACGGCCGCCCGGAGCTCACCGACGTCCGGGCCTTCGACGGCTGGTCCGAGGAGGAGGTGCTGGTGCTCGCCGCCCGCGCCGAGACCGCATCCGAGCATCCCCTCGCCGACGCGATCATCCGTGGAGCGGAGTCCCGGGGCCTGGAGGTCCCGCTTATCGACGCCGCCGAGCCCGTCACCGGTCACGGCATCCGGGCGCGTATCGACGGTCGTGACGTCACCGTCGGTACCGCGGCCCTGCTGCAGGTGCAACCTGATCCGGCCCCGGTGCTGGAACTCAACGAGTTGGGCCGCACCGCGATGTGGGTGGGTGTGGACGGTGCGGCCGTGGGCATCGTCGCCGTGGCAGACACCGTGCGCAGCGACGCCGCGGCGGCCGTCGATGAACTGCACCGACGCGGGATCCGGGTGGTCATGGCCACCGGTGACGCTGAGCGCGTGGCACACAATGTCGCTTCCCAGCTCGGTGTCGATGAGGTCCGGGCGGAACTCATGCCGGAGGACAAACTCGACATCGTCCGTGCACTGCAGGGTGCGGGGCGGGTGGTCGCCATGGTCGGCGACGGCGTCAACGACACTCCCGCCCTCGCGCAGGCAGATATCGGCGTGGCGATGGGCGCCGCCGGATCGCCGGCCGCCATCGAGACCGCCGACATCGCGCTCATGGCCGACCGCCTGCCCCGCCTGCCCTACGCCCTCGGCCTGGCCCGTCGCACTGTGCGGACCATGCGGATCAACATCGCCATCGCCCTGGTGACCGTGGCGGTGCTGCTCGCCGGCGTGCTGGTCGGCGGGGTGACCATGGCGATCGGCATGCTTGTCCATGAGGCCTCTGTGCTGCTGGTCATCGCCATCGCGATGCTGCTGCTGCGGCCGACGCTCAAGGATGATCACCCGGCGGTGCGGGTGGCACCGCGGGATGGGGTGCGGGTCTGATCCTGCAGGTCAGCGACCATGTCGGTCAGGCTCTCCCGCACCGGGCGCGGCCGGAACAACAGTTCCCGCCGCGCCCGCGTGCTGTCGAAACGGTTGCCGGAACCGAGCGTGTACAGGGAGTAGCGGGTGAACAGGGGAGGGCGTCCGAAAACCTTCCCGATCCACTCCGCCGGGATGGCACCGGCCCGGGCGATCCACGTCGGCAGGATCGTCGGGCGGCGCCGGCCGACCAACTCCGTGACAATCCTGCCGATCTGCCGGAGTGTGACGTAGTCACCGGTGGTGAGGTAGCAGCCGTCCCCGGTGCGGCAGGCCGTGACGATCGCCGCCGCGACGTCGCGCACGTCGACCATGTCGTAACCGCCGTCGACCACCACGCCGAGCTCACCGCTCATGAGCCGGCGTACGAGGTTGGTGAGGTTGGTCGACCCTGGATCTCCCGGCCCCAGCAGGCCGGAGGGGTGGATGATGACGCGCTTGAGATCGTCGGCCGCCAGCACCAGCGCGGCAGCCTCCGCCTTCGTCTTCGCATACCCGCCCACCACGGTGTCGGGGTCGAAGCTGTCCGCTTCGCGCATGACCACCCCGGTCGGGGCCTCGGTGAGTGCGTGGACGGAAGAGATGTAGACCAGACGGGCGCCCAGCCGGCGCGCGGCGTCGATGATGTTTGCCGTCCCGCCCACGTTGACGGCGTGCACCTCTGGGCGAACGATGTCGTCGATAGTGACCACCGCCGCGCAGTGGACGATGACGTCGCAGGGCCCGATCGCCTTCGCCACCTGCGCGGAGTCGCACACATCGCAGACCGTCGGGTCCGCCAACGCAGTCACCCGGTCGCCCCGGGCCCGTAGTTGATTGACGACATGGGTGCCGAGGAAACCCCCGGCCCCCGTGACCGTGACATGCAGTGGAGTGCCCATACCTCCACAGTACGCGTGCCGGGGAAAGTGTTCTCAGTGTCGGACGTCGACCTCCCCGTGGTGCAGGGGCAGGCCAGCCGCCTCCCAGGCCTCGAAGCCGCCGTCGATGTCAGTCGCCCGGTGCAGTCCCATCTGCCGCAGGTTCCAGGCCGCCAGGGAGGAGGAGTAGCCGTGCCGGCAGAAAAGGATGATGCGCTGATCGAAGCCCGTGGCTTCGGGGATGCGGTGGCTGAACCCGGGGTCGAGCCGCCAGGGCAGGACCGTGAGGTCCACGGCGATGGCGCCGGGCACGCCCGCAGCGCAGGCGCGGTGGGTGTCCGTCCGGACGTCGATAAGCAGGGCGCCGGAGCGCTGCTCGGCAAGGGCCTGTGCGGGGGAGAGCCGGTCGAGGCCGGCGCGGGCGTGCGCAAGCAGGGACATGGAGCCGGTGACAGGCAACCCAGGGGGATACATGCAGACAATTCTATGGCAGCACGTTGTGTCGCGTGCGTCACTTGCTAAAGTGGTGACATGTCCAGAATCAGCCCCCTGAATTGGCCGGTCATCCGGCAGCTGCGGGACGGTGACCCCTTCGGTCGGGACCGCAACGTGCAGTCGCGGAAGAGCGCTGAGCTCCAGCCCCGTGTCGCAGAGGCAGACCGTGTGGTCAAGAGCGTCTGCCCCTACTGCGCCGTCGGCTGTGGCCAGCTCGTCTACGTCAAGGACGAGAAGGTCATCCAGATCGAGGGCGACCCGGATTCGCCGATCTCCCGCGGCCGACTGTGCCCGAAGGGATCCGCCTCCGAGCAGCTGGTGAACTCCTCCACCCGCGTCACCGAGGTGCTCTACCGCGCCCCGAAGGCGAAGGAGTGGCAGAAGCTCGACCCGGATGAGGCGATGGACATGATCGCCGACCGCTTCCTCGAGGCCCGCCGCAACGGCTGGCAGGACACCGACCCCCAGGGGCGCCCCGTCAACCGCACGATGGGTATCGCCGGGCTTGGTGGCGCGACGCTGGACAATGAGGAGAACTACCTCATCAAGAAGCTGTTCACCGCCGCCGGCGCGATTCAGCTCGAGAACCAGGCGCGCATATGACACTCCGCCACGGTTCCTAGTCTAGGAACCTCGTTCGGCCGCGGCGGCGCGACCCAGCCGCTGCAGGATATGGCGAATGCGGACTGCATCGTCATCCAGGGGTCAAACATGGCTGAGGCTCACCCGGTGGGATTCCAGTGGGTGATGGAGGCGAAGAAGCGTGGAGCCAAGCTCATCCACGTCGATCCGCGCTACACCCGTACCTCCGCTGTGGCGGACCGTCACATCGGCATCCGTGCCGGCAGTGACGTGGTGCTGCTCGGTGCGCTCATCAGCTATGTCATCGAGAACGATCTGTGGTTCAAGGACTATGTCCTGCACTACACGAACGCCTCGACGCTCATCCACGAGGACTTCCAGGACACCGAGGACCTCGACGGACTGTTCTCCGGTTTCGACCCGGAGACCGGGCAGTACGACAACGACACCTGGGCCTACCAGCGTGCCGACGGCTCCCACCGCAACCCGCAGGGGGAGAGTGACCAACAGGAGGAGGAGCACCAGCGCGCCGCCTGGGCGCAGTCGACCGGTTCCGGTGGGCAGCCGCTGGACACGTGGCGGTTCAAGAAGGACGAGACACTCCAGGACCCGAACACCGTGTTCCAGATCCTGCGTCGCCACTACTCCCGATACACCCCGGAGATGGTGGAGGAGACCTGCGGCATCTCCGTCGAGGACTTCCACTACCTCGCCGAGGCGATCACGCAGAACTCCGGCCGCGAGCGCACGACCTGTTTCGCCTACGCGTTGGGGTGGACCCAGCACACCCTGGGCGCGCAATTCATCCGCACCTCCGCGATCCTCCAGCTGCTGCTGGGCAACATGGGTCGCCCCGGCGGCGGAATCATGGCCCTGCGCGGTCACGCATCCATCCAGGGCTGCACCGACATCCCGACGCTGTTCAACCTGCTGCCGGGCTACCTGCCGATGCCGACCGTCGAGGAGCAGTCCTTCGACGACTACCTGTGGACGGTGAGCAACCCGAACCAGGCCGGTTTCTGGCAGAAGGGTGACGCCTACGCCGTCAGCCTGCTCAAGGCCTACTTCGGCGAGCACGCCACGGAGGACAATGACTGGGGCTTCAACTGGATCCCCAAGCTCACCGGCGCGCATTCGACGTACCACACCCTGCAGGCCATGCTCCGCGACGAGGTGGAGGGCTACCTGGTCTTCGGCCAGAACCCGGCCGTCGCCCAGTCGCACGGCCGCCTGCAGCGTCTCGGCCTCTCGCACCTCAAGTGGCTGGTGGTCCGTGATTTCCAGCTCATGGAGACCGCGACGTTCTGGAAGGACTCCCCGGAGGTGCTCTCCGGTGAGCTGAAGACCGAGGACATCGACACCGAGGTCTTCTACCTGCCCGCCGCCAACCACGTGGAGAAGTCCGGTACGTTCACCCAGACGCAGCGCATGCTGCAGTGGCGCTTCCAGGCGAAGCTCCCACCGAACGAAGCCACCAGCGAGCTGAAGTTCTTCTACGACCTCGGCGTGCGCATCCGCGAGAAGATCGCCGATTCCGAGGACCCGCGTGACCTGCCGCTGAAGAACATCACCTGGGACTATCCCGTCGACGAGCACGGCGACCCGGACGCCGAGGCCGTGCTCCAGGAGATCAACGGCTACCACCTCACCGGTGACAACGCCGGCGAGCTGCTGAGCAACTTCACCGAGATGAAGGCTGATGGCTCGACCTCCGGTGGTTGCTGGATCTACACCGGTGTCTTCGCTGACGGTGTCAACCACTCGGCGAAGAAGCGCCCGGGATCGGAGCAGAACGAGCTCGCCATGGACTGGGGCTGGGTGTGGCCGCTCAACCGCCGCATGCTCTACAACCGCGCCTCTGCGGATCCGGATGGAAAGCCTTGGTCGGAGCGCAAGAAGTACGTCTGGTGGGACGAGTCCCAGCAGAAGTGGGTCGGCGACGACGTCCCCGACTTCCCCGTCGGACTGCGCCCGGACCATGTGCCCTCCCCGGACGATGTCGGCCCGGCCGCCCTGTCCGGCACGGACGCCTTCATCATGCAGGCGGACGGCAAGGGCTGGCTCTACGTGCCCAAGGGCATGGTCGACGGGCCGCTGCCCACGCACTACGAGCCGCACGAGTCCCCGGTGGGCAACGCGCTCTACGGGCAGCAGCAGTCGCCGGCGCGTCTGACGTTCCCGGGTGCGGACAACCTCTCGCGTCCGGCGCCGGGAGAGTTCGGTTCCGACGTCTACCCGTTCGCGTTCTCCACCTACCGTCTCACCGAGCACTACACCTCCGGTGCGATGACGCGTGCGCTGCCGTTCCTTGCGGAGCTGCAGCCGGAGCTGTTCTGTGAGGTCTCCCCGGAGCTGGCTGAGCTGCGCGGGCTGGAGAACGGTGGCTGGGCCACACTCATCTCCCCGCGTGGTGTCATCGAGGCGCGCGTGCTGGTCACCGACCGTATGCCGGCGATGGTCATCAACGGGCAGGAGTACCACAACATCGGACTGCCGTTCCACTTCGGCAACGGACCTTACGCGCCGGTCACCGGTGACGGGCCGAACGATCTGCTGGGCATCACGCTCGACCCGAATGTGGCCATTCAGGCCTCCAAGGTCGGTGCGTGTGACATCCGGGCGGGCCGTCGTCCGCGTGGAGCGGAACGAGATGATCTCACCCGCCTCTACCAGGTCCGCGCGGGCCTGACGGCGGCGTCGGGCAACACCAGGGTCTCCGACCCGGAGGAGCTGAGCGAGCTGGAGAAGGAGAACGACAACCGTGAGCACTAACCAGGTGACCGAGTACCCGGCCCACGTCGGTTACGCGCTCGAGGCACGGAAGGCCTTCTTCACCGACACCTCCGTATGCATCGGCTGCAAGGCGTGTGAGGTGGCGTGCAAGGAGTGGAACCGCAACCCGGTCGAGGGTTACGAGCTGTCGGGCAACTCCTACGACAACACCGGTTCCCTCGGCGCGGACACGTGGCGCCACGTCGCGTTCATCGAGCAGGATCACGAGCGCATTGAGCAGGCCCGCGAATCCGGCCGTCAGCTCACCGGGCTGGGTATGCCGACCATCGGCGATCCCTCCCAGCAGAAGAACGAGCACCCGGACACCCCGGATTTCCGCTGGCTGATGTCTTCGGATGTGTGCAAGCACTGCACGAACGCCGGCTGCCTCGACGTGTGCCCGACGGGTGCGTTGTTCCGCACGGAGTTCGGCACGGTCGTCGTGCAGGATGACGTGTGCAACGGGTGCGGCACGTGTGTCGCAGGCTGTCCCTTCGGCGTCATCGAGCGCCGCGCGGACGGCGGCGTGCAGAAGCGCAACAGCCGCGAGGGCGAGGACTTCACCGAAGGCGTGCACGCCCCGACCCGCAACGTCGGCGTCGCCCAGAAGTGCACCCTGTGCTACGACCGCCTCAAGGACGGGTTGGCCCCGGCCTGCCAGAAGGCGTGCCCCACCGAGTCCATCCAGTTCGGTGACCGCGAGGAGATGCTGCGCCGTGCCCATGAGCGCCTGGCCACCCTCCACGCGCAGGGGCGCACCGAGGCGCGCCTCTACGGTGCCAATGATCTCGACGGTGTCGGCGGCACGGGCTCGATCTTCCTGCTTCTCGACGCCCCCGAGGTCTACGGCCTGCCCCCGGATCCCCGGGTGCCCACCGCCGATCTGCCACAGATGGCGAAGACGGCGGCCTTCGCAGCCGCGGGCATGGTGGCGGCCGTCGTCGGTTCCTTCCTGATCGGAGCGCGTGCATGAGCAACCAGTTCGACAACTACCGCGATCCGGTCGAGCCCCGCCGCCGCGGCGGGGGAGGCAAGAAGAAGCGACGTCGTTCCGGCGCGGGAGCCCTCGACGGTTCCCGCGAGGAGCGCATGGTCCCGGACATGCAGTTCGAGTCTTACTACGGTAAGCCCGTGGTCAAGGCCCCGCCGTGGGAGTGGCCGATCGGTGCCTACCTCTTCCTCGGTGGCGTTGCGGGCGGTTCCTCCCTGCTGGGGCTTGGGGCCCAGCTCACCGGGCGGAGGGAGCTGCGCCGTAACGCCCGGCTGGCCACCATCGCGGCTGCTGGCGCCGGTTCACTGGCGCTCATCGAGGACCTCGGACGCCCGGAGCGCCTGCTCAACATGTTCCGCGTGTTCAAGCTCTCCTCGCCGATGAACGTCGGTTCGTGGCTGCTCGCCAGCTTCTCGACGGCCGCCGCCGTCGCCGCCGCCGCGGAAGTCGACGACCTCAGTGGTCGCCGCCTCCCCCTGCCCGAGGCGATCCGCACCGTCACCCATCAGGCCGCCGCCCCGGCGGCGGGTGCCCTGGCCGCGACCCTCGGTGCGCCCCTGGCGGTCTACACCGCGGTGCTCTTCGGCGACACGGCCACCCCGGCGTGGAATGCGGCGAAGTACCACCTGCCGTTCCTCTTCGTCAGCTCCGCCTCGGCCGCTTCCGGTGGCCTGGCGATGATCACCACCCCGGTCGAAGAGGCCGGCCCGGCCCGCGTGCTGGCCGCCACCGGCGCGATCTGCGACGTGGCGGCAACCAAGGCGATGCACTCCCAGCTGGACGAAGTTTCCGTGGAGCCGTACCACCACGGCCCGGCCGGCCGGATGCTCACCTGGGCGGAGCGCCTGGTCATCGCGGGTGGGGTGGGCACGCTGCTCGCCGGCCGTCACCGTGTCGGTGCCGCACTGTCCGGTGCGGCGTTGTTGGCCGGCTCCGCGCTCACCCGTTTCGGTGTGCTCGAGGCTGGCCTGCACTCGGTGACCGACCCGCGTTATGTCGTCGAGCCGCAGAAGGCGCGCCTCGCTCAGCGGCAGGGCGACGGGAACATCACTACCGGACGGTGACCTGACCCGGGTTTCCGGCCGCCGTCTCGCCGATGACCGGGTAGCCCGGGACCTCGCCGATGACGAGCAGGCCGCCGGAGGTCTGCGCGTCGGCCAGCATGATGAGGTCCTCCTCGCTGACGCCCTCGGCGACCAGGTGCGGGCGCACCCAGTCGAGGTTGCGGCGGGAGCCGCCGGAGATGAAACCGTCGCGCAGGGCCTCGTCGGCGCCGTCGACATGGGGGACCGCGGTGTGGTCGATGACCGCCGACACACCGGAGGCGCGCATCATCTTGTACAGGTGGCCGAGCAGGCCGAAGCCGGTGACGTCGGTCGCCGCCTTGACCCCCGCCGCCACCGCCGCGCGGGAGGCGTCCCGGTTGAGGGTGGTCATGGTGTCGATTGCCGCCTGGAACACCTCACCGGTGGACTTGTGCCGGTTGTTGAGCAGGCCGACGCCGATGGGCTTGGTGAGGGTGATGGGCAGGCCGGCCTGCGCGGCGTCGTTACGCATGAGCGTGGCGGGATCGGCGATGCCGGTCGCCGCCATGCCGTACACGGGCTCGGGTCCGTCGATGGAGTGGCCGCCGGTCACCGGGGCGCCGGCCGCGGTGGCCACCTCCATGCCGCCCCGCAGCACCTCGGTGAGCAGCTCGAGGGGGAGGACCTCCCGAGGCCAGGCGACGAGGTTGATGGCGGTGACGGGGCGCCCGCCCATGGCGTAGACGTCCGACAGGGCGTTGGCGGCGGCGATGCGCCCCCAGTCGTAGGCGGAGTTGACCACGGGGGTGAAGAAGTCGGCGGTGGAGATGACGGCGAGGTCGTCGGCGATGCGCACGGCAGCTGCGTCGTCACCGTCGTCGAGCCCGACGAGGACGTTCGGGTCGGTGACACCGGTGAGACCGCGCACGGCCTCCTCCAGCTCCCCGGGGGGAATCTTGCAGGCGCAGCCGCCGCCGGCGGCGAAGCTGGTGAGAGAGATGCCGGTATTCGTGTTCATGCACCCGACTGTAGCGATACACGTCCCACGCGGTAATCTCGTCGTCGGAGGCGTACGTGTCCTGGTGGGCGCCCCGGTCTTCAAAACCGGTGAGGCCGAGTACCTCGGTCTGGCGAGTTCGATTCTCGTCCGTCTCCGCCAGTCGTCTCCTGCGAAAGGACCCGAGGTGGACCCGCGCCGCCGCATCCCGCGTACCGATGACCTGCTGCGGTGCCCCGCAGTGCGGCAGGCCCGCGACCGCCTTGCCGCCCCGGCCATCCGCGCCCACATCAGCGCTGCGCAGCAGGCTGCGCGTGACGGGGACATCGCCCCGGAAGATGTCGAGACACACCTCGCCGGCCTGCTTGCCGACGCCCCCGTCAGCTCCCTCACCCCCGTGCTCAACGCCACCGGTGTCGTCGTCCACACCAACATCGGCCGCGCGCCGCTGTCGGTTGCGGCGACGGGCGCGCTTGTCGACGCTGCCGGTTACGTCGACGTCGAGATGGACCTGGCCACCGGACTGCGTTCCAGTGACCGGGGGGCCGGGGCCCTTTCCGCGCTGGTCGAGGCGTGCCCGGGGGCGGAGGACGCCCTCGTGGTCAACAACGGGGCGGCTGCCCTACTACTGGCCACGACCGCGCTGGCCGCGGGCGGGGAGCTCATCATCAGCCGCGGGGAACTCATCGAGATCGGGGCGGGTTTCCGCCTCCCGGAGCTCATCGAGACCGCCGACGTCCGCCTCCACGAGATCGGGGCGACGAACCGTACGCACCCGGAGGACTACCTTCGGGCCATCGGGGAGGCCACCCGCGCGATCCTCAAGGTCCACCCTTCCAATTTCCGCATCGAGGGATTCACCGCCGAGACCACGGTGGCCGAGCTGCGGGAGATCGCCGACGAGCACGACCTGGCACTCATCGTCGACCTCGGCTCCGGCCTGCTCACCCACGACGGCGCCCTGCCCTCCGAGCCGGATGTCTCCGCCCAGCTGGCGGCGGGAGCCGACGTGGTCATCGCGTCCGGTGACAAGTTGCTCGGCGGCCCGCAGGCCGGCATCCTCCTCGGTCGCGCGGACGTCATTGCCCGGCTGAAGAAGCACCCGCTGGCGCGCGCCGTGCGCATCGACAAACTCCGCCTGGCCGCCCTCGAGGCGACCCTGCGCGGCGGGGAGGTCCCCGTCGTGGAGGCCCTGCACGCCGACCCTGCTGACCTGCGCCGCCGGGCCGAGGCCCTGGCCGCGCGTCTCGACGGCCACGTCACCTGCCGCGTCGTCGCCCACGACGGGCGCGTCGGCGGGGGAGGGGCCCCCGGGGTGCCGCTGCCCGGCTGGGCGGTGGAACTGCCCGAGTCGTTGGCCGCCGCCTTGCGCACCGGCGATCCCGTCGTCCTGCCCCGAGTCCACCAGGGGGCGTGCCTCATCGACCTGCGCTGCGTGCCGGCTGCCGCCGACGACGCCGTCGCGGCCGCGATCCGGCGCGCGATGGAGGGTTAGAGAGAATGCACGTCATCGCCACCGCCGGTCACGTTGACCACGGCAAGTCCACCCTGGTCAAGGCCCTCACCGGCATGGAACCCGACCGCTGGGAGGAGGAGCAGCGCCGCGGGCTGACCATTGACCTGGGTTTCGTGTGGACCAGCCTGCCCTCCGGACGCAACGTCGCCTTCGTCGATGTCCCCGGGCATGAACGCTTCATGGGCAACATGCTCGCCGGGGTCGGGCCGGCGCCGGTCATCTGCTTCATCGTCGCCGCCGACGAGGGCTGGCAGGCCCAGTCCACCGACCACCGCGATGCCGTGCGCGCGCTCGGCATCCGGCACGGGGTCATCGTGCTCACCCGCGCCGACCGGGCGGACGATGCCCGCCGTGCCGAGGTCGCCGCCCGGGTCCGGCACGAGTTTGCCGACACCGGGCTGTCCGACGCCCCCGTCATCACCGTCTCTGCCCGCACCGGTGAGGGCCTCGACGAACTGCGCGCCGCCCTCGACGAGGTGCTCGCCGCCGCCCCGGCCCCGGACCCGGACGCCCGCGTCCGCCTGTGGATCGACCGCTCCTTCACCGTCAAGGGCGCCGGCACCGTGGTCACCGGTACCCTGCCCGCCGGGACCCTCAGCGAGGGCGACCGGCTGCACCTCAACGGCACACGTGAGGTCACCGTCCGCGGTCTGCACAGCGAGAACGAGGCGCACCCGAGCGTCGGCCCCGTCAGCCGCGTCGCCGTCAACCTCCGCGGGGAGAGCACCGGGGACATCCACCGCGGTGACGCCCTGCTCACCCCCGATGCCTGGCCACAGGTGAGCACCCTCGACGTGCGCCGCACCATGGGCACCCCGCTTATCGACGCCCCCGGTGAGGTCATCGTCCACGTCGGCACGGCGGCCGTCGAGGCGGCACTGCGCCCTTTCGGCGACGGCCACGCCCGGCTGACGCTGACCCGGCCGCTGCCGCTCATTCTCGGAGACCGCCTCGTTCTGCGCAGCTCCGGGGCCCGCTCCGTACTGGCCGGCGTACAGGTCATGGACGTCGACCCGCCCGTCCTGCGGCGCCGCGGTGACGGCCGCCGCCGCGCCGAGTCACTGACCACCATGTCCGCCGAGGGGGATCTCAGCACCGAGATCACCCGCCGCGGGGCCCTGCGCCGTCAGGACCTGGTGACCATGGGGTTCGAGGTCCCGGAGCAGCCGCCGAAGGGGGCCGTCGCCCTGCGGGACTGGTGGATCGACGTCCGCCAGCTCGGCCGCTGGCGCGACACCCTCCGCGCCGCTGTCACCAGGCACGCCACGGAGAATCCGCTGGCCGCCGGTTTCAGCCGCGGAGCGGCGCTCAGCGTCCTCACATTGCCCGATGACTCGCTCCTCGGACTCGTCATCGCCTCCGCGAAGCTCGAGCAGGCCGACGGTTTGCTCCGTCTACCTGGAGCAACGGTAGACCTCGGGACGGCGGAGGCGGGGGTGGCCAGCGTCGAGAAGCGTCTTGCCGACGCGCCCTTTAACGCCCCGGAAGCCGATGACCTGCGGGCTTTAGGCCTGGGGTCGAAGGAACTGGCCGCCGCGGAGCGCGCCGGGCGCCTGCTGCGCCTCGATGCCGGCATCATCCTCCGGCCTGACGCCCCCGACGTCGCGCTCGCCCGCCTGCGGGAACTCGAGCAACCGTTCACGACCTCGCAGGCGCGCCGCGCGCTGGACACCACCCGGCGGGTGGCCATCCCGCTGCTTGAACATCTCGACGCCACCGGCCGGACGGTGCGTCTCGACGGCGGACTCCGCCAGATCAGGCGGTGACCTGGTTCCACTCCGCGCGGCGCTGCAGGAAGGCGCGGGCGGCAGCCTGCGCATCCTCCAGAGAGTGGCTTTCGCCCCAGCCGCACTGGATCTCGTTGGCGGCGGGCACCTCGGTGAGCTCGAGCACGTCGGCCAGCGAGCAGGCGATGAGCTCCTCGATCTCCTCCGCCGGGTGATCGCCGACCACCATGAGGTAGAAGCCGGTCTGGCAGCCCATGGGGGAGAAATCCAGGACATAGTCGGCATGGTTGCGGATGGTCTCCGCCACCGAATGCTCCAGCGAGTGGATGCCGGGCATGTCCAGGTGATCCTGGTTGGGCTGGCAGAAACGGATGTCGTACTTGGTGATGACATCCCCGGCCGGCAGGGTCTTGCGGTCCGCCACCCGGATGTAGGGGGCGGCGACGGTGCGGTGGTCAAGGTTGAAGGATTCGACGTTCATCTGCATGGCGGCGATCCTAGTCATTCCTCGGTGGCTCCGGCACGGAAGGTGATGGTGCGCGGTCCGCGGGGGTTGGGTTCGGCGAGGTCCTCGGCGTTCATGGTCACCGCCCACGCGCCCGTTTGCGGCTCCGGTAACGGCTCGGGCTCGGGGAGTGCGGGGGCGGGGAGGGGCTCACCGAGGCCGATGTCGATGAAGGATTTACCGTCGATCACGAACACCCGCACCCCCAGAGGGCCTTCCTCCAGGGGGGCGTACTCGAGGTGGCCGATGATGTCCTCGTCGACGATGACATGGCTGCCCTCGACACGTCCCAGCATCTGCCGGTTGGCGCCACTGAGCGTGGCCGGCAGGCGGGCGCCCTGGGAGAGGATGCGGGTGGCATCAGCGAGCGAGTTCACCGGGATGGCGAGCTCGGGGGCGGGGAGTTCGAGGGTGACGTCGAGAAGCCCGCGTTCCCGGTTGATGCATACCCGGGCCCAGGCCTGCGGCTCATAATGAGCCTGGTGGACCCTGTCGATGGTGGGGAAAACGTCGCGAAGGCTGGCGGGTACCGAACCGATGGTGGCCAGTTCCCAGCGCACGCGCCAGCCGCCGTCCCGGAAATCGGGGATGAGCTGGACCGGGATGAGCGCGCCATGCGGTTCCGACAGTTGGGCGGTGCGCAGGTGGGAGAACAAGATCGCCTGGCTCACATTCTCCACGGGCAGCGAATGGGCGTCCGTGCCCGCCGGAGGACGGGCGAGGGGGTAACGGGGAACGACCATGGCTACAGCCTAGTCGCGCTAGCGTGGGGGACATGCGCATCCCTCCCGCCGGGCTATTTGCCCTCGCCGCCGGAGCCCAAATCTTCCTGGGCCGCTTATCGACGTCCCGTTTCCTCCCCGCCGCGCCCCTCGTAGCGGTCTCCGGTGGGCTGGGTGTGGTGGCGGTGGGGCAGTTTGCGCGGGCGGGCACGACGATGGATCCCGTGCGGCTGGGACGATCCTCGGCGTTGGTCACTGACGGGGTCCTGGGCTACACCCGTAATCCCATGTACCTGGCGTTGGCGGGTGCGTTGACCGCGCATGCGGTGGCCCGCGGCTCGTGGTGGGCGCTGGTGCCCGTGGCAGGGTTCGTCTGGGCCGCCGGGCCCCAGATCGCGGCGGAGGAGGCCGCGTTGCGGCGCCGTTTCGGGGTGGAATACGAGGCCTATGCGCGCCGGGTCCCGCGTTGGATCAGGCTCCGATGATGCCGCAGGCGAGGCGGTCACCGGCATCTCCGGTGCTGGTGGTGTCCTCGTCCACGCCGTCGCTGGCGTAGCGCTCGGGGATGTTGGCGTAGTTGTCCGGGTCGGAGTGGATGATGACGGCGGCGCCGTCCTCGCCCTCAAGGTCTGCCAGGGTGAAGCGGTCGGTGAGGAAGGTCAGTTCCGCGTCGCCGGATTCGGTCACCAGTAGCTGGGGGAGGTCGCCGGCGTGGTCCGGGTGGTCAGCGTCCGTGGGGTTGAGGTGGCCGCCTGCGGAAAGGAAGTCACCGGTGTCTTCCGGGTTGTCCGGGTCGGCGCTGTCGGTTTCGCAGGCGCCGAACTCGTGGATGTGGAAGCCGTAGAAACCAGGCTCCAGACCGGAGAGCTGGGCGCTGACCTCAACACCGCCATCGCGCTCGAGAAATTCGACGGTGCCGATTTCGGCGCCGTCCGCGGTGTTCATGGACGTCGGCACCCCTTCGGTGTCCGGATCCTCGGTAGTGACCGCGGCGGTGCCGTTGGTGGCCTCGTTGGTGGCGTTGTCCTCGGTGGCGCAGGCGCTGGCCGTGAGCAATCCGAGAGCGGCGAGGGTGGCGACGGTGGATCGGCGGATGGTGCGGTAAGGCAAGATTCTCCTTCTCTGGTGGCGTGTGACCCACGATACATATAATAGTGATCGCATGCGTTGCTGGTGAGGTGGCTCCGTGGTTAGTCTCTCGGGCATGGAACTGTGCATCGAACCAGGCGACATCACTACCGTCCGCGCCGACGCGATCGTTAACGCCGCCAACTCCGGTCTGCTCGGCGGTGGGGGTGTGGACGGTGCCATCCACCGGGTCGGTGGCCCCAGTATCCTTTCCGAATGCCGCGAGATCCGCGCCACCTCTTATCCCGATGGCCTGCCTGCCGGGCAGGCCGTTTCCACCGGGGCAGGTGATCTCCTGGCGAGCTGGGTGATCCACACCGTCGGGCCGGTATGGTCCGCTACCGAGGATCGCTCGGCGATCTTGGAGTCCTGTTATCGGGAGTCGTTGCGCGCGGCCCGTGAACTGGGTGCCGCGTCGGTGGCTTTCCCGGCGATTTCGGCCGGCGTCTATGGCTGGCCTCTTGACGACGCCGCCCGCATCGCCGTGAGCACCTGCCGGGACGTCGGTGGTGTGGAGAAGGTGATTTTCGTCCCCTTCGGGCAGGCAGCGGAGCGCGCCTTTTACGATGCCCTGGCAAGTAGTTAGGCAATTGTTATAACCGGCGTGTCCCCAGGTGAGCTGGCGCTTTCCAGTGTCCTGGGCACAGGCGGGTGGTTTCTTTTCGCCCCGACGGCGGGGGTGGTGTGCTTAACGTGAATTTATGTTGACCCGCCTGGCCTCCTCCCTCCGTCTGAAAACAGACCCACCGGTGTACTTCGCCACCGTGGGTGCCGTCCTCGCCTTCGTCGTGCTGACCATCGTCGCCGGCAATTGGGTCGGGGACGTTTTTGGTGCCGCCACCACCTGGATCCTGTCTAACCTGGGCTGGTTCTACATCCTGGGTGTGACGGTGTTCCTGCTCTTCCTTTTCGTCATCGCGATCAGCCGCTATGGGCATGTGCGGTTGGGGGCAGATGATGAACGCCCCGAATACTCCACCCCCGTCTGGTTTGCGATGCTGTTCGCCGCCGGCATCGGCACCATCCTCATGTTCTGGGGTGTGGCGGAACCGATCTCGCATTTCGCCAACCCACCCATGGGGGACGTCTCCCCGGAATCCACCGAGGCCGCCCGCCAGGCCATCGCCATCACCCACTACCACTTCGGGCTGCACACCTGGACGATCTTCGCGCTGCCCGCCCTGTGCTTCGCCTACTTCATCTACAAGCGCAAGATGCCCCCGCGGGTCAGTTCGATCTTCTCCCCGCTGCTCGGGTCGCGGGTGTACGGGCCCATCGGCAAGACCATCGACGTCGTCGCCCTCATCGGCACCATCTTTGGCGTGGCCACCTCGGTCGGTCTGGGAACCATGCAGATCAACGCGGGCCTCAGCGAGCTGTTCGGCCTGACGTACTCGCCCGCTGTCCAGGTGATCATCATCGCCGTGGTCACCACCATCGCCTGTATCTCCGTGGCCGCCGGCCTCGACCGCGGCATCAAGATGTTGTCCAACATCAACATCTGGATGGCCATCGCGCTGCTCATCTTCGTGGTGCTGGCCGGGCCGACCGTCCTGGTGCTCAAGGGCACCATCGAGTCTTTCGGAATCTACCTCTCCCGCCTGCCCGAACTGGCCTTCTGGAATAACGCCACCCCGAACAGCCCGGACAACGCTACCTGGCAGAACACGTGGACCGCCTTCTACTGGGCGTGGACGATCACGTGGTCGCCCTTCGTCGGTATCTTCATCGCGCGCATCAGTCGCGGCCGCACCATCCGTGAATTCGTGGCCGGTGTCCTCGGTCTGCCGGTCACGTTCTCCCTCATCTGGTTCGGGGTGTTCGGAACCTCCTCCTTCCTCATCGAGGAGCAGAGCGGTGGGCTGGTGGAACGCGTCGCCGTCGAAGGCGACATCCCCGGGGCACTGTTCGAGTTCCTGTCGAACTACCCGGCCGCGACATTCATGTCCGGGTTGGGCATCCTCATCGTCGTCGTGTTCTTCACCACCTCCGTCGACTCCGCCGCCATGGTCACCGACATGATCGCCTCCGGCAAGGAACCCGCCTTCGCACCGACCCACCAGAAGGTCACCTGGGCGGTGCTCATGGGCGCGGTCGCCGCCGTGCTGCTCGCCGCCACCGGTGAAGGAGGGCTCTCCGCCCTGCAGCAGATCATCATCGTCATCGGCCTGCCGTTCTTCGTCATGGGCTTCATCATGATGTTCAGCCTCGGTGTGGCCTTGAGAAACGATCTCGGCGATCCCGTGCCCACCGTCACCCGCCAGTGGACCTCCGCCGCGACCGCCGAGGAATGGGAGGAAATGGAGCAGACCCCCTCCCCGGAGCCGATCGGCCCGATCCACCACATCCCCGACGACGAGGGCGAGGCAATCAACCCGGCCGTAGTCGGGGCAGTGCTGGAGGAATACTCCAAACAGCAGGACGGCGAGGGCTACGACGTGACCATCATCGAGGAGACGGAACCACAGCACCACAGCGGCGTCAATAAGTAGCCCCGCATGTGACCCGAACCTCACGTACTTTGGAGATATGACGACCACAGAATCCGCCCGTGTCCGACTCGAACAAGGCCTCTCCTTCCTCCGCAACGGTTACCTCTTCGCCTCCCGCATGCGGAAGAAGGCCGGTGTCGCCGCCACCTCCCACGCCCCCGTGGCACTGACCATGCTGGGCAAGACCTCCCACCTGGTCCGGGGGAAGGAGGGCGTGCGCCTGTTCTACGACTCCTCTCGCATCAAGCGCGACGGCGCCATGCCGAAGTTCATCCAGGTCCCCCTGTTCGGCAACGGGGCCGTGCACACCCTGGACGGTGAGGAGCATACGGTGCGCAAGAAGGCGATGGCCGATCTCGCCTACGACGACGCCCGCGTCGCCGACTTCGCTGACCTCGTCGGCGATGAGCTGGAGAACACCCACCGACGCTGGATCACCGACGGCGGCACCGTCCACGAAGACACCGCCCTCGCTTTTGGTCGCGCCGCCTTCCGCTGGGCCGGCATCCCCATGTCGGATGAGGAGATGGACACCCGCGCCAAGCAGATGAACCGCCTGCTGGACACCTTCGGCGACATCAAGACCAACCCCATCGCCGCCTTCGAGCGCCAGCGCCTGAACAAGTGGGCCACCGGCCTCATCGAGCAGGTCCGCTCCGGGGAGATCACCGCGCCGGAGGATTCGGTGCTTGCCCACATGGCCGATTTGCGCGGCGTCGATGGCGAGCTTGTCGACGCCGCCGTCGCCGGCGTCGAGCTCCAAAACCTCACCCGCCCCACCGTCGCTGTCGGCCGCTTCGCGGCCTTCGCCGCCACAGCACTCGTGGAACACCCGGAGTGGGCCGAGCGCATCCGCCAAGCCGCAGGTGAGCAGCTCACCGGTGTCCACGAGGCGGAGGCCTTCGCCCAGGAAGTGCGCCGCACCTACCCGTTTGTGCCCATGCTGCCGGGCCTGCTCACCGAAGACACCGAACTATCCGGCTGCCCCATGAAGAAGGGCCAGCGGGTGTTGCTTGACTTCGTCGGGACGCTGACCAGCCCCGAGGAGTGGGACAACGCCGGATCCTTCGATCCGGAGCGCTTCCTGCCCTATGCCGGGATGGAGGAGGCGGAAGCCATCGAGGCATTCATCCCGCAGGGCGGTGCGGATGTCTACAGCGGACACCGCTGCCCGGGCGAGAAGATCGCCGTCACCGCCCTGTCCGCGGCGACCGTGCTGCTCACCCGCCCCACCCTGGAGATCTCCACCGACGTGGAGGACCTCACCTTCCCGTGGACCAAGATGCTCACCCGCCCGGCCACCGGCGTGCGGGTGCGCGCCGCCGCCTAGCCCACGTACTCCGCCAGGTAGCGGCCCGTCAGCGTGGAGCCGTCGGCGACCATCGCGGCGGGGGTGCCCTCGAACTGGATGGAACCGCCATCCGAACCTGCGCCGGGGCCTAAGTCGATGACGTGGTCGGCGTGGGCCACCACCGCCAGGTGGTGCTCGATGCATACCACCGTTTTCCCGGCGTCCACCATACGATCGAGCAGGCCCAGCAGCTTATCGACATCCGCCAGGTGCAACCCCGTCGTCGGTTCATCGAGGATGAACACCGTCGCCTTCTCTGCCAGGTGGGAGGCCAGCTTGAGGCGCTGACGTTCACCACCGGACAGGGTGGTCAGGGGCTGGCCGAGGGTGATGTACCCCAGGCCGACGTCGACGAGCCGGCCGCAGATTTTCGCCGCGGCCGGGACCTTGGAGTCGGGGGCTGCGAAGAAGCTAGCTGCCTCTGCGGCAGGCATCTGCAGGACTTCGGCGATGTCCTTCCCACCGAAGCGGTAGTCGAGGACTGCTTCGTCGAAACGCCGTCCCTCACACACCTCACACGGCAGGTCGACGCCGGCCATGATGCCCAGGTCGACGTAGACCACGCCGGCACCCTTGCAGTTCGGGCACGCGCCCTCGGAGTTGGGGGAGAACAACGCTGGCTTCACCCCGTGTGCCTTAGCGAAGGCCTTGCGGATCGGCTCCAGCGCCCCGGTGTAAGTGGCCGGGTTGGAGCGCCGGGAACCGCGGATGGGGGACTGGTCGACGAACACCGTCGTCTCCGCGCGGGGCAGCTCCGCGATGAGAGAGGACTTACCGGAACCCGCCACGCCGGTGATGGCGGTGAGCACACCCAGCGGGATGTCGACGTCGACGTCGCGCAGGTTGTTACGGCTCGCCCCGCGCACCTCGATGGCGCCGGTTGCCGCGCGCGTGGTCTCCTTCACCGACACCCGGTCGTCGAGATGCCGCCCGGTGAGGGTGTCGGAGGAACGCAGCTGCTCGAGCGTTCCAGTGAACTGGATGAGCCCGCCCTCGCGCCCAGCATGCGGGCCGAGGTCGATGACGTGGTCGGCGATGGCGATGGTCTCCGGTTTGTGCTCCACGACGAGCACGGTGTTGCCCTTGTCACGCAGCTCCAGCAGCAGGGAGTTCATGCGCTTGATGTCATGGGGGTGCAGGCCGGCGGTGGGCTCGTCGAAGACGTAGGTGACATCGGTGAGGGCGGAACCGAGGTGGCGGATCATGCGGGTGCGCTGCGCCTCGCCACCCGACAGGGTGCCGGCGGGGCGGTCGAGGGTGAGATAGCCGAGGCCGATGGCGACGAAGTTGGCCAGGGTCTCGCGGAGGGCGTCGATAAGCGGGGCCACCGACGGAGCCGACACTTCCTCCATCCACTCGGCGAGCTCGCGGATCTCCATCGCGCACAGCTCGGCGATATTGCGCCCGTTGATGCGCGATTCCAGGGCGTGCGGCGCCAGGCGGGTGCCATCACACGCAGGGCAGGTGATGAAGGTGACGGCCCGGTCAACGAACTCGCCCATCGCCTTCTGCATCGAGTCGCGGTCCTTGCTCAGGATCGACTTCTCCACCCGCGGGACCAGACCCTCGTAGGTGTAGTTGAAGCCGTTGAACTTCACCTTCCGGGGCTCGGAGTACAGCAGCACGTCACGCTGTTCGGCGCTGAACTCCTTCACCGGGACATCCGCTGGCACCAGGCCGGTCTCGGCGAAGGTCTTCCATGCCCAGCCGTCGACCTTGTAGCCGGGGACGAGGATGGCGCCGTCGCGCAGGGACTTCCCTTCGTCGATAAGCTCCGGCAGTGAGATCTCGGAGATCCGGCCGGTGCCTTCGCACTCGGGGCACATACCGCCGGTGCGGCTGAAGGAGACCTTCTCCTTCTTCCCACCCTGCACAGAGATCGCGCCCGCCGCAGAGACCGACGGCACGTTGAAGGAATACGCACCGGGCCCGCCAGCCGGGGGCTCGGCGATCCGGGAGAAGAGGATGCGCAGCATGGCGGTGGCGTCGGTGGCGGTGCCGACGGTGGAACGCGAGTTCGCGCCCATCGGCTCCTGGTCGACGATGATGGCGGTGGTGATGCCTTCCAGGCGATCGACATCCGGGCGGGCCAGAGACGGCATGAAACCCTGGACGAAGGTGGAGTAGGTCTCGTTGATCAGCCGCTGCGACTCGGCGGCGATGGTGCCGAAGACCAGCGAGGACTTGCCTGAACCGGACACGCCGGTGAAGACGGTGAGCTGGCGCTTGGGGATCTCCACGCTCACCCCGCGCAGGTTGTTGACGTGCGCGCCGGTCACCCGGATCACGGGACGTGATGTGTCCACTTGTCCCTCCCGAACTTCTCGTCGACAAGCTTTTCGGCGGCGGCCAGGTCGGTATCGCTCAAGGAGGCGGGTACCGCGCCGTAGCGGTTGGTGAACTCTGTGATCATCGTGTCGATGATCTCCTCGCGTGGCGCACCCGTCTGGCGGCGCAGCGGGTCGACGCGCTTTTTCGCCGAGCGCAGTCCCTTCGACGCGAGCTTCACCTTGCCGACGCGCAGGACCTCCATCATCTTGTCCGCGTTAATGTCATAACTCATCGTCGCGTGGTGGAGGACGGCACCGCGGCGGCGCTTCTGGGCAGCGCCGCCGATCTTGCCGCCGTCGGAGGTGATGTCGTTGATGGGCTCGTACCAGGCGTTGACGCCGTGGCGGGCCAGCGCCCCGAGCACCCACTGGTCGAGGTAGGCATAGGAATCCTCATAAGACAGCCCCGCGACCATCGATTCCGGCACGTAGAGGGAGTAGGTGATGCAATTGCCGCCCTCCATAAACATCGCCCCGCCCCCGGAGATGCGGCGCACCACCTCGATGCCATGCTTATCGACACCCTCCTGCTCCACCTCGTTGACATAGGACTGGTAGGAGCCGATCACCGTCGCCTTGTCCTCCCATTCCCAAAAACGCAGCGTCGGCCCGCGCTCACCGGCGGCCACCTGGTTGAGCATGACCTCATCGAGCGCGACGTTGACGCGCGTGGGCAGCGCGCCGGGCCGGATGACCTCCCAGGAATGGTCGGTGAAGTCAGTGCCCCCCGCGACGGCGCGTTTGACGGCGACGGCGACATCCCGCGTCGAAAAGCCGTGCAGGGCCAGGTCCTCGAAGCCGGTGAGGGCGGCGTCGAGACGCGCCTGCAGATCCTCAGTTGTTTCGCTTATCGACGCCCCCGCAAGCGCCGGACCCAACGCCCCATACGCCTCATCCGGCTCGAGGAAGAAATCACCGGAAATCTGGGCGGCGGTGATGCGGCCGTCGTCGGTGTGCACGTCCGCGACGACGAGTTTGCCGCCCGGAACCTTGATCTCGAAATGCTGATGCATAGCGCCCCAGAATAGCGGATGAATAGGGCGCTACCGGTGCCCTGCGCGTAAAGTCAACCGGCATGTACGACCTCCCCACCGTTCTCATCGCCTTCGGGCTCACGCTTTTTGCTGGCCTGGCGACGGGCATCGGTGGACTCATCGCCGTGATGAAGAACAACCCCGGCAAACGTTTCATGGCCGGGGCCCTGGGCTTCTCGACGGGCGTCATGCTCTATGTCTCCTTCATGGAGATCCTGCCGAAAGCCTTCGAGGAGTTGGGGTCGGCCTGGGGCGAGCGGGTCGGCGCGTGGGCGGCGGTGGGGGCGTTTTTCGCGGGCATCGCGGTGATCGCCGTCATCGATCGGCTGGTGCCAGAACCCATCAACCCTCATGAGCGCGGCATCGGCGAGGACCCGGCGAAGGCCGCCCAACGGCGCCGGATGATGAAGATGGGCATGTTCACCGCGGGTGCCATCGCGATCCACAACTTCCCCGAAGGTTTCGCCACGTTCATCGCCGGACTGGAGGATCTCACGGTGGCGGTGCCGGTGGCGGTGGCGATCGCGATCCACAACATTCCCGAGGGCGTGGCTGTCGCAGTCCCCATCCGCCAGGCCACCGGCTCCCGCCGCCGGGCGCTGACCTGGTCGACGCTGTCCGGCCTGGCGGAACCCGCCGGCGCGCTCATCGGCTTCGCTCTCCTCATGCCGTTCATGGGCCCGGCGACGCTCGGCCTGTCGTTCGCCGCGATCGCCGGCATCATGGTGTTCATCTGCCTTGATGAGCTGCTGCCCACCGCCGTGGCGACGGGTCGCCACCATACCGCTATCTACGGCGTCATCCTCGGCATGGCCGTGATGGCGGCATCTTTGTTGCTCATGATGTAATTGTCAAGGCTTCGGCCAGGTGTTCGGTGCGTTTTTGTGGATAACTCGAGTTATCCACAGGCTAGGTTGTTTGCTTATCGACGCCCGCGTGGTCGGCGGTTATCGTCCGGGGCATGAGACCAGCCGAGTTAGTCCGTGCCCTGGCCACCCAGGGAATGGAGCTTCTGGAGGACATCGCCTCCGGAGCTCTGGTGCGCGCTGACCTCGGTCAGTCCTCCTCGGTCGCCGGCGCCTGGCAACGCATGGCGGGCATCTACTTCGGACCGACGCGGCAGAAGAAGCTGCAGGCCGCCGCAGTGGCTGCGGGGCGTGGGCTGCCGGTGGCGGCAATCGAGAAAATCGAGAAGCACCTGCGTAAACTATCGCGGAAGGCCGCGGTGACGGAGTGGGAACTGCGGGTCGAGCTGTGCGCACTGCGCGGCACGGTCGACGAGATCGACCGGGAGGCAGCCGCCCGCGTCTTCGCCCACAACCGCCAGGCGCCGGGGTCAGACAACCGAAGCCTGCGTGCTTTCCGCGGCGGAAAGAACGTCGACGCCCAGGGCATGTCCACCGCAACGTTGACCTTGCCGGCCGGTGACATGGCCCGATACAAGGCACACCTCAAGGTCACCGCCGACAAACTACGGCAGGCGGACCCCTCGCTCGACTGGAAGAAGGCGATGGCGGACGCCGCCCTACAGCACGGCATCGGCGGCGTCCCCACCGAGGCAGTTGCACCACCGGTGCCCTTCGGCGTCATGAAGGCACCCGACTACGTCTCCTACTCCCGCGGTGAGGGCGGCGACACCGTCTTCGGCCTCAGTGACGGCACAACCATCACGGGTAACGAGTGGGTGGAGAAGGGCTTCGCCGAACTCGGGTACGTCGGAATCTTCGACCCCGTCGAAGGCGGCATTGACCTCTACCGGGAATCCCGCTTCGCAAACTTCAAACAGCGCACGCTCCTCCAGGCAGAAACTCTCCTCTGCCCCTACCCGGAGTGCACCACCGCGGCGGAGGACTGCCAGTTTCACCACCTCACCGCGTGGGAGCACGAGGGGGAGACGAACTTAAGCAATCTCACCGCGGCGTGCCGGGTACACAATGGACGCAACGACGACAACCCCCATGCCCCGCCCCGCAACGGGCGACTCGAACGAGAACCCGGCGGGGTCGTTTTCCACCCCCCGGACGGTGGGCCACCTCGCACGAACCGTCACCCCCTGCGGAAACTCTCCGCCATGGGGCTACTCACCGACGCCTGAACGCCACGGGCGGTGAGCGACCACGTATGCCCCAACCGCACCTAACAGCAGGAGCGGCACCGTCCAGAGGGGAGCCCACGTCAATTCCCATGCGATGACCGCCGCGAACAGAGGGGCCTTCTGCATGACCGCCAGCACCATCGCCGCACCGAGGACGGCGAGGACGGGGATGGTGGCGGGTGGGGCGTCGATAAGCACGCCGGAAGCGGCACCCAAAGCGGCACCGACCGCCAGCGCCGGTGTCAGCGTGCCACCGACCGCGCCCGAGCCGAGGGAGGCGGCGGTGAGCAGCGGCTTCACCAGGAGAAGGGTGAGCAACAGTGGCAGGGCGGTCGCCGGGTCGAGGGCGGAGCGGACGATGTCTTCACCGTTGCCCGTGACTCCGGGCAGGAACTGGGAGACGGTGACTACGCCCGCGGTCGTCGCGCCGACGCTGAGGGGTAGCCAGCGTGGGTCGATGACTTTCCACGAGTGGGCGGAGCGCATCAACGCCAGGAAGATGCGCCCGATGATCACCGCGGCGAGCAGCAGCGGCACCAGCAGCCAGAGCACCCGCGCGTCGAAGGGGGAGTCGGGCACCCAGTAGACGGAGTGGTTGCCCACAATCGGCCACGCCGTCACCGTCGCCACCCCCGACATTGTCACCGTGATGAGCAGCGCCCGCCCACTGCGACGCACGCGCATCGCCTCCAGGGTGAACAGGATGCCGGCCAGCGGCACGTTGTACACGGCGGCGAGGCCGGCACCCGCGGCGGCGGCGACGAGGATGCGCCGGTTGTCTTCGGCGATGCGCACCACGCGGGAGATCCGGTCGAGGACGGCGGCCGAGGCCTGGCGCGGCGCCTGCTCCCTGCCGAGGGAAATGCCGGAGCCCACCGCCAGCAGCTGGAGCAGTGCGTCGCTGAAGGTGCGGCCCAGCGGCAGGGGGGTGTCTGTCGTGGCGGACTCCTCGACGCCGCGGACCGGCCCGCTGCGCCGCAGCCACCACCAGCCGAGGCCGGCGAGGACTCCGCCGAGTGCTGCCGCCAGCACCGGGTGGACGGGGCCGCCGTCGGCTAGCGCGTGGATGCGGTGGATGAGCCACGCCATGATCCCGCCGATGAGTCCGGCGGCCACGCCACCGACCAGCGTCACCCCTGCCACTCGCAACATACTTTCAGACTAGTGGGCGGGGGCCTTCCTGCCGGTGGCTGCCTTCACCCCGTCGAAGGCCAGGGCGACGACCAGGCCCCACAGCAGGCCGACCACCAGGGAGAAGAAGGTGTTGACCACCCAGCCGATGAAGCCCCCACCGACGGCGACCTCCATGCCGTGGATGAAGTCGTAGGGCCAGGTGAAGCCGAACTCCTCGAGGCCAACAACGATGATGTGGCCACCGACCCACAGCATGGCGAAGGTGCCGACGATGCCGATGAATGACAGGACCTTGGGCATGGCGTGGACGAGGCCGCGTCCGAATCCGGCGCCGGGGCCGCCGCGTTCGGCCATGTGCAGGCCAATGTCGTCCATCTTCACCAGGAGGGCGACCGCGCCGTAGACGAGGGCGGTGATGCCGATGGCGACAACGATGAGGACGGCGGCGCGGAAGGCCATGGGCTGGTCGGCGACCTCGTTAAGGGAGATGACCATGATCTCTGCGGAGAGGATGAGGTCGGTGGTGATCGCGCCCTTGACCAGTTTATCCTCGTCGGCGGGGGTTTTGTCGACGCCTTGGGCGTTGCTGTGGTCCCCGTCTTTGGCGTGTCCGCGCAGCTTGTGGAGGATCTTGTGGGCGCCCTCGAAGCAGAGGTAGGTGCCGCCGATCATGAGGATGGGGGTGAGAGCCCAGGGTGCGATCCAGGACAGGAGCAGGGCGATGGGCAAGATGATGACGAGCTTGTTGAACAGTGAGCCCTTGGTGATGCGCCAGATCATCGGGAGTTCGCGCGCCGGTTGGATGCCGGTGACGAAGCGGGGGGTGACGGCGGCGTCGTCGACGACGACTCCGGCGGCTTTCATGGAGGTTCTGCCAGCGGCGGCCGCGACGTCATCGACGCTGGCGGCGGCGGCGCGGGCGATGAGGGCGACGTCGTCAAGGAGGGCGAGCAGGCCACCGGCCATGGTTGGGCCACCTTTCTCAAGAAGTATGGGCAAATGATACTCCCGTTAGGATGGGTGCATGAGAATTGCGGTGCTGGGAGTCGGGGCGGTCGGTGGATGGTTCGGCGGCAGCCTGGTGAAGGCGGGGCATGACGTGGTGTTCATCGCCCGCGGCGAAACCTTGCGGGTGCTGCGGGAGGAGGGGTTGCGGCTTAACGATGAGCCGCCGTTGCCGGTGGTCACCGCCGATTCGCTTATCGACGCCGACCTCGTCCTCCTCGCCGTCAAAGTCACCGCAGGTACCGACTTGGGCGCGCTTCTCGACGGCCTGCCCGGCCACAGTCTCGTCGCCCTCACCCAGAATTCCGTGGAGGTGCCCGATCTGGTGGCTGAGGTGGTGGGGCGGGAGCGGGTGCGCCCGGGTGTGGTGCGCGGCTACTTTCATCACACGGGTCCCGCGCGCGTCGAGTTTCATGGGGGTCCGATTTCTTATGAAGTGGGTCAGGGGGGCGTCGATACGTTTGTGGCGGCGTTGCGCGATGCGGGCGTCGAGGCGACTGCCCGCGGTGACATCGATGTCGACGTGTGGCAGAAGGCGATGTATGTGACGACAACGGGTGGGCTGGGGGCCTTGGCGCGGGCGCCGTTGGGGGAGCTTCGCACCCGGCTGCGGCCGTCCCTCACCGAGCTGATGCGGGAAGTGGAAGCCACCGCCCGGGCGTATGGGGTGGACGTGCCCGAAGATGTCGTCGAGAAGACACTGGCGTTCGCCGACCGGATGCCGGCGGAGGCGACCAGTTCGATGCACCGGGACCTGGTGGCGGGGCGGCCCAACGAGCTCGACGCGCAGGTCGGGGCCATCTGCCGGATGGCGGCCCGGCGCGGGGTCGCGGTGCCGATGCATGACCTGCTGCTCGGGGTGCTGGGGTACCCTCTGAACCCATGACAACCTCCTCGACGACCCGTGTCCGGTGCGAGAACCCGCGACGACTTGCCAAGTCGCTGGCGGACCGATTCGCGGACACTGCCACGACGGAGTGGGACAGCGAGGAGGGGCGCGGCCATGTGACCTGGGGGGATGGAGCGCAAGCTGGCATGATCGCCGGGGATGCGGTGTTGCTGGTGTACCTGGAGTGTGCGGCGGCGGACGTCGAGAAGCGGGAGGCGGAAATCGGCCAGGCGCTCGGCGTGGAGGTGACCTGGACGCGTCGCGATGGGGGTAGTCGGGGGTAGCCTGTGCTGATAAGCGGCGCCGAATGAAACCGGTGTGAGCAGGTGAAAAGGTGACACGAGTTTGTTTTGTGCGGATAACCAGGTGGTTACGGTCTCATCACAACTGCAGGGTGATGGACGTCACCCTGTAACGTGAACGGGAGATTAACTTCTGTCCTTTCACCCTTGGAGGTCCGCCACATGGCACTCAGCAAGAAGACACTGGCCCTGCTCGCAGCCACCACGCTCGGGTTCGGCCTGGTCGCCTGCACCGATTCCGGCGACAACGGCAACGGCTCATCGGCATCCGGCGACGGCGCCACCGGCGGCGACAACTACGTCCTCGCCAACGGCACCGAGCCGCAGAACCCGCTCATCCCCTCGAACACCAACGAGGTGGGCGGCGGCAACATCGTCGACCTCATCTACTCCGGCCTCGTCTACTACGACGCCGACGGTGAGATCCACAACGAGATGGCCGAATCGATCGAGCCCGAGGGCGAGAAGGGCTACCGTGTCACCCTGGCGGACGGCTGGACCTTCGCCGACGGCACCGAGATCACAGCAGGGCACTTCGTGGACACCTGGAACCACGCCGTGGCCAACTCCCACCTCTCCGCCTACTTCTTCGAGCCCATCCTCGGCTACGAGGAGGGTGCGGAGTCCATGGAGGGCCTCGAGGTCGTCGACGACAAGACCTTCACCATCGAGCTCAACCAGCCCGAGGCCGACTTCCCGCAGCGCCTGGGCTACTCCGCCTTCTACCCGCTGCCGGATGAGGCACGCGAGGACGAGGCCGCCTTCGGTGAGAACCCGAACGGCAACGGCCCCTACAAGCTGCTCGAGTGGAACCACAACCAGGACGCCACCATCGTCCCGAACGAGTCCTACCAGGGCCAGCGCACCCCGCAGAACGACGGCATCAAGTTCGTCTTCTACGCCCAGCAGGACGCCGCCTACAACGACTTGCTGGCCGGCAACCTCGACACCCTGGACGCCATCCCGGACATCGCCTTCTCCACCTTCGAGGACGAGCTCGGCGACCGTGCCGTCAACCAGCCTTCCGCTGTGTTCCAGTCCTTCACCATCCCGGAGAGCCTCGAGCACTGGAGCGGCGAGGAGGGCGTGTTGCGTCGCCAGGCGCTGTCCCATGCCATCAACCGCGAGGAGATCACCGAGACGATCTTCCAGGGCACCCGCACCCCGGCCACCGACTTCACTTCCCCGGTCCTCCCGGGCTACGACGGTGACATCGTCGGCAACGACGTCCTCGACTACGACCCGGAGAAGGCGCAGGAACTGTGGGCGCAGGCCGATGAGATCGCCCCGTTCGAGGGTGAGTTCACCCTGTCCTACAACTCCGATGGTGGCCACCAGGCTTGGGTGGATGCGGTGACCAACTCCATCCGCAACACCCTCGGCATCGAGGCCGTCGGCAACCCGTACCCGGACTTCAAGTCCCTGCGTGACGACGTCACCGGCCGCACCATCGACGGCGCCTTCCGTACCGGCTGGCAGGCCGACTACCCGTCCGCGGGTAACTTCCTCGGCCCGCTCTACGGCACCGGCGCCGGCTCCAACGACGGCGACTACTCCAACCCGGACTTCGACGCCAAGCTCGCCGAGGCCGCAGGCTCCGACTCCCCGGAGACCGCATCCGGCCTGTACAACGAGGCCCAGGAGATCCTCTTCAACGATCTTCCTGCCATCCCGCTGTGGTACTCCAACGTGGCAGGCGGCTACTCGGAGAACGTCGACAACGTGACCTTCTCCTGGAAGTCTGTCCCGGTCTACTACGAGATCACGAAGAACTAGCGCTACGCTGATACATCGTGACCACTGATACCCGCGCGACGCCAAGCTCGTCACGCGGGTATCTGCCTGTCTGCCAACTCGACCCCCACAAGGACTAGTTATGTTGCGCTACATCGGGCGACGACTGCTCCAGATGATCCCCGTGTTCTTCGGGGCCACGCTGCTCATCTACGCACTCGTCTTCCTCATGCCCGGCGACCCCGTCGAGGCACTGGGCGGTGACCGTGGCCTGTCCGAGGCCGCCCGCGCCCGCATCGAGGCGGAGTACAACCTGGACAAACCCTTCATCATCCAGTACCTGCTCTACCTCAAGGGAATTCTCACCCTGGATTTCGGTACCACCTTCTCCGGCCAGCCGGTCGCCGACGTCATGGCCCGGGCCTTCCCGGTGACCATCAAACTCGCCCTCATGGCCCTCACGTTCGAGGCCCTCTTCGGCATCCTCTTCGGTGTCATCGCCGGCGTGCGCCGCGGCGGCATCTTCGACTCCACCGTCCTGGTCATGTCGCTCATCGTCATCGCCGTGCCGAGCTTCGTCATCGGTTTCGTCCTGCAGTTCGTCGTCGGTGTGAAATGGGGGATACTCCCCGTCACCGTGGGATCGAGAGAAACCTTCACCTCACTGCTCATGCCCGCTGTGGTACTCGGCGCCGTCTCCTTCGCCTACGTCCTGCGCCTCACACGCCAGTCGGTGAGTGAGAATCTGCGCGCCGACTACGTCCGCACCGCCCGGGCCAAGGGCCTGGGCAACGGGCAGGTCATGGGCCGCCACGTGCTGCGTAACTCGCTCATCCCCGTCGCCACCTTCCTCGGTGCCGACCTGGGTGCGCTCATGGGCGGCGCCATCGTCACCGAGGGCATCTTCGCCATCAACGGCGTCGGCGGCACCATCTACCAGGCGATCATCAAGGGCGAGCCGACGACGGTGGTCTCCTTCACCACGGTGCTCGTCATCGTCTACATCATCGCCAACCTCATCGTGGACCTGATCTACGCCGTGCTCGACCCGAGGATCCGATATGCCTGACATCAACAGAAACGTCGCCAACCCGGCCGGTGAGGACGATATCCTCGCCGGGAACCGCCTGCACCCGCGCCCGGGCCAGGACCACTTCATCGCCGAAACCGACGAGACCGGCCTCGGTGCCGTCGACGCCGTCGCCGATGAGTCCGCCCCCGCCTCCATGTGGGGTGAGGCGTGGCGCAACCTGCGTCGCCGCCCACTGTTCTGGGTCTCCGCAGTGCTCATCCTCATCGCCGTGGTCATGTCGCTGTTCCCGCAGCTGTTCACCTCCGTCGACCCGCGTACCTGCGTGCTATCCAATTCGCTGGGCGATCCGCAGCCGGGCCATCCCTTCGGCTTCGACCGCCAGGGCTGTGACATCTACGCCCGCACCATCTACGGGGCCCGCGCCTCGGTGGCGGTGGGTATCCTCACCACCGCTCTCGTGGTGGCGATCGGTACCTTCATCGGGGCGATGGCCGGATTCTTCGGCGGCATCCTTGACTCGATCCTCTCGCGCCTGACGGACGTCTTCTTCGCCATCCCGCTGGTGCTGGCCGCGATCGTCGTCATGCAGATGTTCAAGGACTACCGCACGATCCTCACGGTGGTGCTGGTCCTCGGTCTTTTCGGTTGGACGAGTATTGCCCGCATCACCCGTGGTGCGGTCATGAGCGTGAAAAACGAGGAATATGTCACTGCCGCCCGGGCGCTCGGGGCGTCGCGAATGAAAATGCTCTCCAGTCACATCATGCCGAACGCGGCGGC
This sequence comes from Corynebacterium sp., assembly GCF_030538285.1. Classification (GTDB taxonomy): domain Bacteria; phylum Actinomycetota; class Actinomycetes; order Mycobacteriales; family Mycobacteriaceae; genus Corynebacterium. Next base: position 122,154 of record NZ_JAUNUG010000002.1, read on the forward strand.
GCCGATCATCGTCTACGCCACCGTGGCGCTGGGCACCTTCATCGTCGCCGAGGCCACCCTGTCCTTCCTGGGTATCGGCCTGCCCCCGACCATCGTGTCGTGGGGTGGCGACATCTCCGCCGCGCAGGCCTCCCTGCGCACCAAGCCGATGGTCCTGTTCTACCCGGCCATGGCGCTCGCGCTCACCGTCCTAAGCTTCATCATGCTTGGCGACGTCGTCCGAGACGCCCTCGATCCGAAGGCGAGGAAGCGATGACCGCCCCACTTCTTGAAATGAAGGACGTGAAGATCTCCTTCACCTCCTCCACCGGCGTTGTCGAGGCCGTCCGCGGCATCGACATGACGATCTACCCGGGGCAGTCCGTCGCCATTGTCGGCGAGTCCGGCTCCGGCAAGTCCACCGCCGCCATGTCGATCCTCGGCCTGCTGCCGGGCACCGGCAAAGTCACCGGCGGGCAGATCCTCTTCAACGGGGAGGACATCACGGGCCTGAGCGACAAGGAGATGCAGAAATACCGCGGCTCCGAGATCGGCCTGGTCCCGCAGGACCCGATGTCGAATCTCAACCCGGTGTGGCGCGTCGGCACGCAGATCGGCGAGTCCCTCAAGGCCAATGATGTGGTCAAGGGCTCCGAGGTGCGCCCGCGTGTCGCGGAGCTCTTGGAGGAGGCCGGTCTGCCCGATGCCGACCGTCGCGCCCGCCAGTACCCGCACGAATTCTCCGGCGGTATGCGCCAGCGCGCGCTCATCGCCATGGGCCTGGCGGCACGTCCGAAACTGCTCATCGCCGATGAGCCGACCTCGGCACTGGACGTCACGGTGCAGAAGCGCATCCTCGACCACCTCAAGGGACTGACCGAGGAACTGGGCACCGCCGTGCTGTTCATCACCCACGACCTGGGCCTGGCCGCCGAGCGCGCCGAGCACCTCGTGGTCATGCACCGCGGCCGCATCGTCGAATCCGGGCCCTCCCTGCAGATCCTCCGCGACCCGCAGCACCCCTACACCCAGCGCCTGGTGAAGGCCGCACCCTCGCTGGCCTCAGCCCGTATCCAGTCCGCGCTGGCCGCGGGTGTGGAATCCACCGAGCTCATCGCCCACGGGCGGGAGTCGAAGCAGGAGGAGGTCATCCGGGTGGAGAACCTCACCAAAATCTTCGGTGAGAACAAGGCCGTCGATGACGTCTCCTTCACCCTGCGCAAGGGCACCACCCTGGCGCTGGTCGGCGAATCCGGCTCCGGTAAGTCGACCGTGGCGAACATGGTGCTCAACTTGCTCGACCCCACGGACGGCAAGGTGTTCTACAAGGGCACCGACCTGTCGACGCTGAGCAACAAGGAACTATTCGACATGCGCCGCAAGATGCAGGTCGTGTTCCAGAACCCTTATGGCTCGCTGGACCCGATGTTCTCCATCTTCCGCTGCATCGAGGAGCCGCTGGCCCTGCACAAGGTGGGCAGCCGTAAGGAACGCGAGGAGCGCGTCGCCGAGCTGCTCGACATGGTCGCCATGCCGCGTTCGGCCATGCGCCGGTTCCCCAACGAGCTCTCCGGCGGCCAGCGCCAGCGCATCGCCATCGCGCGCGCCCTGGCACTGCGCCCCGAGGTCCTCGTGCTCGACGAGGCCGTCTCAGCGCTGGATGTGCTGGTGCAGAACCAGATCATCCGCCTGCTCGCCGAGCTGCAGGAGGAGCTGGACCTGTCGTACCTGTTCATCACCCACGACCTCGCGGTGGTCCGCCAGACCGCCGATGACATCGTGGTGATGAAGCAGGGTGCGGTCGTCGAGCAGGGCACCTCCGACGAGGTCTTCGCGGACCCGAAGGAGGAGTACACCCGCGACCTCATCAACTCGGTGCCGGGACTCAACATCGAGCTGGGTACGGGCGAGAACCTGGGACTCACCCAGTCCTAGGAAGCCATCTCCTCGGCGAGCATGGTCAGCGCGAACCCCCGCGCCGCCGACAGCACTTCCTCCGGGGAACCGGGGAAGTGCTGTCGCTGTGTGCGGGCCCGACCGCGCACCAGGGTGGAAAACCACGTCGTACCCGGCGGCTGACCGTCCTGGCCTCCCGGCCCGCCTGCGCCGGAGACGGTGACAACCGCATCGGCGGACATGAGCTCGGCGAGGGAGGCAGCCATCGTCGATACGCACTGCGCGGAGATGACCGGGCAGCTGGCGGGAACGCCGAGCACCGCGACCTTTGTGCGTCTTTGATAGGCGACGACGCCGCCGGCGAACCAGTCGGAGGAACCCTCCTCCGCGGCCAGCTCGGAGGCCAGGGTGCCACCCGTCAACGACTCCGCCACCGCCACGGTGTAACCGTGTGCGGTGGCGAGATCGGCGATGAGCTCAGCGCTCATCAGTAGTTGGCGGGCGGGTCAGAGGCCGGGAAGGACTCCTCCTCGAACTGCTCCACCAGCTCCTCCTCGCTGGCCTCATCGCGCTTACCGGGGTTGGTCTCCTCGGCGAAGCGGGTGTCGTCGAGGTCCGGGTTCTTGTCGGGGTCGGTCATTGCTTTACCTTTCGTTGTGATGGGTATCACGTGCAATTCTACTCATCTGATGACAGCTGCGGGAGGTCTTTCACCGCCGGACCCTCGAGGACCCGGCCATCCGGGGAAAAACGCGAACCATGCAGCGGGCAGTCCCAGGATTGTTCGGCGTCGTTCCACGCCAGTGGGCCGCCCATGTGGGTGCACAGGCGGCTGACGCCACAGTCCGGAGTGTCGCCCCGCGCCAGGTTGGCCACCGAATGGCCGGCCGCCTTGGCCAGGGTCGCGGCGGTGGTGGCGGCGGTGCCGGTCAGCGTGGTGTCACCGAAGGTCTCCGCCGCGCGGCCTTCCAGCAGATCGAGGAGCATGTGGGCGGCGGCCGGGGCCGCTGCCATGCCCCATTTACTGTAACCGCCGGCGAAGTACACGCCGTCAGCGAGCTTCTCGACGACCGGCACCCCACCCACCGGGTGATAGTCCTGCGCCGACCAGGCATGGGTGCGCCGCGCGCCAGGGAAGTGGTGCTCAGCCCACGCGTCGAGGGCCTCCAAACGTTCCGACGTTTCCGTCTCCTGCCCGGTGGGATGCCCCTGGCCGCCGACGAGCAGCGTCTCGCCCGCGCGCCGCACCGAGATGCTCGGGGATTCGGCGCTGATGTACATACCCTCCGGCAGGGGCCCGTCGACATCGTAAGCACACAGGTAGGAGCGCTCCGGGGACAACGACATGGTGACCCGCCCGGTGTCGAGGATGGGCGAGGCCGTGGCCAGGATCACCTGTACGGCGTGGAGCTGACCGGCCTGCGTGCGCAGGGTGGTGCCGTCGATGCCGGTCACCCGGGTGTGGTCGGTGAGGGTGCCGCCTGCTTCGGTGAACGCCCGGCACAGGGCAACGAGTAGATCGGCCGGATCCAGTTGCAGCATGTCCGGCAGACGCACTGCCGCGTGGGTGGCGAACTCCTCGGCCGGGTGTTCTTCGAGCTCCACCGGCAGGCCGAGTTCCCGGGCCAGCTCGAATTCCTTCCGGACCGCCTCCGCACCCTCATCGCTGGTGGAGAAGGTGACAGCCGCGGTGCGTCCCACCGGCACATCGTGGGCGGTGCAGAACTCCTCCAGCCACTGCATGCCGTGGCGGTTGGCCGCCAGGTATTGCGTGGCGACGTCCGCGTTGTGCTGCGCCGCAAGATCCGACAGGCGGGTGTTCTGCAGCAGGCTGGTTTTCGCGGTGGTGGCCCCGCTGGCCCCGGCGCCGACCTGCCGGGCCTCCACCACGGCGACGCGACGTCCTGCGCGCGCCAAGAGCAAAGCAGTAGTCAGACCGGTGAAACCGGCGCCGACGACGGCGACGTCGATAAGCGAATCGGGGAGCGGGGAGACGGTGATTTCGCCGCTGACATCTCTCCAGAATTTCATCGGGACTCCTGGGGGTCGAGGACGACCTTGACGCATCCGTCGTGCTTCTTCTGGAACATCTCGTAGGCTTCCGGCGCGGTCTCAAGCGGCAGACGGTGGGTGACCAGATCGTCGACACCGAGGGGGTCGGACGCATCCTCGACGAGGGGCAGCAGGTCGTCGATCCAGGCCTTGACGTTGGCCTGGCCCATCCGCACCTGAAGCTGCTTGTCGAAGAGCGTGAGCATCGGCAAGGGGCTGGCCTGACCGCCGTACACGCCGCTCAGTGAGACGGTGCCGCCGCGACGAACCAGGTCGATGGAGGCGTGCAGAGCGCCGAGTCGGTCAATGCCGGCGTGGTCCATGAGGGGACGGGCGACGGCGTCGGGCAGCAGACCGACGCCGGTGTGCGCCACCTTGCCCAGTGGCGAACCGTGCGCCTCCATGCCGACGGCATCGACCACCGAGTCGGGGCCTCTCCCCTGGGTGGAGTCGCGGATGGCGTCGTTGGTGTCCTCGCCGAGATCAAAGACCTCCACCCCGTGTCGACGGGCCATGGCGCGGCGCTCCGGCACCGGGTCGATGCCGAAAACCCGGGCGCCGAGGTGGACGCCGATGCGTGCCGCCATCTGCCCGACCGGGCCCAGACCAAACACAGCCAGGGTGTCACCTTCCGCGACACCGGCGTAAGCCACGCCCTGCCAGGCGGTGGGCAGGATGTCGCTGAGGAAGAGGTAGCGGTGATCCGGCAGCTCCTCGCCGACCTTGATCGCCCCGAAGTCGGCGTGCGGCACCCGCAGGTACTCCGCCTGCCCGCCGGGCACCGAGCCGTAGAGGCGGGAATAACCGAACAGGCGCGCGCCGGTACCCTGCCCGGTGACCTGGGTGGTCTCGCACTGGGAGTACAGCTTCCGGTCGCACATCCAGCACCGCCCGCAGGCGATGGTGAAGGGGATGACCACGCGGTCTCCCTCCTGGAGCCCGGAGGCACTGCCCGCCTCCACGACGCGGCCCATCGGCTCGTGACCGATGATGTCGCCGGCGTCCATGTAGGGCCCGAGGACCTCGTAGAGGTGGAGGTCGGAGCCGCATATGGCGGTGGAGGTGACTTCGATGATGGCATCAGTGTCGTCTATGAGCCCCGGGTCCGGGACTGTCTCGACACTGACCTGGCGTTTACCCTGCCAAGTGACTGCTCTCATGGCTCATCAGTCCCAGAAGGTGTCGCGGTCATCGCGCAGGGCGCGCTCGCGGGCATAGGCATGGACCTTCTCCAGGGTCTCCAGCTGGCGGTAGGAGGAGGCGATGAGGTCCTCGAAGACCTGCTCGTCCAGGCCCAGCCCGGCGGCGTGCTCGCGCAGCGTCTCCCAGCCGCCGAGCTTGCCGTTGACCGCCGAACGCATGAGCTCGGCCTCCAGCAGCATCGTCATGGGGGAGCGCTCCAGGATGCGGCCGTTGAGCTTGAGGCGGCCGACGCGCTCGCCGACCCAGGCGACGGCCTGGCGGTAGGGCTTGCGGGCCAGGCCGAGATCCTCGATGACGTTGCGCAGCAGCTCACGGTCGGAGCGGATCTCATCGGCGACGGCCGACAGCTCCGCGAACATCGGGGTGTCCACGTACTCCTCGGCCATCCGCTCGATGCGGTTGACACCCGCGGTGGCGCCGGTGAGGTGGTCGGACAGGTAGAGCTCGAGAAGATCGCGGGTGTAGGAGTCCGGCACTTTCTCGCCGCCGTCCCCAGCCCCTTCGCCGGCCTGCGTATCGGCGGCGGCGTTGAGCCGGGAGTCCTTGTCGCGGGGGCGCAGCGGGGGAGAGGGCAGGCCGTGGCCCTCGATCATGCCCTCGAGCAGCTCGGCGAGGGCGTCGGCGGCGCTGACGGTGGGGCGCCAGTCCAGTTCGGCGGCGGCGCGGGAGTTGTCCATGAGCGGGACCTCCATGCCCATGTCCAGCCAACCGGGATCGGCGGGGACGGTGCCGGCCTTGTAGGCGGCGGCCAGACCGGCGCGGACCACGGCGGGCGGCAGCTCGATGAAACGACCGTGATCGACGATATCGGCCAGTTCCTGCGGGCCGAGAACATCGTCGGCGCAGATGTTGAAGGCCCCGCCGGCCTTCTTCAGGATCGCCGCCACATAGGCTCGGCCCAGGTCATCGGCGTGGACGGCCTGCAGGCGGAGGCCCTTCGGCACGGGCAGGGCGGGCAGCTTGCCGGCGCGCAGCGCCTGGATGGGGACGAGATCGCCGAGGAAGTACTCCTGGATCTCCGATCCCGCATCGCCCTGGAACGTCAGTCCCGGGCGCAGGCGGGTGACGGTGACATCTGGGTGAGTGTCCGCGAAGCGGTCGAGGATCTTCTCCTGGGCAGCCTTGTCCACGCTGTAGTGGGAGGAGTCGATGCCGCCGGTGGCCCAGGTTTCATCGCGCAGTTCCTCACGCGCCTCGTCGGGGGAGTAGGCGCCGACACTGGAGGCGACGACGAGCTGTCCGACACCCGCCCGCGCCACCGCCTGCGTGACGCGCTCGGTGCCCTCGACGTTGACGCGGCGCAGCAGCTCGCGGCGGTCATTGGGTTGAATCATCCAGGCGAGGTGCACCACGGCGTCCGCGCCTTGGAACACCTCCGCCAGTGCGGCGACGGCATCCTCTGCGGTGGAGGCGGCACCGACATCAATGGAGTGCCACTCCACCCCGGCATAGGGCGGGTGCTCATCGGGGAGGCGGCGGGCAATGCCGACGATCTCGGTGATTTCGGGGGTATCGTGCAGGGCGCGCAACAGCGCGGTGCCGTGGTTGCCGGTGGCGCCGACGATGACGACCTTCATGGTGTTCTCCTTGTTTTCTCGATCAACGTTCTACTGCCGAGGAAACGGGAAAACCCATCATATTTCAAGCATATTAAGGGAATTGGCTGCTAAATGATGTCGTCGATCGCCTCGGTGGGGCGCGCAATTCGCACTCCCCGGTCGGTGACCACGAAGGGGCGCTCAATGAGCCGCGGGTGCTGGGCCATCGCGGCGAGCAACTCCGCCTCCGGCGTCTCGGGCGACAGCCCGAGCTCGGCGTATTCCGCCTCCCGCGTGCGGATGGCGTCGTGGGCGGTGACGCCCGCGGCGTCGATAAGTTCTTTGAGCTTATCGACGTCCGGCGTGTCATCCAGGTAACGGATAATTTCTGGTTCCAGGTCGCGTTCGCGCAGGTAGGCTAGCGCTTGGCGCGATTTGGAGCAACGGGGGTTGTGGTAGATGGTGACGTTCATGCCACCACCCTAGCGCTCAGTAGTTGGCCGGCGGGTCGCTGGCGGGGAAGGACTGCTGGCCCCACTCCTCGGGAAGCTCCTCGAGCTGCTCCTCGTTGGCCTTACCGACATTCTCCGGGTGATTGTGGGTGAAGGGCTTGTCCTCCGGGAACTCCCACGTGTGCTGCTTTTCGGTCATGATGCGTTCCTTCCTTCTGAGGTGGTTGTTATCCTCAACCTACCCCGGAAATGTGGGCCGCATCACAACGATGTGGTAACTCTTGGCCCTACTCGGCGGGGACCAGGGTGACGTTATTCGCCCAGGTCAGCTCAATACCGAGGGTGCGCAGCCACTCCATGGCGTTATCCCGGTGGCGGGTGATGCCCTCGACAGCGGTGAGCGTGGTGTCGATCGCGCGCTCGGCATCCTCGGCGGAGATCAGTCCGGCGGATGTCGCGGCGGCCAGCTCATCGATGTCCTGCACATCGATCGGCTCACCCGTGACGGACACCAGGTCCACGTATAGATCGCGGGTGGACCACACACCGTCCTCGACATGGATATCGGCGACGTCGAAGTAGAAGTCCTGGCGCTCATCGACGCCGTCCCGGAAGTGGAAGATGTTGGCGCGCAGACCCAACTTGGGCAGCAACCACGACTCCAGATAGCCGAAGCGCGGGTGGTTGGCGCCGCGGGCCATGTACAGGCCGAAGTCGGTGACCTTATAGGTGTCCACCTCGCGGAGGTGGCCCTTCGGGTCGATGTTGATTCGGTCGGTGGTGTTGAAGGTTTCTTCCTTGACCGGGTGCAGATCAGCAGTCATGTCTGTTACCTCGCATCGATGATCGCAGCAGTGGGGATGAAGTCACAGGGGCCGTCCTCGGTGTGTACTCGACCGGACACCATGGCGACGACCGTGCCGTTGCCCGTGTCGGCGGTACCGGACAGCGTGGCCGGCCCGTCGGGATTGATCCCGTGATTGCCCAGCGCGGTCGCCCCGTGCTGCAGCGTGTTGATGTTGATCCAGTTGACGTGCATGCCACCCTGCCCCTGCGCCGCCGGGGCGGTGCCCAGTGCGGTGAACACAAAGGCCGTCTGCCCCTGCTTGGCTCCCGGGGCGGGGATATCGGCGGGGCCGGGGACCGCGAGGGCGGTGCCGACGGCGTCCAGCTCGCCGCCGATGCACGACCCGGACACCGTCGGCCAGTAGAACTGGGTGAACGCCGGGGCGTCGTCTGGCAGGTCCGGTCCACCGTCGCCGTTGTCACCGGCGGTGAAGGCCAGAGCGGACAGCAGCATGTTCCGCACATCGGCCGGCATCCACGGCTGGTTGGCCAGATTGCGGATCTCTGCCTGGGTGCGGGGGGTGGGGCGGCCGAGCTCGTCGAGCGGATTGTGGCTGGATAGATCAGGGAGAGGGGAGGCCGAAGCGGCGGGGGTGGCAAGAAGTGCGCTCGCCGCGGTGACGGCGGCGATCAGTGTCTTCCGGGCGGTGTGTCCCACTGACAGGCTCTCTTCCAGGTGATCTTGGGGGGTGGCAGTGTTGCAAGTGTCACAGCTCGCCAGGCGGCGTGTTAGTCACAAAAGCAACTTGGGTAACAGTAGTTTCGATACCCAACAATATTCACTTACGTCGCAGAATCAACCGGAATCGAGAAATCCCGGTTACTTATTCTTTCGCACCCTGAGACTGTTCTGTTACATTTCCGTGAAAATGTGGCGTGAACTGCGGCGTCGGGCGGACAGTCCGGACTAGGTCCGGTTTGAGGTCCGCCCGTGTGCTGGCCATCACTGTGGGGATGGGGGTATCAAGTCTGCTCCGCCGCCTCGTTAGGCCCCCCGGCCGATAGTGCACCAACCCCTCATTGCGAGTATCGTCAGGGGCTGTTCATATATCGCGCGTTCGGTCGGCCCGGGCCCGCGACCCCTTTTTGTAGGAGCAGCCCACTCGTGTCCCATCCTGAGTTCCGCAACGTCGCCATCGTCGCACACGTCGACCACGGCAAGACCACCCTCGTCAACTCCATGCTGGAGCAGTCCGGCGTGTTCGACGACCACGGTGGTGTCACCGACCGCGTGATGGACTCCGGCGACCTCGAACGCGAGAAGGGCATCACCATCCTGGCCAAGAACACCGCCGTGCGCCGCAAGGGTGCCGGCAAGGACGGCCGTGACCTCATCATCAACGTCATCGACACCCCGGGTCACGCCGACTTCGGCGGCGAGGTCGAACGCGCCCTGTCCATGGTCGACGGCGTCGTCCTGCTTGTCGACGCCTCCGAGGGCCCCCTCCCGCAGACCCGCTTCGTGCTGGGCAAGGCGTTGGCCGCGAAGATGCCAGTGATCATCCTGGTGAACAAGACCGACCGCTCCGACGCGCGTATCGACGAAGTCGTCGAGGACGCCCAGGATCTCCTCCTCGAGCTGGCCTCCGGCCTGGAGGACGAGGAGGCCGCCCTGGCCGCCGAGAGCCTGCTGGACCTGCCGGTCCTCTACGCCTCCGGCCGTGAGGGCAAGGCGTCCACCGAGAACCCGGGCAATGGTGTCGCCCCCGACGCCGCGGACCTCCAAGCCCTGTTCGACGTCATCTACGAGGTGCTCCCGGAGCCCTCCGCCGATATCGCCGCCCCGCTGCAGGCTCACGTCACCAACCTGGACTCCTCCTCCTTCCTCGGCCGCATCGGCCTGGTCCGCGTCCACGCCGGCACCTTGAAGAAGGGCCAGCAGGTCGCCTGGATCCACTACGACGACGAGGGCAACCCGCACACCAAAAACGTTCGCATCGCAGAGCTGCTGCGCACCGTCGGCACCACCCGCGTGCCCGCCGAAGGGGAGGTCGTCGCCGGTGACATCGCCGCCATCTCCGGCATCGACGAGATCATGATCGGCGACACCCTCGCCGACCCGGAGAACCCTGTCGCCCTGCCGCGCATCACCGTCGACGAGCCCGCCATCTCCATGACCATCGGTGTCAACACCTCCCCGATGGCCGGCCGCGGCGGCGGCGACAAGCTCACCGCCCGCATGGTCAAGGCCCGCCTCGACCAGGAGCTCATCGGTAACGTCTCCATCCGCGTCCTGCCCACCGAGCGCCCCGACGCCTGGGAGGTCCAGGGCCGCGGCGAGATGGCCCTGTCCGTCCTCGTCGAGACGATGCGCCGTGAGGGCTTCGAGCTGACCGTCGGCAAGCCGCAGGTGGTCACCCAGGTCATCGACGGCACCGTCCATGAGCCCTTCGAGCGCATGGTCATTGACGTCCCCTCCGAGCACCAGGGTGCCGTCACCCAGCTCATGGCCGCCCGCAAGGGCCAGATGGTGTCCATGGACACCGGCTCCGGTGACTGGGTCCGCATGGAGTTCGACGTCCCGGCCCGCGGCCTCATCGGCTTCCGCACCACTTTCATGACCGAGACCCGAGGCACCGGCATCGCCAACTCTTACGCCATCGAGCAGCGCCCCTGGGCCGGCGAGATCAAGGACCGCGCCACCGGTTCTCTGGTCGCCGACCGCTCCGGCCAGATCACCTCCTACGCCCTGCAGCAGCTGTCCGACCGCGGCAACTTCTTCGTCGAGCCGGGCACCGAGGCGTATGAGGGCATGGTCGTCGGCGCGAATAACCGCGACGAGGACATGGACATCAACATCACCCGCGAGAAGAAGCTGACCAACATGCGTGCCGCCTCCGCGGACACCACCGTCACCCTCGCCAAGGCGCATGTCCTCTCCCTCGACGAGGCCATGGAGTTCTGTGGCCAGGACGAGTGCGTCGAGGTCACCCCCGACATCCTGCGCGTGCGCAAGGTCATCCTCAACGCCACCGAGCGGGCGCGTGCCCGCTCCCGCGAGAAGGCCCTCAACAAGTAAGGTGTCACGCCCCGTCCTCGGCGTCGCGCTGCTGTTCGCCACGAACGGGGCGGCGCTCGCCTCCCTGCTTCCCTGGTACCCCACGCTCAAAGCGCAGTGGGGTCTGGGGGATCTGCTCTTCGGCCTCATGGTCGCCGCCGTCGCCGTAGGCTCACTGGCCTCCACCGTCCTGCCCTCCTTGGCCGTCAACCGTTTCGGCCCGCGCCCGGTGGTGTTCTACGGCACCATCGCCGTGGCCCTATCCCTCGCCGCCGCCGGCTGGGCCCCGAATGCGGCGGCGTTAGCGGTGGTCCTGGCTGTTATCGGGCTTCTCGACGCCGTCATCGACGTCTCCCAGAACGTCGCCGGAGTGCGCGTCGAGGCCGCCCAGGGCCGCTCGATTCTCTCGTCGATGCACGCCTTCTGGTCGCTCGGCGCGGTTGCCGGGGGAGCGGCCGGCACCCTGGCCGCCAGCTCCGGCATCGACCTGCGCGTTCACCTGGGCGCCGTCGCGCTCGCCATCATCGTCACCGTCGCCGGTGGCGTGTGGCTGACCGGCCCGGTCCCCGCGGCGGCGCCGGAATCCTCGTCGACGCGCGCGGGCGTCGATAAGCGGATCGGCACCATCATGTGGATCGCCCTACCGGCGGCACTCGTGGCCACCTCGGGGACGATGATCGAGGACATCGCCAACAACTGGGCGGGCCTGGCCTCCGTCGACCTGGTCGGGGTGGAGCTGGGGCAGGCGGGTGTCGCCTTCACCGTGGTGTTGGCGGCGCAGACGATCGGGCGTTTCACCGGTGACAAACTCATCGACGCTTTCGGCCGTGTCGCCGTGGCCCGCGCGGGAGGGGCGCTCATCGCGCTGGGCGGCGTGTTGGTCATGTCCGCGCACTCCCCGGCGCCGCTGTACATCGGTTTCGCATTGGCCGGCTTCGGGTGCGCCACCCTGGTGCCGAGTGCTTTCGCCGCGGCCGCGCGCCTGCCCGGCATATCCGAGGGGGCCGGGGTGACCGCGGTGAGCTGGCTCATGCGGGTGGGTTTCCTGGCCACCAGCCCCGTTCTTGGGGCCCTGTCCGCGGTCACCGAGCTGCGCTGGGCGCTGGGCCTGCTGGTTCTCGCGGGCGGGACCGTCCTGGTGCTCGCCCCGGCGCTGCGGGAGCGGACCCCGGCCACCCCTGGTACATAATCGTGGGTGTGAACGTCCGTCTCCTGCCCGCCGTCCTGCTCGCCGTGACGCTGAGTGCCTGCTCCGCGAACCCCGGCCCCCCGCCGGTCGAGGAGGCCCCGGAGACCACCACCACTTCCTCCGCCACACCGACCTCCACGCCGGCGCCGTCGCGGTCAGAGCAGGTCATCGCCATCGGCATCGACCCATTGCCCGCGGGTTTCAACCCGCACCTGCAGGCCGATGCCTCCAGTTTCACCCGCTCGCTGGCCGACCTGGTCCTGCCCAGCGCCTTCCCCGGCGGGGTGATGGACACGAACGTGTTGGTCTCCGCGGCGGAGATCGAGGCGATCGCCCCCGCCGCCCGCACCGTGCGCTATGTCATTTCCCCGGCGGCCCAGTGGTCGGACGGCACCCCGCTCACGGGTGCGGATTTCCGTTACCTCTGGCAGGGCATGACCTCCACCCCGGGGGTGCTTGACGCGGCCGGTTATGACGCCATCACCGAGGTCCGCACCTCGGCGGACGGGCGCACCGTCGACGTGGATTTTGCCTCCCCCGTCCCCGATTGGCGAGAGCTTTTCAACCACCTCCTGCCCGCCCACGTCTTCCAGGGTGAAATCGCCCGCTTCGCCACCGCCCTCGACGACGACATCCCGGCCTCGGGCGGCCGCTATGCGGTGCAGAGCGTGGACCGTTCCCGCGGCGTGGTCACCCTCCACCGCAATGACCGTTTCTGGGGTGCGGATCCCGCCGCCACCGACCGCGTCAGCTTCCACGAGATCCGTTCCGTCACCCAGGGTGTGGAGCAGCTGCGCACCGGCCAGATCGGCTACCTCGACGCCACCCCAGGTGAAACAGCCATCGACTCCTACCGCCTGATGCGGGACACGCAGGTGCGCCTCATCGACATCCCGCGCGAGCTGACGCTCCACCTGTCGGTGACATCCGCGCTGCTGGGGGAGCAGGAGGTGCGCGCCGAACTACATTCGCTTATCGACGTCCCCCTCATCGCCCGCCTCGCTTCCGGCCGGACCGCAGAACTCAACGTTCCCCCGCACCAGCCCGCCCGCTCCCTGGATCAGGGGCCGCCGGAGCTGCTGCCTGCACTCACCGAGGACCGTCCCCTGCGCATCGGCGTCGACCCGGCCGATGAGACGGCGGTCGCCGCCGCCCGTACCCTCACCGATCTGCTTTCCCAGTTCGAGGTGCGCGCGGAGATGGTCACCGCCGAACTCGGCGAGCACGCCGGCGCCCGCCTCCCCGAGGGGGAGGTGGATATGGTGCTGGCCTGGCAGCGCGTCGATTCGACCGCCTTGCAGCTGGCTGGGCGGTGGCAGTGCCCGCCGTCGCCGGAGGCCCCGCGCTCCGGCAACTTGAGCGGTTATTGCTCGGATGACACCCGCCGCGTGGTCGAGGGGCTGCGTAGCGGGATCATCCCCGTCGACGAGGGCAAGGGCTTCTTCCTCGGCCTCAACACGGGCGAGCATCTCACCGTGCCCGTGCTGGGGGAGAGGCGGATGCTGGTACTCGGCGACGGTATCGTGGGACCGGACCCGGACCTGGAGAACTGGACCGCCGGTATATCGACGGTGGCGAGCTGGAGGACTAATGACAACCCGTGATCTGATTGGCCGCCGCGTCATGGCCGTCCACGCCCACCCCGATGATGAATCCATCACCACCGGTGGCACCCTTTTCGACCTGGCCCGGCGTGGCGCAGACGTGCTGGTGGTCACCTGCACCCTCGGTGAAGAGGGAGAGGTCATCGGTGACACCTACGCTCACCTGGTGGGGGAGCACGCCGATCAGCTCGGTGGTTTCCGCATCGGCGAGCTCGCACGCGCCCTCGACGTGCTCGGGGTGCGTGGGGAGTTTCTCGGCGGGGCCGGTCGTTTCCGGGACTCCGGCATGGCCGGTAGCCCCGCCCATGCCCACCCGCGCGCTTTCGTCAACTCCGGCGAGACGGCTGTCGAATTGCTCACCGAGCTTATCGGCACCCACCGCCCCGACCTCCTCATCACCTACGGCCCCGACGGCGGCTACGGCCACCCGGACCACATCCGCGCCCACGAGATCACCCACGCCGCCGCCGGTGACATCTCCGTCCTGTGGACCGTCACCCCGCTGGATGCCTACCGCGCCGGTCTGGACACCATCACCGCCGTCCCGGCGGGCTGGACCCGGCCGTCGGAGGACTATGTGGAGAATCAGGGCGTCGATAGCCACGATCTCGTGGTACCGCTTGACGACGCCGCCCTCGCCGCCAAACGCGAAGCCATGCGCGCGCACGCCACCCAGATCTGGTTCGCCGACGGCCATGTCTCCACCACCAATCCGCGCGCTGCGTGGGGCCAGGGTGCACACCCCGTGTGGGCCCTGTCCAACCTCCACGCCCAGCCGCTTCTCGACGCCGAGTACTACCAGCTCGGTGCCGGCCCACTGCCGGAGTGGTGGGCATGAGCCAAGGACTCGTGCGCACCGACTTCAGCCGCGGGGAAGCCATCGGCGGGCTCGTGTGGCTGTCGGTGGCGGCGGCCATCTCCGTGCTGCTGGAAGTCGTCTACCTGGGCACCTGGGTGACCCTGCCCGGTGGGGCGCGCCTGGCGGTGCCGTACACCATCATCCTGGCGTTTCTATTCAACATGGTGCTCACCCGCACCGCCCGACTGTGGAACCCTGCCCCGGTGGTGGCCGCCATCCCGCTGTATGTGTGGCTGGGCGGCTACTTCGCGCTCATGATGGGCGTCGCCGTCACCGGGGACCAGCTGGTAGGCAGTAATATCCGCAGTGTGCTGCTACTTGCCGCGGGCGTGGCCGGAGGCGTCTGGCCGCTGGTGCGCGCGAAGTGACATACTAGGACCCACGTTTCAACTAAGGAGTGCCCGACCCCCATGACCTACATCATCGCCCAGCCCTGCGTGGACGTCCTCGACCGTTCCTGTGTGGAGGAATGCCCGGTCGACTGCATCTACGAGGGCAAGCGCATGCTCTACATCCACCCCGACGAGTGCGTCGACTGCGGTGCGTGCGAGCCCGCCTGCCCCGTCGAGGCCATCTTCTACGAGGACGACGTCCCCGAGGAATGGGACCAGTACTACGACGCCAACGTCGGCTTCTTCGACGACCTCGGGTCGCCCGGTGGGGCGGCGAAGACGGGTCCCGTCGATAAGGATCACCCCTTCGTCGCCGCGCTGCCGCCGCAGAACCAGGAGTAACCCCGTGGCCCGCACGCCCCTGGGCACCCGCCTGCCGGACTTCCCCTGGGACACCCTCGATGACGCCCGGGCCACCGCGGCCGCGCACCCCGACGGCATCGTCAACCTCTCGGTGGGCACCCCCGTCGACCCGGTCGCGCCCGGCATCCAGCTGGCCCTGGCCGAAGCCGCCGCAGAACCCGGCTACCCGCAGACCGCCGGCACACCGCAGCTGCGGGAGGCGATCGTGGCGGCGCTGGGGCGTCGCTACGGCATGAGCGGGCTGGCTCCCGACGCGGTGCTGCCGGTGGTCGGCACCAAGGAAGCCATCGCCCTGCTGCCCAGCCTGCTGGGCATCCGCGGCGGATTCGTCGTCATCCCCGAAGTGGCGTACCCCACCTACGAGGTCGCGGCCCTGATGGGAGACAACCGTATCCTGCGCGCCGACTCCCTGCTCAAGATCGGGCCCGAGAAACCCGACCTTGTGTTCCTCAACTCACCGTCGAACCCGACCGGCAAAGTCCTCGGCGTCGAGCACCTGCGCAAGGTCGTCGGCTGGGCGCGCGAACGCGGCGTCATCGTCGCCTCCGACGAGTGCTACCTCGGCCTCGGCTGGGGTGAGGAAGAACCCGTCTCCATCCTCGACCCGCGCGTCTGCGACGGCGACCACACCGGACTCATCGCCATCCACTCCCTGTCGAAGACCTCCAACCTGGCCTCCTACCGTGCCGGCTACCTCGCCGGCGACCCCGCGCTCATCGCCGAACTCCTGGAAGTGCGTAAACACCTCGGCCTCATGGTCCCCGGCCCCATCCAACAGGCGATGATCGCCGCGCTGGAGGATGACACCCAGGAAGCCGCCCAGAAGATCACCTACGCGCGACGTCGGGCGGTGTTGACGAAGGCGCTTATCGACGCCGGATTCACCATCGACAACTCCGAGGCCGGCCTCTACCTCTGGGCCACCCGCGGCGAGGACTCCCGCGCCACCGTGGACTGGTTCGCCGGCCTGGGCATCCTCGTCGCGCCGGGCGACTTCTACGGCCCCCGCGGCGCGCAGCACATCCGCATGGCGCTGACCGGCACCGACGAGCGTATCGACGCCGCCGCCACCCGCCTTGGCTGACGCCCCCATCCCCGCCCGCGAAGGAATCTCCCCGCAACGGGTCGTGCTGCGGGGCGAGGTACCCGCCGACCACACCTACTGGGCTGGCCGTTCCGGGGACGCCCCCTACCCCTTCGGCACGCGCCTTCCGGCCGGGGCAGCGTTACCGCGTCCCCAACCGGCCTGGTTCCACCCCGTGGTGCCCCCGGAGCCGCCGATCCCCTTCGACCACACGGTGCTGACCGCAGACGAACACCTCATCGTCGTGGACAAACCACACTTCCTGCCCTCCACATCGAACGGACGCATCGTCCGCGAGACAGTACAAACCCGCCTCCGCATCGCCTACGGTGCAGACGACATCGTCCCCCTGCACCGCCTCGACCGGCTGACCTCCGGGGTGCTGGTGTGCTCTAGGCGGGCGAGCACGCGCGGGAGGTATCAGCGGCTGTTTCAGGAACGGGGCGTCGAGAAGCTCTACCGCGCACGCGTCGAAGGAACACCGTCGGTGGGGGAGAAGTGGGAGATGGTGCGGCTCCCCATGATCAAGGACCGCGGGGCGCGGCAGGTGCGGGTCGGCGCCGGCGGCGTGGTGACGGACACGTGGCTGCGCCGGGTCGGTGACACCGAGGTCGAGGTGCGCCCCATCACCGGACACACCCACCAGATCCGGGTGGTCCTCAACCACCTGGGCACCCCCATCATCGGCGACGACACCTACCCCTGCGACCGCGGGCTAGACCTGTATGACTTCAGCACGCCTCTGCAACTACGCGCCACCCGCATCGCCTTCGACGACCCGCTCACCGGGCGACACCGAGTATTCGACGCCGGGGGACTAAGCTAGACCGATAGCCGTCGACCGCCGTTTCAGAGGAGAATCCGTGGGTTCCAATGCCACACGGGCTACCGCCCTGGCCAGGGTGCGCAACACCGCCCGACAATTCCTCATGTTCGGTCTCGTCGGCGGATCGGGAACAATCGTCAACCTGCTGGTCAGCGTCGCGTCGAAAAAGATCGCCGGATGGACCGCCGGCATCTCCGAACACGATGTGTTCATGCCCCTGTTCGGCACGGACTACAACATCCGCTGGTTCAACATCTTCATGACGATCGCCTTCCTCGTCGCCAACACCTGGAACTACCAGCTCAACCGCAGCTGGACCTTCCGGGGCCTGCCCCAGCGCACCTGGTGGCGCGGGTTTTTCCCCTTCCTCCTCACCGGCATCGGCGCGTTCATCGTCAGCCAGATCGTGGCGACCCTGCTCATGAACCCCACCTCACCGCTGGCCCTGCCCTCCGACATCTTCGATGACTCCACCGGCCTGCGCACCAAGTTCTACTGGGCGACCGCGATCTCCATCGTCGTGGCCATGCCGGTCAACTTCCTGGTGAATAAGCTGTGGGCCTTCCGTAAGCCGCGGAAGGCGGCACGCATCGTCGCCGAATCCCCGCCCGTTTAGGCGTCGGTGAGTAGCCCTCTGGCGGAGTATTTCCGCAGGGGGTGGGGGTTAGCTTTGGGTGGGCTGCCATCGGGTGGGTGGAATAACACCCCGCCGGGGTGGC
>NZ_JAUNUG010000003.1 GCF_030538285.1 Corynebacterium sp.
CAGCTGCGCGCCATCCCGATCGTCAACGAGAACGACACGGTGGCCACCTCCGAGATGCGCTTCGGCGACAACGACCGACTCTCCGCGATCGTGGCCCACCTGACCAGCGCGGATGCCTTAGTGTTGCTGTCTGATGTGGACGGACTCTACGACCGGAACCCCTCCGAGCCCGACGCCCGCTTCGTGTCCGAGGTGCGCAGCGGCAAGGACCTCAAGGGCGTCATCGCCGGTGACGGTGGTCTGGTGGGCACCGGCGGCATGGCGTCGAAGGTGTCGGCCGCACGCCTGGCCTCCCGCGGTGGGGTGCCGGTGCTGTTGACGTCGGCTGACAACATTGGTCCCGCGCTTGACGACGCCTCCGTCGGCACCGTCTTCCATCCCCGTGAAGGTCGTCTGTCCGCCTGGAAGTTTTGGGCGCTGTATTCCGCGGATACCGGCGGCACCCTGCGTCTGGATGAAGGCGCCGTCAAGGCCGTCACCGCCGGCGGTACCTCGCTGCTCGCCGTGGGCATCACCGCGGTGGAAGGTGAATTCCACGCCGGTGAGATCGTCGACATCATCGGCCCCGATGGACAGGTCGTCGGCCGCGGTGAGGTCGCCTACGACTCCGAGCAGCTGGGCAGCATGCTGGGCAAGCACACGGACGAACTTCCGGAGGGCCAGCGACGTCCCGTGGTTCACGCCGATTACCTGTCGAATTTTGCGTCACGCCTGTAGCGTGGGCGCATGAAGTTCGCATTCCAACCGCAGGAATGGCCGGATGCCATCGCCGAGATCGAGGCCGCCGGTCACACGTTCGTCCAGGATGTCCACGATGCGGACTTCCTCGTGTTCAACGGGGGGCCCGATAAGTTCCCCTCGCCGTTGCCGCGCAACATCGGCTATGTGCAGTCCACGTTCGCCGGCATCGACGCTCTTCTCGAGGGCGGCCTCATCCGCCCCGGCGGAGTCCGGTGGGCATGTGCCTCGGGCCTGTACGACGACACCGTCGCGGAGTCCACGATTGCGATCCTGCTGGCGCAGATGCACATGCACAAGATGATCACTCTGGCTGGGGAGTGGTCGGTACGCCGCGAGGTGGATAAGCGCAAGCAGTGGTTGTTCGACAACAAGACGGTCGCGATCATCGGGGCGGGGCGCATCGCGGTGAAGCTCATCGAGATGCTGTCGGTGTTCGGGGTGCGCATCATCGCGGTCACCCGCTCGGGTCGCACGATCGCGGGGGCGGATGAGTCCTATTCCATTGCTGACGCCGAGAAGGTGTGGGGGCGGGCGGACATTTTCGTGGTGTTGGCCCCGCTGACCCCGGAGACCCGCCACCTGATCAACCGCGATGTGTTCGCACAGATGAAGTCGAGCGCGGTGGTGGTCAACGTGGCCCGCGGGCCTCTCGTGCATACCGATGATCTGGTGGAGGCGCTGCGTAGCGGCACCATCGCGGGTGCGGCCCTGGATGTCACGGACCCCGAGCCCCTTCCCGATGATCATCCGTTGTGGGATATCGAGACCTGCATGATCACTCCACACACCGCGAACACGTACACGATCATTCAGGAGCGTACGGGCCGCCTCGTGGTGGAGAACGCCGCCGCCTTCGAGGCGGGGGAGCGTATGCCGAATGAGGTGAACCTGGACACGGGTTACTGAGCCGCTGCGGTCTGGCGGGTCCGGATGCGGGCGCCGTTGGACCGCTGCTGTCCGTGGGTCTCGTTGAATTCGATGGGTTGACCGGGCCCGGCCCGGCGGCCGACCCGCCCGGTGGTGGGGCAGCGCACCATCCATCCACGTCCCCCGCGGCCGGTGCGGCTGTCATCGTTGTCGCCGTGGTGGGGTCGGCATATGCCGGTGAGGTTGATCATGTCGGTGGAGCCACCCTGGTCCCAGGGTCTGAGGTGGTGAATGTCGAGGTGGATGAACGCTGTCGTGCAGTCGGAGCAGGTGCACACCCCCTCGGCAGCGTAGAGGGCTATTCGCTGCCAGAAGGAGGCCAGCCGGTGCCCACGCCCCAGGGTGAGGGTCTGGCCGTTGCTGTCGTGGAGGGCCATGATGTCGTATTGGGCGGCGCCGAGGCGGAGCAGGTCGATCGGGGTGAGGGTGTCACCGGTGTTGGTGGCGAACTCCGAGGAGGCGGAGAGGGTGTCGATGTCTTCAGCGGTGAGGGACAGCAGAATAGAGCCGACTCCGTAGCGGGTGGCGCTCTGATCGATGGCGGCGGAGGCCTGCAGGGTCTTCACCAGCTGATCGAGGCGGCGCTGCGCCAGTGTGCGGGTCTCCGGGGTGTCGGGCGGCAGGTTGGCACCCGCCTGTTCACCCTTGGCCATGATGGCGGCGAAAAGGGCGGCGTCGGCGGCGGGTAGATAGCCGCTGAGACGGCGGCCGCCGTCAGAGTCGGGTTTTCCCAGGTGGATGTGGCGCTTGCGGTAGGCGGCGAGGGGGTCGCGCACCCCGGCCCGGTTCGCCTTGGTCACCTCATGGCGCAACCAATCCCGCAGGTCCTCCGGGGTGCGGGTCGCGGCCTCGGTGAGGGCGGCGCTGAAGAGTTCCTCACGGGAAGGGTCGGCTGTCTCGTTGAGGTTGGCCAGCTGCTGTTCGATGATGCGGAGGATCTCGGCGGAGCGTTCTGCGGCCTGGCGGCGGGCCTCCTCCTGAGCCCGGCGGCGCCTCTCCTGCTTCGCCTTCTCGCGGCGTTCCCGCTCGGCCGCTTCCTCCGGATCCTCCTTCGGTGGGGGAGGTGGGGGAGGGGCGGGTGGATCGAACAGGGAAGCCCCGGCGCGGAGCCGTGACAACGCCTCCTGCTTTGAGATGCCCAGCCGCTTGATCAGGTACTCGAAGGAGCGGGAGGAGCCCACCCGGCGACCGGCATCGGCTTTGTCGGCCACCCACGCGAAGGAGGCGTCGAGAGCGGCCTTGCCCGCCAGAACCGTTTCGAGTTCCTCGAAGGATTCCGCGACATCCTCAAAGAGCTCGCCGGAAGGAGACTCCATGATCTCCCGCAACGCGGCCATGCCCTCGCGGATCTGCGCGACGGCTGTGGCTGATTTTTCGCGTGTGGTCATTGGTGTTCACCCCCCTGCCCTGTTAGTAGCTTACATGTTCGAGATTAGTCCAACACATGCATGCTGTCAACCCCCGAAACGAACAAAGTTTCTAGATGTGAAGGGGGCGTCGATAAGCGAAGTTCGCTACACTCGGAACACATGACTGATACCCGCGCCATTGAACGTGAAGAAGTACTGACCAAGGCCCGGGCGGCCAAGGCTGTCGCCCCGGCTCTGGCGCAGTTGCCGACTGAGAAGAAAAACGAGATTCTCCTTGCGGCGGCAGATGCGCTGATCGCTAAGTCTGATGACATCATCGCCGCCAACCAGCAGGACATTGATTCTGGCCGCGCCGAAGGTCTGACCGAGGCTCTCATCGACCGGCTCTCCCTGGACGCCGCGCGCATTGAGGGCATCGCCGGCGGCCTGCGCCAGGTCGCGGGACTCAAGGACCCGGTGGGGGAGGTGCTCACCGGCGGTGTCATGCCGAACGGCATCCAGATGCGCCAGATCCGCGTCCCGCTGGGCGTGATGGGCATGGTCTACGAGGCCCGTCCGAACGTCACTGTCGATGCCTTCGGTCTGGCTCTGAAGTCCGGAAACGTGCCGCTGCTACGCGGTTCGCGTACGGCGAAGAACTCGAATGCCAAGCTCGTCGAGATCCTCCAGGATGTGCTCGCTGATTTCGATCTGCCCCGGGATGCTGTGCAGCTGTTGCCGTGTGCCACACACGACTCTGTCCAGGACCTCATCACCGCCCGCGGCCTGGTGGATGTGGTCATCCCCCGCGGCGGCGCCCGTCTCATCGAGACGGTGGTCACCAACGCCACTGTCCCCGCGATCGAGACCGGCACCGGCAACTGCCACTTCTACATCGACGCCGAGGGTGACCTTGAGCAGGGTATCGCCATGATGCTCAACGGCAAGATCCGTCGTTGTTCCGTGTGTAATGCCACCGAAACGGTGCTTATCGACGTCGCGCACGACGACGTCGCCAAACTCCGCATCGTCGAGGCCCTGCAGGAGGCGGGCGTCACCGTCCACGGTGACGTCTCCGAACTGGAGGCTTTTGGGGCGCAGGACATCGTCCAGGCCGACGATGCGGACTGGGGCGAGGAGTACCTCTCCATGGATATCGCCGCCAAGGTCGTCGATGGTGTCGAAGGCGCCATCGAGCACATCGCCCGCTGGACCACCGGCCACACCGAGGCCATTGCCACCTCCAACATCGCCACCGCCCAGAAGTTCGCCGACGAGGTCGACGCTGCGGCTGTCATGGTCAATGCCTCCACCGCATTCACCGATGGTGAGCAGTACGGCATGGGGGCGGAGATCGGTATCTCCACCCAGAAGCTTCACGCGCGCGGTCCCATGGCCCTGCCTGAGCTGACATCCACCAAGTGGATCCTGCAGGGAACGGGTCAGACGCGTCCCTGACCTGAGGTAAGCTCCCATGCCATGTGGAGTTTCAGGAGTTTGACAGCTGGTGCCCTGCTTGCCGGAAGCCTAGTGGCAGCCGTTCCAGCTCAGGCCGCACCCGGCGAGCAGGAGTGCCCGGCCGTGGCGGTCCTCGCAGCCCGGGGCAGTGGGCAGAGTGACTTCCTGGACTCTACTTCCTACTCGCCGGGATCGCGGTGGGTGTCCAACGGTTATGAGGAGGAGAACCTCCGCGCCTTCTTCCACTACGTTGAATCCCGCCACCCAGGCCTGTTCCACAACGTGCCTGTCGTCGCGCTCGATGATGCTGCTTACCCAGCTTCGAAACCGATTCCGGAGCTGGTCCCGCGCGGGGAGGAGGCAAGTGCTGCGCAGGTTGCGCAGCGGATGGGGGAGATCCTGTCCTCGACTCCGCCGCACGTCATTGCCGGGGATGCCGCTTTCGGTTTCTACAACGGCATGACCACGGGCATCCAGAAAGCTGTCCCCTTCCTCGACACCTGGGAGGAAGAGACCGGTTGTGCGCCCGGCTACCTGCTCGTGGGCTACTCGCAGGGAGCGGTGGTTCTTACTGCGCAGGAGCGGAAGCTGCAGGAGCGCGGGCAACTCGTGGGCTCGCTCTATCTGGGTAATCCGCTGGCCCAGGTGGGTGATAGTACGGTGGTCGGTGCACCAACCGGGGGCAATGGCATGCTGTCCGGTGTTCCGGTGTTGTCTTCGGAGTGGCGGGCGGCGTCGATAAGCAATCGCCTGAACTACTGCGCCAGCGGTGACTTCGCCTGCGACCTGTCCTGGCAATCGGTGACGACGTCGCTGAGTTCTGCCGGCGGTATCCACTCTGACTACTTCCTGGAGGCCAATCGGCACGACGCTGAGGTCGCAGACACCTTCGCAGAATGGGTCACCGGATATAATCCGAACCCATGACTGAGCGCATCGGTGTCATGGGTGGCACCTTCGATCCGATCCACCATGGGCACCTGGTCGCCGCGAGTGAGGTCGCGGACCGGTTCAGCCTGGACCGGGTGTTCTTCGTGCCCACCGGCCAGCCGTGGCAGAAGGCGGACAGGAAGGTCTCGCCGGCGGAGGATCGGTATCTCATGACGGTGATCGCCACGGCCGCGAATCCGCGTTTCCACGTTTCGCGGGTGGATATTGACCGCGGCGGGGATACCTACACCGTCGATACGCTCACTGACCTGCGGAAACAATATCCGGATGCGCACCTCTACTTCATCACGGGTGCGGATGCGCTGCAGTCGATCCTCACGTGGCGTGACTGGGACAAGATGTTTGATCTAGCGGAGTTCGTCGGCGTCACGCGCCCCGGGTACGAGCTCACAGAGGAGATGCTGCCTGAGGCGCATCAGGAGCGGGTGCATCTTATCGACGTCCCGGCCATGGCGATTTCCTCCACGGATTGCCGTCAGCGCGCGTCCGAGGGGCGTCCTGTCTGGTATCTGGTGCCGGATGGGGTGGTCCAGTACATCGCCAAGAATGACCTGTACTGACCTCGGTTGACTGCGGCTGCGCGTAAACTAGGAAAAGTGCCCACTTCGTGGGAAACTAATATTTGCTCTACGCCTATCTAATAAAGGATCTCTGTGACTGTTTCTGACGAATCCCGCCGCCTGGCCACCATTGCGGCTCTCGCCGCCGATGAGAAGCTGGCCAGCAACATCGCGGTCATCGACGTCTCCGATGTCATGGCCATCACCGATGTGTTTGTGGTGGCGTCGGCGGACAATGAGCGTCAGGTCGGCGCCATCGTCGAAGAAGTCGAGGATGAGCTCACGAAGGCGGGTGCGGAGCCGAAGCGCCGTGAGGGTAACCGTGAGAACCGCTGGGTGCTGCTCGATTACGGCGGGCTGGTGGTCCACGTCCAGCGAGATGCGGAGCGCGAGTTTTATGGCCTTGATCGCCTGTACCGTGACTGCCCGCTGATTGAGGTGGAGGGTCTGGAGCCGCCGGAGCGTCCGGGTTCCTGGACCGAGGATGACGTGGATACCCGCAATGTGGAGTCCATTGATGACATTCCGCTCGCCGCAGAAGCGCCGGGTGACATCGACGAGGAGTACTGACCTCATGACACGCCGCCTCATTCTGATCCGTCACGGTCAGACCGATTACAACGCGACCCGCCGTATGCAGGGTCAGCTGGACACGCACCTGTCCGATCTGGGCAGGGAGCAGGCGGCACGCGCCGGGCAGGCGCTTATCGACGAGCCCATCACCCGCATCATCTCCTCGGATCTGGCGCGGGCCTTCGACACGGCAACGATCATCGCGCAGAGTCTCGGCGTGGAGGTGGAGCGCGATGAGCGGCTGCGGGAGACACACCTGGGGCAGTGGCAGTCCCGCACCTCCGCTGAGGTGGATGAGGAGCTGCCGGGCGCGCGCGCCGCGTGGCGCCACGATGCGACGTGGGCGCCGCCGGGAGGTGAATCCCGCGTGGAGGTCGCCGGCCGTGCCCGCCCTGTCATTGATGAGCTGATGCAGGATTACGAGGACTGGGACGGCCACACCGTGCTCATCGTCGCCCACGGCGGCACCATTTCTGCTGTGACCTCCTCCTTGTTGGGCCTGGAGGTCGGTATGTACCCGATGCTCTCGGGCCTGAAGAACACGCGCCGTTCGCAGCTGACGGCACGCCCGCGTTTCCGCCCGGGGAGCCGCGATGCGCTGGACGATATCGCCCACGGTGCACCGACTTTCACCCCGGAGACCATCGCCGATGCCCAGTGGTACCTCGACGGATGGAACATGGGATAAATGCCGGTACGCATCGTCACTGACTCATCCGCGGGGCTGCCCGTCGATGTCGTCGAGGAACTCGGGATCACTGTCGTAGACCTGCATGTCATGTCCGATGGTGACGGTGCCTCCACGGCTGGCTTGTCCTCCCTGGAGCTGGTGGCTGCGTATGCCCGCCAGCTGGAGCGCGGTGGCGATGATGGTGTGCTGGCTCTGCATCTGGCGAAGGAGTTGTCGTCGACGTGGTCGGCGGCGGTGCAGGCCGCGGCGATTTTCCCGGATGAGCAGGTGCAGGTGATTGAGACCGGTTCCGTCGGTATGGCGGTCGGTGCGGCGGCGATGACGGCCGCGAAGCTCGCCTCCGAGGGAGCTGATCTGCAGACCTGCCACGACATTGCCGTGGACACTTTAGGGCGTTCGGCCACGTGGGTGTATCTGCACGGTATCGATGACATTCGCAAGTCCGGGCGCATTTCCACCGGTACGGCTTTGTCCGCGACGCTGTTGGCCACCAAGCCGATCATGTCGATCACCGACGGCAAGCTGGAGTTGGTTGGCAAGACCCGCACCCAAGAGAAGGCATTCACCCGTCTGGTGGAGTTGGTCATCGAGCGTGCCGAAGGTCGTCCCGTGTTTGTCGCTATTCAGCACAATGAAGCCGAGGAGTCCGCCGCACACCTGGAAAGCATGCTAGATGAGGTGCTTCCCGATGGCTCCAGCCTGATGACTTTGCCTATGGAGGCCACCCTTGCCGTGCACACGGGGCCGGGTGCCGTTGGGGTGTCGGCGGTGTTCATGGCACATCCGGAGCACCTTGTCCACAGATAGGTGACACGTCACCGCGGTTATCCACAGGTTTGCGGCGAGCGCCTGTCGTTTCTGAGCGCGGGACTTTAACGTCGGGGCCATGAGCCCGCTTGATCGTCTCAAGGATATGACTCGTCCCACCGGGGAGGAGTCGCTTCTCGACGTCGCCTACCCCTCCCCTCGATTCCAGGTCACCGTCCGGCATGCCGTTCTGGCGGCGCTCACCGTTGTTGTTCTGGTCGCTGCGGTGTTGTGGTTCCAGTCGCGTACTCCCGAGCCCGTCGCTTTCGACGTGCCCGCAGTGGAATCTGAGGCGGTGGTGGCGGAAGAGATCGTGGTCTCCATCGTCGGGGCGGTGGGGCAACCGGGGCTCAAGACCCTGGCGCCTGGTTCGCGCGTGCACGATGCGCTGCAGGTTGCGGAGCCACACCCTGATGCCGATCTCGTCGCCCTCAATCTCGCCCAAAAACTCACCGATGGCCAACAACTGGTGGTTCCCGTCATCGGTGAAAGTCCACCATCGGGGGATTCAAGTAGCGGAGTTTCCCTCAACTCGGCTTCAGCGGCAGAGCTCACCTCCCT
This sequence comes from Corynebacterium sp., assembly GCF_030538285.1. GTDB lineage: Bacteria > Actinomycetota > Actinomycetes > Mycobacteriales > Mycobacteriaceae > Corynebacterium. The sequence continues at coordinate 8,619 of NZ_JAUNUG010000003.1, forward strand.
GCCGGGGGTTGGTCCGGCTACCGCCGCCGCCATTGTCGCCCACCGGGACGCGAATGGTGCGTTCGGCGCGGTCGATGATCTTCTCCAGGTCAAAGGCATCGGGCCGGCCAAGCTCGAGGGGCTGCGTGATCAGGCCACGTTGTGAGCGAACTTCGCCTGGTTCCCGCTGCCCTCACCGTCTGGGCTGTCACCCTCGCCCTGCTTATTGACGCCCCCTTCCCCCTCCTTATCCTCATCCCCCTCCTGCTGGCGGTGCTGCGGCAGTACGGGCAGGCGCTGCTGACACTTACTCTGGGAGGCCTCGCGGGGATACTGACCGCCTGGCGACAACACCTCGCAGCCACCTGGCACCCACCGGAGCAGGCCGTAGGCACCGTAGTCACCGCCGGGCGGGCTCATATCCAGATCGCGCTGCCCGGGCACCTGACCCCGCTGACCGTCTTCAACGACTCGGACCCCAACCCGGGCGCCCACGTCCTCGTTCAGGCCGGCTGGGCAGAGTCGGACAGGCCTGGTGTGGGCACACTGGTCGGCACCGGGGAGGTCACGGTCGTGGCCGACCCCAGCGGCTTGCACCTGGTCGCGGCCTCAGTCCGTGATCATCTGCGCGCAGCCGTCGACGCCCACCTGGGGGAGTCCTCGCGCGGACTCGTACCGGGCATGGTGCTCGGCGATGTCGGCGCGCAATCGGAGCTGGAGCAGCAGCTCTACATCGACACCGGGCTGTCGCACCTTTCGGCGGTTTCCGGGGCGAATGTCGCGGTGATCACCACCGCGGCGGTTGTCGCCTGCCGCCTGCTCACCCTTGGGCCTCGCGTGCAGGTGGCCGCGGCGGTGCTGGCTCTGCTCGGTTTCGTCGGGCTGGTCGGCACCGAACCCTCCGTCCTGCGGGCATCGGTCACCGGGCTGGTTGGTCTGCTCGCCGTGCTGGGATCCACCCGGCTGGAACCCATCCATGGATTGTGTCTGGCGGTGATCGGGCTGATCTTGTGGGACTCGGGCATGGCCGTGTCTTATGGCTTCGCGCTTTCGGTCGCGGCGACCGCCGGGATTATCGCCCTTCACCCCCTGCTGGTACGGCCCCTGGCTCGCACCGGCTTACCGGAGATCGTCGTGCGCGCACTCGCCGTGGCGATCAGCGCGGACATCGTCACTTTGCCGATCATCGCGCTCATGGCCGGGGAGGTGTCTGTCGTTTCGGTTCTGGCGAACGTGCTCGTCGCCCCGGCGGTCGCCCCGGTCACCGTTCTCGGGCTTATCGCCGCGGGACTGTCACTGCTCCCTGGTCCGATAGCGTGGCTGCCGCTGAAGCTCCTCGAACCCTGCACGTGGTGGATCCACACCGTTGCCGAGTGGTGTGCCAGCCTGCCCGTATCCACCGTGCCCGCCGAGCCACTGTGGGTGCTCATCGCTTACGGATGGATCATCGCCGGCATCGTTGCAGGCCACCCCGCCAAGACTCTTATCCTCCTGTTGGTCTGGTGGATCTACGCCGCCGATTTCACGCGTACACCTCCAGAAATCCCCCTGGACACCCTGCAGGTTCACGTCGTCCGGGAGGTCGCGGACGTCGATACCGCCCCGCCGGGCACGCAGGTCATTATCGTCTCCGAATCCTCCGGCAGCCCGGCGGACCGACCCACCGTCACCCGTGATGGCATACCAGTGCTATTTCCGAACCGGGACGGCGAGGTCACCCTCCATGCCGATGGCACACAACACGCCCGCGACGGGAGGTTCTAGAGTGGTGGGCATGGAGAAATCACGGTGGTTCCAGGTGGCCATGCTCATCGCGGGTGCCATGGTGGCTGTCATCAGTGTCGGTTTTCTCTTCATCGGGGATGCGCCCTGGTGGGAGATCGCCCTGAGGGTCTACATGATCGCCTTAGGGATGTGGGCAGTAGTGCATTATGGCCGGAAGCTGAGGAGAACCGCATGACCGTCGCGCCCGTCCACCTCATCCTCGGGGAAGAGGATTTCCTCGGCGAACGCATCCGCCGCGCCATCCTCGATGAGTTGCGCGCCGAGGCCCCCGATCTGGAATTGACGATCATGCGGGCCAATGAAGTCACTGGTCCGGAGCTTATCGACGCCACCTCCCCTTCCCTTTTCGGCGAGGATCGGGCCGTGATCATCACCCACACTGAGGTGGCCGGCAAGGAACCCAATGAGTTGCTGTTGGCCACGTGCAAGGACGTGGCGCCGGGGATCACCATCATCATCCACCACACTGGTGGCGGCCGGCAGAAGGCGCTGGTGGCCAAGTATCGCAAGCTCGCCCAGGTCCACGAGGCGAATCCCTTGAGTCCCCGTGACCGTACGGGTTGGGTGAGCAATGAGTTTCGTTCCCACGGCGTACGTCCCACCCCGGATGTTATCCACGCCCTGCTGGAGGGGGTCGGCTCGGACTTGCGAGAGCTCGCCTCCGCGGTGTCGCAGTTGGTGGCGGACACGGACGGCGAGGTCACCGTGGAGACGGTCCGCGCCTACTACGAGGGGGTGGCTGAGGTCTCCGGCTTCGACATCGCCGACCTGGCCGTGACCGGACAGACGGCCCGCGCGGTGGCCAGTTGTCGCCGTGCTCTCCAGCTCGGAATGCATCCGGTGGCTCTGGCCACGGCATTGAGCATGAAGGTGGCGGGTATCGCCCGGTTGTATTCCACGCGCACATCCAACTACAAGCAGCTCGCCGGGCAGGTCGGCATGCCGCCGTGGTTGGCGGAGAAGACCGCGAAGGTGGCCCGGCGGTGGACCGGGGACAACGTGTCACGCGCGGTCATCCTCATGGCGGAACTGGATGCCGAAGTCAAGGGCCAGGGCGGTGACCCGGAGTTCGCCATTGAGGCAGCCGTGCGGCGTGTATCGGAGTTGGCGGGTTAGAGTCGGTACATGACCGAAATTCCTGACGACGTGCGCGACCTCGCCACGCGACTGTTCGACATGGCCCGCAACGGTGATGAGGCACTCATCGAGTATCTCGACAACGGTGTCAGCCCTGACCTGTCCAACCAGGACGGCAACTCCCTGCTCATGCTCGCCGCCTACGCCGGTCACGCCGCCATCGTGCGGGCGCTGCTGGAGCGGGGGGCGAGCGTCGATAAGCACAACAACCGCGGCCAGACCCCTTTGGCCGGGGCGGTGTTCAAGAAGTACGACGAGGTCGTCGACGTGCTTGTCGACGCCGGCGCAGACCCCCACGCCGGAGCACCCTCTGCGGTGGAGACCGCCCGGTTGTTCCAGATGCACGACGCACTGGCTCGCCTCGGCGCAGATAAGTGAGCCTCGCGCAGTGGGCTGCGCTGGTCGTCCTCAACATCGCCGGGGCCGCGTCCCCCGGGCCTGACATCCTGCTGATCACGCGCACGGCGATCCGCTCCCGGCGGCACGCGGTGGCCACCGTACTGGGCATCCAGGTTGGGGTGTTGTTCTGGTGCACCCTCACGGTGCTCGGCTTCGCGGCGCTGCTCAACGCCTTCCCCGCGATTCTCGGTTTCCTGCAGCTCATCGGCGGTGCCTGGCTCGTGTGGATGGGCTATGGCATGGTCTCGGGAGGTCTGCGGGAGCGTAAGAACCCACCCGCGGACCTGGAGGAGGCGGCCGCCCGACTCGGCAGGCTGCGTCACGCCTTCCTGCACGGGCTGACGACGAACCTGTCCAACCCCAAGATCGTCCTGTTCCTGTCCGCACTCATCGCTCCACTGCTGCCGCAGTCACCGTCGGCGGGGTTGGCGATCGGGGTGGTGGCGGCGCTCTCGATCTCCGCGATCATCCTGCAGCTGGGCATGGCGCTGCTGGTCTCCACCCCGGCGATGCGCCGCAAACTGCTGCGCGCCGGGCCGATGATCGATGTCGCCGCTGGCATCTTCTTCATCGTCGCAGGCCTAGTCCTGGTGTTCAACGGCGTGGAGGACCTGCAGGCATAGAAAAACCCGGCCTCCCACCAGGGGGAGACCGGGTTCATCTTTTAAGGAAGTGCCTTAGCCGAGCTTGTTGAAAGCCAGGGCCATGGAGGACTTCTTGTTGGCGGCGTTGTTGCGGTGGAACACGCCCTTGGTCACAGCCTTGTCCAGTGCTCGGGAAGCAACGCGCAGCTGGGTCTCGGCGGCAGCCTTGTCGCCGGACTCGATGGTCTCGCGGAACTTGCGGATCTCGGTGCGCACTGCGGAGCGGACAGCCTGGTTACGCAGGCGAGCCTTCTCGTTGGTCAGGTTGCGCTTCATCTGGGACTTGATGTTTGCCATGAAAATACCTCTTGGTCTGAAGAAGAAATGGTGTCGGAAACCCACCAGCGGACCTGTCCCGCAACCTGCAATGATTGCTCGGCGTCGGTGTTCGATGAACGGACCCAAGGTCCTGCCCGTCCCGACCAACGCGCCCGGAAGTGAATAACAGGCGGAATACTACCAGCCGGCCCGGCCAAAACCCAAAAGGCTATCCCCAGCGGTAGGTGCTGCGCAGACGGTTGGCGATGCGCTCGAAGCGGCGCTGCGGGAACAGTGCCCCCTGGCGCCGCACCCCTTGCTCGGAGACCTCGAGGACCCGGTCGAGGCGGATCCAGCACTGGCGGCCAGAGGCGTCCCATTCGCCGGCGCCGATGTCGAGCCACGCCTCCGCACCTTCGTGCTGCGGGTTGGGGGAGATGAGCAGGCCGAGGATGGTGTGGCGGTCGCGGCCGATGACCAGCATGGCGCGTTCGCGGGGAGGCATGTCAGGCCCGTCGGAGGGCGCCCAGATCCACACGACCTCGCCGGGTTCAGCTTGGCCGTCCATGTCTGGTGCGTAGTAGATGTTGCGGCTCATGCGCTCGGTGGCCTCGACGCGGATGGCGGAGGCGGCGGCGCGGACGGCTTCGGGGCGGAAGTCGGTGTGCAGGCCGAGGCGTTGGTTGATGCGGGTTAATCCGGTATCCAACGGGGAGGCGGTGGGGCCGATGAAAGCCTGGCGGAGCCGGTCAAGGAAGGAGAGTCGGGCAGCACCGGGCACCGCGGGGTGGTGTACTCCGTTGTTGGCCATCCGTTCTCCCATGCGCTTGTGTGTTGTCCCAGTGTAATGCCCTGCGCGGCCAGAAATCCAGGTTACTTAAGGTTTGGGGCCTGGTTCGGTAGAGTGGGGGAGTCATACCAGAAGGGAACCTCCAGCACACATGCCGAAGAACTTCGCGGAGCAGACTTTTACCGATCCCTCCCGGATCCGTAATTTCTGCATCATCGCGCACATCGACCACGGTAAGTCGACGCTTGCTGACCGTATTCTGCAGCTGTCCAACGTCGTCGAGGCCCGCGACATGCGTGACCAGTACCTCGACAACATGGACATTGAGCGCGAGCGTGGCATCACCATCAAGGCGCAGAACGTGCGTCTGCCGTGGGTTCCGCAGTCGGGTCCGCTGGCGGGGGAGGAGATCGTCATGCAGATGATCGACACCCCGGGCCACGTTGACTTCACGTATGAGGTTTCCCGCGCGCTGGAGGCGTGTGAGGGCGCGATTTTGCTTGTCGACGCCGCGCAGGGCATCGAGGCCCAGACCCTGGCCAACCTCTACATGGCGATGGAGAAGGACCTGGAGATCATCCCGGTCCTCAACAAGATCGACTTGCCGGCGGCGGACCCGGATAAGTACTCCCTCGAGGTGGCGAACATCATCGGTTGTGAGCCGGAGGATGTGCTGCGCGTGTCCGGTAAGACCGGGCAGGGTGTGCCGGAGCTGCTGGACAAGGTCGCTGAGCTCATCCCGGCGCCGACCTCCGCGCATGGTGCGGATGCCCCTGCCCGCGCCATGATCTTCGACTCCGTCTACGACACCTACCGTGGCGTGGTCACCTACATCCGCATGATGGACGGCAAGCTCACCCCACGGCAGCGCCTGAAGATGATGTCCACCGGCGCCAACCATGAGCTGCTGGAGATCGGCATCGTCTCACCCACGCCGAAGAAGTGCGCGGGCCTGGGCCCGGGCGAGGTCGGCTACCTCATCACCGGCGTGAAGGATGTGCGCCAGTCGAAGGTCGGTGACACGGTCACCTGGGCGGACAAGGGTGCGGAGGAGGCCCTTCAGGGCTACGCCGAGCCCAAGCCGATGGTCTACTCGGGCCTGTTCCCGATTTCCCAGGCCGATTTCCCCGCCCTGCGTGAGGCCCTGGAGAAGCTGCAGCTCAATGACGCTTCGCTGACCTGGGAGCCCGAGACCTCCGTGGCCCTGGGCTTCGGTTTCCGCTGTGGCTTCCTCGGTCTGCTGCACATGGAGATCACCCGCGACCGCCTGGAGCGCGAGTTCGACCTCGACCTCATCTCCACCTCCCCGTCGGTGGACTACCGCGTCATCGCCGAGGACGGCACCGAGCACCACGTGCACAACCCCTCCGACTGGCCGGGTGGAAAGCTGCAGGAGGTTTACGAGCCGATGGTCAATGTCACCATCATCGTGCCGAGCGAGTTCGTCGGTTCCACAATGGAGCTGTGCCAGTCCAAGCGCGGTGACATGAAGAACATGGACTACCTCTCCGAGGACCGCGTCGAGCTGCGCTACCGCATGCCGCTCGGTGAGATCATCTTCGACTTCTTCGACATGCTCAAGTCCCGCACCAAGGGTTACGCCTCCCTCAACTACGAGGAGGACGGTGAGCAGACCGCCGATCTGGTCAAGGTGGACATCCTCCTGCAGGGTGAGCCGGTCGACGCGTTCTCGGCGATCGTGCACCGGGACAACGCCCAGTGGTACGGCAACAAGATGACGGTCAAGCTCAAGGAGCTCATCCCTCGTCAGCAGTTCGAGGTGCCCGTTCAGGCCGCGATCGGTTCGAAGGTCATCGCGCGTGAGAACATCCGCGCCCTGCGCAAGGACGTCCTGGCCAAGTGTTACGGCGGCGACATCTCCCGTAAGCGCAAGCTTCTGGAGAAGCAGAAGGCCGGTAAGAAGCGCATGAAGAACATCGGTTCCGTCTCCGTGCCGCAGGAGGCTTTCGTCGCGGCCCTGTCCACGGACAGTGACTGAAAAGATGCTTATCGACGCCCCGCGGGGCGTCGATAAGCATCTTTTTCCTACTTGCCGTAGGCGTAGACGTCCGCTCCGGAGATCATGTCGGGGACGGTCCAGCCGTCGAGGTCGTACTCGGACATGAACTGCTCGGCGAAGCCGCGCATCTCGGCGGCCGAGCCGCGGTTGTTGGCCGCGAGCAGCAGCTCCCGCTTGACGTTCTCGTGGTTGCCGGAGTAGTTGCGTTCGTAGAGTTCGTGGCGGCCGCCGAACTCGGAGCCGATGGAGTCCCACAGGGCCTTCATCACCTTGACGCGATCGACGGCGGTGATGCCGTCGGAGCCGCAGACGTACTTGTCCAGGTAGGGGCGGATCTCGGGGGTCTGGAAGTCGACGGAGGAACTCGGCAGGTAGATGAGGCCGGAGGCGACGTCCTGCTCGATGATCTCCTTGATGCGCGGGTAGCCCTGGATCATGAACATGCGATAAGTCAGGCCGTACTCGAGCTTAGGCAGGAGGGTGCCGTTCTTCCACTCCTCGGGATCACGGGCCATGGATTCGGTCAGTGACCAGAAGAGGTTGCGCCAGCCTAAGACCTCACCGACGCGGGTCTCCACGCCGCGGAAGCCGCCGGAGCCGGTGGCGTCGAGGGCCTTCATGAGCAGGCCGGCGATGAAGTCGAGCTTGACGGCTAGGCGGGTGCAGCCCTGGAAGGTGAAGCGGGGGAGGAAGCCGGACTGGGGGAAGAAGGCGTTGATCTTCTCCACGTCGCCGTACATGAAGACGTTCTCCCAGGGGACGAGCACCTTGTCGAAGATGAAGATGGCGTCGTTCTCGTCCATGCGGCTCGACAGCGGGTAGTCGAAGGGCGTGCCGGTCACGGCGGCGTTCTGTGCGTAGGAGGCGCGGGAGATGAGCTTGATGCCGGGGGCGTCCATGGGGACGGTGCAGATGAGGGCGAACTGCTTCTTCTTGATGGGCAGCCCGTAGTGGGCGATGAAGTTGTAGTTCGTGATGGCGGAGCCGGTGGCTACCACCTTCGCGCCGGAGACGATGAGGCCGGCGTCGGTCTCTTTCTCCACCTTCATGTACACGTCGCCGACTTCGTCCGGCGGAAGCTGGCGGTCGACGGGTGGGTTGATGATGGCGTGGTTCCAGTAGAGGACCTTCTCCTGGGACTCGCGGTACCAGCGCTCGGCGTTGTCGCCGAAGGGCTCGTAGAGCTCGCGGTTGGCGTGCAGGGTGCCCAGGAAGGAGGCCTTGTAGTCGGGGCTGCGACCCATCCACCCGTAGGTGAGCTTCGCCCACGTGGCGATGGCGTCGCGCTCCTTGAGCATGTCATCCGCGCTGGTGGGGGCCTTGAAGAAGGGCATGGTGACACCGCCGTTGCCCGTGTCGGTGGGCACGGTGAGCTTGCCGACGTGCGGTCCGGTGTGCATCGCGTCGTAGAGACGGGCGACCATGCGGATGGAGTTGCGGAAGGCCGGGTGGGTGGTGACGTCCTTGACGCGGTCGCCGTGCAGCCACACCTCGCGGCCGTCGCGGAGGGACTCGATGTACTCGTCGCCTGTCATGGGGGCGGAGGCGTAGTTCTGCTTCTGGTTGGCGGGGTGGTCGGCGGCCGGGTTGGCGGTGCCGTCGAAGGTGCTCATGGTGTTGTCTCCTGATGCGTTAGTTGATGGGTCGCAGTTCGGCGTTGGCGCCGAACCAGCCGGTGAGGGGGTCGTCGCCGCTGTGGTTCCACAGGCCGTCATGGGACGTGGGACCGAGGGCGTGGAAGGTGGAGCGGAAGAAGAGCAGGGGATCGCGGGCCTCGTCGATCTCCGCGTCGACGATCTCGCCGAGGAAGATGATGTGGTCACCGCCGTCGAACTGGGCGAAGGGCCGACACCACAGGGTGGCGAGGTTGCCGCACAGCGAGGGGGCGATCTCGTGGTCACCCCACCTGATGGGCTCCTCGCGGGGGCGGCCCGCGAAGTGCAGGGCGATGTCGTCCTGGGTGGAGGCGAGGATGTTCACGGCGAAGGTGTTGTCCGAGAGGATGGCGCAGGCCTTGGAGGTGCGGGTGAGCGTTACCTGGCACAGGCGCGGCTCGAGGGAGATCGACGTGAAGGCGGTGACGGTGGCACCGTGCGGGGTGCCGTCGGCCGCGGTGGTGGTGACCACGGTGACGCCGCTGGCGAACTGGCCGAAAACATTGCGGAGTTTCCTGCCTTCGGAAACTGATTCGCTCATGGGGGTGTCCTTTCTGCGTTCACTGTGTTTATGATCGGGGTCACAAACCTGAGAGTAGGAAATCTCTCTCACAGTGGAAATCCACTGAGCGCACGATTGTCCGCTATACGAATCGATGCAGGTGAAAGAGGAGAAACTGATGGACTGCGACACGCGGCCGCGGTCGTTCCGGGAACTGTCCCGGGTGACAGAGGAGCACTATTTTCCACACACCGTGCGGATGGAATCCCAGGTGCTGCTGCGCGAATGCGGCCTCATCTGCCGCGATCTCGGCGAGGTGTCTTTGGTCAGGCTCAACTGGGGCGCGGCGGTGACTGTGGAGACCGAACATCCTGACGCCTTCGCAGTGAACATCCCGCTCCGCGGTCGGTTGGGTGTCCGCAGCACCCGCGGCCCGGGGCAGGCGGCGAGCGGCCAGGCGGTGGTGTGCCCGCCCGACACCCCGGTCTCCTTCCCCCAGTGGGGCGCGGAGGTCACCATGCTCGGTGTCCGGATGGGTGCCGACTACCTGCGCAATCAGCTGGAACTGGCGGGTGTGACTACCGCCAGCACGCCGACGGTCATCGACTTGAGCGGCGGGGCGGGGCGCGAGTGGCAGGACATCTGCCTAAGCGTCATCGCCGGGGAGGGCCATTTGGCGGGCAACCCCCTGTTCCGTCGCAACCTCGCCGCGGCGCTCGCCTCCGGGCTGGCGCTGGTCCTCGCCGAGCACGGTCCCACCGGGCCGCGCGCCACCCCCGCGCGGTTACGGCGGGCCGTCGACGCCCTCGAATCCGATCCCGCCCGCCCGTGGACGGTGGGGGAGATCGCGCAGGTGGCCGGCTGCGGTGTGCGCACGCTGCAGGGGGATTTCCGGGAGCAGTACGGCGTCGGGCCGGTCGAGTATCTGCGCGGTATCCGTCTGTCGGTCATCCACGATGAGCTGGTCGCCGCCGATGCCCGCTCCGGTGTCACCGTCACCGACATTGCCCTGACCTGGGGAGTCGCCCATCTCGGGCGTTTCTCCTCCGCTTATCGACGCCGCTTCGGGCAGGCCCCGAGCGAGACGCTCAAGGAGTCGCCGGAGTAGACCTAATCGAAGTGCCTCTCGTTGGGGATCCGCCCGATGGGTTCGACGCGCTCGCCGTCCCGCCAGAATGTGACGGGCACGTAGTGGTCGGCGCACGGATCGTAGTTGGATTCGCCGTGGTACTCCCAGATCTCACCCTCCATGGTGGGCGGTGGGATCCGGTGCAGTTGTCGGGCGTCGGTTCTGGCGTGGTGGACTGTGGGGCGGCTTGCGGGGCCCACCTGCAACAGAGGCAGTGCAATCGCGGGCACGATCCGTCGAGGCATCATGCTTCCAGGGGTGCGTTTCATCGCCGGGGAGGCGATGGGTCACCGTTCGATCCGGTCGTGATCGAGTGGTCGAGCCTGTGTCCGCCGCCGACGCTGCTCACGGGGATCTCGGCGCAACCGAGGGTCTCGAGAAAACCCGAGTGCTCCGGTGAGTCGGATCCGCGTTGGACCTGACCACGGCGCGTTCCAGAGCGCCGCCGCTCAGGCCCACCGCCAGGGTGGCGACGGTGATGCCGGTTATGAATCGGCGGACGTCAGCCCACAACGCTCAACGCCGGCTTGATGTGCTCCCAGGCGGGTGCCAGTTCCTGGTTGAACTGGATCCAGTTGTGGGCGCCGCCGTCTTTGTAGTTGACCTTGTGGTGGGTTATGCCGGCGCGCTTCATGGCGTCGTCGAGTTCCTGGGTGCAGGAGAGCACGCCGCGCTCGAGCAGGCCGCCGACGGCCATGCTGGTGATTTCGTAACTCTTGTAGAACTCCTGCTCTTCGGCGGTGACCCGGCCGTTGGCGGTGGAGAGGTACACGGCCTGGTGGCGCAGACCCTCGGGGTTGCGGGCGGTGTCATGGCGGATCCACTCGTCGGAGCCGTAGGGGCCCCACATGTTCTCCAGGGTGCCGCCGCGCGAGGTGACCACGAAGCTGGCCATCTGGCGGCCGACCGGGCTCATGGGGGAGTAGCAACCGGAGATGCCGAAGACGCCGTCGAAAAGTTCCGGGTTGTCGTTGGCCAGGTGGACGGCACCGTTGGCTCCCATGGAGAGGCCGCCGACGCCGCGTTTGCCGTTGAAGTTGAGGGATGCGTGGCTCTCGAGCAGCGGGTCGAGCTCCTTCGTGATGAAGGTCTCCCACTTATGCAGTCCGAGTGCCGGGTCCTCGTTGACCCAGTCGGAGTAGTTGGAGGCGATGGCCTGGGTGGGCATGACCAGGGTGACGTTCTCCTCGGCGAAAACTTCACGGGCGGTGCCGGAGCCCAGCCAGCCGCTGCTGCGTGGGGCATCGACGCCGTCGAGCATGTAGAGGAAAGGGGCGTCGACGCTGCGGTCGGCGGCGTGCCAGATCTGCACCTCGACGTTGCGCTTCATGGAGGGGGAGGCGACGATCCATCGTTCGAGACGCTGGCCTGCGTCCTGGATATCAACGAGGTCCACTTCGGTGATGGTCTCGTCGGTGGCTAGCGGGTAGCTGTCGTCGACATCGCGCCACATATCCGGCAGGTCCCACTCGGAGGAGCCGATAAGTGACAGGGAGCTCAGAGCCGCATCGAGGGAGGATCCGGAGGAGGCGGGGTTGTCGAAGGAGCTGACGACGGCGTCGCGCATGGAACCGTCCTGCGCGGGGGCGGCGGGGGCGAGCGTGACGGTGAGGGCGGTGGCGGCGCCGAGGGCGAGGAGTCGGCGACGGGCATTGCTAGTCATGACATAGAAACTAGCGGAGGCTTCCAGTTATGTCACCTGATTCTCACAGGGAACTTCTGTAACGAACTGGCCGGGTCAGTAGGGTTCGACGTTGACCTTCACCACGGAACCCACCGCATGGCGACGCTTCCACATTCGCCACAGCAGTGCTATCCCCGTGACCACCCACGTCAACACCGCCACCAGGTAGAGCGCGTTGATCTCGAACCACCGGTAGGCGATCGCCCCGGTGAAAGCGCCCGCGGTCAACCCCGCCCACATCTTCAGATGCCCCAGCCAGGCCGCGTGGGTGCCGCCGAAGAAGGCATCGACAAAGCGCTGACCCATCTTCACCAGCGTGCCGGTCATGTACGTCAGCGGAATAGACACCTCGCCCTCACGCTCGAAGATGGAGTTCATCGAGCCGATACCTAAGGAGGCGGCGATGATGGCGGCGCGGGGGGTGCCGATAAGCAATAAAAACGCGGCTACCGTGAACAACACGCATGTGTTGAGCATGACCACCTCACGCACCTGATCCGGGCGCACGCGGTGCTTTGCCAGGCGTCGAATGAGCGCGCCTTGCATGACGCCGAGCAGGAAGAACACCACGGCGGAGCCGGCGAGCCAGGCCAGATCGGGGTTGCCTTCGACAGCGGAGGTGGCGATGCGGGTGGTGTTGCCCGACATGAATGACATGAACACGCCGCCGAGAAAAATGAAGCCGATCGAATCGACGAATCCAGCGATGAACGCGAAGCTCACCGCCAGATTCTTCTCATTGGTGGTGTAACTGTGCACCACCACTCCTTACACTTTTATGTCTGTGCTCAACGACCTCCAGCATAGGCGGTGACGGGCATGGTGTCGCCACGCAGGAGGTCCTCGACCTGCTCCGCGGCACGCCACACGGCCGGCCAGCGGAACTCGTTCGGCATCGGCTCGCCCGCGGTGTAGCGGCGGAACCAGTCTGTCCGGCGGCTGCGCTGCGGCACCCACAGCCGCTCGAGTGCGATGTAGGCGGCGGCCTCGGACTCCGGCCCGCGTTGCGTGCCCGCCTGCTTATCGACGTACCCCAGCTGGATCTCCGCCACACACCGCGCAATCTCCACGATGACATCACGCCCGATGTCGGGGTTGATGCGGATGAGGTACCAGGCGTCGTGCTCCGTCATTTCCGGATGTGGGGATTCGCCCGGCAGCGGTTGCGCGCCGACGTGGCACCAGGACGTCTGGTCATCGCGTTCAGTTTCCCAGAGGGCGACCGCGCCGATCTTCCACAGGTTGCCGAGCATCTCCACCCGCCGCATCGGTACCTTCCGGTTGGCAATGGCGCTGGCAAAAGCCGCATACTCCAGCGAGGGAGGGGTCATGTATCCCAGCCGCTTGCGCCAGCCGCCGACACAGTCGCGGTAGTCCGGGAGGTGTACCCCTGGCGGGTGGGCGCGCCGGGTGTGCGTGGAAAGGTAGTGGTCCTCGAAGTGGATGCGCTGGTCGCGGCCCGGCTCGTGGGGGACTTCGAGGCGGATCGGCAGTGCGTCCTCGATCGGTTCGTAGCCGAAGAGTTCCCATTCGAAAGCGGGGCGCAGTTGCAGTCCGTTGACCAGGCCGACGAGCGCGCCGAAATCCTCGAAGCGGGGCAGTTCCATGGATTCCGAGAGTTGCATCGCGGCCGATACCGCCTGGCTCACCGTCAGATGGGGCATGGCGCGGACGAATTCGACGATGAACTGGTCGGTGCGTGCCCTTTGTTTGAGATCCATGACTGCACTCCTTCGCGGAATTGTTACATGGATCACATGTTAGGGCGTGTTTGCGAAGCTGTAAAGACTTGCGAAGCTGGTGTTACGACTTTGTGTCGGGGACTGCTCCCCGAAACCCGCCCGTCAAGCGACCGCCGCCTTAATCCGGGCTTATGGATACCGCTTATCGACGCCCTTTCGTCCCCGTTCTGCTCGCCTCCGCGGCGCTACTCACGGCATGCGGTGCCGAGGCTCCCGAAGGTGAACCGATGGTGGTGGTCACCGAGACGGTCACCACCGAATCGGAAGCTGCACCGGAACCCACCACTGTGGTGGAGACGACCGTGGCCGAACCTGAACCGGAGGGGGCCAGCTGCGAGCCCACCGCGTTCGCCGACGACATCCCCATCACGGTCATGTACTGCGACGGGGAGTGGGCGTACGTCGGGCGCAGCCAGTCAGATCATGTCTGGGTGACCCAGAGTGTTGGTGGCGAATGAGTGGGCTATAAGAGTCATGGATTGACCCTGGGCGTTTTCGCCTGCTACCTGCCGGACCGCATGGCGGCTGACGGGGTCCCGCAGGAACTCGCCGATCAACTCGTGCTCTGTGACTCAGATGCTGAAATCTACTGACATGGCGAGGTGAGCGTCCCCTAGTTGTCCTCGTTACTCCACCCGTCGGCCCATTCGCCGGTCTCGTAGTCGTAGTCGACGGGGTTTCCGTCTTCGTCGGTGCGCTGGTACCACTCGGTGACGTTCTCGGAGGTGGAGTCGAAATCTGATCCGGCGCCGCGTCCCTCAGGGGCGGGGTTGACGGCGAGTTCGAAGTCATCGCCGTGCTCCTCCAGTCCACGGACGACAGCGTTCTCGACGGCGGTGCGTGCGTAGGTGCGGCGAATAGCCAAGGGGTCGGTGCGCAGGTCCTTGACAAAGGAGACCATCATTGCCAGCAGTACCGCGGAGAACGGCAGGGCGATGAGGATGGTGAGGTTCTGGAGGGCGGTGAGGGTGGTCGCGCCACCGGCGAGCAGCATCACCACGGCGATGCCCATCATGCACAGGCCCCAGAACACGACGACGAGCTTGCTGGGGGAGGGGTTGCCGCGTGAGGACATAGTGCCCATGACGACGGAGGCGGAATCGGCGGAGGTGACGAAGAAAATCGCCAGCACAGCCATGAGGATGAACGGGGTGATCTGGGCCAGGGGCAGCTGCGCGAACATGTCGAAAAGCACCTGCTGGGGGCCCGAGGAACCATCGAAACCCGCGACTCCGTTCTGGCTCAGGCGCACGGCGGTGCCGCCGAAGATGGTGAAGGCCAAAATGAGGATGGCGGTGGGGGCGAGCATGGTGACTAACACGAACTCGCGCAGGGTACGCCCGCGGGAGATCTTGGCGATGAACATTCCGACGAACGGGGTCCAGGCAATCCACCACGCCCAGTAGAAGGCGGTCCACCAGCCCTGGAACTCCACGGTTTCCTCGCCCCAGGACAGCGACTTGGACACCATCGGCAGGAACTCATCGAGGTAGACGGCGATGCCGGAGGGGATGAGGTTGAAGAGGAAGAGGGTGGGGCCGAGCAGGAAAACGAAGGCGACGAGGCCGAGCGTCAGGGTGATGTTGATGTTCGACAGCCAGCGGATGCCTCGCGCCACACCCGACACGGCAGAAATGATGAAGCCGATCGACAGAATGCCGATGATGATGAGCAGCGCGTTATTGGTCAGAGGGCCCGCGCCGGAGACGATCTCCACGCCTTGGCCGATCTGCACGGCCGACAGTCCCAGGGTGGCGGCGGTACCGAAAAGGGTGGCGATGATCGCCATCATGTCGATGATCTTCCCCGCGATGCCGTCGGTGTTGCGGGATCCGAGCAGTGGCTTGAATACGGAGGAGATGAGGGGGACGCGGCCGCGTCGGTAAGAGGAGTAGGCGATCGCACCGCCGACCAGGGCGTACATCGCCCACGGTGACAACCCCCAATGGAAGTGGGCCTGCGCGACGGCCTGGTGGACCGCCTCAGAGGTGCCCGCCTCGACGGTGTGCGGCGGCGGGGACACGAAGTAGGCGAGTGGCTCGGAAGGGCCATAGAAGAAGATGCCCACGCCGATGCCGGCGCCGAACATCATGGCCACCCAGGAGAAACGCGAGAACTCGGGCTCGGAATCATCGGTGCCCAGCTTGATCCTCCCAAGCCGGGAGAACCCGATGTAGAGCATGACCACCAGACCCAGCGCCATGGTGACATTGAGGAGCCACCCGGCGTTGACGATAGCCCAGTCAAAAGCCGTGGCCGAGGCGTTTGACACCGATTCCGGGGCGATCACACCCCAGGCGATGAACGCCACCACGGCCACGGCGGTGACACTGAAGACGATGCGGTCGAGGCCGAAGCGGTTACGCTGCTCCTCGACATCAATGCCCCGGACCAGGCCGGGGTGCATGTCATGCGGGTACTGCGGGGACAGAGACGGGGTATGAGGTGGCACCGGCGTGCACCCTTCCGTGAGACATTAGGAACTATCAATTGTTCGCGGATCCCCGCCGGATCGCAACTTAAGTGTCTACAGGTTGAGTGTGTCCGAGCCGCCGGTGGGCTTCTCGCCGGTGACCTTCATCTTCGCGAACTCAACGAGCGCGCCGATCATGCCGCCCTGCTGGTTCCACAGCTGCGCGGTGTCGGTGGTGACGCGAATGACGCCGAGCTGCGGGTCGTTCTTGCCGGTGTAGAACGCCTCGGTGGCCTCGGACCAGTGCTCCTCGACCTTGCGGTTCTTCTCCTCGCCCTCCAGGAAGTCGACGGTGCCGGCGACCGAGAGCCAGGTGGAGTTGTCGGTGAAGGCGAGGTTGACCTGCGGATCGTGGCGGAGGTTGTCGGCATGGCCGGTGTCGAGCTTGATGAAGAAGTAGGCGTCGGCCGTGTCGGTGACCTCCAGCGGGGTCATGGGGTGGGAGTGCAGCTTGCCGGTGTCGGACTTGGAGGTCAGCATGACGAAGCGCTCATTGCGCATCTCCTTGACGATGTCTTCGCGGGTGACGGTGCTCATGATGCATTCCTTTCGGTTGATGTGTGCCCTCCACTGTACGTGCACCCCGTGCTTGAATGGGGGCCATGCGTATCGATATCTGGTCCGACTACATCTGTCCCTTCTGCACGGTGGGGGAGCGCCACCTGGCCCTCGCGCTGGCGGGCCGCGATGATGTCGAGATCGTGTGGCGCAGTTTCCAGCTCGACCCGGACGCGCCGCGGGAGTCAATCGGCAATGCGTTGGACTACCTCACCCGGGTCAAGGGTATGAGTGAGGAACAGGTCGTCGCCATGAATGACGGCCTGGCCGCCCGCGCGGCCGAGGTGGGCCTGGAGTTCAACTGGCGGGAAGCCCACATGGTCAACACCATGGACGCCCATCGGGTCGGGATCCTCGCCCGCCAGCAGGGCCAGGGCGTCGAGTGGGACAAGCTGGTCAAACGCGCCTACTTCACGGAAGGGCGCAACATCGCCGATCGTGATGAGCTCCGTGCGATTGCCGCCGAGATCGGTCTCGACGCGGATCCGGTGCTCGCCGACGACACCGTCAACGCTGAGGAGGTCGCCGCGGACATTGCACTGGCCCGCCAGATCGGGGTGCAGGGTGTGCCCTTCTTCGTCTTCGACGGAAAACTGGCGGTCTCCGGGGCGCAGCCGGTCGAGGTGTTCAAGAAAGCGTTGGAGCAGGTCTAATGAACATCTGGCTCACCTCCGACCTGCACTTAGGGCACCAGTTTGTGGCGCGGCTGCGGGGTTTCGACGACGTCGATAAGCATGACGACGCCGTCCTGGCAGGAATCCGCAACCTGCCGAAAGGGGACCGGCTGTGGATCCTGGGGGATCTCTCGCGCGGCTCCTCGGAGGAGGAGCGCCGCGCGCTGCAGCTGCTGAAGGTCCACGGCGCGCACCTGGAAATGCACCTCGTGCCTGGGAACCACGATTCGTGTCACCCCATCCACCGATCCTCGCACAAGACGCAGCGGATGTTCCTCGAGGTCTTCCACTCGGTGCAGGCGTACCAGAAGCTCAAGTGGGAGGGTCGTACCGTCTACCTCAACCACTTCCCGCGGCCGGGCATGGATCATCCGGGGATGCCGTCGCGGCACGATGAGGTGCGTTTGCGCGCCGAGTATCTCGTGCACGGCCATCTGCACTCCGCCGACCCGGACACCGGGCCCGGGCTGGTCGACGTCGGGCAGGACGCGTGGGGGATGCGCCCCGTCCGCCAGGGGGACGTACAGAAGGTCCTGTTCAGCTGATCCTCTCCGCCACGGCCCGGATGTCGCCGACGGGCACCGGTGTGTCGGGCGCGGCGTTGCAACGGTCGAGCAACGCGTAGCCCGTGGCCTGCAGCACCAGGTGTTCCTCCCAGCGGGCGGTTGCGATGTCCGGGTGGTTGCCGGCCAGTGACTGCGCGGCATGGCGTTCGCTCAGCAGCTCGTACTGCAGGTCACGCCGCTGCGCCAGGGCCTGGTCCGGGGTGGCGGCCAGCAGCGCGCCCAGCAGGGTGGTCACCGACTCGCGGCAGCGCTGCATGAGCAGCGCGTGGTGGGCGGGCTCGTTGCGTCCCTGCCACAGCAGGGCGAGGGCGAAGATGACGGAGAGCGACACCTCGGCGGTACGCGAGACGACCGTCTCCCCGAGCGGCAGCGCCAGGGAGTTACCCATCATGAGCGCGAGCGGAGTGGTGAAGATGACGCATAGCACGTAGTTGCGCACGACGAAGACCTCGGCGAAGAACTGGCACACGGCCAGGGCCAAGAGCAGTCCCCACAGGTTGAGGTCGAGCAGGTGGAGCGCCGCGAACAGCCCGATGCCCAGCAAGGAGCCCAGCAAGCGGTGCAGTCCACGGATGGTGCCGGGCAGGCGGTCGGGCCCCCACTGCAGGATGAGCAGGGCGGAGACGACGGCCCAGTCCGGACGGTCGAACCCGACTGCGATGCCGAGCACGCCCGCCGCCAGACAGGCGCCGAACACCTTGGCGGCGGTCATGGTCGCGTGGCTGTGGCGGTGCAGCGAGCGGTAGAGGCGGTAGCTTATCGACGGCCGCGTGTGCGGGATCGCCGTCCGGTTCAGATCGACGTAATTCGGCGTATCCGTGAGTTCCTCGGCGGCGTGACCCGGCGTGTTGAGGGCGGCCAGTCGTCGGTGCGCCTTGAGCGTGCGGGTGACCAGGTCGGCGCGGGAGGTGTCGACGACGCGTCCGGCGCGGATGACGCCGGCGTCGGCAAGCATGTTCCACGCATTCGACAGGGCGGTGCGGGCCTGGTGCAGTCTGGCTACGCTCGGGTCCCCGGCGGCGAAGTCCGCGACGGCCTTCTCCAGGGTGTCCACCGCCCCGCGCTCGGGGGCACGCCCCGGCAGCATGCCCAGGGCGAGGCCGCTGGCCGCGCCGACGCAGGCCCACGCACCCACCTCGAAAGGGTTGAGCCCCAGGCGCGCGACCATGGTGGCACCGCCGGTGACCATGACGATGAAGAAACTGCCCGGCGGCTGCAGACGCAGCGCGTTCTGCACGAAGGCACCGACGGTGGCCACGCTCGCCGTGAACAGCGCCGACAGCAGCAGCCACCAGTGCCCGCCCTGGTCCCACACCACCGAACCGACGAAGGCACCCGCCACCGAACCGGTGACCAGCAGCAGCGCGGCGATGCTCATGACTCGCCACCGGGTGCGGAGGGGATGGCCCTCGCCGTAGATGACGGTGAAGCCGCCGGCCGCTATGAGCAGCATCTCGACGTCGTAGCCCAGAAGCAGGGCGACAGAACCGGGCAACGCCAGCACGAAGGCGGCCCGCAACGCACCCGGCCAGCGGCGGCCGGGGGAGTGGACCGCGGTGAACAGGTCCCAGAACCCGGGGCGGGGCGGCAGTGGTTCACGCATGGTCGATCCGCTCCGCGACGGACTGGATGTCGCCGAACGGCAGGCGGGCGTCACCGTGGGCCTCGCAGTAGTCGAGAAGCGCGTAGCCGGTGCGTTGCAGGTGCAGGTGCTCCTCCCAGCGGGACTCCGCGATGTCGGGGTTGTTGCGGGCCAGGGACCGGGCCGCGCGGCGTTCGCTGAGCAGCTCGTACTGCAGGTCACGCCGCTGTTCCAGGGCGTCGTCGGGGGCGCTGGTGAGCAGGGCGCCGAGGAGGGACTCCATGGCGCGGCGGCAGCGGCGTTGCAGTCGCAGGTGATGGGCGGGTTCGGCATCCGCGCGGTAGAGCCACAACAGGGCGAGGGCGAAAACGACGGAGAAGGCGATCTCGATGACGCGCTCACTCATGGTCACGTCCAGCGGTTCGGTAAGTGCCCCACCGAGCATGAGCGCGACGGGGGTGGTGAAGATGACGGTCAGCGCGTAGTTGCGGGTGACGAAGAGTTCAGAAAAGAACAGGCACATCGACAGGGCGAGCATGAGGGTCCAGGCGTGGACGTCGAGAAGATGGAGTAGACCGAACAGTCCGACGCCGAGGACGGAGCCCAGGAAGCGGTGGGCGCCGCGGATCGTGCCGGGGATCTTGTCCGGCCCCCATTGCAGGATGAGCAGGGTGGACACGATCGCCCAGTCGGGCCGGTCGAATCCGAGAACGACGCTGGTCACGCCCGCGCCGAGGCAGGCGAGTAGGACGCGGGTGGCGGTCATCATGGCGTGACTGTCGCGGTGGAGGGAGCGGTAAAGGCGGTAGCTTATCGACGGCCGCCGGTGCGGCACCTTCACCCGGTCCACGTCCAGGTAGTTGCGGTTGTCGGAGATCTCGTCGACAGCCCGGCTGCCGGTGCCCACCAGTTTTGACTGGGCGTTAAGCGTGCGTGCGGCCAGCGGGGAGGTGCGGGCGCGGGCGTCGGCTAGCGTGAACCAGGCGTGGGTGACGGCGGTGTGGGCCTGATGGAGCTTCTCGACGCTGACCTCACCGTCAATGTCCGCCACCGTCTCCTCCAGGACCCGCACCGCATCTTCCTCCGGGCCGCGGGGGTTGAGCAGGGCGGGGGCCATTCCGACGAGCAGGGAACTGAGCACGCCGACACTCGCCCACGCCCCGACCTCCACCGGGTTGAGTCCGAGCCGGTAGGACATGGTGGAGGCGCCGGTGACCAGCAGGATGAACCACGGACCGGGTGGTGGCAGGCGCAACGCGTTGGCGATGAACACGCCGGTCCCGGCGATGGAGGAGGTGAAGGCGACGGTGAGCAGCAACCACCACCCGCCGCCTTGTCCCCACACCACGGTGCCCACGAAGGCGCCTGCGACTGAACCGGTGATAAACAGCGCCCCCGCGATGAGAAGCACCTTCCAGCGGGCGCGGTAGGCGTAACCCTCCCCGTGGATGACGGTGAAAGAGCCGGCCGCGATGAGCAAGAGCTCCGCTTCCAGTCCGAGGAGAATGGCGATCGTGCCTGGTAGGCCCATGGCCAGGCCGGCGCGCAGCGCGCCGGGCCAGCGGCGGCCGGGGGAGTGGAAGGCGGTGAACAGCTGCCAGGGGCTGGGGCGCGGCGGCAGGGTGTCGTGCATGCCGTTCACTCTAGCGCCTGAATGAAATATACCGGTTTGTCTATCTCTGTAGTACCTTTCTGTCTGCACCGATTAATATCACCTGAAAGGCGTCATCCATGATCCTCACCGGACTGGCCGTGGGAGCACTCCTCGGTATCGTCATGCAGCGCGGGCGTTTCTGCGTCACCGGCATGCTCCGTGACATCTTCCTGCAGAAGACGTGGCGCACCACCGTCGCCTTGTTCATCGTCATCGCCGTCCACGCCGTCGGCATCGCGGCGCTGACCAGCTTCGGCATCATCACCCCGCGGGAAACCGCGTTCGCCCCGATCGCCGTCATTGTCGGTGGCTTCGTCTTCGGTCTGGGCATCATCCTGGCCGGTGGTTGCGCCTCTGGCACGTGGTTCCGCTCCGCGGAAGGGCTCATCGGCTCGTGGTTCGCCCTCGTCTTCTACGGACTGTCCGCCGCCGCCATGAACACCGGCGCACTGAGCTGGCTGAACAACGGGCTGTCCAGCTACGAGACCTCCCTGACCACGCTGCCCACCAGCTTCGGGGTCTCTGCCTGGTTCTTCGCCATCCCGCTGGCCATCGGCACCGCCCTGGCCGCCCGCCATTACCTGGCCACCGAGAAGCAGCCCGCAAAGCTCAGCGTGCCGTTCTGGAAGCGCCCGCTGCACCTGTACACCGCAGGTGCCCTCGTCGGCCTCATCGGTGTCATCGCCTGGCCGCTGTCCGCCGCCGCCGGCCGTAACTCCGGCCTCGGCATCACCACCCCGTCCGCCAACCTCATGAACTTCTTCACCACCGGCGACGTCGAGCGCATCGACTGGGGAGTCATGCTGGTTCTCGGCCTGTTCATCGGCGCCTTCGCCGCGGCCAAGGCCACCGGCGAGTTCCGTCTCCGCGTCCCGGACGCCACCACCGCCACCCGCGCCGTCGTCGGCGGCACCATGATGGGTGTCGGCGCCGCCCTGGCCGGTGGCTGCACCGTCGGCAATGGCATGGTCCAGACCGCCCTGTTCAGCTATCAGGGATGGATCGCCCTGCTGTTCATCGCCCTCGGCGTCGGCGCTGGTGCCAAGATCTGGCTGAAGCCGGCTGCGGCACCCACCACGGAAGAGACCTACTCCACAGAGGAATCCATCGAGTCCCCCTCCTCCGCCGAGGACCACGTGCTGGCCACTAGCCCCTCGTTCCAGGTCGCCACCGGCGCCGTTGCCCTCAAGACCGCCCCGCGCGTGAAGAAGGCCCGCCCGATCGCCGAGGGCCGTTACGCCCTGGACCAGATGGGTGCCGTGTGCCCCTTCCCTCTGATCGAGACCAAGGATGTGCTCAACACGCTCGAATCCGGTGAGGAGCTGGTCATCGACTTCGACTGCACCCAGGGCACCGAGACCATCCCGCAGTGGGCCGCGAACAACGGCCATGACGTCACCGATTTCCACGCCACCGGCGACGCCTCCTGGCAGATCACGATCAAGAAGGGCTGACGCTCACCGTCATCGCCAACCGCAACTGCTCATCCGGAGCCAGCTCGACGCCCGCGCAATCCTCCCCGAGGAGCGCGGGCTCGACGCATAGAAACCGCGTCCAATCATCGACATCGGAGGGGGCGTCCTCGCCCGGGTTCCACACCACGATGGAATCCGCCTCCTCCGGGGTTACCGTAATCACCCGCTGCTTATCGACAATCCGCACCTCCCCGGCCTCCCGGAAAATCCGGTCCACGGGGGCGTCGATAAGCAGTGTTTCTGCGAGCCCCTCCACACGCACCTCGCGGACATCCTCCACCAGGAAATAGGGGTGGAAACCCATCTGCACGCGGCGGGTGTCGCGGGATTCATTGCGCATGTGCAGCTCCAGGCGGACCCCGTCGGTACGCTCCTTCACGCTGAGGGTGAGGTGGAGGCCGTCGTTGACCAGCTGCGCATCGAAACCCATGCCGTCGGTGGTCACCCGCCAGTCGGCGGTGCGGGCAAAGCCGTGGCGCGGTTGCCCGTCGAGAAGTTCCGCGACGGCGGGGGCGATGATAGGGATGCCGCCCCGGATCGGGAAACCACTTGTCGAGGAAAGGTAGAACAGTTCTCCAAGGTCGGTGTCGGTGCTGGTCACGTGGGCTCCGGCGGGGCTCATCCGCATCCGGCCGGCGGCTAGAAGATCATCCATACCCTCTAAAGTAGGTGCAATGATCGTCCGCGACCACACCCTGACCACCTCCTGGTACCCCGGTGAGGACATCGAGATCTTCTGCCGCGAGCTATCTACCGACGACTCCCTGCCCCCACTGCTCTACCTCCAGGGCGGTCCCGGCTACCCCGCCCGCGTGCCCCTGGACGGGTGGCTGGGCGAAGCGGTGAAATACCACCGCGTGTTCCTGCTCGATCAACGCGGCACCGGCCGCTCCACCCGCCTCGACCGCTTCGCGGACCCCGCGCTTCTAGACGCCACCCACCTCGCCCATCTCCGCGCCACCGACATTGTCGCCGACGCCGAAGCCTTCCGTGAGCACCTCGGGATCGAGCGCTGGGACGTACTCGGCCAGTCCTTCGGTGGCTTCTGCATCACCACCTACCTCTCGCAGTACCCTGATGCGATCCGCTATGCCTACCTCACCGGCGGGCTGCCCGGCATGGTGCCCGCGGAAGTCACCTACCGCGCCACATACGCCACACTCGACGCCCGCCAGCGTGCCTTCTTCGCGGACGTCAGCTTCGCCGAGGACCGCATCCGCGAGATCTGCCACCACCTCGAAAACTCCGACGAACGCCTGCCCACCGGCGAGCGTCTGTCGGCACGCCGTTTCTGCACCATCGGCATCGAACTCGGACGCGGTGCCGGCTTCGAGACTCTCGCCATGCTTCTCGACGCCCCCTTCCACCACATCCGCGGCGAGAAACGGTTGCGGGGCGACACCCTCGCCGAGCTGTCCAGCATGCTGTCATTTGAGGCGGCTCCGCTGTACGCGGTCATCCACGAGACCATCTACGCCGGGACGCCGAACTGGGCCGCCCACCGCATCTGCGAAGAGTTCGCGGGACCTCTCACCGGTGAACATATCTTTCCCTGGCAGTTCGAGGAGGACCCCGCCCTCCGCCCCTTCCGGGAGGTCGCCCGGGATCTAGCGCAACGCGAGTGGGACCCCGGCTACAACCCGGCCGCCTTGGGGGAGGCGACCGCCGTGTGTGCGGCAGCTGTCTACCGCGACGACATCTTCGTTCCCCGCGAACTCTCCCTCGACACCGCCGCCTGTTTCCGGGACCTCCGCGTCTGGGAAACCGCCGACTACCAACACAACGGCCTGCGCGTCGACGGCGCCCGCATTCTCCGCCACCTCATGGAAATGGTGCGCTCATAAGGGTTCTATAGTTATCTCACCGCGCATCTACCCCTCGGGCACGGGATCCACCAGCCGACGGCACGAGGTCGTCACCATCTCATTCCGGAGAACTCATGTCTGCCATCTTCTCTTCCCGGGAGGACCGCTCCGCCGCGATCGCGGTGACCGCTTTCCCCCTGTTTATCCTCGTCGGCACCGCCATCGCCTTCTTCTTCCCCGCGCCCTTCCAGCCCTGGTCGCAGTACATCACGTACTTCCTCATGATCATCATGTTCGGCATGGGCTTGACCCTGACCATCCCTGACTTCCAGGAGATCGCCCGCCGCCCCTGGGCCATCCTCCTCGGCGTCATCGCCCAGTTCGTCATCATGCCGCTGGCCGCCATTGCCGTGGCCCGCATGCTCGGGCTCAACGAAGCCCTGGCCGTCGGCCTGCTCATGCTGGGATCTGTGCCGGGTGGTACCTCGTCGAACGTGATTACCTTCTTGTCCAAGGGCGACGTCGCCCTGTCCGTCGCGATGACCTCTGTGTCCACGCTGCTCTCACCGATCGTCACGCCCATGCTCATGCTGGCCCTGGCCAACCAGCGCACCGAGGTGGATGGCGCGGGCATGGCACTCACCCTCGTCCAGACCGTCCTCCTGCCCGTCATCGGTGGACTCGTCCTGCGCTACTTCCTGGACAAGTGGATCGGCCTCATCGCCCCGGTCCTGCCCTGGATCTCCATCCTCGGCATCGGTGGCGTCGTCTTCCCGACCGTCGCCAACAACACCGAACGCCTCGCCGCCGTCGGCATGATCGTCTTCGCTGCCGTTCTGCTCCACAATGTCTTCGGCTACGCCCTCGGCTACCTCACCGGCAAGATCTTCCGCCTGCCCGAGTCCAATAACCGCACCATGGCCGTCGAGGTGGGCACCCAGTCCGCAGGCCTGGCCTCCGGCATGTCCGCCAAGTTCTTCAGCCCCGAAGCCGCCCTGCCGGGTGCCGTCGCCGCCGTCCTGCACAACATCACCGGCGCCATCTACGCCGCCATCGCCCGCCGCTTCCCCCTGGCTGAGGAACAAAAAACCGCCGTCACTGTTGAAGATAAGGTGGCCGCCTCCTAGACGGGCTACAGTATGGCGTATCAGGTCGACCGGAAGGTGGGTATGCACAACAACCGCGAGAACGTGGCACTGTCCACGACAGAGTCCTCCGAATTCGACCGCCTGGCCACCGAACTGGGCGTCTTCGAGGTCCCCGAGGAGCGGGTGCTCCACCCCGGGATCCTCACCCAGGTGTACGGGGGTTAACCGGTTCCTAGAACGGCACCCCGCTGTGGAGGATGACGTTCGCGTACGGGGTGGTCTCGCCGGTCCGGACGACGAACGCTGCCTCGGCCACCTGTTTCTTCAACTCCTCGTGGCTCACTTCGGTCTGCGGTACGTCGGGAAGCAGTGAGCGCACTGCATCCGGTGTCTCCGCTGCGAGCGTCACCTTTTCGACGACGACCTCGGCCAGGTAGGCGTCGAGCACGTCGGCGAAGCGGGGGATGCCGAACGCCAGCGCCAGATCCACCACCGGCACTCCGGTGGGCACGGGCAGTCCGCAGTCGGCGATGACTACCGTGTCGGTGTGCCCCAGGCGGTTGATGCGAGCGGCCAGCTCGGCGTGCAGTATCCCTGACCTACGCATCACCCACCTCCGACAGCCCGGGGTAGGAGGTTTGCGCGCCCTCGCTGAGGGTGGCGAACGCCCCGACCCGCGCGGCGTGCTCCGCGGCGGCGATAAGATCATCCCCCGCGACGAGCCGCGCGACCAGCGCCCCGGCGAAGGCGTCCCCGGCGCCGACGGTGTCCACGGGGGTCACGCGCGGCGTCGGGATCGGGGTGCACCCGTCTCCGATCCCCACTATCGCCCCACGGGCGCCGAGGGTGAGGACGACGGAGGGGAAGCCGGCGTCGATAAGCGCGGACACGAGATCCTCCGGCTCCGCGGAGCTTATCGACGCCCCCAGCATGTCGAGGATGAGCCCCGCCTCATGCTCGTTGGCCAGCAGTGGATCGGCGCGGAGGAGCTTATCGACGTCGACCTCGATCACCGGAGCCAGATTCACAACGACCCGCCCGCGGGCCAGGTTGATGGCGGCGGCGAAACCGTCTGCCGGGATCTCACCCTGCAGGAGGACGATCCGCGCGGATTCGATGAGCGGGGCGCGTTCGGTGACGAAGACGGGGTCGACAAGCGCGTTCGCGCCGGGCACGACGACGATGGTGTTCTCACCACCCTCGTCGACGGTGATGACGGCCAGCCCCGTGGTGCCGGGGACCGTGGCCACCGCCGAGAGGTCCACACCGGAGGAACGCAGGATCGCCGTGGCAGGAGCGGCATAAGGGTCACTGCCGACCGCGCCGACCATGGACACCGACGCGCCCTGCAGCGCGGCGGCGACCGCCTGGTTGGCGCCTTTGCCGCCGGGGCTCACCACCCCACCCGAGCCGAGGAGGGTTTCCCCGGGCAGTGGGTGGCGGGCGACACGAACGCTCAGGTCGGCGTTAATGGAACCGACGACGACCACATCGATGGGGTCACTCACTCGAAGTCACCGACGTTCTCGCGGGTGACGGTAACGACGTCGACCGGGACCTCCTCGTCGGGGGTCTGATCGTCGAGGATCTTCTTCGCCTGCTCAACGGCCTGGGCGCCGAGCTCACCCGGCTGCTGCGCGATGGTGGCGACCATGCGGCCGTCCTTCACCGCGGCCAGGCCGTCAGCGGTGCCGTCGAAACCGACAACCATGACATCCTCACCGGCGCGGGCACCGAGGGCCTCGAGGGCGCCGAGAGCCATCTCGTCGTTCTCCGCGAAAATGGCCTTGACGTTGGGGTGGGCCTGCAGCAGGTTGGAGGCGACGTCGAGGCCGCGGGTGCGGTCGAAACCGGCGGTCTGGGTAGCCACGATGTTGATGTTCGGGTACGCGGCGATGCCCTCGGTGAAGCCCTGCCCGCGGTCACGGGAGGCGGAGGAACCGGCGATACCCTGCAGGACGATGACCTCGCCCTCCTCACCGATGGCCTCCGCCAGGGCGTCCGCCGCCTGCCGGCCGCCGGCGACATTGTCCGAGGCGATGAAGGAGGCGATCTCACCACCGTTGGAGGAACGGTCGACGGCGACGACGGGGATGTCGGCGTTGTTGAGGGCCTCGACGGCGGGGACGACGGCGTCGGAATCCGTCGGGTTGACGATGACGACGTCCGCGCCCGAGCTGGCCGCATTATTGAGCTGGTTGATCTGGGTGGAGGCGTCGTCGGACGCATCCTGGATGTTGAGGTTGATGCCCAGCTCATCGGCCTTGGCCTGCGCGCCGTCGCGCAGCTGGACGAAGAACGGGTTGGTCTGGGTCGACAGTGCCAGGGTGACGGAGCCGTCACCGGCGGAGTCACGGTTACAGGCGGCCAGCCCCATGGCGAGGGAGACGGAGGCGACGATGGCGAGGGACTTGCGTGCGAGGGACATGAGGGGTCCTTTCAGGGGTGTGTTTAGGTGGTGGTCTTCTTGCGCAGCACGTCGAAGCCGACGGCCAGGGCGATGACGAGGCCGATGACAATCTGCTGCCAGAAGGAGGAGACGTTGAGAAGGTTGAGGCCGTTACGGATGACGGCCAGCAGGATGGCTCCGATAAGTGTGCCGGTCGCCTTGCCGGTACCACCCGCCAGGGAGGCACCGCCGATGACGACGGCCGCGATGGCGTCCAGCTCATAACCGACGCCGGCCTGCGGCTGCGCCGAGGAGAGGCGACCGGCCATGACCAGGCCGGCGAGCCCGGCGAACAGGCCCGACAGGGCGTAGACGGTGACCAGGATCTTCTTCACCGGCAGGCCGGAGAGGCGGGCGGCCTCCACGTTGCCGCCGATGGCGTACATCGACCGGCCCAGCACCGTGCGGGAGAGGATGAACCAGCACACGAAACCGGCGATGACCATCATGACGATGGGGATCGGGATGCCCGCGACCGTGCGGCCCAGCCAGTTGACGGTCGGGGCGGTGGCCATGGGGGAGCCCTGCGAGATGACTAGGGTGGCGCCGCGGGCGATGGACATCATCGCCAGGGTGGCGATGAACGCCGGCAGCTTGCCGTAGGCCGTGGCGATGCCGCTGATGGCACCGGCCAGCAGGCCCGTGAGCAGGCCGGCGATGAGGGTGAGCCAACCCGGCAACCCGGCGTCCACCCAGAACCAGGCGGACACCATCGCGCCGAGCGCGGCGACCGCGCCGACCGACAGGTCGATGCCGGCGGTGACGATGACGAAGGTCATGCCGAACGCCAGGATCGCCACGGTCGCGGCCTGGATGCCGATGTTGAGGACATTATTGACGGTGAGGAAGTGCGGGGTGGCGATGAACAGGGCGATGCACAGGACGACGAGGCCCACCAGGGCGCCGTTGTTCATCACCCAGTTGAGCACCTTCTGCCCGGAGGAAGTGGCGGTGGTCATCGGTTCTCCTTCTCAAGGTGGTCGAGTGCCTCGGAGGTGAGGGCGTCGTCGATCTGCGAGACCGCGAGCGCCATCACCTCGTCCTGGGTGGCGGTGTTGGGTAGTTCGCCGGCGAGACGTCCGCCGGACATGACGAGCACGCGGTCGGACATACCGAGTACCTCGGGAAGCTCGCTGGAGACCATGAGGACGGCTCCGCCGGCGGCGGTGAGCTCATTGATGATGTTGTAGATCTCCACCTTGGCGCCGACATCGACGCCGCGGGTGGGCTCGTCGAGAAGCAGCACCCGGGAGCCGGCCAGTACCCAGCGGCCGAAGACGGCCTTTTGCTGGTTGCCGCCGGAGAGGTTGCGGATCTCCTGGTCCAGGCCCGCCATCCGGATGCGCAGCTTCTCGGCCACCTCGGCGGAGCGACGCTTCTGGCCGCTGCGGTCCGCGAGGCCGAACTTCGCGGTGGAGCGGAGGGTGGCGAGGCCGAGGTTCTCCTCGACGCTGGCCCCGAGGACCAGGCCCTGGGCCTTGCGGTCCTCGGGCACGTGGCCGACGCCGCGGCGGATGGCCTCGGCGATGTCGTTGTGGCGCAGGTCCTTGCCCTCGATGCGGACGGTGCCGGAGTCGATGGGGTCGGCGCCCGCGATGGCACGGACCACCTCGGTGCGTCCGGCACCGACCAGCCCGGCGACACCGACGACCTCACCGGCGCGGACCTGGAAGGAGACATCCTGGAAGCGGCCGGCGGCGGTGAGGGAATCGACGTCGAGAAGCACGTCCCCGATATCGGGGACCACGCGGGGAAACTGATCGTCGATGTCGCGGCCGACCATGAGGCGGACGAGCTCTTCCTCGGGGGTATCGGCGGGGACCTCGGCGACGAACTCGCCGTCGCGCAAGACCGAGACGGTGTCGGCGATGCGCGCGATCTCGTCGAGGTGGTGGGAGATGAAGACCATGCCCACACCCTTGTCCTTGAGATCGTCGACGACGCTGAAGAGCTGATCGATCTCGTGTCCGGTCAGCGCCGCGGTGGGCTCGTCGAGGATGAGCATGCGGGCGTCCATGGACAGCGCCTTCGCGATCTCCACGAGCTGCTGCCGCGCGATGCCGAGCTCCCCGACGGGGGTGTCCAGGTCGACGTTGACGCCGATGATGTCGAGCGCGGCCTGTGCGCGACGTCGCAGCTCCCGGTAGTTGACCAGGCCGAACTTCTCGGGGGTGCGACCGAGCATGACGTTCTCGGCGACGGACATGGTGGGCACCAGGTTGAGTTCCTGGTGGATGGTGGCGATGCCGAGGGCCTCGGCGGCCTTAGTGGTGGGCAGGGTCGTGGGCTGGCCGTCGATGATGATCGTGCCGGAGTCTGGTTGGTAGACGCCCGACATCATCTTGATCAGCGTGGACTTGCCCGCGCCGTTCTCGCCGAGCAGGGCAGTGACCTGGCCCGGGCGTATGGAGATGCTGACCTGGTCGATGACGTTGACGGGGCCGAAGGACTTGGAGACCTTGTCCAGTGTCAGCAGTGCTTGAGTCACTTGTGTTGCCTCCTTCGGGTGAAATCGCTGGATGGGCGGATGATGAGGGTGGTGGGGGTGGCCGTGGTAGGTGGTGGTGAAGTCCCGGACATGAGGTCGATGAGCAGACGCAGTGCCCGGGTGCCCAGGTCGGCGACGTTCTGGTCGATGACCGTGACGGGGGAGGACTGCAGGCGCATGGTGGAGTTGTCGTCGAAACCGATGAGCGCTAGGTCGTCGCCGATGTCGATCTGCCGTGCGTGGCAGGCCTCCAGGGCGCCGACCGACATCATGGAATCGCCGGCGATGATCGCCTCGACTCCGCGGTCGAGGAGGTCGAGGGTGCCCTGGTGTCCTTCCGCCCGGTCGAATCCGCCGTGGTAGATCTCCCGCTTATCGACGCCCCGCCTCCCGCACGCCTCCTCGAAAGCAGCGAGTCGGCCCACGCCCGTGGATGTGGTCATGGGCCCGGAGAGGTAGCCGATGTAGTGGTGGCCGCGCTCCAGGAGGTGGGCGACGGCGGCGTCGATCCCCGGGCGGGGATCGGAGGCGACGGTGGGCAGGCCGGTGTCGGGAAGCTCGCGGTCGACGAGGACGACCGGCATGGTGAGGCGGGTGAAGGCCGCGTCGGATCCGGTGTAGGGGACCGCGAGAATGCCGTCGACCTGCTGTGCTGCCAGGGTGCCCAGGGAGGTGGCGAGCTGTGCGGGGTCCTCCGCAGTGGAGGAGATGATGGTGGACAGCCCGTGGCGGGAGGCCTCCTGCTGGATGACGTGGGCCATCGAGGCGAAGAAGGGGTTGACCAGGCTGGGGACGGTCAGGCCGATGATGTTGGTGCGGGAGCTGCGCAGGGCGCGGGCCTGGGCGTTCGGCTGATAGTTGAGGTCGGCGGCGCAAGTGCGGACGCGGTCCCGGGTGGCCTGGGTGATGGCGGGATTATCGGCCAGGGCGCGGGAGGCGGTGGACACGGAGACTCCCGCGGCAGCGGCGACATCCTTCAGCGTGACACGTGCCATCGGTGACTCCTTCCTGCGTGCAATCGTTTGCATTACCTTTTCCCATGACACTAATGCGCCATGGGTGGGGCCGTCAAGTGGTTCAGGTCACAGAGTGATTTCGGTTGTGTCGGGGTACACGCGGGTCGACATGCTGCTTGGGGCTCGCGCCGGTACCGTCGAGGGCATGCTCATCGCTGAATGGATCGCCGCGGAGATCGACGCTGGCCGCACCGCCCTGCAGCCCATGCTCGATTCCACGCCTTTCGACCGGGCCGCCGTCCGCACCGTCGCCGCTTCCGGGGATTTCCAGATCATCGACGGCCACGTCCGCCGCTCCTCCGTGCCCAGCCCAGGCACCTGGTTCCCCGACCGCGAACCCACCCTGGTCCGGTCCTGGTCCCTGCCCGTGGTGGTCACCGAAGACATGCTTGCCGACGCCGCCGTCCCCCTCCCCCTCGCCATCGGCTCACTCGTCCAGGTGTACCGACACGGGCACCGCTCCTTCGATTCCCGTCTCGGCCCGCAGGCCATCATGATGGATGACACGGAACTGCGTACTGGTTCCATTGCCCGCTTCCTCCGCGAGCTTGACGCCGCCCCCGGCGATACTGTCCACCTCCGCTTCGACACGAACGGGAGCTTCGACGTCTCCCTCTAAACAATGAAACGACTCTTCTCCGCACTGCTCATCTCGCCCGCGGCCCGCGAGCACCTGATCCGGGCCCTGCGCCCCATCCGGGAAGCTCATCCCCGCATCCGCTGGACCGACCCGGACAACTGGCACATCACGCTGTCCTTCTATGGGCAGATGCCTAACGACCACTCCGACCTACTCGATCATCTCGCTCAGGCGGCAGCAGCCTCTGGCCCGTTATCGCTGCGACTCCACGGCGCAGGGTCCTTTGGCCACCGCGTCCTCTGGATGGGTGTAGGCGGTGATGTCCGCCCATTGAAAGCTCTCATGGCAGATACGACAATCGAGGATGAGGTCCTCCCACAGAAACCGCACCTGACGATCGCGCGCTCGCAGGAACGTTGGATCATCGGGGACCTGGTGCATGCGCTGCTGGTGTATGACGGGCCAATGTTTGTGTGCGACGAGCTTGCCCTCATGGAATCAACCCTGGGTGAGGGACGTTCGGGAGGCCCCAGGTACGAGATCCTGGAGCGGGTGCGCCTGGGCTAGAAGGGTGGGGGTGGATCGTCTTCCGGTGGGGAGGCAATGTGGTCCACCCGATCCTCGAACTGCCGCCGCTCCTGAGACTTCTCCCTGGCGTGGGACTTGTGGTTGGTCATGCGCTGGCCCACTGTCTGCAACCACCGCCGCTGCTTGTGGGCAAGCGGGCCGCTTGGTTCGGAGAGAACCCAGTGGCCATCCTCGTAGAGGAGATACTTCTCCCTGGTAACCGGGTCGATGATGTAGATCATCCGACCATCTGACTTCACATTGTGATGTGTCTGGTCGAAGGCCGCGAGGTTTGCGGCCGTGGTCGGCCCACCCTGGTCGTGGGGGATGCGGTGCTCCATCTGAGTGCGGTGGCCGGGGGTGTCACACCCGGCTTCGCAGCAGGTGCCGTCCCATCCGATGACCACGGCGCGGATATCATCCGGCGTGGCGTAGCCGGCGTGCATCTTGTCGTAGAGCTCGTCCATGTCCTGGATCTTGCTGGCACGCCTCACAAGGTCATCGGTCATGGAGGGGTTGATGTAGCCCACGCCGGACATCCACCCCGGCGCATTCGGGATGTCGTACGCCCGGTAGATGTTCAAGGTGATGTTGGTGGCTCCCTCGCCGCGGATCAGCGCCTTCAATGCTTCCACCTGGCTCACGTTGTGGGCGGCGGCGTACTTGCGCACCCGCTCATCGATTTCCAGGCCAGAGACCCCGTCCACCTCCAGGTTGAGGTAAGCGCGGTCCCCGTCGAAGCCGACCTCCAGGTGATCCTTCGGGTCGGGGAGCGGATCATCTTCCGTTGAGACCGAGGTGTCGAAGGTCTGGATGATGGCGTTGAGGTGCTTGGAGATCTGGTGGGCGGTGGGCAGGTTCTGGTTGGCCTTGGTGGGGGTGAGGAAGGTGGTGATCTCCTCGTCGATGATCTCCATGTGCTCGACAACGGAATCATCGATCTTGTTCAGGACCCCATCGATAGCCTTAAGGCGGTTGAGATCGAGGTGGAAATGATGCTCCTGGACAGCCATCAACTTAGGCAGCTGCCGTAGGCGCCGATGCGCGAAGATCGCGGAGGTGATGGCGCCATCGCCGAGTCCGGTGGCCTTGCGCATGCGGGCGAGGACGAGGCGGAAGTCAGCGTCATCCTCCGGCAGCTCCTCCTGCCACATGGAGTAGTCCTCCCGCCGTGCACGGGTACCGCGCACAGCCACCGGATCCTGTCGGTTGGACACGGAGTAGTAGGCCTTGGGGTGTAACAGATTCTCCAGCTCGCCCTGCAGCGTCTTCTCCAGTGTTGATGGAACCGTTAGCGTGAACATGACCTACCCTCCCTTCGACTGTGTGTTCGACCCCAGAATAGAACACATAGTCGATCCCGTCAACCCCCAATAATTCTACAGCTGCGGAATAGCCCCCAACAGGGACTTTGTGTACTCGTGCTGAGGGTTGGCCCAGATCTCCTCCGTCGGGCCGTGCTCTACAATGCGCCCATCGCACATGACAGCGACCGTCGAACAAACTTCCCGCACCACTGAAAGATCGTGGGAGATGAACACCAGGGTGAGGCCATACTCGTCGACCAGCTCGTCGAGAAGCTCAAGAACCTGGGCGCGGACGGAGACGTCAAGGGCGGAGACGGGCTCGT
The DNA here is from genome assembly GCF_030538285.1 of Corynebacterium sp. Lineage (GTDB taxonomy): Bacteria > Actinomycetota > Actinomycetes > Mycobacteriales > Mycobacteriaceae > Corynebacterium. Next base: position 42,948 of record NZ_JAUNUG010000003.1, read on the forward strand.
CGGCAAGCAGGATCTCGGGCTTGCCGGCGACGGCGCGTGCGATGGAGATGCGCTGCCGCTGACCACCGGAGAACTGGTGCGGATACCGGTCGGCGGCGTCCGCGGGCAAGCCCACCTCGGACAGGACCTCCTGGACGCGCTCCGGGGAACCGCCGCCTTCGGCGATGGAACGGCCCACTCGGAGGCGGGGATTGAGGGAACTGCGGGGATCCTGGAAGACGACCTGGACGCCGGCGTCGATAAGCACGGAACCGGAATCGGGGACATCCAGTCCCGCGATCTGCCGCAATAGCGTCGTCTTTCCGGAACCGGAACCACCGACGACGCCGAGGCGCTCACCACGACGGACGAGCAGTGAGACGTCGTCAAGTGCAGTCGTCGTGCCGTACCGTCGCGTGACGTTGCGCAATGTGATCACGGGCTCGCCCAGTGGGCGGGCCTGAGCTGGCTCACCGGGCAGTGAGGCCGCGACGAGGCGCTGCGTGTACGGGTGCTCCGGCGCGCGCAGGATCTGCTCTGTCTCCCCAGTTTCGACGATCTCGCCCTGCGACATGACCAGCACGCGATTGCACATCCGGTTGATCACCCCAAGGTCGTGGGTGATAAACAATAGAGAAACCCCCAGCTCATCGACGAGATGATCGAGCAGGTCCAGCACCTGATCCTGCACGGTGACATCGAGGGCGGTGGTGGGCTCATCGCAAATGAGTAGGTCCGGGTCCTGGGAGATGGCCATCGCGATGAGCACTCGCTGCCGCTGGCCGCCGGAGAGCTCGTGCGGGTAGGCCTTCATGCGGGCGGGGTCGAGTGAGACGCGTTCGAAAAGGTCGGTGACATCGGAACGACCGGCCGCCTCTGCCACCTGCCTACCCACGGTCATCAGCGGGTCCAGCGCCGTCATCGGCTCCTGGAACACCATCGACACGACCTTCCCCCGTAGTGGCCGCATCCGCCGGTCAGACAGTCCGATGAGCTCACGGCCGTCCAGCGCGATAGAACCGGACGCGCTCAGCCCGCGCGGTAGAAGACCTATGATGGACAGGGCGGTCAGCGACTTGCCGGAGCCGGATTCGCCGATGAGTCCGACGCGTTCGCCGCGGCCGACGTTGAAGGAGATGCCGTCGAGAAGCTTGTCTCCGACGCGGAGATCAGTGACGTTCAGGATGCTCATCGTCGGCTCCTCGAGGGGTCGAGGACGTCGCGTAGTCCGTCGCCCAGCAGGTTAAAGCCCAGCACAGTCAGCGCGATCGCCAGCCCCGGCCACAGCGCCAGCTGCGGCGCGGACCCCAGCGAAGCCTGCGCCGACTGCAACATCCGCCCCCACGAGGGGTCCGGCGGGGAGGTGCCTAAGCCGAGGAAACTCAGCGCCGCCTCCGCGAGGATGGCCAACGCGAACGCCACCGAAGCCTGCACGATGATCATGCCCGCGATGTTCGGCAACACGTGCCTTCCTGCAATAACCACTTCCGGCACGCGGGAGACGCGGGCGGAGGCGATGAAGTCCTGCGTCATCACCTGCAGTGTCCCGGCACGGGCCACGCGGGAAAAACCGGGGATGCCCGCGATGCCGATCGCCACCATGGCTGTCAGCGTCGAGGCCCCGAAAGCAGCGCCCGCCACGATGGCCAGCAGCAGCGCCGGGAACGCCAGCATGAGGTCCATGCCACGCATGATCAACGCCTCCGCCCAACTGCGCCGCATGCCGGCGAGAATGCCCAATGGAACGCCCAGGAGTGCAGAAATTCCCACCGCCACCAGGCCGACGAATAACGTGATCTGGGCGCCGGCCATGATGCGGGAGAACACATCACGCCCATAACGGTCCGTGCCCATCAGATGGTCCGCAGAAGAACCCAGCAGGCGCTGGGCCGGCATGGCATGGACTGGGTCGTAAGGGGTCCACACCAGCGAGACCAGCGCAAGCAGCACCGTCACGGCCACGATGAACGCCCCGATCCACCCGGATACCGGCAGCCTTGTCATGCGCTCCTCCTGATCCGCGGGTCGATGAGACGGTAGGCGACATCGACGATGAGGTTGACGGTGAGCGTGAACACGACCAGCAGCATGACGATCGTCTGCACCGCCGGCAGATCACGCCGCGCCACCGAGTCCAGCAGCATCGAACCCAGCCCCGGGATGAGAAACACGCGCTCGATGACCACCGCGCCCACGATGAGCGAGGTCAGTTGCAGCCCCGCGACGGTCAGCACGGGCAGGGCCGCATTGCGCAGGCCATGTCTGAGCAACGCCTCGCTTATCGACGCCCCCGTACTCCGCGCCGTCCGCATAAACTCACGGTCCATCACCTCGAGGACCGCGGAACGCACGTAGCGGGTGAGGATCGCGGCCTGCACGAGTGTCAGGGCGATAACCGGCAGGATGATGCGCTGGAGGAAGCCGAGGAAATCGGTGCCGGGTGGGATCCACCCGTTGGCTGGCACCCACCCCAGATGCACCGAAAAGACGGTGACCAGGAGGATGCCGGTGAGGAAGGAGGGGATGGCGATACCGATCTGAGCGAGTGTGGGCAGCACTCGGTTGGAGGTCCACATGCCCAGCGGGAGGGCGATGAGCAGGGACAGCACCATCGCTAGGCCGCAGAGGATGAGGGAGACCTGCGCGCGGTCCACGATGAGCGGGGTGATGTCCTGTCGTGAGGCTAACGACATCCCGAAATCACCCGTGAGCAGCCCGCCCACCCAGTCGAAATACTGGACGATGAGAGGCCGGTCGGTGCCCAGTTGCTTTGCCAGCGCCGCCACCGCCTCGTCGGTGGCGGTCACCCCCAGGGCGACGCGCGCCGGATCACCAGGAATCAGGCGCAGTAGCGCGAAGATGAGCACGGAGGCCAACGAAAGCGAGAGGAGGAAGCGGATGAGGACGCGGACAATCACTGCTTCTCCATTCCGGCCAAGGCCAGGGCGTCGGTGACCACGGTCGGTGTGACACCGCTGACCCCGGGGGCAGTGACCACGATATTGGGCAGGTTGAACACGGTCAGGGCCCCGGCGTCAGCCATGATCGTCGACACCGCCGACTCCATGAAGTCGACCTGCTCTTCGCCGGTGACGGCGGTGTCGGCGGCGAGCAGATCCGCGCGGACCTGATCATTGTCGTAGCCGAGGTAGTAGTTCGGATTGCCGAATAGGGCGGGGATGTCGCGAGCCTCGACGTGCGCGATGATCGACATGTCGTAGTTCTTGGCTGTCATCACCTCCGCCAGCCATACGGCCGGGAACTCAACTGTTTCCAGGCGGACCTGGAACCCCACGTCGCGAAGCTGCGAATACAGCAGCTCAGAGATGTTCTGGGCGTAGGGGAGGGAGGGCAGGGAGATGGTGATCTCGGGTTCGCGGCCGTCGAGAAGCTCTCGCGCCCGGTCGGGATCGAAGGGGGCGTGGTCCTCGCCGGTGAACCATGGGTCCGTCGGTGGGACGGGGGCGCCACCGGTATCGGTGGCCAGGCCCTCCCACACGACCTGATTCACGGCAGCACGGTCGACGGCGTGGACAACGGCCTGCCGAACGCTGGGATCATCGAAGGGCGCGCGCTGGTTATTCATGGAGACCAGCACCTCGCCGTTGGTGGTGCCCACCTCGACCTCGTATGACTCCGGCAACGTATCTAGCAACTCGGGGGCTTGCATCGCCCACACCAGGTCGATGTCCCCGGAGCGGAGCGCATTGACCGCGGAGGTGGCGTCAGCGAAATAACGGATCGCGGCATGTCGCTGCGCTGGCTCCCCCCAATAGTCATCGCGCCGGGTGAAGGTGATCGACTCGCCCACCGCGAAACGTCCCAGCGTATAAGGCCCGGTGCCTACGGGATGGGTCGCCAGCCTATCGACGCCCGTCGGCGACATCATCGCCCCCGTCAGCGTGCCCATCGACCACAGCCAGCGCTGCGAGGGGCGCTCCAGGGTGACCTGCAGGGTGTGATCGTCGAGGGCCTCCACCCCGGAGACCACATCCATCTCGGATTTCAACCCGTTGGTCCAGGAATCCTGCACGTACTCGATGGAGAAGGCCGCCGATTCGGCGTTAAAGGGGGAACCGTCGGAGAAGGTGACACCCTCGCGCAGGTGGAAAGTATAGACAGTGGCGTCATCCGAGACGTCCCACGAGGTGGCGAGGAGGGGAGTGATCTCGCCGGTGTCGTCGATAAGCACCAGACCCTCATAGATGTTGGCCATGAGGGCCTGCGGAATCGCGGCACCACCAGTGGTGGTGAAGTCGAGGGAGGCGGGAGCGCCGGTGGTGCCCAGCACGAGGGACTCCTGGCCGGCGACACGACCGACCTGTGTGGCGGTGGAACCCGCGGAACAGGCCGTGGTCACTAATCCGGCGAGAAGCACGGCGAGCACACGACGAAATGTCATGCCTGCGACGTTAGTCGATAAGGCAGATGAAACTACTCCACGGGAGTCAGGCACGCAGGGGATGGGGTGCCCCGCACGGTATTGAGGCTGAGCGTGAGGTTCTCAGCGGGGAAGAAATGGTCGCCGTAGGAGATGATCCGGCCGTACTGGTCGGCGGTGGACATGCGCACGCGCAGCAGCGGGTCGCCCTGTGCGATCTGTAGAAGCTGCGCCTGCTCGGCATCGGCGATGGTGGCGGTGATGCAGCGGGAGATGTTGTCGACGACGATGTCATGCTCCCCGAGGTGTGCGTAGATCGATTGGGCGTCGGTGTCGAGTTCGAGGATATGACGTCCGATCTCTACCGGGAAATATAAAGTCTCAATCGCCACGGGGCGCCCATCCGCCGAACGCAGGCGGCGCAGCGTGATGAGGTGGGTGCCGGGTTCGAGCCGCAGGTAGCCGGCGATCTCCTCGCAGGCGGGCTGGCGGGCCATCAGCAGGGTCTGCTGCCCGGGGATGTGGTTGTGGGCTTCGAGCCAGGAGGTGATGGACACCGCCGAGTCGAAGGACTTATGTGAGGAACGGGCCAGGACCGTTGAGCGGCGGCCGCGACCGGTGGAGATCATGCCTTCAGTGCGCAGCAGCATCATTGCCTGGCGGACGGGGCCGCGGGAGGAGCCGAATTGCTCGCAGAGCTCCGCCTCGGAGGGCAGTTCATCGCCCGGGGCGAGGTTTCCGGTGTTGATCGCATCACGGATGTGATCGGCGATCTTCTGGTAATGCTGCGACGCCATGCTGATGGTGGTCCTTGTGTGCTCGACGATTGGTGCGTTCCGATTCAACCAAATACAGATATAGCCTGACAATAGCCTAAGTCGCCTCTGGCGCAAGATAGCAGGTCTGGACGGTTAGCATGGGTGCTTGTGGTTGACGTGCTCAGTGGCTTCGGTGTGGTGGTGCTCGTCATTGCTGTCGGCTACTTCTATGGTCGTGTCCAGCCTACGTCCGGACGGGCTTTGGCGTCGTTGGTCTATTTTGTGGCCACCCCGGCGCTGATTATCGACATTCTGCTGCGTACGGACCCGCGGGAGATATTCTCGGCATCCTTTGTCGTCGTGGCGGCATCGGCTCTGCTGACCGGCGCGTTGGCGTTTTTCCTCTTCCGCTTGCGGGGGCGCAGTGCCCCGGACTCCATCATCGGGATGCTGGCGTCCTCGTACGCGAACGGGGGTAACCTCGGCATCCCGCTGGCCGTGTACCTGCTTGACGACGCCGCCATCGTCATCCCCGTCATCTTGTTCCAGGTCGCTTTCTACGCCCCTGTCGCGCTGACGTTGCTCGACATGGATGTCTCCCGCAACCTCACCGTGGTGCTGAAGAACCCGTTGCTCATCGCGGCGGTCGTCGGCCTGGTTATCCCCGTCCCGCCACTTATGGCGGAGGCCGTGGGGATCCTCGCCGGGGCGGCCGTGCCCGTGGCGCTGCTGGTGTTCGGGATGTCCCTGGTGGGCACGCGGGTGCGTATCGACGCCGACGTACTCCTCGCCGTCACCTGCAAAAACTTCCTCCATCCGGTGCTCGCGGGGCTGCTGGCATATGCCCTCGGTGCGCCGTTGTACGCGCTGGTCGTGCTGGGTGCTCTGCCGACAGCCCAGAATGTGCTTACCTATGCCGTGCGTTTCCGGACGAATGAGGTCTTGGCCCGGGACGCCGGTGTCGTCTCCACGCTCGTGTCCTTTCCCGTCCTGGTCGTGGTGACCCTCCTGCTTGGGTAGGATCACCGCCATCATGGACACCATCCGACTGCGCACCACTCCCGGGCACCTGGCCACCAGCCGGGTCGTGCGGGTTTTCCTGGGATTTCTGGTGGTGTTGGTCCCCCTGCTGATGGGCCTGCTCCTGGCCGCCGGGTCCTCCCCCTGGCCGGAGGTGTTCTACGTCGCGGCCTCCGCGCCGGCCGTCGGCCTGGTGCTGGCCCTGGTCATGCTGGTGGGCAGGTTGTGGCGGCGTTCGCGTCCCGTTTTGCTTATCGACGATCACGTCACCCTCCCCGCCACCGGCATCCAGTTTCCCCTCGTCCGGCTCACCCACCTACAGCTGTATACCCGGGGCGGGATCCCACACCTGGTGCTCCTGCCGGAGCACGTCACCGAGCGTGTGCCCTCGCGGGCCGTCGCCCCGTACACGGTGACCTTCCCCGCCGGCGCCAACTACCTGCCCTATGAACTCCTTGAACTTCTCGGGCGGAGGGTGCGGGGAGTGGGCGTCGATAAGCTGGGAACTATATAGGTCCTGTCATTATAGATACATGACATCAAGAAAATTCCGACTCGAATCGGATCCTTTCGTGCTGCTCGGCGCCGTCGGCTTCATCGTCGCGTTCGTTATCGGCACCATCGCCCTCGGCGAGACAGCTCAGCTGGCGTTCGCGGACGTCGCCGACGGGCTCATGGCCAACCTCGGCTGGTTCTACATCGGCGGCGTGTCAATGGTGTTCATTTTCCTCATCCTCGTGTTCGTCTCCCGCTTCGGACGGGTGAAACTCGGTGACGACGAAGCCGACGCCGAATACCCGCTGCCCGTATGGTTCGCCATGCTCTTTGCCGGCGGCATGGGCGCCACCCTCATGTTCTGGGGCGTGGCAGAGGCCATCAACCACGCCTGGAATGTGCCCATGGCCAACGCGGAACGCATGAGCGACGCCGCCATCCACCAGGCATTCGCCTTCACCTACTACCACTTTGGTATCCACATGTGGGTCATCATGACCTTGCCTGGCCTGGCGTTGGGATACTTCATCTACAAGCGCAAACTCCCGCCCCGCCTGTCGAGTGTGTTCGCCCCGCTGCTCGGCGGCCGCATCTACGACTGGCCCGGCAAGATCATCGACATCGTGGCCATCATCGGCACCATCTTCGGTATCGCCGTCTCCGTCGGCCTTGGTGTCCTGCAGATCAACGCCGGCATGAACATGCTGTGGGGCGTGCCCCTGGTGAGTTGGGTGGAGATGGCCATCATCGCGTTCATCACACTGGTCGCCTGCATCTCCGTGGCCTCCGGACTCGACCGCGGCATCAAGATCCTCTCCAACCTCAACATGGGCCTCGCCGTGCTGCTCATGCTCTTCATCCTCGTCACCGGGCCGACGTTGACACTGCTGAAGTTCATTATCGAGTCCTTCGGCATCTACGCCTCGACCATGCCGGAGATCATGTTCTGGGTGGATTCTTTCAGCCACAACCCCGGCTGGCAGGGCAACTGGACCGTCTTCTACTGGGCGTGGTCCATCTGCTGGTCGCCCTATGTCGGAATGTTCATCGCGCGTATCTCGCGCGGGCGCACGGTCCGCGAGTTCATCGGTGGCGTCCTGCTGCTGCCGACGCTGTTTGTCACCATCTGGTTCGCCATCTTCGGCCGCGCGGGCATCGAGGTCGAACTGGACAACCCGGGCTACCTCACCGGGCCCGTCGTCGAGGAGGGCAACGTCCCCTTTGCCCTGTTCGGCCTGCTGGAGGCCTACCCGCTCACTGCTGTGACGGCGGTGCTGGCCATGGTCGTGATCGTGCTCTTTTTCATTACCTCCATCGACTCCGCGGCGCTGGTCGTCGACATGTTCGCCACCGGCGAGGAGGAGCAGACCCCCACCTGGTACCGCGTCGGCTGGGCTCTGTCCATCGGCGCGGTCACCGGCTCCCTGCTGCTCATCTCCCCCGAAACGGGCATCGCGACCCTGCAGGAGGTGGTCATCATCGTGGCACTGCCGTTCTTCGTCATCCAGATGATCATGATGTACTCCCTGTTCAAGGGTATGCTCGACGATTCGGCCGCCCCCGAGCAGCTGCGCACCCGCCACTGGGAGAAGACCGACACCGCCGAGAAGCTGGTGGCCAGTGAGGCACGGCCCTCCCCGGGCTTCGACGCCGAGGGCAACCCCCTGCCCGTCCCGGTCCTCGAGCACGACGACGAGGGCAACATCGTCATCCCAGGCAACGTTGTGATCGGAGGCGACCTCATCACCGACGAGGACGAGGAAGACGGCTTCCGCATCATCGAGCAGACGCGCCCGAACTAGAGCCCCCAGGCCTGCGCGAGGATCTCCATGCCGCGGGTGGTCTCGGCCTCGGAGGTGCCCTGCAGCGAGATCATGAGCTCGTCGGCCTGCGCGGTCTTCGTGAAACCCTCGAGATAGTCGCGGACCTGATCGCCGGTACCGACGGCCGTGTAGCGCAGCATGTCGATGATCTGGCGGCCGTGGTGGGAAACGATGATCTGGTCGAGTTGCTCCTCGGTGAGATGGCGTCCGCGCCCGGCCATGGCCTTCACCCGCTGGCGGTAGACGCCTTCCAGCTGGCGGGCGGCATCGGTCTCCGAGTCGGAGGCCACCACGTTGACTGCTGCGATGACATAAGGCTCCGCCAGCTTCTCGGAGGGCTGGAAATTCTCCCGGTAGGTCGAGACCGCGTGTTCCAGGTGGGTCGGCGCGAAGTGTGAGGCGAAGGAGTAGGGAAGGCCCAGCTGGGCGGCCAGCGTCGCCCCGTAGAGGGAGGAGCCGAGGATATAGAGCGGCACGTTGGTGCCCGCACCGGGGACCGCCTGCACACCCGGGATGCGGGAGTTGCCGGAGAAGTAGCCCTCCAGCTCCATGATGTCCTGGGGGAAGTGCTCGGCGGCGTTCGCGTCGCGACGCAGCGCCCGGCCCAGGGTATTCATATCCGTGCCGGGGGCGCGGCCGAGGCCGAGGTCGATGCGGTCGGGGTAGAGCTCGGCCAGGGTGCCGAACTGTTCGGCCACCACGTAAGGGGCGTGGTTGGGCAGCATGACGCCGCCGGAGCCCAGGCGGATGGACTCCGTGTGCGCGCCGACATGGGCGATGAGCACCGCCGGCGCGGAGGACGCGATGGTCGGCATGTTGTGGTGCTCCGCGTACCAGATGCGCTTGAAGCCCAGGCGCTCCGCCCGCTGCGCCATATCGACGGAACGCCGCATGGAATCGCGCGCAGTTTCACCGGGGTAGATATGGCAGAAATCAATGAGGGAAAGAGAAGTAGACATATCATCAGTCTACTGATCGGTTGAGCACCCGTGTGACCTCGCTTACCTTAGGTGCATGAACACACTTCGCCGTCTCCCGATTCCGAAGGGGCCGGTCAATATCGCCCGGCAGCTTTTCCTGCGGGCCGCTATCTCGGGTCTGTCTGCCGTCTACGCTGCCTACCGCGTCCACCCGGCGGTGTGGCGCTTCACCGCGCGCCACTATCACCCCAGGCTAGAGGACTTCGCCCGCCTCAACGCCTGGATGATGTGCCAGCACGGCTTCCTCGATGTCCCCGCCTACCAGGACCACCTCGCCGACCACGGCTGGACTTTCAGGTGGTGGGATCTGGAGAACTACCCGGAGACGACCAAGGACAACTACGTCCGTAAATACACCGAACAGCAGCGCAGCTGGAAGGGGAAGCTGCGGACCATCGGAACCGTCGTCGACGAATCCTCCGGCTCTTCCGGACAGCCGAGTAACTGGATGCGCTCCAAAGCGGAGCTGTACACCATCCACAAAAACCTCGCCGGGTTCACCACCATGCTGCACGGCTCAGAGAACCTGTTCTGTATCAATGCGTTCTCTATGGGAGCGTGGGCCACCGGTACCAACACCGGCCTGGCGATGGCACAGGTGGCCACAGTGAAGAACACGGGGCCGGACCTGCACAAGATCCTCGACACCCTGGAACATTTTGGTCCCGGATTCAATTACCTCATCACCGCCTACCCGCCTTTTCTCAAGCACGTCGTTGATGAGATGGACAAGGATCCGGACAGGTGGGCCAAGTTCCACATCAACGCCTTCGTCGGCGGCGAGGCCATGACCGAAGGCCTGCGCACCTACCTGGAGCGTCGGCTCGGGCGTGTCTACTCCGGCTACGGGGCCTCGGATCTGACCATCGGGCTCGGCGGGGAGACCGATCTGTCGGTAGCTATCCGCAAGGCATGCGTGGACAACCCCGAATTCCGCTCCCTGCTGCTGGACGACGATGAGCCGCGCACCCCCATGATCTTTCAGTACAACCCGCTGGAGACATACCTGGAGACGACCGCCGACGATGAGCTGGTGGTCACCCTCAACACCACCGCGGTGATGAACCCCAAGCTGCGCTACAACATCGGCGACGAGGCGCGCCTGATCTCCTTCCCCGACATGATGGACCTGCTGCGCGAGCACCCCAAGGTGTGGGCCGATTGCCGCCGCGCCTTCCGTCAGCAACGGATGAAGCTGCCTTTCCTGCTGCTCTACGGACGTAAAGACTCCACGATCTCCTACATGGGGGCCAACATCTACCCCCTCGACGTCGAGAACGGCCTCTACGCCGATGAAACGTGGGCCCCGTACATCGAGGCCTTCCGCACCGAGCTCATCGAAACCAATGACCTGGAGTCCCGCCCCGTCATCCATATCGAGCTGCGCGAGGGCGCACAGGTCGATATAGAGGCGATGGCGGGGGACTTGGTGGGCGGCATCGTGAAGCATCTGTCCACCGTGTCCCGCGATTTCCGGGAGTCACTGGAGGAGGACGCCAGCGCCGGGGACATCCAGGTGCGGGTGCACGCTCACCGCACCGGCCCCTTCGCAGGTGATGACACCAACCGAATCAAAAACGTCTACCTCATGTAAGGACAACTGATGCGCACCACCGACTTCAGCCACGCCCCGCCGCAGGGTCGCGCCGGCAGCTTCTTCCTGGGTTGCAACCTCTATCACTCACCCGTGGGCATGATCCGGCAGGTCATCCGCTGGCCACGCATCCTCAAGGCACTTAACGACAGTCCCGGCTACCTGTGGCACCGTTCCTACTACCACTTTCCTTTCGGCATCGGCCTCATGGTCGGCTTCGAGTCGACCGAGGACCTCAAACTGTTCGCCCGCACACCGGAGCACCACGAAATCATGCACTGGCTGGTAGATTCCGGCACGGTCAAGGGTGGTTTCATCCGTATCCTCACGCCGCACGAACACGGCTACGCCAACGGTTCCTGCTCGCCGGAGGGGCAGACCACGCTCATCGACACCTTCGCCCCACTGGAGGGTGAGATTGAACCGGTGTCCACGGCCGGGAGGGATACCGGGGCGCATTTCTTCTCCAGCATCCGTGCTCTCCTGCGGCGGGGGCGGCTGTGATCACTGTTGAGAACGTTGCCTCGCGTCGGCAGTTCCGCGAGTTCGCCGCCATAAAAAGTGATCCGCCGCTCATGCGCCATGAGATGCGCGGATGGTACACCGGCCACCACTGGTTGAGCGGCATCACCTTATGGCTGGCCCGCGACGGCCAGGGGCAGGCGTGTGGGCGGATGATCACCCATCACTCGTCCGCGCTGAGTGCCAAGCTCGGCCTGGACGCCGGGCTCTTCGGCGCTTTTGAGGCCCGTGATGCCGAGGTAGCCCGCGCCCTGCTCACCCACGCGCAGGAGGTCACCCACCACGCCTATCTCTTCGGCCCGGTCACGCCGCTGCCGAATGTCACCGGCGGGGTGATCCGTGCCGGGTTTGAGCACCCCGCGTTTTTCGACTCGGCCTGGAATCCGGAGTTTGTGCCCCGCGTCCTGGAGGAGGAGGGCTTCAGTACCTGGGGTATCGCCGACACGTGGGAGATTAACGTCGCCGACATGCCCGATGATCCGCCCACGGACGCGGAATGGCAGGAGCGCGGGCTGCGGCTGGTCACGGCCCGGCGCTTCCGCACCCCGGACATCCGCGAGGCTCTCAACGCCTCCTTTGCGCAGTTGCCCTATTTCACGCAGATCAGCCGGGCCCAGTGGCGGGCACAGACCGCTGGCCTGGGACTGATCATGGATCCCAAGCTGGTGTTGCAGGCCCACGATGAGGCAGGGGAGACGCAGGGTTTTGTCCTTGTCATCCCCGACCCCATCGACTGGTTGCGGGGGAAGATCTGGCGGCGGCGTCGGGATGCTGTGCTCATCGTCCAGGGCACCCGCCCTGAGATGCAGGGACGCGGCGTTCTCGGTCTGCTTACCCGCCAGCTGTATGCGGCGCTGCGCGCCGGTGCTTATCGACGCCTCCGTGTCACCTTCATCGGCCGCGATAACCCGGCATCTGCCCGCGTATTTGCGAAGATCGGCGGCCGCCCGCTGCACGAACTCAGCTTCTACCTCAAGGACCTACGATGATCCTCCGTGGCATCGAGGCCGCCTCTCTGGCGCCGTCCGCTCACAACGCTCAGCCCTGGCAGCCCCGCATCATCGATGAGCACACCGTGGAGCTCGGCGTCGACCCGCAGCGTCGCCTTCCCGTCGCCGACCCCCACGACCACGACCTGCTTCTCGGGCTGGGCTGTTGGGTGGAGGCTTTCGCCATCGGTGTGGGCCGCGCGGTGGAGGTGGAGGGGACCACGGTGCGGATTACAGCCGAACCATACCCCTGGCCATATACCGTGGATGACCTGCGCCACCGGCAGGTTGACCGCGGGCGACTCACCCCCGACCGCCTGGCCGTGGAGGAGGTGATGCGCGCAGAGGAGGAGTTGCGCGTGATCCCGGAGGCTTTGTGGCGGAGCCTGGCTCCCCGCGCCACGGCACATATGGCCAGCTCGCGGGAAATGCTGGCCGAAACCTTCGGGTGGCTGCGTCTGAACCCGCGCGATCCCCGCTACCGGCAGGACGGACTGACGGCGGAGTGCCTACGTATCCCGCGACCCGTGGCATGGATGCTGCATCACCTCCAGCCATCTCTGCTGCGCAGCAGGAGGGTGTGGCGGCCCCTGCTCAACATCACCTGGCCTGCCGGGGAATCACCGACCAGACTGGTGCTGGCCGGCGAACCTGGCATTGCCAAGGGGCGGCAGTTGCTGCGGATCTGGCTGGCGCTGGATGCCCGCGGCCTGCGAGTGGCCGTACACTCAGAGTTCAAGGACCAGCCGGAGTGCGCGGCGCAGCTGGCTCAGTGGTTGGGCGACACACCGTGTGCGGTGTTCTCCGCCGGCCGTTCGACGTCGGCGACGGTGCCGCGGGCGGGGCGTCGATAAGCGTTAATCCAGGATCCGCCGCACGGCCGCCAGAGGAATCTCGACCCAGTCGGGGCGGTTATTCGACTCGTACACCACCTCGTAGAGGGCCTTGTCGAGGACGTAGGCGTCGAGAAGCGGCGAGCGCTTCACCCCGTAGCCATCGAGGAAGGCATCCCCGGCGGCCTCCGCCCACTCCGGATCAGCCCCGGCGACGGCCGCGGCGTAGTCGAGGGAGCGCAGGATACCCGCCACATCACGCAGCGGCGAATCCGGGCGGCGCCGTTCGGACAGCGGTCGGGCGGGCTCACCCTCGAAGTCGATGAGGATGTAAGTGTCCGGGGTGCGCAGCACCTGCCCCAGGTGCAGATCACCGTGGACACGCTGCACCTCTACCTCCTCTCCCAGGCCCTCATAGAAAGCACGCGCCCGGTCGGCGAACTCCTCCAGCACCGGCGCGCGGGCCACCAGGTCATCCAGGGAAGCCAGGAAAGAAGGCTTATCGACGCCCCGCTCAAAAGCCCCCGCCAATGCCTCATGCACGCAGCGCGTCGACTCGCCCAAAAGTGAGGCCTCCGGCCCGAAGGAAGCTGCGTGCTCGGCGAAACCGAGGGCGTAGCGCCAACCGTCGTCGGCATCGGGCACAAAGTCCTGGACCATCGCCAAGGTGTGCTCCTCACCGTCGATCGTCTCCGACACCCAGTTGCGCACCGGGGCAATGTTGGGGCAGTCCGCGATCTGCGAGAGCAGCTCCACGTCCGGGTTCAACCCCGGCTCCAGGTGGCGGAAGACCTTCACCATCTGGTCGCCGACGATGAGTGAGGTGTTTGACTGCTCCCCGTCGATCGCCTTCGTCTCACCTTGCGGCAGGTCGCGGGCCGCCAGGTAGAGCTCCGGTGAGTCGGTGAGGACGTCGCGGCCGTCGGCATCGACAAGCACCTGGTAGAGGTGCCGACCATTGACCCGCAGGATCAGCAGCCGGGCCTCGCCCGCCGGGGTCTCGGAAACTATGTCGACCGCATCGATGGGCTCGGACTTGGCGCCGTAGAAACGGGCGTCGGCAAGCATGTGTGCCAGATCCATGATCACTCCTTCGAGATGTCGAACCAGAAGTAACCGTGCGGTGCGAGGGTGACCACCCACGGGTAATGCTTGATTGGCGGGAAGGACTCACCACCGGAAAGCTCGCGCGGGATGACACCGGAGAACTCCGACAGGTCCAGAGCCACAGCCTGCGGGCGATCCGAGAGGTTGTTCACGCACAGGATCGTCTCGTCCTTGTACTCACGCAGGTAGGTGAGCACGGCCTCGTTCTCCGAGTCGATCTCCCGGTAGGTGCCCAGGCCGAAGGCCTTGTACTGCTGGCGCACCTTGATCTGGCTGCGCACCCAGTGCAGCAGCGAGTTGTCCCGCTTCATGGCGTTCTCGACGTTGACCGTCTGATAACCGTACTGGTCATTCTGGATCGCCGGCAGGTACAGACGCTCCGGATCAGCCTTGGAGAAACCACCGTTGCGGTCATTCGACCACTGCATCGGGGTGCGCACGCCATCGCGATCGTAGAGCCAGATGTTGTCGCCCATGCCGATCTCATCGCCGTAGTAGAGCACCGGCGAGCCGGGCAGCGACAGCAGGAGGCCATGAACCAGCTCCAGCTTGTTGCGGTCACCGCCCAGCAGGGGAGCGAGGCGACGGCGGATGCCCACGTTGGCGCGCATCCGCGGCTCTCGCGCGAAATGCTTGTACATGTACGCGCGCTCCTCATCGGTGACCATCTCCAGGGTCAGCTCATCGTGGTTGCGCAGGAAGATGCCCCACTGGGCGGTCTTCGGGATCGGCGGGGTGTCCGCCAGGATCTCCGAGATCGGGGCGCGCGACTGCTGGTGCACACCCATGAAAATGCGCGGCATGACCGGGAAGTGGAAGGCCATGTGACACTCGTCGCCGACCTCCGGCTCCCCGAAGTACTCGACGACATCATCGGGGAGCTGATTCGCCTCCGCGAGCAGCACACGACCCGGGTACTCATCCTCGATGACACCACGGACCTGCTTGAGGAACTCATGGGTCTCGGCCAGGTTCTCGCAGTTCGTGCCCTCCCGCTCATAGAGGTAGGGCACCGCGTCCAGGCGGAAACCGTCCAGGCCCAGGTCCAGCCAGAAACGCATGACATCCAGCATCGCGGCGCGCACCGGCGGATGGTCGTAGTTGAGGTCCGGCTGGTGGGAGAAGAAACGATGCCAGAAGTACTGCTTGCGCACCGGGTCGTAGGTCCAGTTGGACTCTTCGGTGTCGATGAAGATGATGCGGGCGTCCGAGTACTCGTCGTCGTTGTCGCGCCACACATAGAAATCGCCGTAGGGGCCCTCCGGGTCGCGGCGGGACTCCTGGAACCAGGCGTGCTGGTCGGAGGTGTGGTTCATCACCAGATCGGTGATGACACGGATGCCCCGCTTGTGGGCCTCGTCCATGAGCTCGACGAAATCATCGACCGTGCCGAACTCCGGCAGCACCTCACGGAAATTGCGGATGTCATAGCCGCCGTCGCGCAGCGGGGAATCATAGAAAGGCGGCAGCCAGATGCAGTCGATGCCCAACCACTGCAGGTAGTCGAGCTTCTCCGTCACGCCCCTGAGGCAACCTGAGCCGGTGCCCTCCGGATCATAGAAGGCACGGACCAGCACCTCGTAGAAGACGGCCTCTTTGTACCACTCGGGTTCCGGGCGCTCCCAGGGGGCATCACCGGGAGCCGGGGTCGGGGTCTCGAACTCCTCGGACTCCGGCTCGACGAGATAGCCCTCGGCGTCAGTCCTCGGGCGCTCGGGGTTCTGGTCAGGTTCGGGGCCAGCACCCAGCGGGCCCATGGACAAGCCGGGGCCGGGCGGTGCGGTCGGGGTCACGGGTAGGTCGTCGTGTCGCTCTTCTGTCATGCATTCCAGGTTAGGGAAATCACAGGGAGAGTGCAGACTCCAGCCTGCGGACCGCCTCCTGCAGGATCTCCCGCGAGGTGGCGAAGTTCAACCGCGCGTGGTGCAGACCCCCGGGCCCGAAGTGCAGACCGTCGTTGAAAGCCACTTTCGCGTGCTCCCGCAGCCAGATCGCCGGGCGTTCCTGATCACCGATCTTGGTGTCCGAGAAATCCAGCCACATAAGGTACGTAGCTTCCGGGTTGGTCACGCGGATACCGGGGATGCGCTTGGGCAACTCCTCCACCAGCCAGTCGCGGTTGGACTTGAGGTAGGCGACCTGCTCATCGAGGAACTCCCCGCCCTCGCGGTAGCAGGCGATCGCCGCCCAGATCCCCAGGGTGGAGGTGCCGTCCTTGGCTACCCCGGTCATCTTCTTCCACGTGTCCATGTCGGCCGGGTTGCTGAAGATCATCTGCGCGCATTTGAGGCCCGCGATGTTCCACGCCTTCGACGTGGCGGTGACGGTGACACACACGTCCGGGTTTATGGCCGCCGCGCACACGTGGGTGCCCTCGTAGACCAGCGGAGCGTGGATCTCATCGACCAGCACGCGGGCGTCATAACGTGCGGCCAGGTCGCACAGCTGCTCCAGGAACTGGGCATCCAGGGTGTAGCCGAGCGGGTTGTTGGGGGCGCAGAGCAGGATTGATCCGGCACCGTCCGAAAAGTGCTTCTCGACGTCGCCTAAGTCAATGCCACCATATGCGTCAATGTGATGCATGCGGCGGCGCGTGGCTTCCGGCAGTTCCAGGAAGGGCGGGTAGGCCGGCACCGGCACAATGACGCCCGAGTCGGGGCGGGTCAGGTACTCAATCGCCAGGGCCAGGCCGCGCACCACATCCGGAACCGCGACGATCATCGCCGGGTCCGGGCGCCAGCCGTAGCGCTCGGCATAGAAATCCGACACCGCATCCGGCAGGTCGGAGGTGGCCGGGGTGTAGCCGAAGGACTCCCGGTCGATGGCATCGGCGATGGCCTGCTTCACCGGCGGGCAGGTGAAGAAATCGCTCTCCGCGATCCACAGGGGCAAAACGTCATCGTCGTAGACCGTCCACTTGCGGGTGCGACGGTCCTTGAGCTGGTCGAGGGTGGGGAACTGCATGCCAGACAGATTAGTCCCCTTCCTCTTCCTCGTGGCCATCCACGACGAGTCCGTAGCGCTTCAGGCGGGCCCGGTCGGCGGCCGAGGAGGAGGCCGTGAGCTGCAGAAGCTCGGCGTAGATACCGCCCGAGGAGGCCAGCTCGTCCGGTGAACCTATTTCATCGATCTCGCCCTCGCGGAGGGTGACGATGGTGTCCACGTTCGCGATCGTCGACAAGCGGTGCGCGATAATCAGCGTCGTGCGGTCCTTCATCAACTCGTCCAAACCCGCCTGGACGGCACGCTCGGCCTTGGTGTCGAGGGCGGAGGTCGCTTCGTCGAGAAGCAAAATCGGGGCATCTTTGAGCATGGCGCGCGCCACGGCGACGCGCTGCTTCTGCCCGCCCGATAAGCGCAGGCCGCGCTCACCGATGACGGTGTCGTAGCCGTCGGGGAAGCGCATGATGAAATCGTGCGCGTTCGCGCGGCGGGCGACCTCGACGATCTCCTCCGCGCTCGCGCCGGGGCGGCCGTAGGCGATGTTCTCGCGCACCGTTCCGGAGAACAGAGCGGCCTCCTGGAAGACGACGCCGACGCTGGCGCGCAGCTGCGCCGCCGAGAGATCGCGGATGTCGCGGCCACACACCTGCAGGGTGCCCTCGTTAATGGGGTAGAGCCCCAGCAGCAAGTTGACCAGCGTGGACTTGCCGCCGCCTGACTCGCCGACCAGCGCGATCTTCTCGCCTTCCCGCGCTTCGAAGGAGACGTCGCGGATCACCGGATCTCCCTCGGTGTAGGCGAAGGTGACATCGTCGAAACGCACGACGGGGGCGTCGGCGCGCAGCGGTCGAGCAGGGGTGAGATCAAGGACAGGCACTCCCGAAGCCTCCGTGGCGGCGACGAGCTCAGCATTGGCCGTCGGCTCGAACTCCTCCTCCATGACCTTGAAGTAGTCCTTCGATCCCGCCATGGCGCGCTGTGCAGCGTCGACGATCCAACTCATCATATGCACCGGCTGCTTGGCCATGTTCACCAGCTGAATGAGCATAACCATGTCACCGAGTGAGAACTGACCGTTCAGGGTACGGAAGAACAACACCAGATAGATACCAAAGAAGATGAGGTTGAGAGCAGCGCCGCGGGCGGTGTCCATAGAGTGCCACCAGCGGGACTGCGGGCGAGTGATCTCCACCGTCTTGCCGTAGCGGCTGCCGAAATCATTGAGCTCACGGACCTCAGAGACGAAGGACTTGACCACCTTCACCTGGCCGATGACCTCCGCGAAACGGCCGTTCGCCAGGTCGATCTGCTCGTTCTTCTCACCTTCGAGCTTCTGCCAGCGTTTCGACGTCAGCGTCGTCAGCCACATGTACACCGGGAACAACAGGGCCAGCAGAATCGTCAGCGGCCAGTAGTACCAGGCCGTGATCGCCAGCACCGCCACCACCTGGATGAGCATGGGGAAAAAGCTGTTGGAGAAAGACTGCAGGAACTGTGTGATCGACGTGATCGAACGGTCCAACCGCGCAATGACCGTGCCCGTGACCTGGTTATCGAAGTAACGCTGCGGCAAAGCCAGCAGCTTCGCGTAATAGCGGGTGGACAGGATCTGGCGCATACGCATCGCCATGACATCACCGATGTAACCGCCGACATTGGTCATCGCGGTGTTGAGGAGATCCGCCACAAACAGGCCGATAGCCAGCCACAACAGGATCATCGTGACATCCGGGACCGGGACATCCCCATGCACCGCCGAGACAATCGTGTCCGTCGCCTCCCGGAGAATGAACGGCGAAACCAGGGCCAATGCAGCAGCAGCGGTGGAAATGAGCACCACGCCGAGGTAGTACGGCCACAGAGCCGAAGCGCTGCGGATGATGCGGGTGAGAGAGTTCAACGTTCTCCAATACCTTGGTGTGAAGACAGGGCAGTCACGTTCACGGCTAGACTATGAGAGCTACCCCGAACATCTTAGGCCGGTACGAAAGGCAGGCATCGTGTCACGACTACGCCCCGCCCTTGTCATCCTCTCATCCGCACTTCTTCTCACCGCCTGCGGGACAGACGAAACGGAATCTCCTGAGGAGGGCCTCGTCGTCACCACCTCCCAAACCCCCGAGGCCCAGCCCGAGGCAGTCGACCCCGTCCAGGCCGAGTCGCTCCGTGGCTCCACCGAAGACCCCGGTTTGGGCGTCGAATGGATTTACCAGGGCGTTCGCTCGGCCCCGACCGGCGGCAGTGTGGTGACCGTGCTGGTGACCAACCTCAACGATGAGCCGCTCCCGCCCTCCGCCATCCCCCAACCCACCCTGCGCTATAACTCCGGCGGCGGCACCATGGTCGACGCCGACCCCGTCGCCAACGAGGACACTGATCTTCCCCTCGGCCTTGATCTCCCGCTCGGTCCCGGCGCTTCGACTAACCTGCGCTACGCCTTCAGCGTCAGCCCCGGCAACATGTGGGACGCCGAACTCCAGGTGGGCAACGTCATCTGGGAGGGCAACCTCAACTTCTAGGGGTGTGGGGTGGGGCTGTGGGGTCTGTTGCCTGATTCCCTGATGTAGCACCATTTCTGACCTGGGGTTTTGTGCGGGCGAGGTGTTCCTGTCCGCTTAGTGGCGGGCGGGCCTGGGTCTGGTGGGCTCGCGGGGGGTTGCTGTGAGGGGTGTCGCCTGATTCTCTGACATAGCACCATTTCTGACCTGGGGTTTTGTGAGGGCGAGGTGTTCCAGGTGTGAGAGAATCAGGCGGGCCTGGGTCTGGTGGGTTCGCGGGGGTTGCTGCGAGGGGTGTCGCCTGATTCTCTGACGTAGTACCATTTTTGACCTGGGGTTATGTAGAGGTGAGGACTTCCTGACGTAAGAGAATCAGGGCCCTAGAAAAAATCTTTGGAAACCAGGGAACCTTTCGGTCATTTTCGGAGTCTAAGTGTGTCGGGTGCGGAATTCCTCCGCGCCCTCGACCACCACAAGAGGGGACTCCATGCCCGTCCGCCGCATTCTGCCCTGCGCCCTCGCAGCACTTCTGCTCGCCGCCTGCACTGACAGCGACACACAACCCATCGCCAGCACTGTCCCCGCCACGACCGCTACATCGGCCGCAGCGGAACCAGTGATCGAACTTGGGGACTTTGACCCCGAGGGCGATTTCACCGTGTTCGACCCGTGCACCGAAATCCCGGCGGAAGTACTCGCGGAAGCGGGGCTGGGTGAACCGGTCGGGGAGCCCTACTACGACGGGAACATGTCAGTGTTGTGTTCCGGGAGGTTGACCACTCCCGATCACTCAGGTGTTGTCGGGCTTTCCGGCGATAGGTTCTCGAAGGAAAGAATTGAGGAGCTCAATCTCATCCTTGGGGAGGCTTCTGGCACTGACCTTGATGGGGCATATCTGCATGCACTTCCTGGCGATGCTGGAAACGACTGTTCCGCGGCCATTAGCACGACCCGCGGCCGGTTCGTCGTTAACTACAACGAACCTCTATTCAGTGGCGATCGTCAAGAATTATGCTCCGTCGCGTTGTCCAAACTCGAAATCATCGTCAAGAAAATGGGGGAAATTAATGGAAATCTATCTTGATCAAGGGTCAGTTCTACGAGGGGTTGATCAGCTGCGAGAAATCGGAACAGATGCCGTTGAAGTAGCGCATGCTGCGCGGATGGCAACACTTAACGCCAGCTTTTCGGGTGTGTCCGGGCTGGATCAGCTCGGGGGCAGTCATGGTGGGGTTATTAATGGGGGACCGGGGTCGGCGATCACGGTGATGCAGTCGTATGCGGAGCAGGTGGAGTGGCTGAGTGGGGCGCTGGCGGCGAGCTATGAGGCGTTGACGGGGCAGAATGCTTTCGTGACGCGGGGGATGGATATCGCTGATGAGGGTGGTGTTGTCGGTGATGGTGGGGTGAGTTTTCCGCCGCGGCCGCGTCCTCGTTTTGAGAGCTTTACGTTCACTCCGCCGATGGTGATGCCGGCGTTGTCGATCAACCAGTTGAACAACGATTTCATGGGGACGCGGATCGGGGAGTTGATTCAGGCGTCGCAGATGTGGCACAAGATGTCGGCGGATGTGGCGGGTATTGCGGGGCGTCTGCAGTCGGTGGTGTCGGATTTGTCGGCGCGGAATCGGGGGGACGTGATTGAGGCGGCGATCGGGAAGATTTCCGAGGTGGCTCAGGCGGGGGAGACGTTCGCGGCGAATTCGACGACGATGGGTAACACGGTGCAGACGATCAATGTCATTCAGCAGCAGGGGGCGGTTACCGTTGCTGCGGCGATGCCGGTGATCAATGCGATTCCGAATCCGTTGGCGCGGGCGGCGGCGGAGCGTTCTTTCCTGGCGTCGTTCCCTGCGAGCTATAACCCGGCGGTGGCGATGGGTGTGCCGCCGATCCGCAATCTCATGGTGATGGATCCGGCGCCGGACGGTGGTGGTGAGGTCGCTATGGGGATGGGGTCCGTCGAGGGGCAGGGCCGCAAGCATGATGCGACGGGCCTGCGCGCGCCGGGTGCGCCGCTGGAGATCCTCGGTGGTCTGCAGCGTGCGGTCGAAGCCGGCAGCTTCAACACTGTGCAGGAGGGTGTGCATCAGTTGGCGGGAGTTGATGGGGCTGGTCTGGTGCAGGCCGGGGATGTGGGGACGTTGGCTGCGGGGCATACGCCGGTGTCGATGCCTGCGGGGCTCGGGTCGATGGGCATGCCGGCGACAGGTGGTGTGCCCTCCGCGGGTACGGCTATCGCACCGGGTTCTTTGGGTTCACCGGCGCTGTCCACCCCGATGCCGGGGATGCCGGTGTCTTTGGGGCAGTCGCAGACCACGGCGGCAGGTGCGGGGCGTTCCGCTTCTGGGCTGGGCAGCACTATGGGAGGTGTGCCTGTCGGTGGCATGGGCCCCATCGGGGCTGGTCAGATGGCCCGTGGACGGGGTGTCGGCAGCGGGGCTGCGGAGCTCGCGGCCCCGGTGGCAACGGCAGCCCCGGTTACGGGGGCTGGAATTGGGGCTGGTGGGACGTCGAGAAGCACGGGCGGAATGGGACGCGGAATGATGCCCATGATGGGTGCCCCGATGGGCGCGCAACAGCAGTCGAAGTCCGCGAAGGTGAAGACGGTGACGTCGGCGGTGGAGGAGGATGCGAATGTGTCCGCGCTGCTCGGTGAGCGCCAGCCTGTGGTACCCGGCGTGATCGGAGCGTGGGCCCGCGGTTGACCCTGGGTAGGGTGGTGGCATGACAAACGACGTTGAACTGGTGGTCCTGGCCGACGAGCACGGTGAGGCCACCGGCACCGCGCCGAAGGCCACCATCCACTCCGGGGACACCCCACTGCATTTCGCTTTCTCCTGCTGGGTACTCAACGCGGAGGGCAAGCTGCTGGTGACCCGACGGGCCCTGTCGAAAAAGACCTGGCCTGGGGTATGGACGAATAGCTTCTGCGGGCACCCTGGCCCCGGGGAATCTAACGAGGAGGCGGTGGCTCGCCGCAGCGTCGAGGAACTCGGTTTCGTGCCGGGAGCCCTCACAGACATCACGGTGGTGTTACCGGAGTTCCGTTACCGGGCGGTGGATTCTAGTGGGATCGTCGAGAATGAGTTTTGCCCCGTGTTCGTCGCCCGCCTGGGGGAGGGGGAGCAGCCGGATCCGCGACCGGAAGAGATCGATTCTCTGGCGTGGGTGAACCCTGCCGAGCTGATCGCCGCGGCGGACGCCACCCCCTTCGCATTCAGTCCCTGGCTGGTGGAGGAGCTGGCTGATCAGCGTCTGCGAGACGCGTTACTCCTTTAGCCGGAGGAACTCCGACTGGGTGTTGTTCATGGTGAACGGCGGTGCAGTCGCGCGGAAGAACTCGAGGAACTCAAGGGGAACGAGGGGCTGCCCACCGGTGCGGTGTGTCTCGATGTAAACCTCTTCGCAGATTTTGTCGAGGACATAGACGAACAACAGTGGCGAAATCAGAGGGTGTTCGTAGCCCTCCATAATCGATTTCATCATTTCGGTGCACCAGGCCAAGTTGCCTTCGGAGGCCCAGAACAAGGACCGCTGGAGGGAGGCCAGATCTTCGAGTGCGCAACCGGGCACGATGCGCTCCGGCACTGACAAGCGAATGTCACCCTCCCAACCGCCGATCAGCCAAGCGTCATCCTCCTCCAACCACAGTTGCTCGAGGCAGATGTTGCCGTGGGTTCGTTGGACGAGCACCTCGCCGTCGAGAAGCCGGTACCATTCGCGAATCATTGGGGCGAAGGGAATGAGGACGGGGGTTGATTCGGCGAAACGATCCAGACGCTCACTGAGGCGCTCGGTGACACAGGCGGCGGGAATCCAGTCATATCCGAAGGCCATGAGCATGGAGTCGTGGATGAGCCGCAGGGTCTTGCCAAGCTGGAAGCCATCAGCATAGGAGTACATATTGGCGGCCGCGTGGTTGCGGACCTGATTCCAGGCATTCATCCCGCTGGGCAGGCGACGTAGCGTGCCCAGGATGTAAGTGCGGTCCTGCGTGGTGAGTTCGATGCGGCCGATGAGGTCAGGGGAGTAGCTGCCGATGAGGGTGGACAGCAATTCCACCTCAGGGGGCACGCCGGGCCAGACCCGTCGATAGAAGGTGAAGGCGTACTTCTCGATCTCGGGCCACTGCTCGTCATCCGTGAGGAAAATATCGATGCGATTCTCGTCCCGCGTGCTGCGGACGAAACAGAGCGATTCGGGCATGGAGCCGAGATAGGTGCCGATGCCAACGAAGTCTCCACTGCTCACACCGCGAGCGATGTCGAAACCCGTGGCGAGGGCGTCGTCTTTGACCATCTGAAAGTTCTCGTCGAGCAAGAACTGGTACAGGGTGGGGTCGTCCGGGTCAGGCGAAAAACCGGCGACATGGCGCGCACCCGGAACATTAGAGCTAGCGACAATTTTCAGGTCATCGGGCGAGGGAATATCCGACGTCAACTGCTCTACGGAACGCGCTGGGTCGAGCTGGTCGGTGGGCACGGAGGAAGACCTTTCGGGCGGTGAGATAGATGCCAGAACCTTATCAGAAGCTGAGCGGCAATTAAGGTAATGATGCGGAAAAGTTATTGTTTTGCTTACCGCATAAACTCGGATGGCGCCATCTGGGGACGTGTCTCCAGGGCGTTTTCGCGGAACCATTCGAGGAACGCCAGCGGCAATTCGGGCTTGCCATCCTCGCCGTCCTTCTCGCGAACCAGCTCTTCGCAGGCGCGGTCCAGGACGAAAGCGCTAAACGGCACTGACATCATCGGTTCGCCGTAGCCGTCGAAAATGGCTCCCATTGCCTGGATACACCACGCCTTGTTGCCGCCACAGGCCCAGAACATGGAGCGCTGCAAAGTGGCCAGATCCTCCAGCGGGGAGCCGCTGAGCGTGCGTTGCTCGATGGGTAGGCGCACGTCACCTTCCCAGCCCCCGATAAACCAACTGCTGTCTTCCTCGATCCACATCTCCCGCAGGTTGATGTTGCCGTGCAGTCGCTGCACCAGCATTGATCCGCTGAGGTGTTCATACCATTCGCGGATCCACGACTCATAGGGGGCAAGTTCCGGGGCCGCGGCCACAAAAATATCCAGGCGATCGATCAGCCGCAGGGCCACCGTCTCGGCCGGAACCCACTCGTAGGGGAAGGCCATGAGGAAGGAATCGTGAATGTAGCGCAGCGTCTGCCCGAGATTGGAGCATTGGGAATGGGAGATGACCTGTGCGGCCACCTCCTGTTTGGTCTGCTCGAAGGCATTGACGCCCTGGGGGAGTCGGCGCAAGGTGCCCAGGACGTAGGTCCGATTCTTGTGCCGATACTCGAAGTGGCCGAGCAGGTCGGGGCTATAGGGGCCGGTGAGGGTGCGCAGAGCCTCCACCTCAACGGGCAATCCCGGCCAGATATGACGATAGAGCGAAACGACATACTTTGCGACGTCCGCTCGCTCACTGTCGTCAGTGACATACAGGTCGATGCGGTAGGTATCGCGCGAATGGTCAACGTAGAACAGTTCCCCGGGGGCGTGGCCGACGAAGACTCCGCCGCCGACCGTTTTTCCATTGTGCAGAACCGTGAGGAGCTTGGACTCATCGAAGCTGGTGGCGTCGATGTAGCCGCCGTTATCGTCCACTAGGAACTGGTAGAGGGATTCGTCATCCTCATCTTCAAGCTCCATAACTACGTGGTTACCTTCGGGGAAGCGGTGGATACTCACCTGCCGGAGATCTTCGTAGTCCGGGATCCAGTCGCCGAAGGAGTGGCCCGCGGGGAGTCCCATCGGCCGCACCTTTCCATCTTTTTAGGGGTTGAACGCCTCCCGCACCATACGGAGCGGATCTATAGACAATCTTACGCGAGCGGAGTCGAGCGAGAGCTCCCGGGTCTGTCTATCTGTCGTTTGATCGTATTCCGCCCAATCGGGGGTATATCCCCTGGCGAATGCGACAAGCAGCTCTCGAATCTTATCCGATTTAGTTTCTGACACACCAAACATAGGGGAGATTTCCGCACAATGCACGGCGGTGCCCTCATCAGCGGTGAACTCCACCATCCACACTGGTCCGGGCACCTCGTCGCCGGCCTGGGACACCCACCGGCGGTTGGCTGCATCGCCTATCAGTCGTCCCATCGGGCGCTGCGGGTCGATTGACGCGACCTCCTTGAGATAGTCCGCGACGGATCCCCGCACCCCCATGCGGCGTGCCAACAGTCGGGCTGCGGCCGAACCCAGGCCACGCTGGTCGATCTTTCTTCCCGCTGGCATGTCATAGTGCTCGTCGCGAGTGGAGCCCAGTATGAGGGGCATGTCGGAGAGCTCGGCGCCGTCGAAACCCGTCGGCCCGAGCGCCATATCCATGCCGTGTATGCTGCGGAAACGTGCATACGCCTTGGCCAGGGCGGTGGGGTTGTCCTCTGCCAACTGGGTCAGGGAGGTGCGGGTGACGGGCTTGCCCAGCACCATTCTCAAGGAAGCTTTGCGGCGCTCAAAGCTCTCCCGCGGAAAGCAGGGGGAAAGGGCGATGACACGTCGGAAAGCGCCGCGGTAGTGATCGCGCCGCATCAGCCACAAGGCGGTGGTAGCCCCGGCGGACTGGCCGATGAGGGTGACATTGGTCGGATCGCCGCCGAAGGCCTCGATGTTGCGCTGGACCCATTCGAGGGCCAGCTGGCAGTCATCGATGCCGCGGAAGTGATCGGGTTCATCATCGTGGAAACGCGCGAAGCCCTGCAGCTTGGTGCGGTAGCCGATGTGCACGGTGATGATGCCGTCGCGGGCGTTGGCGGTGCCGTCAGCGCGGCGGTCGCCGTGGGTTCCATTTTCGAAACGACCGCCGTGGATATAGACCACAACGGGGAGGTCGGCGAGTTCCCGCGCATTATCCGGGGTGACAATCGACAGGGCGATGGTGTCGGGGCGGTAGACGGTGGCGTCGATAAGCTGCTTTTGCTCGATGCGGCGCGCATCCTCGAAAGGCCCCGGGATGTGGGAGTAGGGGATGGAATGGAAGCGCTTGATCTCCCCGTCGTGGACGCCGGTGATCTTCCCGGCTGGGCAGGTCACGGTCACACGTGCTGGATCGCTCATGGGGCCCACGGTACTAGGCTGATGTGCCATGACCTCCAATCCGTTGCTCGTTCCTTCCGCACTGCCTTATGAACTGCCCGATTTTCAGGCGATTCGCCTGGAGCATGCGGTCGAGGCGATGGACATCGCGTTGGCTGAGCAACAGGCGGAAATAGAGGCCATCGTCACTAACGAAGCCACCCCCACCTGGGAGAACACCGTCGAAGCACTGGAGATCTCCGGCGCCACCCTCGACCGCGTCACCGCCTGGTTGTTCAACCTGCAGGGCACGGATGCGGACGAGGAGATGGACGCCGCCATCGCCGAGATCGTCCCGCGCCTGTCCGCGCATTCGGACGCGATCTACCAGAATAAGGCCCTCTACCAGCGGCTTCTTCGCGCCCCCGCCCCCGCCGACCCCGAGTCCGCCCGCCTCCACGATCTCCTGGTCAGGCGCTTCGAGCGCCGCGGCGCGCGCCTCGATCGGGCCGGCAAGCAGCGCCTCGCGGAGATCAATCAGCGCCTGAGTTCGCTTTCGGAGGCCTTTGGTCGCCAGCTGCTGGCTGATACCCGTCGCCTGGCTGTCCGCTTCGACGATGAGGAGCTCCTGCAGGGGCTGTCGCAGTCGCGTAAGGATTCCGCGGCCGACGGCGAGGGCTGGGTACTGCCCATCGAGCTGCCCACCGTCCAGTCCGATCAGCTCGTGCTTGAACGCCCCGAGGCCCGCGCCGCCCTCTACAAGGCTTCCCAGGCCCGGGGTGCCGAATCCAACCGCGAGAACCTCCTGGAGCAGGTACGTCTGCGCGCCGAGCGCGCCCGCCTGCTCGGTTTTGAGACCCACGCCGATTACGTCATCGCCGAGGAGACCGCTGGCACCGCCGACGCCGCCCGCCAACTGCTCTTTGACCTGGCCCCGGCTGCCGCCGCCAACGCCGATGCCGAGCGCAAACTCGCCGCTGAGCTCGCCGACACCGAGTTGAGCGCCGCGGACTGGCCCTATTGGCAGGCGAAGGTCCGCGAGCGGGACTACTCCCTCGACGAGGAAGAGCTCTCCCAGTACTTCCCCCTGCGCCAGGTGCTCGTGGACGGCGTTTTCCATGCCGCTCACCTGCTCTACGGAATCACGGTCACCCAGCGCCCGGACCTGCAGGGTTATGCCGAGGGTGTCGACGTCTGGGAGGTCCTGGATACCGACGGCACCGGCCTCGGCCTGCTACTCACCGACTATCGGGCGCGCCCCTCCAAACGGGGTGGTGCCTGGATGAGCTCCTTCGTCGGCCAGTCCGGGCTGCAGAATCGGCGCCCCGTCGTGGTCAACGTCATGTCGATTACCCACCCCGTCGACGGCTCGCAACCGCTGCTCACCATCGACCAGGTGACCACGCTGTTCCATGAGTTCGGCCACGCCCTCCACGGCCTGCTCTCCGACGTGCGTTATCCCACGCTGGCCGGCACCAACGTGCCGCGCGACTGGGTCGAGTTCCCCTCCCAGATCAATGAGAATTGGGCTTTCGACCCGGACATCGCTCGCAATTACGCCCGCCATGTCGACAGCGGTGAAGTTATCCCGCAGAAGCTTCTCGACGCCGTCCTCGCCGCCCGCCAGTTCGGCCAGGGCTTCGCCACCTCCGAGTACCTCGCCGCCGCCATCATCGACCTGGCATGGCACTCGCTGACGGTGGAGGAGGCGGGGAAGATGGCGTCGATAAGCGAATTCGAACAGAAAGCACTTGAAGACGCGGGTCTCGTGGTGGATGACCTCGCGCCCCGCTACCGCTCCACCTACTTCAACCACATCTTCGGTGGCGGTTACTCCGCCGGCTACTACTCCTACCTGTGGGCTGAAGCGCTCGATGCTGACGGATTCGACTGGTTCAGCGCCGCGCCGGATAAGCGCGCCGCTGGGCAGGCTTTCCGCGAGCACATCCTCTCGCGCGGCGCGTCCCTCGACTACACAGATGCTTTCCGACGCCTACGCGGCCGCGACAAGGACGTCACCCCGCTGTTGCGACGCCGTGGACTCGCCGGCGTTGAACTGGGGTAGATTGATCCGACATGGACGCCATCACCCAGTTTCTGCTCAGCGCCCCGCTGTGGCTGCAGATCCCTCTGGTGATGGCCAGCGCCGTCCCGCTGGCGACGATCGGTGCGGTCGTTCTCGTGCGTGTCATCGACATGATCGCGCTGGCGGGGGAGCGGGTATGGCGGGCAACCGTCGGCACCACAAATGACACAAGCGAGTAGAGGAGAACCATGGCTAACCCTGAGGAACTGCGCAAAGAGGACCAGAAGCTGCCCAAGGCGCGCCGCAAGTACCCGCAGTCGCGGGTCACGCAGTCACTGTGGGTTCTGCTGGCGATCGTGCTGATCGCCTGGTTGATCTCCCTGCTCTAGGCTACTACCACGCAGTTTGCCTAGAGTGCCTCCGCTGCCATTTCAGGCGGGGATCAGCGTTCGTGACCTGGCGGACACGACTTCCGTAGAGAGCCCAGTTCGGATGACCTGGTCCGAGGGCAGTGAGGACAGCGATCATGTCCATCAGTCGATTCTTGCCCTTGACTTCCAAGAGGTTTTCGTGGTGAGACACGCGATTCCTTAGCTCCCGTAGGCGTTCAAGTCGCTGACCCACATAGATGCGGCCGTTGTCATTCTGGAAAGCACCTGGGAAAGCGAATCTCAATGCGTCATTCCAGAGAACTTGGGAGTTCTGAACGGCACTGGGAGCCATGTTCTTACGGCATCCTAGAAGTGAGGTCCAGTTTCCGAAAGTCAGTTGTGCCAACACGTCGTCGTGGGTAACGGCCGAATTCTGTCTTGGGTGGCCCGGTCGCCTATTACTCATATTCTGTTTGGCAAGTTTGCGGGCTTGCTTCAGGCTATGCCCCATAGAATTGAACAGTAGTTGTCCTGCGCATCCTGAAAGCGACCAGCCGGAAGGCATGCCCTGACCGACATTCCATGAGGTTAGTGCTCGATCGATTCTGTTGCGGCACATAATCTCTACGTATGAAAGCTGGGAATGCAGAGCTCCCGCGAAATCTGCGTTCCAGCGGTAGAGCTCTACCGCGCGATCGAGATCAGCGCTGGCGGCCTCGAGATAAGGTGCCAGTCGAGGGGCACTGATGAAATCTTCAATGAGGGACGCGTGAGCATTTGTCCGGTGCTAGTCTAGGTTCGCGTGCAGCAATGTAGATTGCTGCTCTTCCATTTCGGGTGCCCCTGGCGATTGTCGCCAGGGGCACCTTGCTGATTTAACGCTTACTCGCCTGCGCGATGCGGTGGAACAGCTCCACCTGTGGCAGATCCTCGACGAGAACCGGGGTGCCCTCGGCGTCGCACAGCGGGATACACCAGTTCGGGTACTGGTCCTTCGTGGTGCCCGGCTGATTCTGGGAGCGGACGTCACCGACCATGTCCACCAAGGAAATGCAGGTCAGGGCGGAGGGAGTGCCGGCGATGAAGCGGTGGATGCCCTCCATGAGCTCGCCGACATCACCACGTTCTGCACGCTCCAGACCCTCGAACTCGGTCTCGGCGAGCTCCGAGCCCGCGAAGCAGCCGGTCTCCCGGATCCGGTCGAGCACCTTGGCCTGCCAGGCCAAGTCCTCGGCGTCCTCGTCGGCGGCGTCGCGGGTGAACAGGCCCAGGCGGTCACGCAGCTCGATGTGCTCGCCGGCGAGGAAGCCCGCGGTCGGCGGCAGATCGTGGGTGGTCACTGAGCTCAGCGCCAGCTGACGATACTCATGCTGCAGGCGCGGGCCCTCCACGGTGGGGGAGCCCTCGAACCACAGGATGGAGGTGCCCATGACGCCCTTCGCGGCGAGCACATCCTGCACCCACGACTCGAAGGTGCCCAGGTCCTCGCCGACGACGACGGCTCCGGCCCGCTCGGCCTCCAGCGCCAGGATGCCCACCAGCGCCTCGTGATCGAAGCGGACATAGGTGCCGGTGGTCGGCGGCTTCATGCGCTCCATGACGAAAAGGCGGAACAGCCCGAGAACGTGGTCGACGCGGATACCACCGGAGTGGCGCAGCACCGTCGACAACAGGTTGCGCCACGGCAGGTAACCGGCCTCAGCGAGCTTGGCCGGGTGCCACGGCGGCTGGGACCAGTCCTGGCCCTGCTGGTTATAGCCGTCCGGCGGGGCGCCGACGGAGACATCCGGCGCCAGCCACGGGGCCAGGTTGTGGGCGTCCGCGCCACCGGGGTGGACGCCGACGGCCAGGTCAGCCATGATGCCGATCTGCATGCCAGCGGCCTTCGCGCGGGCCTGCGCAGCGGCGAGCTGCTCGTCGCACAGGAACTGCAGCCACATGTAGAAGTTGATCGCATCGTCCATACCCGGGGCGATGCCGTGGGCCCGCTTATCGTGGATCTGCTCGTACTCGCGCTGCGCACACCAGGCGGCGAAGTCGACCAGGCCCTGGCCCTCGCGTTCGATGTAGGCGCGGAAGGCCTCCTCCCGCTCCGGGGTGCGGCCGTGGTGGTGCATCTCGTGCAGCACATCCAGCTTCGCCTGGTAGACGGGGTTGCGTTCGATAATCTCATTGGAGCGGTTGAGCTCGCGCAGTTCCGCGGCCAGCTCGGCGATGTCGGCGTGGGTGGCCTCATCCAGCTGCGCCATCTCCGGGATATCCTCGATGCGCAGGTAGATCGGGTTGATGAAACGGCGCGTGGTCGGTAGATAGGGGGAATCCTCCGCCGGGGGGAAGGGCTCCGCCGCGTGCATCGGGTTGACCAGCAGGAAGTCCGCGCCGGCCTCCTTCGCCAGCACCTCCGCCAGAAGGCCCATGTCGTGGAAGTCACCGAGGCCCCAGGAGTTCTCGGAACGCACCGAGTACATCTGTGCCATGACACCGGTCACCGGGTTGTCTACGTAGCGGTCCGTGGTGGACAGGCGGGCCGGGGTGATGATGAGCGCACACTCGTGGCGGATATCACCGGAGAGCAGCTCGAGGCGGTGCCACCCCAGAGGCAAATCCCCCGGCAGGCGGAAGGTGGCCTCGCCCCACGGCTGGCCGTCGACGTTCACCGGGGCGTTCCAGTTCTCCTCCTGGTACACCTCGCGCTGCGAGCCGTCCTCCAACAGGATGCTCACCTCGGCCGGGGCGCCGTCGTGGACATGGACGTTGAAGGTGCGTTCATCGCCGGCCACGGCGACCACGCAGGCCGGCAGCGGGCGGATCGACTCCGCCACCCGGTGGGACTCGAGCACCGATGCGAGTTCGTCCTCGTCGGGGGCGTCGGAAAGCGCGACACCGAACGCACGCAATGTTGTCAGCAGCGTGTCGTCGGTGACCACCACCTCCTCGCCGTCGCTTGCGGTGTAATGCGTTGCGACGCCGTGCGCGTCCGCGAGTTCTCTCAGCACGTCCTGGTAAGTCACACCCGTTATCCTGCCATCTTGGTCCCGGCTTTGCTGCCAGCACAGGGGGTGTGGCCCACATCTGATGTGGTTGCAGGGGTAACGTTTAGAGGAAACCTTCATATACCCCGATGCGAGAGGACGCACCCGTGCAGGAGTTCCACACCCCGGCCGACTATGAGATCGCCCCCGGCGAGACCTGCCTGACCGCCATGCTCGACACCGCACGCAGGTACCCGCATGGCGTCATGTTCACCCGCCCCGCCAACTTTGAGTGGGTCAACGTCACTTCCGCGGAGTTCGTCGCGGAGGTCTACGAGGTGGCCAAGGGACTCATCGCCTCCGGGGTGGAGGCCGGCGACCGCGTGGCGCTGATCTCTGCCACCCGCTATGAGTGGTCGCTGATGGACTTCGCCATCTGGGCCGCCGGAGCCGTTAGCGTGCCCGTCTACCCCTCATCCTCGCTGTCGCAGATGCAGTGGATCATCGAGGACTCCGGTGCGGTGCTCGCCATCTCCGAGACCCGCGATCACACCGAGCTCATCTCCCACCTGGTCCTCGCCGAGGATGGCTCCCCGCGCCTGCAGGGCTCGCCGTCGCAGCTGCGCCGCGTGCTGGAGATTAACTCCTCCGCCATCGCCACCCTGAAGTTCGAGGGCCGCGAGATTCCATCCGAGGAGGTCGATAACCGTATCGCCCACACCTCCACCGATGATCTGGCCTCCCTGGTCTACACCTCCGGTACCACCGGCCAGCCCAAGGGCTGCAAGATCACCCACCGCAATTGGCTCGCCGAGGTCCGCGGCGTGCTCAGTCACCCCATTGGCGGGATCGCCGTGCCCGGCACCCGGGTGCTCACCTTCCTGCCCATGGCTCATGTCCTCTCCCGCGCGGTGTCCCTGGCCGTGGTCATCGGTGGTGCCACCCAGAACCACTGGTCGGACTTCTCCACCCTGTCGGTTGAGTTCGCTCGCTCCCGCCCGAACCTCATCCTCGGTGTGCCCCGCGTCTTTGAGAAGGTGCGCAACTCCGCAGCCGCCAACGCCGCCGACGGGGGGCCCGTCAAGGAGCGTATTTTCGCCGGCGCCGAGAAGACCGCCATCGAATACTCCCGTGCCCTGGATACCCCCGAGGGCCCCTCCCGCGCACTCCTGGCCAAGCGCAGGGTCTTCGACAAGCTCGTCTACTCCAAGATCCGTTCCGCCATCGGTGACTCCGTGAAGTACTGCATCACCGGTGGCTCCGCCATGAGCCACGAGCTGCTGCACTTCTTCCGCGGCATCGGCGTGCCCGTCTACGAGGGTTACGGCCTGACCGAGACCGCCGCGGCGGCCGCCGTCGACTTTGACGATCAGAAGATCGGCACCGTCGGCCGCCCGCTGGGTGGGGTGACGATCCGCATTAACGACGCCGGCGAAATCCTGGTCAAGGGCCCGATCCTCTTCGACGGTTACTGGAAGAACGACGAGGCCACCGCCGAGTCGATGGAAGGCGAGTGGTACAACACCGGTGACCTCGGCGAACTGCTCGAGTCCGGGCACCTGGTGATCACCGGCCGTAAAAAGGACCTCATCGTCACCGCCGGAGGCAAGAATGTCTCGCCCGGCCCGATGGAGGATTCGCTGCGCGCCCACCCGCTTATCTCCCAGGCGATGGTCGTCGGCGACGGCAAGCCTTTCATCGGTCTGCTGGTCACCCTCGACGAGGATGCGCTCAACCGTTGGAAGCTCAACCGCAACATCGACGAGGACACCTCCGTCAAGGACCTGGCCATGGATCCGTCCCTGCGGGCGGAGATCCAGGACGCCGTCAACACCGTCAACGCCACCGTCTCTCAGGCGGAGGGCATCCGGAAGTTCTACATCCTCGACCGGGATCTCACGGAGGAGGAGAACGAGCTCACCCCGACGATGAAGGTCAAGCGCAACGTCGTCGCCCAGCGCTACGCGGATGCGATCAGCCACCTGTACAAGCGCTGATGCCGATATAATCCGCCTGTGGACTATGTGATCTCGGCGGTTCGACGCACCGCGGCCATCCCCCTGGATGCGCTGCGGTTGCTGGCCCGCCATTGGGCCGCTCTACTGACTGTCATCGCCCTCGGCCTGGGGCTGCGCGCCCTGGTGATCTGGGCGGCGGTCATTGTCTCCGGGTGGTCTTCGCTGGCGGCGGTGTTTCTCATCCCGCTCGCCCCGATCGCGGTGATGACCTCGCTGATCACTGCCCTGTGGCTCCTGCGGCCCTCGCTGCCATATCTCTCAAGGGCTGTGAGCGACCCCACGCAAGGGTCCACCCATGTCCGCTTGCTCACCATCGGCGGGCTGCTCATCCCTTTCCTCACGGTGTATTCTTCCAACGGACTGCTAAGGGAGGACACCCGCGCCTACATCCACGACGCCACTCTGACGGAGACCTCCCGCAACCTGTTCACCGCCGATTTCGGGCGCTCCAACTTCGAGATCACCTGGGTGCTCATCAGCCTCATCGTGGTGGCCCTCGTGCTGCGCAAGATCATCGGCGTGTTCGCCCTGGGGGAGCGCTCGGTCGGTTGGGCGGGGGCCTCGGCCTACCTGGAGGTGCTGTGGATGGTGACTTTCTCGGTCATCCTCACCGGCGGCATCGCCTGGGTGCGGGACTGGGTGTTCTCCCGCGCGGTTCTGGCCCCGGTGATCGGCGGGTGGGACGTGATTCGAGGTTTTTCCGGGCCCGTGGGGGACGTCTTCTCCTGGTTGGTAGCCCTGGTGTCGCGGGCCGATGACGTCATCATCATCCCCGTCGCCTGGCTGACTCTGGGAGCCACGATTTATGGGGCGCAGCTGGCGGCGAAGGGGGCGTCGGCAAGCAATAGTCCCCGTAACCGCCTACAGGTAGAAGCCCGGAAGGCACTCGACGAAGCCGCGCAACCGCTGCTGGGGCCGGTGAAATCCACCATGGCGTCCCTGGGCCGGATCGCCGCCGCCGGCCTGGGGCCGATGGTCATGTTCTGCCTGCTGTTCACGCTGGCCAAGAGCACCGAGATAGGGGTGCTCTACCTTGGCCGCGCCATCGTCGGCCCGCTGGACCGGTGGGATGCGGTGGCCGTCGACCCCTACATCCTCGTCATCGCCCGCCTCGTCTACTTCGCGGCGGCGCTGGTGTTCATCGCCCCCGCGCTGGACAGGCTGCTCAGGGCGAGCTCCGCGGAGTCGAGCGAGACGCCGGTGAATTCCAGGTAGGTGGGGGTCTGCCAGATCACCTCGACGGATCCGGGGCGGGTGCCCGCCGGGACCACGAAATAGACGGTGGTCGACCAGGATTCCGGGCGTGGGGGATCTTGGTAGTCACTGACCCCGAGATCAACACCCATGTCCATGAACGGGCCCGGGGTGTCCTCGGGGGCGCAGTAATAGGTGTTGGTGAGCTCAGGTGGGGCCCCGCTCAGTCGGGCGCCCAGACGCGGGGCGGGCAGATACGGGGTGCCATCTTCGGTCAGCAGTCGCATATCGCAGGTGCGCAGCGGCGATTCCGGGGGCGCCGACCAGTCGAAGTCGACGGCGATGACATCGATCTCCGTATCGCCCAGGGAAGGCGTGTCTTCGGCGCGCACCAGGGCCGCGTGGGTGAGGGTGACATCGGCGACGATGAGGTTATCCACCCCCTCCACCTCCGCGGTCTGCTCGATGTGCAGCGTCTCACCGGCCGCCCCGGAGATCGGGTCGCTGGGTGAATTGGGCAGAGCGATGTCCACGTAGCGGAAGGAGGAGGCCGCCAGGGCAAAGGCGATGGCCGGGACCACCGCCGCATACCAGTGCCAGGAGCGGTGGCGCGCATGGTGGCTCATAGGACCTCCTCGAGCAACGCGTCCAGATCGGCGACGATGAATTCGCGCTCGGCCAACACATTGTCGCGCGCGATGTGCAGCGTGGAGCCGGCCAGCGCAGTGGGGTCCATCTCGAAGGCCAGGATGCACGGGAATTCCAGGCCCGGCTGCTGGATGCCGCATTGGCTCATGGAGTGGCGTTGTACGTCGCGCCCGGCGCCGTCGATAAGTGTGGCGTCCAGGGTAAGCGGTTCCGGGACGTCCGTCGCCTGCAGCGTCACCACCAGGAAAATGCCCTGTGTGGGCTGTTCGCGGTAGACCTCGTGGGCAGCCACATCTGAGACTGTGACCGTGCCGATCCGCTCCGCGCTGCCCGTGCGCAGGTAGGGGCGATCGAGGACGGACTGTGGCGCGGGGAACAGACCGGAGATCCAGGTGCCCAGGGAAATTGCCACGAGGATGAACACGAACAGCACCGACTGCTGTGTGGTGGGCAGCCTCATAGAACCACCTCCGCCACGGGCGTGGGATCGAAGAACTGCATCGAACCGTCGAGGTTACTGGCCCGCCAGGTCATCGAATTGATCACCAGCACCGCCGCACCATCCGGCAGCTGCACGCTGATGTCCACCGGTACCCCCGGATTGAGCACTCCCACCGAGGATCCGTCGGTGCGCAGGGTGGTGGCGAAGGTGGACTCCTCCTGCCCCTCCCACCCCAGAATCTGGCCGAGTGTGAGGGCATCGACGGGGCGCGTGCCGGCATTGGTCACCGTCAGGTTGACGGTGTCGATCTCCCCGCCGAAAAAGTCGGTGATCGGCCCGGTGCCGTGGACGACGACGTCGACGGGGGCGGCGGTGATGGGGGAGGGGGCGTCGATAAGCGGGTAGCGCGGTGTGTCACTGTCGGCGGCCTGGAAACCGCCGAATAGGCCTAGTACGCCGACCAGCGCGAGACCCGCGAGGATCTTGAGGTTCGACCTGCTCAGCAGATCAGCGCGGAGGGCGTCGGCCACCCGCCGGACAGGGGTGCTCATGAGAGACAAGAATAGTGCACGGCGAGTCCTCCCGACCGGCTTCGGGAACTGGCCTAAAGTCAGGCTCGATCCAGGAAAAAGACAGGGGGTAGCCCACGATGCAGAAGATCGCCGCTGAGCTGCGCCATCGCGAGCTCACCCAGGAGATCTACAACATCGGCGATGAGGTCGCCGAGTACATCGAGCACCTCCTGCAGTCCATCCGCGACTGGGACGGCGAACTCACGGTTGACTGCCTCGCGGAATTCGACGAGATCCTCGCCGACGCCCGCCGCGATTCCCGCCACATCATCGGCGAACTTCTCGGCCTGCGCCAGGCACTGACGTCCGGACTGCGTTCGGGGGTGCTGTCGGCTGCTGCCACGCGTTCTTCGCAGCTGGTGGAACCGGAGCTTCTCGACGCCGCCTCCCTCGAGGAGCTTTTCGACAACTCCGAGCTGGATTCCCGCACCGCGCTCGTCGTGGAGCATCTCGGGGAAATCGTCGAATGGGTCCTCGCGCAGACGGACATGGTCGCCCACAACCTCGATGCGGTGAGCCTGCCGCATCTTTATGCCCGCGTCGGCACGCATGTCACCATCGCCGTGGAGGGCTGGCTGATCACGGTCGCGCAAGCTTTCCCGGGCTACACCCGCTCCATGCGCGGGGACAATCCGCCGGAGTTCCTCGTTGAGCGCGCGCGTATCGACGCCGTCGTCGCCCGCGTCGCCGCCAAGCGTGCCCGCCGCGGTGCCGCCAGCTAATCTGGCTGGAATGTTCGGCGTTTACCTTCACGTCCCCTTCTGCAGCACCCGGTGCGGCTACTGCGACTTCAACACCTACACCCCGGGTGAGCTTGACATGGCACCCGTCGCCTACCTCGATTCCCTGGCCCGGGAGCTCGAACTCGCTGAGGGCCCGCCGGCGGACACCGTCTTCATCGGCGGGGGCACCCCCTCCCTGCTGGGGGCGGAGGGATTAACGCGCATCCTGGAGTTGGTGCGCGAGAATTTCGGCCTGGCGCCCGACGCCGAGATCACCACCGAGTCCAACCCGGAGTCCACCTCGCCCGAGTTTTTTTCGCAGCTTCTCGACGCCGGCTTCACCCGCATCTCCCTCGGCATGCAGTCCGCCTCCCCCGCCGTGCTGCGGGTGCTGGACCGCACGCACACCCCCGGCCGGGCCGTCGAGGCAGCGCAGGAGGCCCGCGCCGCCGGTTTCGAACACGTCAACCTCGACATGATCTACGGCACTCCCACCGAAACCGACCAGGATGTGGCTGACACTCTCGACGCCGTACTCTCCGCGGGGGTGGACCACGTCTCCGCCTACTCCCTCATCGTCGAGGACGGCACCGCCATGGCCCGCAAGG
The DNA here is from genome assembly GCF_030538285.1 of Corynebacterium sp. Classification (GTDB taxonomy): domain Bacteria; phylum Actinomycetota; class Actinomycetes; order Mycobacteriales; family Mycobacteriaceae; genus Corynebacterium. Next base: position 81,474 of record NZ_JAUNUG010000003.1, read on the forward strand.
TCCGCCGCGGGGAGCTGCCCGCCCCTGACGACGACGTCTACGCCCACCGCTACGAGATGATCGCCGACCGCCTGGCCGCCGCCGGTTTCGACTGGTACGAGGTGTCCAACTGGGCCAAGCCAGGGGGGCAGTGCCGCCACAACGAGATCTACTGGCGCGACGGCGACTGGTGGGGGGCTGGCCCCGGGGCGCATTCCCATATCGGCAACCGCCGCTTCCACAACGTCAAACACCCCGCCCGCTATGCCAGGATGCTCGCCGAGGGCCAGCTGCCGATCGCCGGGGAGGAAACACTCAGCGACGATGACCGGCACACCGAGAAGATCATGCTCGGCCTGCGCCTGCGCGAAGGCATCCCCTTCGCCTCGATTCGGCAGGGGGGACACGGGGTCGTGATCAAGCACATCGACGGTGGATTGCTGCAATGTGTCGGAGACCGCATCGCGTTGACCGACGCCGGGCGTCTGTTGGCCGACGGCATCATCACGGACATTCTGGTGGCGGAGGAGACATGATCAAGAAACTGCGTGCCGCAGCCGATGTGCGCACCTCGGGGATCGACCCGGGAGAACTCCTCGCCTACCTGCACGCTCAGACCCCTCAGCACCCGGAGCTCGGGCGGGAGGTCATGGCTTTCGGGCTCGGCAGCGGGGACCCGGACCTGGTGCAGAAAGGCCGGCGGTGGGCGGCGACGGCCCATTACGCCCGGGCCCGCGACGAGACCCTGCCCGCCCGGCAGCGGATCACCCACGCCCTCGAGGTGGCGCTCCTAGAGAGCGGGAACGAATTCGCCCACCAGGCCCGCCTGCTGGCCGGTGAACTGGAGATGACCGATGGTGACCCCGACCATGCGACCGAGCATCTGGAGGCGGTGTACCGGGAGGCGGACTGGAATCGTTCCTTGCCCACGGTGGTGTCAGCGGCGATCGGTTTGTCGAACTTGTACCGGAAGCAGGAGCGACGTCGAGAAGCGGCGGAACTGTTCGTGCAGATCCTCGGGCAGGTGGATCCGGATCGAATCCAGGAAACCACAGCGCAGATCGCCTACGCCTATGCACTGGTGGAGCTGGCGGCGATGCACCGGGAGGCAGGACGCACCGACCTGCAGCGGCAACTGATCCGCCGGGCCGCCGACTATCTGCGCCAACACGGGGAAGAAGAATTGGCTGTGTGGGCGGAAAACCGCTGAAGAAACTATGCTGGGGGAAGTTTTCCACGCTGAAGAAGGATGAGAAGTGCAGGACACCGAAAAACTGCGGAGCCTGGTCTCCGGAATGCGCCAGAACCGGCACGCCGGATATATGCACAGCGTGGGACCCAGCGTCGATGCGAACCTCCGCGGCTACGACACCCTCGCCGCCGTCCAGGACGACGCGGACCTCCTCCTCGAGGCCGCCCGCCTCATGCAGGCCACCGAACTGGCAGAGATCTCCGGGGACGGGGCGCTGCAGTACCCCTTCGCCCGCATCCACGCGGAAAACCTCACGGCTCTCGGGCTGGCCGCCGGGGACCCGGAGATGGTGTTCCTGGGAAAGGTGAACCTGCTGGTCACCGAGATCCTGCAGACGAAGGACCGCAGCCGCGTCAACCAGCTCATGGAAAGGGCGGACTGGCTGGTCAACCACCCTTTACGCCAGGAGAATGAATCCCTCAACTCCCGTATCTTCCAGGCCCTGGACCACGTGGAGTCTCTCCTGCCGGATCCGGTGGACCCCCAGCTGGCCGCCATTGACGCCGAGGTGGCCGAGTGGGTGGCGTCCCGGTCGATCGGGCGGAGCCAAATCGACCACGTCGTGGAAGTCATCGGCGATCTGGGGGCGGAACTGAACTTCGACTCCATGCAGTATCTCTATGACGCGGTGAGCGGGGTTATCGATCCGGAGGATAAGACCTTGGGCACCCTGGTTGACCGGTTCCGGATGGCCTATGAGTATTATGCGGCCCTGCGGTTCGTCAACCGCGGTCGAGCCCTGCAGGAACTGGCATCCGCCGCTGGCCCCTTGGCCGATGCGGAGGAGGCCGACGTGCGAGTGATCCTCGGTGCGGAAGGCGCGGCCTTGCTGCACATCGGCCAGGCGGGGCGCCAAGCGGTGATCAACTCACCGCAGTGGCGCGCACCCCTGGCCCGGGCCAAAGAGCTTCTCGACGGCGAAGACGCCCGCGCCGACTACATCGACGCCCTCATCCACGAGGGCGAGTTCCTCATGCGGGAGAATGATCCCCGCGAGGCCTTCGCCACCCTCAACCAGGCTTATACCCTCGCGATGGCCGAGGAGTACCTGCCGGCCCTGGTCGTGGCGAGTATCGATCTGGCCAGCCTGTATTTCCTCCGTGACATGCATCGGGAGGCGGCGGCGCTGTTCCTCAACCTGCTGCAGGCCCACCCGCTGGAGAGACAGGAGGAGCGCAGCGATATCCTCGCGGTCGCCTTAGCCGAGGCGGAGTTGGCCCTGATGTATCGCTTCGCCGGTGACCAGGCCACCTACGAGACCATGCTGGGCCGATCGACGCGCGCTTTGCGGGAGCTGGGCCTGCATTCCCTGGCGAACCAGGCCGCGGAGCGTTAGAAACCGAACCAGGCGTGGCCGCGCGGCAACCACAGCGCAATCACGGCACCAAGCCCGAGCAGGGTGGCCGGCCACATGCCGGGCATGATCACCACGAGGATGCCGATGACGGAGACCACCGTCAGCCCGTAGCGCCCCCACGGCTGGGCCAGCAACATCGCGCCGACCAGCACCAGGATCCCCGCCAGCGCCACCACCTTGAGCACCACCATCTCCCAGAAGAAGTCGTGGCGGGTGAGCTCGGTGGTGGAGTTGATATCGACGATGATGAGGTACGCCAGGTACAACACCGCGATAAGGTACAGGGCGCCCGCGATGAGCAGGTTCCACGGGGCCTGCAGCGGGTTAGTGCCGCGGGCGGAGACCTGGAAGCGCTCCGGGAGAGCGCCGGGGCGGCCGTAGACGTAGCTTTCCCCACCGCCGGTCGGCTGCTCGGTTGGTTCGTCCCACCCGATCTTCTCGGTCATGACCACTCACTCACCTGCGGTTGTTCGAAGACTCCGTGCTGTTGGAAGTGCCAGCGCAGCGGATCGGTCGTGCGGAACGGGGCGATGCCCTGGCGGCTGAGGTGCTCGCCGGTGGGGGATTCGCCCAGCGCGGAGACCGCGAAGAAGTGGCGGCGGTGCGCATCGGGGTAGAGCTGCTCGATCTGGTTGAGCAGGTTATCGGCCTTGATGTGGCGCAGGAGGGCCTCGATCTCCATGTTGAGCATGATCTGGTCGTGTTCCTCGTAGTCCCAGCCGGTGTCACGGCGGAAGCTGGATCCCTCGTTGCCCATGATGGCGCGCCACTCGCCATCGGGGAGCGAGGCCAGCTTCTGCAGCGTGTCGAACTTGGAGATCGTCACCGCCAGCGCCGGGCGGGCAGTGCCGAGCACCCGCTGGAGGTTGTCCAGCACGTCCTGCGGGTTGCCGCCGAGGCTGGCCTGATGGGGGATGAGTCCGGAGAGGTATGTGCTGATCTGCGGCACCTTCAGCGGATCGAAAAGGAAGATCACCAGGTCGGCGTAACGGAAGAAATCGAGGTCCTCGACGGGGGTCTGGAAGTTCTCCAGGTCCTCCCCGGCGACGTCGCGCAGCACCAGGTAGTGGGGTCGGGTGACGCCGTCGGGGGCGGGCCAGTCACCGAGGGTGAAAATCAGCGGGTCGCGCTGGTAGGCGTCGGTGCTCGAACTGGTCGGGGTGGGCGCCATGTGGCGCATTTCGACATACAGCGGGGTTTCGTAGTGGGTGGTGTAGCGCTCGCGGGTCGATTCGTCGAGCGGCCGGATCTGCTTCTTGAAACGGTGGGCCAGCAGCTCGAGCTGCTTGATCACCACGGCCGTGTACAGCGACTTTCCGGACGCGCGGGCGCCGGCCATCGCGAAGCAGTGGGTCACGCCCTCGGACCAGCCGGCGGGCAGTTCCAGCCCGGTGTGGGGGCTGACGGTGGTGCCGGGGTCGAGGGGGCGGAAGGTGTGCGGGCAGCGTGCATAGCTCATGCATTGCCTCCTGTGCTGGTCAGGACATCCGCGAGGGTGTCGGCGGGGGAGGAGATGGCGGCGGCGTTGCCGTCCTCGAGGGCTTGGAGGAGGTCGTCGTCCAGGGCGATGTAGCCGGCCCGTGCGCCGTGGGTGTTGAGTTCGAACAGCTGCTTCTCGACGCCCGCCGTCGGCCCATACGCCAGCACCAGGCTGGGATGGTCCGGGTCGACCATGGACGCGCGCGGCGCGGGGGTGAGGTGGATGACGAGGGTGTCGTCGCTGACCCGCGGCAGCCGGCCCGACCCGATGCGGGTGGCCCCGCCCGCGAGCTCCTCACTGAGCAGGTCGGACAGTCGGTCGAAGGTGGCGGGCTGCTGGCCGACACGCACCTCATCGAGGGCCAGGGCAGTGGCCAGGCCGACGATCATGTTCGCCGCCCCGGAGAGCACTCGGGGGTCGGCGAGGCGGGTGGCCGTTGCGGAGGCGTCCGCGCACACCAGAACTGAGGACACCCCGCTCGCGCCGGCCATGCGGCTGCGCAGTGAGGACAACACGACCATGGACTCGCGGCCCAGGTTGGTGGATTCATCCGAGCCGTAGGCGGTGAGCAGGTACTGCTCGCCGGAGTTGCTGATCTCGCCGATGATCTTCTCGCTGACACCGTCGACACGCACGAGCGGGAACTCGATGGTGACGTTGTGCTGGTCGCTCGCCCCGCTGCGGGTGATGGTCACGCGCAGCGACTGGTCCGGCCCGAATTCTCCACCCGCCGCCGGGGCGACGATGATGCTGGCGCGTTGTGGACACGACATCAGGAAGACGCAAGCGTCGCTAGCGGTGTTGACCTGTAGTTGTTCACCGGTGACGCTGACCCGGACCGGCTGGGCGCCCGCGCCGACGGCGAAAGCGTCGATGCGCAGGTACCCACCCAGCGGGATCGCGTGGGTGTCATTGGCGCTGAGAGTGATGATGGACATGGCTTAGTTCCTCACCTGGTTCTTGTGCGTGTGCATCCAGCTGGTCTGGGCCAGCACCTGGTCATTATGCTTCGCGACGATCCGTTCCAGCAGGTCATTCACCGGCAGGCTCGTGTCCTGGGGGACGGCGAATCGTCGATTGGTGGGCAGCTGCGCGGCCGCGTCGGCGCAGATCTGCTCCTCGATGTCTGCGGGGGCGTCGAAAAGCCAGCCGAAAACGGTGACGACGTGGCTGCACCCGGGTTTGAGCGCCTCCGCGGCGAGCACCATCGCCCGGGTCCGCGCCCCGATGAACGACGTCGGGGGGAACAGGAGGAAACCGAGGATATCCGGCACGGTGAGCGGATCCTCCTCCTCGCCGGACAGGGTATGCACCCAGCGGGTCACCTCCCCGCGGCGGAGGAATTCCGCCTGCCGCGGGCTCGGGCTCAGCGCCAGACCAACCGTGAGGTGGGAATCGGGCCCTTGCTGAGCGAGGAACGCCGAGACCTCCTCCCACTGCTCCGCCAGGTCGGCGCGCAGGGGCGCCGGCTCCGGCGCTTCGCTGGCGAAGGGGTTGGCCAGCGCGGTCCCCAGGTCGGGGACCTTAGGCTCCGGGACAGGAGCGGCAGGCACCTCGTCGGTGGTGGCCAGGACGGTGAGATCGGCGTGCTGGGCGCGCACCCGCTCCAGATCCTGTGGCGGGATGATGACCAGCCGGGCGCCGCGGGCGAGGGTGTCGGCGACGGAGGTGGTGCGTTCGATCGTCGAGAAGCAGAAGTCGATGCCTGCGGCGGCGACCGCGGCCACCCACAGGGTGGATTCCGCGGACGGCGCCGCCAGGACCACCGACTGCCCGGAACCGAGCGCGGCCGCCAGGTAGGCAACCATGTCGCGGCGGCGGGAGTTGGAGATCCCGGTGAAGGCCTCCGGCAGGGGGGACTCCTCGTCATCCCAACCATCGAGGAACACAGGAATCAGCTCGGCGACCGGGCCGGAGGCCTGCGGCCACTCCGGGATGCGGGCGGCCTCGGTCTCGCGCGGGCCGAAAGGCGTCGGGATATCCGGGCTGTGCAGCGCGGCGACCGGCATGCGGGTGTCCGCGGTGACGGCCACATAGGTGAAGACGTTGCCCGGGCGGCCCGTCGCATCCGGACCGGCCGGCACGGAGGCGAAGAATACCCGCAGCCGCGGATCCCACGGGGCGGGCAGCCATGCGTAACGACGCACCAGGTGTGCCCGCTGCGAGCGGTCCGGGTACGAGGGGATGGCGGTACCGTCACCCAGCTGGGTGGGCACGGCCTCCAGCAGGGAACGCACCTGCTCCTCGCTCAAGGAACCGAGCTTTTCACCGATCTGCCAGCCACCCTGACCGCGGGTGAAGGAGGCGAAACTCAACGCTGCGGTGGTCACCAGGAACCTCCCCGGGAGTTGCGGACCCGCAGGCGGGACGCCACGTCCTTCTCCACGACCACCTTGCCGGCGACGGTGTCGTCCGTCTCCTGCTCATCGTCGAGAAGGAACAGCCGGACGTAACCGCCTACCTCCGGCGGCTGCTGCACCCACCAGGTGTACGGGTTCTCGTCCTCCTGGGCGGGCTTGCCGTTGGGCAGGCCGTGCGAGGGGACGATGACCGGCCCCTGGGTGTTGCGATTCTCCTCAATGTCCCGCACGTTCGAGCACTGCAGCGCCGTGCCGTCGTGGGAGTGCAGCGGCAGGGCCCGCGGGTTGTACACCATGGTAAAACGCGGTGGGTTACGGTCCTCCGACTCGTTGCGCCACACCGTCAGCCTCATCCCGCCCTCATCGGGGCGCAGATCATAGGAGTAGCTCTTCAGACCGCGGTACCGCAGGTGGGTGGGCTCGGCGGTGGTGTCCCGGCCCGCGTACCAGGACTTCGGGGTGAGCGTGATGTCCTCGCCCGTGTGCTCCAGGTTGACGCGGATGCCACCCTGGCGGCGGTAATCCTCCTCCAACAGCTCCTGCACCGTCGGGTTGTTCGACGTCTCGATCTGCACCATCGTCGCGCCCGACGGCCAGTCGAAGGTGATCAGCTGGCTCGACAGACGCTCCACCAGGCGCACATCCGAGATCGGGGACACCCGTTGCAGCACCTCACTGGGGCCAGCCCACGCCTTCTCACCGTCGATGTTGACGGCCGTGATGTAGACCTCGTGCCACCCCTCCGGCCACGTCATCGTCGTGTCGGCGGTGGTGCCCGCGGGCGCCTCGCTGGTGTCGGTGGGGATCTCCCCGATGAACGCCGGATCGTCCTCGATCCACGTGTACTCCACCGGCTCGACCATCAGACCCGGGCGTGGCGGGATCTGGGACAAGAAGATCTTCACGCTGCCCGTCGGTGGGGCCGTCCAGGAGATGAGGATGCGCTCGTTCTTGCCGTCGTTGAACTGCTGCGGGGTGTTGAGCTGCACCTGCTTGATGTCCGCGCTCGTCGACTGGGTGAGTACCTCCGAGCCCTTGCCCAGTACCTGCGAGCCCCGGAACTGGGCGGCCGGCACCAGCTGGAACTGGTAGCGGCGACCGCGCTCGGAGGCCTCGAAGATGAAACGGCGGTCGCGGACGTCGTTGATCAGCTGGTTCGCTGGGGTGCGCAGCTCCACGGGGGACTGCTCGAGCTTCGCGTACACGCGCATCTCCGTGTGCCCCGGCAGCGGATCCCACGTACCCGTGATCGTGCCCTTCGACTCGACCAGCTGGAAATTCTCCGGCGGGAACACCACCATCTGCTCACCCACCAGTGTCGGCTGCTCACGCAACGCCTGGGCGAGGGAGGAGGCGTGGACATTCGCCCACACCATGTAGTGGCGGACACCGTTGAGACCGAGCTGGTCGTCGAGGAACGCGGTACCCAGCGTGGTCACCAGCGTCTGCAGATTGTCCGGGGAGGCGGTGACCTCGCGGTCGGCGGCGACGACACGGTAGATGACGTGATAGCCGGCCGGAACCTCCAGCGGGCGCCAGGAGATGAGCACCGAATCCTCCCCGGTCGGCTCGCCGTTCTCGTCGACGGGCGCCGACAGGTGCTCCACCGACATGCCCGGCGGGGTGTGATCCGGGGACATTCCGAACTGGTACGCCGCGAACAGCGAAGGATCGATGTCGAGGAAGAGCGACGGGTCGACCTGCTGCCGGGCGGTCTCCGCGGCGGTCTTGCCCTTGAGCTCCTCCTCCAGGGCGCGCGCCAGATCCGCCAGGGACTGCGCGGCGGGTGCAGGTTCGGGCTCGGGCTCGGGATCCCGGGAGGACAGTGCGCTGAAAGGGTTCGACCTACGTGGCTCAGGTTCAGGTTCGGGCACAGGCTCGGGCTGACGTTCGGGAAACGCGGGGGAGCTGGCGGGCTGGCCGCTCAGCAGGGCGAGGATGTCATCGGTGAGGTGCCGGGCGTTGTCCGGCAGGAGGGCTGCGACAGAATCCCGGTCGGGGTTATGCAGGGCGGCGATCTCGCGGAGCGCCGGCAGCGGGATCTCGCTGAGTGTCAGGTTGGTCATCGGATTCGTCCTAGATCAGGGAGTCCCAGTCGGGGGTGTTATTCGTTTCCTGCTGGGTCGGCGGGGTGCCGGGGGACGCCGGCTCCTGCCAGGTGGGGGACGCCGGGGCGGCGGCCTGCTGGTCGGCGAGATTCTCCAAGCGGGTGAAGTTGCCGAACTGGACCACGCTCACTGAGCTGGTCAGGGTGCCGGCGGTCTGGGCATCAGCCGGGGCGGTGAAGGTACCGCTGATTGCCGGGTCGACTGCGGTGGCACCCGCGTTCACGCCTTCGTTGTTGAGCGAACGGTTGGAGAAGTGGTGGCTGCCGTGGTCTGCGTCGCGCAGATCAGACCGGAAATCCTCCCGGCTGACGCTGACGCGTTGGCCGTCGCGGTAGAGCTCGATGGCGGCGTCACGCTGGTCGAAACGCGAGGCGATGCCATGGCCGCTGATGGCCTTCGCCCAGACCCGATCGGCGTGGCTGCGGTCATCCGCCCCACCCTCCGCGACGAGGGTGGACAGCTTATCCAGCGGGGATCGGGAACCGGTGCCCGCCTGGCCGTGCAGTTCGTTGACGGAGGCAATGCGGGTGCCGTCGACGTGCTGGAGCTCGGCGGCGGCGTCGTCGACAAGCTGGGTGAGTGCGCGGTCTGCCCAGTCCCGCGGGAAGGCGGCGCGGCGCAGGTCGTTGACCATGCGCTGCTGCTCCTCAGACGGCAGGATCGCACGCCCCAGGCGGGTCGTGCGCGGCAGCCCGGAACTCGGGATGGTGACGGCGCTGTGATCGTGGTCGACCCGGCCCAGCGGCTGGGAGATCGCGCGCCCTAGCAGCTTCGACCAGGACAGGAACTGGTGGTAGGAGCGGGCGAGCCGCTCGACGTCATTGAGCGCCGAGTTGGAGTTGTGGCGGGCGATCTCTTCGTTGGCCACGAGCAGTCGCATCTGTTCCATGTCCTGGAGCACCCCGCGGCGGGCCCGCGCGAAGACGAGCATCTGTATACCCATGATGATCACCGTGGTGAGGAATACCAGCAGCAACGTCCACCTCCAGTCGATGCCGCTCAGCCAGTCAGCGAAACGGTATTTCGGCTGGTAATGCGCCAAGGTGAGGTATCCGATGACCAGCATGAGCACGGCCCACAAGGCAGTGAACATGCGCAGGGTACGGGTGAGGCGACGGTTCTCGGAGTTGTAGTCGCGGCCTTCATAACCTTGGAGCGAGTCAGCGGTGTTCCGGTGGGTGTCACGCCAATGGCGGGCGTTGTCCTGCGCCTGCTTGAGCATCCACGTCAGGCGCTCACCCGTCTGCCAGGCGAAGGACGTGGAGACGCGGGAGACCCATTCGTTGAAACGCTCACTGAGCGCCAGGACGTTGCGGTCCGAGGTCTGCGTCACCGCGAAATCCAGGCCCTCCTTGTACAGGCGGGCGTGGTGCGAATCGTAAGGGCTGATGACGGCGTTCTCCGGTTGCAGGCCGAGGATGTCCGTCAGCTGCGGGTGGTAGCCCTCGAAGGTGTCGGCCGGGTCGGGCACGGACATCCAGCCCTGCTCGACGATGGCGGGATTGTGCTGATTATCGCGCGGGGCGTCGAATTCATCGCCGAGGTAGTTGGTGCCGTCGACAAGCATGAGCGAGACGCGACGGTAACCGTTCCACAGGTCGGGCAGGCTCGGCGGATCCTCGATTCGCAGGCCGCGGGAACGGGCCGAGTCCTTGAGGTCGGCGGTGGCCTCGGTCAGCTCGAACAGCCCCGGATCGGTGAAACGACCTTGGTAGGTGCCGCACACGATGTCGACTGCCGCACCCTGCCCATAGAGTGTGTTCTGCACGGCCTTGCCGATGGCGGAGTTGATCGCATGGCCCTGGGCGTCCTTCCAGTCCTTCGGCGTGCCTATCGACGCGCGGAAGAACTCACCCAGGAACTTCTTCAGCGCCGCCCAGGCGGAAGGCTTGATCGTCTCCAGCGTCTGCAGCGGGCGGGCCGGGGTGATGAGGGAATCGCGGTAGCGGTTGAGTAGCGCATCAGCCAGCTGGCCGCTCGTGGCCTGCGGGTTCGGCATGCGCACCACCTGACGGCTGTCCTCGACCATGGGCAGCGGTAGCTGCGCGGTGACGTCGAAGACCTGCTCGCGGATCTCGGCCTCGATCTCCGAGGCATCGACCGTGCGGTGGTAGGCGCGCACGAGGCGGAAGGTGTACTCGTCGCCGGTGGAGACGGCGCGGCCCTGGTCGTCGAGAAGCGGGGCGCGCTCGGCGGAACGCCACAGACCGGTCAGTGTCGCCAAGGTGGACGCGGCGAGCTGAGAGATGGCCTGCGGATCATCGGAACGGTTGATCGGGGTCACCGAGGAGGTCGGGGAATCCGAGTCCTCCGGGGCGATGGCCACCGTGGCCCAACCCATCTCGGGGGCCGGAACGAGGGTGTCCAGCGGCAGTCGGGGCAGCAGTACCCGCACGCGCGGGTTCGTGCCGGGGACGCGGGCGTCAATGGCACCGGTCCACCGCTGCACCGCGGACATATCGAAATCCTCGAGCGGATCCAGGGCGACGAGCAGGACGTTGCCATCGATGTCACGCAGCACCTCATCAAGGGTGGACACGGACAACATCTCACCATCCGGGCGGCACACTCGCACCGCCGGCTGATCGGAGTCCAGGCGCGGGTCCACCCACGCGAAGGGCCGGACGAGTGACATCGCGGCCAGGTCCTGCAGGTGGGCACGGACCTGGTCGGCGATGGCGCCGGAACCGAAGAACATCACGGTGGGCAGCATCAGATCAGGCCTCCGCCGAAGTCGGGCAGCTGGGGTTCATTGGTGGTGGGACGGGTCGGATCCGGCCGGGTGGCGCCGGGGAAGGGATCGAAACTGACCGGGGCATCGGCCTGCTTCTTCGCCTCCTCGAGGCGGGCCAGCAGATCCTCGGAGACGGCCACGACATCGGGTGCCATGTCGCGGTACAGCGGCATCCGCTTGGCGTACTCTCGGCTGGTCACCTGCGCCCACGGCTTCTCCTCCGGCTGGGAACCCGGCAGGGCCGAGCGGTTGTCGGTGACGAAGGTGGAGGCATTCTGGTGCGACTTCAGCAGTGCGGAACGTAGCAGCTCATAGCGCTCGTCGACGTCGGCCCCCAGGGTGTCCTGGGAGGGGCGGGCGCCGGTGCGCAGGAACTCCGCCAGGTGGGTGACCACCGGATGATTGACCACGCCACCAGTCGTGGGACCGGAACGGGCATCGTCGTAGATGCCGCGCAGCAGGTGGTAGGGGCGCAGGGAGCTACCCTGGCGGCCGTGCTCATCGGTGAGCGCGACGTTGGCGTAGGCCAGCAGCACAGACTCGATGACAGCGGGCATCCAGTCGATGGCGGCCTGCATCTCGGTCGGAGGGGTCAGCATCGGGCTCGGGAAATCCACCCACGCCTGGGCCGCATTGTCGAAGATGTGCGCCGCCGCTTGCGGGGTATTGGGCTGCGAGATATGGATCTGACCGGTGGTGACACCGATGATCCAACCCGCAACCATTGCACGACGCTCATCGTCGGAAAGCGGCAACGCGGCCGGCAGTGGACGGGAACGGCGCAGGGACCAGAAGCCCTCCTGCCCCTTGCGGCGCGCCCACTCGCGGGAGATCGGGGCCAGCAGGGAGGAGAAGACCAGCGGTGAGTAGTTCGGGTAGGAGCCGAACACGTCGATGTGGCGGACCTTCTCACCCAGGCTGAGCACCTTGGTGAACTCCCCGAGGGTGGTGTCGTCGAGGTTGTTCTTCGCGTCGAGGATCTCCTTGAGAGCATCACCCGCGCGGGTGTCCTTGAGGGGGATCTCCGAGAAGGTGAAGCGGGAGAGGTCCGGGCGGTTGTGGATGGTGGAGACCAGGTTCGCGTCGACGGCGGCCAGCGGGCGGGCCTGGGCCAGCGCCTCATTGAAGGCGGCGCGCAGGCGGGTCATGCGGTTCTGCGCCTCGATATCATTGATCGTCGCCTCGGTCATGTAGCTGCGCAGATCAGCGGAAATGAAGTTGGAGAAGTGATCGTTCGGGCGCGCGATCCAGCTGCGTGCACGGCCGAGGATATCCGCCGGGCGGATGCGGGCCCGGAACTGACCGGGGCGGGACTCGCGGGTTTCACCGCCGGTCGGGGAGTGCAGCAGGTGCTTGGAGATCCATCCGGCGCGGTTGCCACCGGTACGTCCCTCAATGGGGCGCGGGGCGAGAGTGTCCGCGGGAGCCTTCTCCGCAGCCTGGGTGTTCCACTTGCCGACGATGATCGAGCGCGAGGCGATCTTCGTGGCTTCGCGGTAGTCGAAGACACCCGGGTCATCGACCTGGATGGTCTGCAACAAATGCGCCTCGTAGTCCTGGGGGAAAGACTCCACCTCGGTGATGAGGATCTCGTTCTGGGAGCCCTTGAAACGATCGGCGATGCGCTCATCGTTGTCGTTGGGCCAGGCGACCGGCTCGTTGGTGGCCACATCCGCGAGGTTGGTGCGGGCGCGGGCGGAGGAATCGGCGATTTCGAGGGTGGCGTGGGCGGAGCGCAGCTCGTCGTCGAGACGCCCGATGACGGAACGGACGAAGTCCTCCAGGACCGGCTCCAGGTAGGAGGCGACGGAGACGAGGAAGAACTGGTGGAGCTGCCCGCGGTAGAGGTCTGCGATGGAATCCAGCAGCTGCGCCGACTGGCTGACGTTGCCGCGCCCGCTGAGCGGGGAGAGACGCTCATCCAGACCCTGCGGGGTAGCCAGGGCCGCCCGCCCGCGGGACTCGGACAGGAGTGTCTGCATCGGCTGGATGACACGCTGGGTGTAGATGTCACGCAGCTGGCTGAGGATGGCCTCCAGGTAGGGCACACCGTGGGCGGCGAGCTCATCCTCGGACATGTCGATGAGATTGTTGGTGAGGTTGTCGGCGAACTCGTAGACCGCGGCGTAGGCGGAGGAGCCCAGCTGACGCGAGATCTCGTCGTTGAGACGCGGGTCGGCGAGACGGGTGCGGATGAGCTGTGAGAACTCCTGGGACTTCATGCCGTCACCGGTGGGCAGCTGCTCCCGCAGCATCGCGGTGGCCGAACCGGAGGCGGGAGTGGCGTACTTCTCGAACACTGCGCCGAGCCAACCGCGCAGGTTGTCACTGTTCGGGGTGGCCTGGTTGAAACGCGGGTCCAGGTCGAGGCGGGTGAGCACGGCGGGGAAACGCTCGGACAGGCGGGCCTGGAGCTGCTCCTCGCCGGTTGCCGGGTTGGAGGCGTCGAGGTGACCGCGCATGAGACGCTCGAAGGCGGTCTTGGCCAGACGCTGCGCGGAGTACTCCGCGTAGCGGTCGCGGCCCATGCTCAGCTGGGCATAACCCCAGGTGGCCCAGGGCATGACATCCCACGGCAGCTTGTCGCGGTCGCCCCAGCCGAGGAAGGAGCGGTCGGCGTCCGGGGAACCGGTGTTGGCCAACAGGTAGGAGGCGAAGGAGTTCGAGGCCTCCTCAGAGGCCATGAGGGCGGCCAGCGCGCGGCCGACGCCGCGGTAGACGGTGTTGGGGGTGCCGTCGCCGAAGACGGTGCCCTGGGAACCCATGCGTGCTCCGAGGGGGAAGAGACGGGCGAAGGTCTGGTGACTGCCGAGGGACTCAATGCCGGCAGCCTTGAAGATGGCCTGGTCATTGGCGGTGGCCGCACCGGTCTGGGCGGCCAGGGCCTCACCGAACATGGCCAGGGAGTTCGGCCAGGTACCCACGACGGCGGAATCGGCCAACGTCTCGAAGATCTCCGGGGTATACATGAACACCGCAGTGTTCTTAGGATCGCCGTTCGGCAGGGTGGACAGGGCACGGCAGACGTCGACGAACATCGAGGCACCCGCGCCACCGGCCATGGAGGAGATCACCAGGATGATGGGAGTGGAGGCGGAAAGATCCTGACGACGCCCCGTCAGTTTCTCACTCAGCGCGTTGATCTCGGAGTCCGTGTCCGCGTCGAAGAGGTCGGACAGGGCGTTGTTGAGCTCGGTGCGGATCTTGCGGAGCGAGTTGATGGTGAGCATGCGGCCCAGGGCGCGGTACTGGCCGGCGCCATCAGAGATCGGGGTGGTGATGCGCTCCGGCTGGCGGGGAGCCCACGTGGCGATCTCCCCGAGTGCTCCCTTGGCCCCGAGGCCTGCGGAGACACCGGCGTCGAAGGTGGAGTACTGCTGGTCAGAGCCGATGCTGACATAACGGCCACCGCTTTCGGGCACGTTGCCCAGACCGGACGGGCCCGGCTCCGGGGTGCCGGCGACGTCGATGGTGACAAACTGCCATGCCTTCGGTAGTTGCGTGAGCGACGGGTCGACGCTGCGCAGCATCGCCTTGAGCTGGTCGATCATGTAGGCCTGCGTTTTGGCTCCGGAACCGCCACAGCCGACTACCAGGAATTTCTTCAACGTGAATCCTCTTCTTCTCTATCGGTGAAATATCAGGAAGTGGAGCGGGGGCCCCAGCCGGTGTCCGTGTCAGGTCCCCAGCCGGTGTCCGGTGAGGGAGCACTCCAGCCCTCACTGACGGGGTCGGGGTCGGGGGAACTGGGGGCCTCAGGGGCCTTATCCAGTGCCCGGTCGAGCCGGTCGGCTCCCTTGGATGCGATGTCGCTGACCAGTGAATCGAGGGAGTCGCGGGTGGTGAGCTCGTCCACGAGCAGGACGATATGGCCCTGGTCCTTCGACCCCGGGGTGGCCTCCGCGTACCAGTGGTTGTGCACGGCCAAAGGCAGAGTGTCTCCGCCCTGGTCGGTCATGACGGTGCCGGGGATTCCCACGCGCGCCGGGGTGAAGGGGTTGGCTCCCAGCTGCACGGACAGTGCGCGGCCAGCGGCGGTGAGCGAGCGACCGTTGTGGCTCAGGCGCTGGGTGTTGTTGATCACCTCGTCGAAGGTGGCGGTGAAATCGCCGCCGGTATCGGTGCGCAGCAGGCGACCGTTCTCCACCTTGACGGGGAATGACACCGCGTGCAGTCCCGGGGACTTCGGCACGGTGCCGGTCAGGTACTTGAGCAGGTACAGCAGCCCCAGCGGAATGAGCAGGGCCAGCAGCAGTGCGACGACGAGCGCCAGGCCGAACGCGGAGGCGCTGACGGGGGCGCGCATGGAGCCGTTCAGGGGAACCGACACCGGTTCGTCGGTGTCGCCCTCCGCGGAGATCAGGTGGAGAACCGGTTCGAGGGCCACGGGGCCGTCGGCAAGCGTGTCAGTGGAGGCGGTGACCTCCAGCTCACCGGACTCGCCCTCGGCGAGCTGGAGTGCCGTCTCGGGGGAGTTGTACGGAGAGGTGAGGCGGAGGCTGTCGATGCCGGAGGGCAGCACGCCAGCCAGCTCACCCTCCTCCATCCACACCGCGCCGGGGCCGGACACGGGGACAGCGAACGTCGTCTCGGTCTCCTCGAAGTCGACATTGATGGTGCCGGGGATGCGCGGCATGTTCACCGGGGTGACGGTGATGCCGTGGGTCGATAGGACCGGGGTGAGCCTCGTCCCGGGATCGCCCTGGGTGGTGATGTCGGCGCGCAGGGTCAGCTCACCGGTCAGCGGGCGGTCGACGTTGTCCAGGGAGACGACCGCGGTGCCCCCGGCGATGGACTGCACCTGCCCGAGAACCACCTCGGTGCCGTCAGTGCCGGTGATCACGGCTGTGAGGTCGGCAGTGCCGGCTAGTTCGGCGACGCTGCCGTCACCGCGCACGAGGGAGACGTGCAACGGGTCGGTGCTGCGCAGACCTTCCGCGGTGGATTCCTCCACCTGCAAGGTCAGGCCGGGGGAAATCTGGACCGCCGCGGAGTACTCGCCGGTATCCTCCCCGTCGACGCGGTAGCCGAGTTCCCACTGCCCGGCCCAGGAGCCGCCGTCGGCAAGCTCCATGGTGCCGTCGAACATACCGGGCAGACTTTCAACCTCGGTGACGGTGACCGTGGCGTCGCCGAGGGTGTGCTCACCGGCGCTCAGATCCAGGGTCTGGCCGTCGGGGGCGGTGAGGACGGGGGTGAGGGCGGCGTCGATACGCGAGGTCGGCTGCGCGGAAATACGCACCGGGTCAATCGAATCGTCGAGTACGAAGGCGAAAGGCTCCCGGATATCCTGCGTGGCGCCGACGGAGCCGGGGGACGGGATGATGTTGCGGAACGCGGAGAACAGGCCCGCGGGATCCGTGCCGGCGTTGAAGAACGCGCCGTTGGCGGTGGTGCCGGTCACGCAGCCGTCCTCCTCGGAGATGTTGCGCAGCAATTCTTCGGGGGTGTCGGCGGACGTCGGCATGAGGCCAACGCTGAACATCTGGATACCGGCGCGGCGCATGGTGCCGATGGGACTGTCGGCAGAGCAGATCGCGGCGCGGGCGGCCGCGTCATCGGCCTCCGTACCTTCCACGGTGAGGATGCCGTCGGTGAAGAACAGGGTGGCCTTGCAGGATCCGGCCTCGGAGTGGCGGGCAAATTCGCCCAGCATGCCGTCGAAGGCGGCGCCGTAGGTGGTGTAGGAATCATTTGCCCGCTCCCGGAAGCCGTCGATTGGCCCAGCCAGCTTATCGACGCCGTCCTGCGCGTTCGTCCACTCCCCGTAGGTGGCGGGGTCGGAGCGGTAATGCTGGCCGAAGCCAGCGAGCTTGATGTTGATGTCGGCGTCGAGGTCGCCGGCCAGCTTCTCGAATTGGGCGACCAGGTCACGGGTGGCCTCGACGCGCACGTGTTCGGGATCGGTGGGGGCATCCACCCCGGCCCCGGACAGGGAACCGGATTCGTCGAGGACAAAAAGGACGTCTGCCTTCTTCGTGGTGGCCAGGCAGGAACCGAAGTCCGCCAGGCTGTCCTGGGCGCGGTCGCTGAGCTGCTGCGCGCCGGCACCCGGAGCGAGGATGAGGGTGGTGGCTGCTGCCGCCGCGATGATGCGTGAGAATTTCATGTCAACCTCCGAAGGCCTTGCCGAACCACAGTGCGATCTCCACTGCGGTGATGAGGACGCCGACCACGCCGAGGCCCAGTGCCGCGAAGTAGAGCATTGCCTGCGTGGGGTTGGAGATGTACAAGCTCTCCGCCTGGCGCTTCGTGTCCGCCGAGATGTGCAATCCGGCGAGGATGAAGGTGACGATGCCCGCCAGCACCCAACCGGCGACCGCCAACGTCAACCACAGAGACTCGGTGGCGGTGGAGGTCAGCCACGCCGCCAAGCCCAGGCCGACGCCCACGACGGAGGTGATCAGGGCGGCGATGATGAAGGGCCAGGGGCCGCTCGTGGCCCGGACGGGGCCCACCCCCGGGAGGGGGGCCTGCTCAGACGATCCCCATCCCTGGGCGGAGGGGGGTGGGGGAGGGGTGCCGAATGGATTGCCTCCCCCGGAGCCGGGGGGTGTGGGGGGCGGGGGCATGGTGCCCCCACCGGGGCCGAAAGGGTTAGACATGGCTGCTCCGGGGGGAGAATCGACGTGCCGGATTGTGGCAGGGGATCATCACAATCGGCGGGGTGTACCCATCAAGTAGATCAGAAACGGCGGATTACCGCTGCGCAATTGGGGACTGGTCCCCACCCGCCGATCCCGGATACAATGCTGGCAATTAAGGGAGGAGAGTGCCAGATGGCTAGTTCGACGGACCGCCGCCGCCAGGAGGTGCTGCGCGCGATCGTGGCGGACTATATCGCCTCCCAGGAGCCGGTCGGCTCGAAGGCACTGCTGGAAAGGCATCAGCTGCAGGTCTCCAGCGCGACAATCCGCAATGATATGGCGGTGCTGGAGTCGGAGGGTTACATCGTCCAGCAGCACGCCAGCTCCGGGCGTATCCCGACGGAGAAGGGCTACCGGCAGTTCGTCGACCACATCCACGATCTCAAGCCTTTGTCCGCTCCGGAACGGCGCGCGATTTTGACGTTCCTCGAGGACGGCGTCGACCTGGAGGATGTGCTGCGCCGTTCGGTGACCCTGCTCGCGCAGCTCACCCGCCAGGCCGCGGTGATCCAGCTGCCGAACCTCAAGGTGGCCCGTGTCAAACACATTGAGGTTGTCTCGCTGGGGCCGACGCGCCTGCTGCTGGTGCTCATCACGGACACCGGGCGGGTGGATCAGCGCAATGTCGAGCTCGATGAGCTTCTCGACGCCGAGGGGGTCCTCCTCCTGCGCGATCTCCTCAATGGTGCGCTGGTGGACCGTACGCTGCCGGAGGGCTCGTCCTCGCTGGCGGAGCTCGTCGCAAAGGCACCACCGCGCATCAGCCATGCACTTAACCGCGCGGCGAACCGTCTCATCGAGACTCTCGTGGATCAGCCCACGGACCGTCTCATCCTGGCGGGCGCCTCCAATCTCACGCTCGGTCTACCTGGTGTCATCGAGGCGCTGGAGGAGCAGGTCACCGTGCTCAAACTCCTGGCCAATGTCCCCGACCTGGGCAATGTGCACGTGCTCATCGGGGAGGAGAATGAGGACGAGGATCTGCGCGATGCCTCCGTGGTGGCCACCGCCTACGGCTCCGATGGGCATCCGCTCGGCGGGTTGGGTGTGGTCGGGCCCACGTTCATGGACTACCCGGGAACAATTTCCAAGGTGTCCGCCGTTGCACGGTATGTGAGTCGGGTTCTGGCCGGCGAGTAACATTCATTCGGTTATCTATCAGTCGTTGTAAGGAAAGCAATTCACCGTGGCTCGTGACTATTACGGAATTCTGGGCGTGACCAAGTCCGCGTCGGATGCGGAAATCAAGAAGGCCTACCGCAAACTGGCCCGCCAGTACCACCCGGATGTCAACCCCTCCGAGGAGGCGGCGGAGAAGTTCCGTGAGGCATCGGTGGCGCACGAGGTGCTCACCGACCCGGAGAAGCGTCGCATCGTCGACATGGGCGGTGATCCGATGGAGCAGGCCCAGAGTGGTTACGGTGGCGCCCAGGGTGGTTTCGGCGATATCTTCGAGGCGTTTTTCGGTGGGGGTGGCGGTTCCCGTGGCCCGCGTTCGCGCGTCCAGCCGGGCAATGACGCTCTCCTGCGCGCCTCCATCACCCTGGAGGAGGCTTTCGCGGGTGTGAAGAAGGACATCACCGTCGACACGGCCGTCGTGTGTGATCACTGCACGGGCTCTGGTTCGGAGTCGAAGGCTAAGCCCGTCACCTGTGGCCAGTGCCACGGCCAGGGTGAGGTACAGGAGGTGCAGCGTTCCTTCCTGGGCAACATCATGACCTCGCGCCCCTGCCCGGCGTGTGACGGCTTCGGCGAGATCATCCAGGATCCGTGCACCCGCTGTTCCGGCCAGGGGCGGATGAAAAAGCGCCGCGATCTCATCGTCAACGTGCCTGCCGGCATCTCCAACGGCATGCGCATCCGCATGGCCGGGCAGGGCGAGGTCGGCCACGGTGGTGGCCCGGCCGGTGACCTCTACGTGGAGATCTCCACCCGCCCGCACCCGGTCTTCCAGCGCGAGGGTGATCACCTGCATCTCACCGTCCAGGTCCCGGTGGTCGACGCCACCTTGGGTACCCAGGTCACGGTGGAGGATCTGGCGGGTAAGGAACTGGTCATCGACATCCCCGCCGGCACCCAGCCCACCGAGGTGTTGCACATGTCCGGGCAGGGTATGCCGCGTCTGCGTACCGAGGGCCGCGGTGATCTGCACACCCACGTCCAGGTGGTCGTGCCCACCGAGATTGACGAGCATACCCGCGAGCTGCTGGAGCAGATCCGCGAACACCGGGCCGACCAGGCGGCCGTCAACCGCGAAGGCGAGGACGGCTCCGGCTTCTTCTCCCGCCTGAAGGGCAAGTTCCGCAACCGATGAGCCTGCCCGTCTTCATCCACCCCGGCCCCTTCGACGGCACCGTCACCCTCGACGGAGCGGAGGGCCGTCATGCGGTGTCCGTGAAGCGCATTGTCGCCGGTGAAAAGATCGTGCTTATCGACGGCCGCGGCACCCACGCCACCGTCACCGTCACCGCCACGCGCGGTAAGGAAGAACTGACTGGGGTGGTGGAGGAACGGGGCGTCGATAAGCAACCGACACCGCGGCTGACCATCGTGCAGGCGCTGCCGAAGGCGGAGCGCTCGGAGCTGGCCGTCGACTTGGCGACGCAGGCCGGGGCCGATGCGATCGTGCCGTGGCAGGCCGAGCGGTGTGTGGCGAAATGGGTCGGCCCGAAGGCTGCCAAGGGTGTGGCCAAGTGGGAGGCGGCGGCCACGGCGGCGGCGAAGCAGTCCCGGCGCACCCGCATTCCGGTGATCCACGAGCCGCTGACCACCGCGCAGCTCGCGGAGTTCCTGGAAGACAAGACTGCGTTGGTCCTCCACGAGGACGCCACCACATCACTGCGGGACATCGACCTGGATGTCGAGGAACTGGTTCTCATCATCGGCCCCGAGGGCGGGATCGGGGCCGAGGAACTGGCGAAGCTTGGTGCGCGGGCCGTGAAACTGGGCCCGGAGGTCCTGCGCACCGCCAGTGCCGCGATGGTGGCACTATCGGCCATCGGGGTGCTCACCGGGCGCTGGTAGAGTTCCCTCTAACATTCGATAAGGAAGCAGGCCCTTGGCAGCACAGGTCATCACGAGGAAAATCGAGCTCGATTCGGCATACACCCAGGCGGTGTTGGGGATCAACGACGAAAACCTGCGGGTCCTCGACAACCAGATCGACGCGGACTTTCACGCCCGCGGCCACCAGGTCACCGTCACCGGACCCGACCACGAGGTGGCGCGCGCCGTGAAGGTGCTGGAGGAACTCGAGTCCATCGCCCGCCGCGGGCACGTCATCTCCCCGGACTCGGTCAAGCACGCCGTCTCCATCGTCACGGTCGAAGCCCCGCAGTCCGTTACCGAGGTCCTGGCTAGTGACATTGTCTCCCGCCGCGGCAAAACCATCCGCGCGAAGACCCTCGGTCAAAAGAACTACGTCGACGCCATCGACGAACACACCATCGTCTTTGGAGTCGGGCCCGCCGGCTCCGGCAAGACCTACCTGGCGGTGGCGAAGGCGGTGCAGGCCCTGCAATCCAAGCAGGTCACCCGCATCATCCTCACCCGCCCCGCAGTGGAGGCCGGTGAGAAGCTCGGCTTTTTGCCCGGCACCCTCAACGACAAGATCGACCCGTATCTGCGCCCGCTGTATGACGCCCTGCGTGACATGCTCGACCCGGAGATGATCCCCAAGCTCATGGAGGCCGGGGTCATCGAGGTTGCCCCGCTGGCGTATATGCGCGGGCGCACCCTCAATGATGCTTTCGTCATCCTCGACGAGGCGCAGAACACCACCGCGGCGCAAATGAAGATGTTCCTCACCCGCCTGGGCTTCGGCTCCAAGATGATCGTTACGGGTGATATCACTCAGGTCGACTTGCCCACAGGCCAGAAGTCCGGCCTCCGGCTGGTGCGCCAGATCCTGCGCGGGGTGGAGGGCATCCACTTCGCGGAACTGTCCAGCAAGGACGTGGTCCGTCACTCGCTCGTCGGCCGCATCGTCGACGCTTATGATGCCTTCGAGGAGAAACAATGAGCATCGAGGTCTTCAACGAATCCGGTTATGAGGGAGTCAACGAGGAGATGCTTATCGACGTCGCCTCCTTCGCCCTCGGCGAAATGGACATCCACCCAGACGCGGAGGCATCCATCCACATCGTCGACCTCAAGACGATCGCCGACCTGCATGTCCGCTGGCTCGACCTGGAGGGCCCGACCGATGTCATGACCTTCCCCATGGATGAGCTCACCCCCGGCTCTGGCTCGGCCCTCGGCGCGCGCCCCGACTCCAAGGGGCCGGGCCCGGCGCTGCTCGGCGACATCGTCCTGTGCCCGGAGTTCGCAGCCAAGCAGGCGAAGGCAGCCGGCCACGGACTCGACCACGAACTCGCGCTACTCACCGTCCACGGCTGCCTGCACCTGCTCGGCTACGATCACGCCACCCCCACCGAGGAACGCGAGATGTTCGCCCTGCAGAACGAGCTGCTCGCCGACTGGTACGACGACGTCGCCCGCCGCGGCGCCACGTTCCCGCCGAAGCCCACCGGCCCACAGGCGTTCCCCTCGGCCGCCGACCGCGCCGGTGAACCCTGATGGAGGTTGACACCGTCTGGCTGAGCGTCGTCACAGTGGTGGCGCTGGCGCTGTCCGGTCTGGTCGGCACCGTCGAGTCGGCCGTCAGCTCGATCTCCCGCGCCCGCGTGGAGGGCATGGTCAAAGACGAGGTCGGCGGTTCCCGCGCGCTGCTCAAGGTCATCGACCACCGCGCCGACAACATCAACCTGCTCATCCTCCTCAAGACCGTGCTGGACGCCACGGCAGCAGTGTTCGCCGCTGCGCTGGCCCGCGACGTCTTCGAATCCGAGGTCTGGGCGATCGTGCTGGCCATCGTGGCCGTCGCCCTGATCACCTACGCAGTTGTCGGCGTTTTCGCCCGCACCATGGGTCGCAAGAACCCGTACTCCATCTCCCTGCGCTCCGCGGTGGTGCTGCAGGCCGTGGCCTATGTCCTCGGCCCCATCGCTCGGATCCTCATCTGGGTGGGCAACCTCATCGCGCCGGGCAGTGGCTTCCGGCACGGGCCCTACGCCACCGAAGTCGAGCTGCGGGAGATGGTCGACATCGCCCAGGAGCACGGCATCGTCGAGGTGGAGGAACGGCGCATGATCCAGTCGGTCTTCGACCTCGCCTCCACCACCGCGCGTCAGGTCATGGTGCCGCGCACCGAGATGATCTGGATCGAGGACGGTAAGCACGCCGGCCAGGCCACCACCTTGTGCGTGCGCTCCGGGCATTCCCGCGTGCCGGTGGTCGGTGAGAACATCGACGACATCCTCGGCGTGGTCTACATCAAAGACCTGGTGCGGCACACTTACCACCTCACCGACGGCGGGGCCTCCGTCGCGGTCACCGAGGTCATGCGCCCGCCGACCTTCGTGCCCGATTCGAAAAACCTCGACGAACTGCTCCACGAGATGCAGCGCGACAAGATCCACATGGCGATGCTCGTCGACGAATACGGCGGCATCGCCGGGCTGATCACCATGGAGGACATCCTCGAGGAGATCGTCGGTGAGATCGCCGATGAATACGACATCGCCGAGGTTGCCCCCATCGAGCTCATCGGCGACCGCACCTACCGCGCCGTCTCCCGCCTGTCCCTGGAAGACCTGCAGGATCAGATCGATGATGACTATGACATCGAGATCCACTTCACCGAAGAGATCGAGGACCAGGTCGAATCCGTGGGCGGCCTCATCGGCTACGAGATCGGGCGCGTGCCACTGCCCAACTCCACCGTGGAGACCTGCGGACTGCGCCTGACCGCCGAGGGCGGGCGTGATCGCCGCGGGCGCATGCGCGTGCGCTCTGTGGTGGTGGAAGTCCTGGAGCGGGCGGACGAGGACGCCGTCGGGGAGTGATTGTGATTTCAACCCGCAAGAGAGCACAATAACCACCGTGAATATCCTCTCGATCCAGTCCTCCGTGGCCTACGGTCACGTCGGTAACTCCGCCGCAGTTTTCCCCCTCCAGCGCCTGGGGCACGAGGTGTGGCCGGTGTACACCGTCAACTTCTCCAACCACACCGGTTATGGCTCCTGGCGGGGGCCGATGATCCCGGCCGCTGATGTCGCGGACATCATCACCGGCATCGAGGAGCGCGGGGCGCTCGGCCAGGTCGACGCCGTGCTCTCCGGTTACCAGGGGGGCTCCGATATCGCCGATGTCATCATCGATGCTGTCGCCAAGGTCAAGGCCGCCAACCCCGACGCTGTCTACGCCTGCGACCCGGTGATGGGCAACGCCAAGTCCGGCTGCCACGTCTCTGATCTCATCCCGCCGCTGCTGCGCGATCGTGTCGTACCGGTTGCCGACATCATCACCCCCAACCAGTTCGAGCTGGGCTTCCTCACCGGGCGGGAGGCCTCCGACCTGGAATCCACCCTCGCCGCCGTGGACGCTGCCCGCGACATGGGCCCGTCGACCGTGCTGGTCACTTCCGTGGAGCGCCCGGAGCGCCCGGAGGGCACCATCGAGATGCTTGCCGTCAACGAGGCTGGCGCCTGGATCGTGCAGACCCCGTACCTGCCGTTCAAGCGCAACGGCTCCGGCGATGTCACCGCCGCGCTGTTCACCGGCCACTACGTCTCTACGGAGGACGCCGCCGACGCCCTGGCGAAAACCGCCTCCTCCGTCTTCGACCTCGTGGAGAACACCTACCGCGCGGATTCCCGCGAGCTGCTACTCATCGAGTCCCAGGATGCGTACGCGAACCCGCGGATGCAGTTCGAGGTCACGCAGGTTCGGTAATCTTAAATCTCACACAACCCTAGGAGTCCCCATCAGCTCATTCACCGACACCCCGGACGGCTTCCGTTCCGGTTTCGTCAGCTTCGTCGGCCGCCCGAATACGGGCAAGTCGACCCTTACCAATGCTCTGGTGGGGGAGAAGATCGCTATCACTGCCAACCAGCCGGAGACCACGCGTCATCCGATCCGGGGTCTGGTGCATCGTGAGAATGCGCAGATCGTGGTCGTGGATACGCCGGGTCTGCACAAGCCGCGGACACTGTTGGGTGAGCGGCTCAATGAGATCGTCAAGGATACCTACGCGGACGTCGACCTCATCGGGCTGACCGTGCCGGCGGACGAGAAAATCGGCCCGGGCGACCGCTGGATCCTGGAGAATCTGCGCAAGGTGGTGCCGGACACGCCGATCGTCGGTATCGTCACCAAGCTGGATAAGGCGAGCAAGGACCAGGTCGGCGCGCAGCTTCTGGCTCTCCATGAGCTGCTGGGCGGTAACTCCGAGGTTATTCCGGTGTCGGCCAAGGATGGCACCCAGGTGGAACTGCTTATCGACGTCCTCGCCTCCCTCCTTCCCGAAGGCCCTAAGTTCTACCCCGACGATCATGTCACCGACGATGACACCGAGAAGCGCATCTCCGAACTCATCCGCGAGGCCGCTCTGTCGGGGCTCAAGGACGAGCTGCCGCACTCCGTCGCCGTTGAGGTGGATGAGATGTTCACCGAGGACGGGAAGCTGGTCATCCACGCAATTCTCTACCTGGAGAGGGAAGGCCAGAAGGCGATTATTCAGGGCAAGGACGGGCGTCGCTTCGGGCGGATCATCCACAACTCGCGCCAGGAGATCATCAAACTCCTGGGCCAGAACGTCTTCCTCGACCTGCGTATCAAGGTGCTGAAGAACTGGCAGTCCGACCCGAAGTCGTTGGGTCGCCTGGGCTTTTAGCATGCGTGCGCAGCCGTACCGGGACCGGGCGCTGGTGGTGCGGACCTATGATTTCGGCGAGGCCGACCGCATCATCGTGCTGCTCACCCGCCACCACGGGATCCGGCGGGGGGTGGCGAAGGGGGTGCGGCGCGCGAAGTCGCGTTTCGGTTCGCGGTTGCAGCATTTCGTGGATATTGACGTCCAGCTCTACCCGGGCCGCAATCTGGAATCGATCACCGGGGCGGATACGGTGGCCTTCTACGGTGCCGGCATCATCGACCATTACGAGCGCTACACCGCAGCCTGCGCAGCCCTGGAAACGGCGGAACGTCTCGCCTCCGACGAGGACCCCTGGCTGTTCGACCACCTCACTGAGACTCTCGCCCGAATGCAGAGCAGCGAGCATCCCACCGTGGTTCTCGACGCTTTCCTCCTGCAGGCCATGGCCCATGCGGGTTGGGCGCCGAGCCTTTTCGACTGTGCCCAGTGCGGGGCACCCGGCCCGCACCATGCCTTCCACCCGGCAGTCGGGGGAGCGACCTGTGTGCAGTGCCGGCCCCCTGGTTCGGCGGAGGTGCCGGAGGAGTCCCTGCACCTCATGTGGTTGCTTATGCACGCGCACTGGCCGGCGGCGATGGCGATCGTCGATAAGCAGGACGGTAACCACCTGAGCGCGACCGCGCACCGACTCACCCGGGCGCACCTGCAATGGCATCTGGAACAGAAGGTCACCAGTCTCGGCGTAATGGACCAGACGTAGACTGGTCTGCGTGATCACGCCACCGGACATCCCCGCTCAGTTCATCCCCGCACATATCGCCCTGGTGATGGACGGTAATGGACGCTGGGCGCAGCAGCGCGGCCTCAAGCGCACCGAGGGGCACAAGCGCGGCGAGGCGGTCCTCATGGACGTCGTCGATGCCTGCCTGGCACTCGGAGTTCCCTACCTGTCGGCCTATGCCTTCTCGACGGAGAACTGGCGTCGCTCAGCCGACGAAGTTCGCTTCCTCATGGGATTCAACCGCGATGTCCTGCGTCGCCAGCGGGATGTACTCAACGAGAAAGGCGTGCGCGTGCGCTGGGTGGGCCGCCGCCCACGCCTGTGGCGTGCGGTTATCCGCGAGTTGGAGACCGCCGAGGAGATGACGAAAGACAACACCCGCATGACCCTGGCGATGTGCGTCAATTACGGCGGTCGCGCCGAGCTTGTCGACGCCGCCCGCGAGATCGCCCGCCGCGCCGCCGCCGGTCAGCTGCGCCCGGAGGAGATCACAGAGAAGAGTTTCCCGCAGTTCCTCGATGAGCCGGATATGCCGGATGTCGATCTGTTCCTGCGGCCCTCCGGTGAGAAGCGGACCTCCAACTTCCTGCCCTGGCAGTCGGCGTATGCCGAGATGGTCTACCAGGACAAGCTCTTCCCCGATTTCACCCAACAGGATCTTTTCGACGCCGTACTGGAGTATGCTTCCCGAGACCGTCGATTCGGGGGGACAAAGTAATGGTTGTCAGCAATCAGGAGCCGACGCGGGCGCAGATCAACCGGTGGCGTCGTTACCTGGCGAACGAGCGTGCCGAAGCCGCCCTGTACCGGGAACTGGCCCGCCGCAAGACCGGTGAAGAACGCGAGATCCTCCTCGCCCTGGCAGAATCCGAGTCCCGCCACGAGGAGTTCTGGCGCGGCAAACTCGGCGAATACGTAGGCTTTCCCCGCCAACCGGATCTGGGTACCCGGTTCATGGGATTTCTGGCCAAGAGCTTCGGCTCGGTGTTCACCTTGGCGCTCATGCAGTCGGCGGAGGCGCGCAGCCCCTACATCAAGGATGAGGACGCCCCCGAACAGATCGCGGCCGACGAGCGCATCCATGCCGAGGTGGTCCGCGGTCTGGCGGCCCGGGGCCGGGAGAAGATGTCGGGCGGGTTCCGCGCTGCAGTCTTTGGCGCCAACGATGGCTTGGTGTCCAACCTGGCGCTCGTCGTGGGTGTCATGGGTTCCGGCGTCTCCGCGAACATGATCCTGCTCACCGGCATCTCGGGTCTCCTGGCCGGCGCATTGTCGATGGCCGCAGGTGAGTACGTGTCCGTGACGTCCCAGCGGGAGCTGCTGGAGGCCTCCACCCCGCACCCCAAGGCGCATACACTTCTGCCATCGCTGGACGTCAACGCCAACGAGCTGGCGCTGGTGTACCGGGCACGCGGCATGGGGGAGAAGGAGGCCAAAGACAAGGCGCAGGCCGAGTTCTCGCGCATGGCCCTCGAACAAGCCATCGGCCTGGATAGAGAGGACTCCCTGGGCGAGGAAGAGGTATGGGCAGACCCGGCCGAAGTGGTTGGATCTCCGTGGGCGGCCGCTGGATCGAGCTTCCTCTTCTTTGCCGGCGGAGCCTTTATCCCCATCATTCCCTTCCTCTTCGGGGCCTCGCCGGTTATGGGTGCGGTGATCGCAATTATGCTGGTGTGCTGCGCTTTGATGTTTACGGGCGGCGTAGTCGGAGTGTTGTCCGGGAAGCCGCCGCTGTCACGGGCGATGCGGCAGTTGGCGATCGGTCTTGGCGCGGCCGGTATCACCTACCTGTTGGGCGTCGCTTTCGGTGTGGTTTTGGGATAGTTTCCCGCGGGGGGTTGCGGGGATCGAGTGGGTGTTCTAATGTGGGTGTCGAACAGGCGTCCGAGAACACCTGAAGGGGGTGGGGGACATGAAGATCGACATTGACAGCAACCTGAGCTTCGACTCCGCCGTCGAGCTGGAACTGGCCAAACTGCTGGGGCCGAAGAAGTACTACTCGTGTGCCTCGCCCTATGACAGGGTGAGTGTGCAGGGCACGCGACTGCGTCGCTCGGACTATCGGCTGTGGCAAGAGATGCTGCCCGATGCGGAGGCGGATATCGCGCTTGTTGTGGCTGGGCTCAAGCGGCAGCTGGGACGCGGTGACGGCTACATCACCTCCGCCCTGTACGCCCACCTGCGGATCACTGAGATGCCTCAGCTCCGCGCGCTGCAGGAGTCGATGTTTCACCTGGATCTTGATCGTCTCAAGGCGATCGACGCGGTGATGTCGAAGGCGGACACCACGGTGACGGAGAACCTGCATTTCATCGACGCGGAGATTACCGCCTACCTCACTCCTTCGCGCCCCAATCAGCTGCTGCCGAGCGCCGCTCAGATCCGCCGCAAGCTCAATGCCATCATCCAGGGGCTCGATGACTCTATTTCGACTGATGATTCGCCTGCACCCTCCGAGGGAAGCGTTGAAGCCGTGTATGACGGCGATCGAGCCTTCCTCAACGTGGAGATGGAGCCGATGCAGATCAAGGAGATCGAAAACCGCGTGCGCAAGCTGGCCAAGCGGGAGAAGATCTCCCAGGCGGAGGCTTTAAGGCGTCTGGTGCGCGGTGAGGGGAAGACCGACATCGTGCTCGACTTCTATCGTGCAACGGATGTTCCCGATGCCCCGGCCTGGGTACCGGGCGTGGGATGGATCCCGGCGGCGCAGGCGGATCGCCTCGTGCAGCAGGCCACCCTGACGCGCGACATGGACGCCCTCTACGACAAGGTGGTCGCGGATTATAAGACCCCGGCGGATATCCGCTCCGTGGTCATCGGGCTGGATGGGACGTGCTCAGACGGTGACTGCCTGTGCCACGAGGACCGTACCCAGATGGATCATCGCATTGACCACAAGGACGGCGGGCCCACCACCGCAGCGCACCTGGCGGCGTTATGCCCCACGCACCACAACATCAAGACCGATGGCCGGGTGTTCTACCTCATCGACCCGATCACCCGCGACAAGTACTTCCTCTATGAGGATGGGACCTGGGTGATGGTGGAGGCTAAGGGGCCACTCGCCCCGAAGACGAAGAACTGGCTGCAGACCTTCTCCCAGCGGGTGACCAAGCGCCGCCGCCGGATACGGGAAGAGTCACAGGCCAGGCGCGAAACGGAACATCCACCGCCACCCCCACCCGAAGAGCCGCCGCCGTTCTAGCTGGAGCACTCCGGGCAGGTGCCGTAGATCTCAGCGTCATGCCCGGTGAGAGTGAACCCATGCTTGTCGGCCACTTGCTTCGCCCAGGTCTCCACGCTGCCGCCGTCGATCTCTTCGGTGCGCCCACATTCCGTGCACACCAGATGATGATGATGGTGCGGTGATACGCATTGGCGGTACAGGGTTTCCCCGGAGGCCATGTGGAGCACATCGACGGCCTCGATCTCGGCGAGTGACTGTAGGGTGCGGTAAACAGTGGTCAGGCCGACCTGTAGTTCCCGATTCTCCAGCTCCCTGTGGATCTCTTTCGCGGAGGCGAAAGTGTCGATTTCGGAGAGGACATTGATCACCGCGGTGCGCTGACGGGTGTTGCGGGCGCCGAGCTTCGGCACACCGGAGGACGTGGGAGACATGTACGGGCTCTTCCTGGAAAAGGGATCGAGTACATATCCCATTATGTATGGCCGTGCTCAATATGGCAGGGCGAGTGAAGTGTCAGGAGACGGGCGGTACCGGGGCGGGGGCCGGAATCGTCTCATCGGCGTGCTCGGCGGCAGCAGCGGCCGGTGCGTGGGCGATCTGTCCGACAGGGTCTTCCTCGGTGCCTGAGCCGCGCTTGTCGGTGAGGTGTCCGATGTGGACGACATCCGCCACAGGCTGGATCGGTGCCTGATGGCGGTCGCGAGCGTAGAGGCCGAGGCGGACAGCGGACTCGATGATCTCTGCGGCCTGGGGCAGGACCAGGCGGTAGATAACCTCGCGGCCACGTCGTTCGGAGTCGACGATGCCGGAGCGTTTGAGGACGCGCAGGTGCTGGGAGATGAGCGGCTGGGATTTGCCGAGTCCGTCGACGAGTTCGTGGACGAAGTGGTCGCGGATCGAGAGGCGCCAGATGATCTGTACCCGCAAGCGCGAGTCCAGCGCACCGATGATGGCTTCACCGGCGTCAAGATCACTGTCCGAAAAGGTGTTCATCCCTGCTGCTCAGTTCTTTGTCTGTATCTGGTCCGGAGAGTGCCTGTAGGCGCTCATCTAGACCATTGACTACGTGGTTAATGTGCCGAAGCTCCGGCATAAGCCGGTTGGCGTGGTGATTCCCACATTATACCCCTACCGTATATCACTCTAGACATTTACCTACCTAATGGGGGAGGGGTCATTTTCTGCGCAGAATACCAGCCGGGTCAACCCCAGGAAATAGGTTGCGGCTAGACTCGTTGTGAATCATCAGCGACTTATCCCCTACCAGAGGAGTCTGAAGCCACATGGCGTCCGTCATCGATACCGTAGTCAACCTGTGCAAGCGCCGCGGTCTGGTGTACCAGGCCGGTGAGATTTACGGCGGTTCCCGCTCCGCATGGGACTACGGGCCGCTCGGTGTCGAGCTCAAGGAAAACATCAAGCGCCAGTGGTGGCGTCACATGGTCACTGCCCGCCCCGACGTGGTGGGCGTGGATACCTCCATCATTCAGCCGCGTCAGGTGTGGGTGACCTCCGGCCACGTCGAGGTCTTCACTGACCCGCTGGTCGAATCCCTGCACACCCACAAGCGCTACCGTGCCGATCACCTCCTCGAGGCTTATGAGGAGAAGCACGGCCACCCGCCGGCCAACGGCCTGGCCGATATCAACGATCCGGAGACCGGCCAGCCCGGCAACTGGACTGAGCCGCGTCCCTTCTCCGGTCTGCTGAAGACCTTCCTCGGTCCGGTTGACGATGAAGAGGGCCTGCACTACCTCCGCCCGGAGACCGCGCAGGGCATCTTCGTCAACTTCAAGAACGTCATGACTTCGGCGCGTATGAAGCCCCCGTTCGGTATCGCCAACATCGGTAAGTCCTTCCGTAACGAGATCACCCCGGGCAACTTCATCTTCCGCACCCGCGAGTTCGAGCAGATGGAGCTGGAGTTTTTCGTCAAGCCGGGCACCGATGAGGAGTGGCACCAGAAGTGGATCGACGACCGCATGGCCTGGTACGTCGAACTGGGTATTAACCCGGAGAACCTGCGCTTCTACGAGCACCCGCAGGAGGCGCTGTCGCACTACTCCAAGCGCACCGTCGATATCGAGTACGCCTACAATTTCCAGGGCTCGAAGTGGGGCGAGCTGGAAGGTATCGCCAACCGCACCGACTATGACCTCAAGGTCCACTCGGAGGGCTCCGGCGAGGACCTGTCCTACTTCGATCAGGAGACCAACGAGCGGTGGATCCCATACGTCATTGAGCCGGCCGCGGGCCTGGGCCGTGCCGTCATGGCTTTCCTCATTGATGCGTACACGGAGGATGAGGCGCCGAACGCGAAGGGCGGCGTCGATAAGCGAGTTGTGCTGAAGCTGGATCGTCGCCTGGCACCGGTGAAGGTGGCTGTGCTGCCGCTGTCGAAGAAGCCGGAGCTGGCGGAGCCGGCGCAGGAGATCGCGGCGCAGCTGCGTGGGCTGTGGAACGTGGAGTACGACACGTCAGGTGCGATCGGTCGCCGTTACCGTCGTCAGGATGAAATCGGTACCCCGTTCTGTGTCACCGTGGACTTCGACACCCTCGAGGACCATGCTGTCACCGTGCGTGAGCGCGACACCATGGAGCAGGAACGCGTGAAGATCGAGGACCTGCAGAACTACCTGGCCACCCGCCTCGTAGGCTGCTAGTCATGCATTACACCAGCTGGGACCGTAGAGACGTCGACCGGCCCGTCCTCCTCGCCGAGGGCGGTCCGGAGGTCCTCGCGCGTTTCGACAAGACCTCCGCGGACGTCGACGGCGAGCGGTGGACCTTGGCGTTCGACGCCGAACAGGGCGCCACCGCCACGCTTTACGACGCCCCCGTCCTCACCAGCGAAGCCAACTTCAAGAAGGACAAGTCGATCCCGGTGTCCATCGGGAACCAGAACTTTGTCCTGATCAACGAGGCATCCAACAACTGGATCATCGACGATGAGAACGGCACCAAGGTGGCCCAGTTTTCCGGCGGCAACAATGGTGTGCGCAAGGCGATCCTCGAGTTCGAGGGGGAGAGCGACCTGCCGCGCGAGGCGATCGTCGGCTTGAGCTGGATGGCCCGCCTGGTGCTGGAGCAGCGTCTGTCGCGGTCGTCGACAATGGTCATCGCCACGTTGGCGCTGATGACTGTCGCGGCGATCCTGGCGTTCATCATTTAGTCGGATGGACGGTTCCTGGTGCTGGGAGGGTAACGAGCTTATCGACGCCCGCGGCGAGCTCATCGCCACCGTTCGTTCGGATGTCATTTACTTCCGGGCGCAGCGTCTGCTCATCGAATCCGAGCCGGGGCCCATCCAGTTCCGCGCGCGCGCCACCATCGGCGACGGCCGGGTGTTCACCCTCACCCAGAACGGGTTTACGGTGGGTACCCTCCACGCCGATTGCGCCGGACGTCAGTACGTGCTGCGCCGGACGAGTGTCTGGCGTAAGGAACGCACCATCCACAACGCCGCGGGGGCTGTGGTGGCCCGGGTGCGGCCTCTCATTTCGGGGCGGGTGGAGTTTCATCCCACCGGGGAGCAACTACCGGACCTGGATGCCGTGTTCCTGTCCTGGGGCTGCGTCCTGGTCGACTCCCCAGTGCGCCGGCCGCGGGTCTAGAAGGAACCGCCGCGGCCGAAGCCTCCGCCGCCACCGCCTCCGCTGAAGCCACCACCGAAGCCTCCTCCTCCGCCGCCGAGGATCTGGCCGATGACCATGCCGGTGACAATGCCACCCATGTTGGAGCCACCGCCACCGCGGTGCATCTGCTGGCGGCGGTGATAGTCGTTGTAGTCCGACTGGGCGCGCTTCAGGGCACGCTTCGCGGCGGTGGCGGCCTGACGGGCGTGGTCAATGGCCTGCCGTGTTTCGGAGGTGCGCAGCTGGATGGCCTGGGCCTGGAGACGCTTGGCATCGGCGAGCATGGTGCGCGCCTCTGCCTTGACCACGCGACCGCGGGAGGCGATGAAATCCTCGGCAGCTTGGATAGACACGCCGGCCGCCTGCAGCTGCTGGTCGAGCAGCTGCAGCTGGCGGGACTGGTCGGCGGTGGTCTCACGGACGCGGTCGAGCTGCTCGTCGAGTTCAGCGTCGATGTCAGTGAGCGCGGTGTAGGCGCCCAGCGGATCCTTGGAGGAGATCGAGCGGGCTTCGTCCACGACGGTGATGGCGCGTCCCACAACCTCGTCGAGCTTCTGCCAGTCCGCGCGGGCGCCCTCGGAGATCCCGCGGCGTTTGAGGTCACCGGCCTCCCGGATCTCATCCTCGACTTCCTGGAGGAGGTCGCCGAGCTGGGCCTGCGCGGTGGCGATGTTGTCATCGGCGTGTTCGATGCCGCCGAGCATGCGGTCTGCGACCTCGATGGCGTGCTCGGAGGAACGGATGGCATCCACCAGACCGGCCTGCAAACCAGCTGGCTTCGCCTCCAATTCGCGGGCGGTGGTAAGTGATTTCTCCGCCTCATCGAGGGCTGCTCCGGCGAGCTCCACGTTATGGTCGACGGATTCGAGGACCTCGGGAGAGTATCGGGAGCGCAACCCGTTCAGCTGCTCCTCAGCGCGGGGCAGGCGGGTGCGCAGATCGACGGTGCGCTGGGTGAGCTCGTCGATCTTGCGGTCGGCGGTGGCCAGCAGGTTGCGCATGTCGGCGAATGACTCGGACTCGGCGTCGAGGGCGTCATCGGCCTGGCCGCAGGAGGAGATGATGGACACGAGCATGGAGCGGCGCTCGGCCTCAGTCTCCGGGATGGAGTCATTGAGGCGCTGCTGTAGGGCGAAGGCCTTCTGCAGGGTGGTCGTCGAGTGGTTCATGGCCTTGGTGAAGGAGCGGGTGCGCTCCGGGCCGAACTCGGCGATGGCCAGGTCGAGTTCCTCGCGGCTGCGGCGGATGGATTCGTCGGTGGAGACGAGTTCCTCCTGGGCGAGTTGCTCCAGGGTCTCCATCGGCAGCGACGCCAGGCGCCTGGTGTCGGTCGGGGCGATGGAACGGGAGTCAGCGAGGACAGCTGCCTCGTTCTGCTTCCGCTTGCGACGAGAGTAGGCGTAGATGCCGCCACCGGCCGCGACGGCAGCTGCGGCCCCACCGCCCAGCCAGGCGAGAGACTCACCGGACATCTCCCCGGAGGTGGCGGCGGCGTTAATGGCGGCGTCGGCCGCGCCGTACCAGTCGGATTCGACGAGGTAGGGGTAGGCGGCGTCGTTCATCCGGTTGATCTCGGACTCGGACCAGTCAGGCTTGCCGCCATAGACGTAGTACTGACGTTGGTCGGTGGCGATTGCAATGACGGCGGTGTTGCCACCACCGTTGATCTCCACGGCACGTTCGGTCCAGTCCTCGTTGCTCATGTCGCCGAAGCTGGGCAGAAAAACGACGAACAAGGACTTGTGGGCGTCGATTTTGAACTGCTGGATCTGGTCAGTCAGATTCGCGCTCTGCGAGGTGTCGAGCACACCGGAATAGTCAGTGACCGGCGAGGTGAGATTCTCCGGGGCTACGGTGGTCTGAGTCTGAATGGCGGTCTCGGCGAGAGCCAGCGGAGCACCACCGGTGAGCGCGGCCACACCGATGACGGCGGCCGCAGCCAGAGTCTTCATCTTCATGCCGCCCAGACTACCGTCAAGATGGTGATCCGCATTCTCCTTCACGCTTATCGACGCCGCCTTCCGCCCGCCCCAGCCGACGCGCTGGTGGTGCTCGGCACGGCGCAGTACGACGGCGTGCCGTCGCGCCAGTTTGCGGCGCGCCTTGATCATGCGGTGGGGTTGTGGGAGGCGGGCGTCGCGAAGCAGGTGTACACGCTCGGCGGGAAACTGCCCGGGGACCGTTTCACCGAGGCGCAGGTGGGGCGCCAGTACCTGGCCGATAGGGGAGTGGCGGCGACGGCGGTGCCGGAGGGGAATGACACGGTGGGTTCCTACCGGGCGCTCGTCGATAAGCATGCACCGGGACGGGTGATCATCGTGACCGATCCCAACCATGCCCTGCGTGCTGAGATTCTGGCGCGGCAGGCTGGACTGGAGGCGGTGACTTCGCCGACGACCACCAGTCCCACGCGCTTTCCGACGGCCGCGTGGTGGCGCACGCTGGCACACGAAATGGGCGGGATGGCGGTTGTCGATGTGTCCCGCGTCCTGGGCAGGAAGCGGGCGGATAGGCTGGAAACACTGCTACGCAGGGTGGAATCCTTCCTGCGTCCCTCGCGCCGGGCGCGTCATGCTGCCCTGGCCGACAAGTGAAGGGACCTCATGTACGAATATTCGGCTGTTGACGTGGAGCGTCGTCACGCGGAAGCCCCCAAGGGCAGCGAGTTCGCCGATTCGCAACCCGACCACCGCGGCGATTTTGGCCGGGACCGGGCCCGCGTCCTACATTCCGCTGCTTTGCGACGCCTCGCCGACAAAACCCAGGTCGTCGGCCCCCGCGACGGCGACACACCGCGCACCCGCCTGACCCATTCCCTGGAGGTCGCGCAGATCGCCCGCGGTATCGGCGCCGGGCTGGGTCTGGATCCGGACCTGTGTGAGATGGCTGGCCTGACCCATGACATCGGGCATCCGCCCTACGGGCACAACGGTGAGGTGGCGCTCAATGAGGTCGCCACCGACTGCGGTGGCTTCGAGGGCAACGCCCAGACGCTGCGTATCCTCACCCGCCTCGAGCCGAAAACCGTTTCGGAGAAGGGCGAGAGCTTCGGCC
Source organism: Corynebacterium sp. (assembly GCF_030538285.1). Lineage (GTDB taxonomy): Bacteria > Actinomycetota > Actinomycetes > Mycobacteriales > Mycobacteriaceae > Corynebacterium. The sequence goes on from NZ_JAUNUG010000003.1 coordinate 117,768, forward strand.
TCAACCTCACCCGCGCCGCCCTCGACGCCGCCTGCAAATATCCCCGCACCCGCACCAACCCGGACGGCAGTCTCAACCGTAAGTACGGCTGCTACGACGAGGACGCCGAGGTGCTGGCCTGGCTGCGCGCCGGTCACAGTGATGAGCGACCGTCGATGGAGGCACAGACCATGGACTGGGCCGACGACATCGCCTACTCCGTCCACGATGTGGAGGACGGCATCGTCTCCGGGCGGATCACCCTCCATGTCTTGTGGGACCTCGTCGAGTTAGCCGCGCTCGCCGAAAAGGGAGCGCGCGCCTTCGGCGGCACCCCCGAAGAGCTTCTCGACGCCGCCGACTCACTCCGCCAGCTGGGTGTCGTCAGCCGGGCCGTCGACTTCGACCACAGTCTCGGCGGGTACGCGAACCTGAAAAAGATGACCTCGGAGCTGGTCGGCCGCTACGTCGGTGCCACAGTTAGTGCGACAAGTGGGCAGGAGCGGCTGGGCCGCCAGCACGGCTCGCTGATCGTGCCACCGCAGGCACAGGCCGAGGTGACGCTTCTCAAAACCATCGCCGTGCTTTATGTCATGGACCTGCCCGCCCACCTGGCGCGGCAGGACCGTCAGCGCGAACGCATCTACCGGGTCTTTGAATACCTATCGGCCGGCGCGCCCGGCACCCTCGACCCGATGTTCCGCGCCTGGTGGGAAGAAGCCGAGAACAAACAGCGTGTCATCATCGACCAGATCGCCTCCATGACGGAATCCCGTCTGGAGCGACTGGCGAAACGATCCGCTGACCTCGCGGCATTTATGGGCTGAGGCGGCGGCGGAGGGCCACCTGCAGCACCGCCAGTCCGCAGAGGAGGGCTCCCACGGTGAAGGCGGCCGTTGTCCCGGCGATGACGGCCGCGTCGGCGCCCACGAGGCTCGGCGTCAACTGCTGGCCGGTGACTACTCCCGCCACGTAACTGCCCAGGACGCCTCCGAGGGTGGCGCCGAGCAGTGCCGCGGGAAGCGCCAACGCTACGAGCTCGATAACCAGTACCGTGACCTGGTTGCCCGGGGTCAGCCCCACGGTTCGCAGGAGGCGACGCACCTGCGCCCGCTCCGCCACCATGAGGGTGACCGTGTTGAGCAGGCCGACGGCGGCGATGATGAGCGCCACCACCGCCAGCAGGCCAGACATGGTGGACAGGCGGGACACCATGGCCTCGGTATTACTTCGCGCGGTGAAGCTCTCGGTCACCGAGAACCGGTCGGGGTACTGCGCCAGTGTGGCCTGGACCTCAGTCACTGCAGCGTTGTCGGCGGGTTGATCGGCGGGACCGTCCACTAATGCGAGGACACTGCGTACTGGCTGGGCCGGCAGCAGATCAGCACTAACACCGAGTTCCGCGGACCGGGTGTCGCGGGCCTGCTGCACCAGTGCGGGATCGATGACGGTGAGTGCGTCTTGCCGATGCAGGATTCGCGCAGTCACGTCGACATCGCTGATGGTGACGGCCACCTCCGAACCGGAGGGCAATTCCTCCCGGAGCCCGGAGGTCCGGCTCAGCATGATGGTTCCCGCCGAGGCGCCGGTGTCGGACATACGCATGACCTCGGCGCCACTCGCCTCGTCCAGCAGGAACGCGGGGAGCGAGGTTCCGTCGGGGAAGTCAACGAGGGTGGTGGCCGGAGCCGCGACGGCTGCCAGGCCGGGGAGGGCCTCCAGGCGCGCGGGAAGATCCTCCGGCACGGGACCATCAAGTGCTGTGATGAGCAGGTCAGTCCCCCCGGCGTCGCCAGCCGCCACCGACAGGTGTGAGGTGACCTTCGACTGCCCGTGGAGTACCGCCGAACTCAGGGCTGCCCCGGCCAGGATGACCACGATGAGCGCCGCGGAGCGCGCCTTTTGCCGTCCCGGAAACCCCCATCCCAGCTGCAGCAGTGGGGGTCGACTGACACGGGAGAGGAGTTGCCAGAGCACCGGAAGCACCACGGCAGCGACAATCGCCGCCGCGAGGACAGCGGCTCCAGCAGCGACGATGGAGACAAAAATCGCCCGCTGGGAGGACAGCTCTGGCACCTGGCGCTGCGCGATGAACGACGCCGCCCCCAGAGCCACTGCCCCCATGAGCCACACCAGTGGGGCGCCGGAGCGGGGCGGAGTCAGGGCGGCGGGGCTGAGGGCATCCACGGTGGAAACCCGGCAGGCAGTCCAGGCGGCCGGCACAGAGGCCAGGAGCGGCATGAGCACACCGGCACCCACGATGAGGATCAGCACACCGTCGGGAACCGTGATCGTCTCCAGCGGCACCCGAACCCCGAAACGGTCCGCCTCCTGCGCGAGCAGCCGGGCTGCCAGCAGCCCGGCCGGAGCGCCCAGGCCTGAGGCCACGGCACCGAGCAGGAGCGACTCCACGGCCACGGAGCTGAGAATCTGCGGAGTGGAGGCGCCCACGGCGCGCAACAACCCGAACTCTCGGCGCCGCTCAGAGGCCAGGACGTTGTAGGCGGAGAAGATCACCAGGAACGCCACGACCGCCGCCACGAGCACGAAGGCGGTGAGCAGGAGGAAGTAGCGGTCTCGCTGGCCCAGATAGGAATCCGCGAGCTTGTCCACATGCGCCTGGGCCGTGGTCACCGTGCCGGAACTGACACTCAGAGCCTGTGTGCCACGGATCCGGAATTCTCCGCGACCCTGCCCTGTGTTCCATCCCGCCACCACCTCCGGGGCGGCGAATACCGAATCGGCGCCCAGCAGCTGTTCCTGGGCCGAGCCCTGCACGTGCCCGACGATGGTTACGCTGACATCCTCCTCCTGCCCGGGGATACGCAACTGCATTTGCTCGCCAATCTGCGGGGCCTGCGGAGAGGCAGCCACCGCCACCTCGGCCGGACCGGCCGGCAGGCGCCCCTCCTGCACTGCCCGCCACTGCAGGGGGCCGTCGGCAAGTGAGTGCAGCGCGGCGGAAGAATAAACCCCGTCCGCACCGCGGACTGAGACCGAGGCACGCTGGTCCTGGGCTACTGCCTCGACCCCCGGAGCAGCAGCCAGCTCGGCCGCGATCTGCTCCATACCTGCCTGGTCAGGCGCGGCTATGGTGACCACGTAGTCGGCGTCGGCGTAGGGGCGGGCGAACATGTCATTGACACTGGAGATGACCGTCGAGGTCAGCGCCACGGCCGCCGTGGTGAGGGCCACGGCCCCGAAAACGGCGATAAACAGCGAGAGGTAGCGGGCACCGCGGCGGCGCAGCTGGTGAAAGGCCAGAGTGATCACTGCGCGAGATCACCTCGGGGGCGCAGGAGTACGCGCGAGATGATCTGCCCGTCACGCATGGTCAGCAGCTCATCGCCCCGCTGCGCGGCGGCTTCGTCGTGGGTGACGAAGAGCAGCGTCTGACCGAACTCCGAGACGATGTGACGGAAGAGATCCAGCACCGCGTCGCTGGTGACGGAATCCAGGCTGCCCGTGGGCTCGTCTGCCACGAGCACCTGCGGGCGGCTGATCAGCGCGCGGGCGATGGCGGCGCGCTGCTGCTGGCCGCCGGAGAGCTCATGGGGCAGGTGTCGCAGTCGGTGGTCGATCTGGAGGATCTCGGTGAGTTCGGCCAACCACGGCTTGTCCACTTTCCGGCGTGCGAGCCTCAGCGGCAGGGTGATGTTGTCCCGCACGGAGAGGATGGGCACCAGATTGAGGTCCTGGAAGACGAGGCTGATGTTGGTGCGGCGCAACTTGGCGCGTTGGTTCTCCGACAGTGAGCTGATCTTAATCGGGGAGCGGGTTCCCAGTGTCACCGTCCCGGAGGTCGGCGTGGCCAAGCCCGTCAGGCAGTGCAGCAGGGTGGACTTCCCCGATCCGGATTGACCCATGATGGAGGTCCAGCGGCCTCGCTGGAAGTCGACGGTGACCTTGTCGAGCGCCCGGACCTCCGCTTCCCCTGTGCCGTAGATCATGCTGACGTTTGTGGCAGACAGGATGGGGTTGGGCATTGTCGGCAGCCGCCTCACATAATCGGGGTCATCTATCGGATCCGGAATCACTGTAGCGGACCTGGCCGGGCTACTCCTCGGCATCGGGGATCTCACAGAAGCTCTCGTAGTGATCATCCGAGTAGTACCAGACCTCTGGGTCGGTCTCGGTGCCGCCGCCGACGACGATGCGCTTGGGCCCGCGGTGGTTCAGGCCCGGGGTGTCGACGGTGTAGCTGCGGTAGTAGCTGCCACGCTCGTCAGGAAGCAGACCCTCGTAGTTGCCGAAATGGCCGCCGTCTTCTCCCGGGTACTCGTAGGGGCCGCCGGAGAGGATGTCGTCGATGACGGGTTCGGCTTCGTCGGGCAGGGTGGCAACGGAGCAGGTCTCAAGGCCATCGACAAGCGCGGAGGGCTGCCCACCGTCAGTTCCCAGGCCAACGCCGTAGAACGCGGCGACGGCCGCGAGCAGCACGGCGCCCACGGTGGCCAGGGCGGAGTTCTTTTTCACACACCGATACTAACTTGACCCGCGCGGTACCCTTACCATCATGGCTAAGGGGCGTATTCCGGACAGTGATATCCAGGCGATCCGTGAGCGTGCCCAGATCGAGGAGATCGTCGGGGAATACGTCCAGCTCAAGCCCGCGGGTCACGATTCCCTCAAGGGCCTAAGCCCTTTCAAGGACGAGCGCACCCCCTCCTTCCACGTGCGCCCCAACCGCGGGTACTTCCACTGTTTTTCCACAGGCAAGGGTGGGGATGTCTTCTCCTTCCTCATGGAGATGGAGCACATCTCCTTCCCCGAGGCCGTGGAGGCCGTCGCCCAACAGATCGGTTACACGATCAACTATCAGGGCGGGACCACGGGCGCGCGCCGGGAGGAGCCGGGCACCCGCAAGCGGCTTATCGACGCCAACAAGGCCGCCCACCTCTTCTACCGCGAGCAGCTGGAGACCCCGCAGGCGCAGAAGGGGCGCGAGTTCCTGCTGGACCGTGGTTTCTCGCAGGAGCACATCTACGCCTTCGAGTGCGGTTATGCCCCCGAGGGCTGGGACACCATGACGAAGCATCTGCTGCGCAAGGGTTTCGAGTTCAAGGAGCTCGAGGCCGCCGGCCTGTCCAAGATGGGGCGGCGCGGCCCCATCGACGCCTTCCACCGGCGTCTGCTGTGGCCCATCAAGGACCTGTCCGGCAACGTCATCGGCTTCGGTGCCCGCAAGCTTTTCGACGATGACCAGATGGGAAAGTACATGAACACCCGCGACACGTTGCTCTACAACAAGTCAAAGGTGCTCTTCGGCCTGGATGTGGCGAAGAAGAACATCGCCGCCGGGCACCAGGCAGTCGTCGTTGAGGGATACACCGACGTTATGGCCATGCACGCCGCCGGGGTGACCACCGCCGTGGCCTCCTGCGGCACCGCCTTCGGTGATGATCACCTGCAGATCCTGCGCCGCCTCATGCTCGACGACAACTACTTCCGCGGTGAGCTCATCTACACCTTCGACGGTGATGAGGCAGGTCAGAAGGCCGCCATGCGTGCCTTTGAGGGCGACCAGAAGTTCACCGGCCAGTCCTTTGTGTCCGTCGCACCCGCCGGCATGGATCCCTGCGACCTGCGGCTGGAGCGCGGTGATGCCGCCGTCCGCGACCTCGTCGCCGACCGCATCCCCATGTTCCAGTTCGTCGTCGAGTCGATGCTCGCCGAGCACAACCTCGACACCGTCGAAGGTCGTCTACAAGCTTTGCGACGTACCGTCCCCGTCGTCGCCGGCATCAAGGATCCGGTCCTGCAGTCCGAGTACGCCCGTCAGCTGTCCGGCTGGGTGGGCTGGGCGAACACAGAGGAAGTGGTGCAGCAGGTCCGCGCCGAAGCGCGTAAGCCCAAGCAAGAGAAAAAGCGCCGCGCCGTGCGTTTCGACGACGCCTCCTCCGCACCCGTCGACACCACCCCGGCCGTGCCCATGCCCAATCGACGTGACCCGTATCTGTGGCCGCAGCGCGAATCACTCAAACTGGCCCTGCAGAACCCGGAGGTCGCCGGCGACTACTTCGACGGGCTCAGCGCTGATGCCTTCACCCACCCCGCCTACTGCATGGTGCGTGCGGGTATCAGCCGTGCCGGGGGAGTGGCCGCTGCCCACAATGGCGTTGACTGGATCGCCACCGTCGCCGGCGAGATGACCGACCTCATGGGCCGCAATCTGGTCTCCGAGCTGGCGGTGGAGGAGATCATCATCGAAGCCCAGCACCTCGGCGACTACGCAGACTCCGTGCTCTCCCGCTTGCAGGAATCCGAGGTGGGCAATCAGATCGCCCAGCTCAAGAGCCAGCTGCAGCGCATGCGCCCTTCCGATGACGAGCAGGCTTACAACTCACTGTTCGCCGACCTCGTGGCGCTGGAGCAGGCGCGCCGGGAACTTAACGAGCGAGCTTTTCGGGGGATCGTCGGCGAGTAGAAGCACGATAAGATGGCGTGACTCGGTACAGTAAACAAGAATGCAAATCACATGGAGACTACAGGGGAGAACGGTTTGACCAAGCAGATCCTCGTACTCTCCCAATACTGGTACCCCGAAAACGGTGTTCCTCAGCGTCGTTGGACCTGGCTGACCAAAATCCTGGTGGATGCGGGTTACGAGGTTACGGTGATCACCCCACCTCCGCACTACCAGCGGAAGTTGGATCTGCGGACCTGGTGGCGCGAGCGGAGGTACGCATCGAGGCTGGAAACCGACCTCGGTCCCTCTGGTGAACATATCGTCCGCTCAGGGTTCATACCCTCGGGTGATTCACTGACTCTGAAGGCGCTGAATCAGGCGACTGTGGCGCTCGGCTCCCTGTGGGTGGTGTTGAAACGACCGGGGAAACTTCGTGGCTACCGACCAGACCTGATCATTGGCACCGTCCCCGCCCTGCCCACCGCAGCCGCCACCTGGTTGACGGCAGCTCGGTTTCGTGCACCCTACGTCATCGACCTCCGCGATGCCTGGCCGGATCTGCTGAAAGAGGCTGAGAACTGGAACCGCAGTACCGGTGTCCGCTCTCTGCGAGAGAGGATCCTGACCAAGGGTCCCCTTCAGCTCCTCAGCGCGGTGACCCGGAAGGCCATCAACCATGCACTCAAGAATGCTGCCGGAATAACTGTGACGTCTTCGTATCTCGCGGAGAATCTGGCGACGCGCCGTGAGCTTTGGGTGAATGGGAATCCGCCACCGATCGAGACGGTCAGAAACGTCTTCCCACCAGAGACGGCATTTGTGAAGAATCATGATGCTCAGAACACGAGCGACGGACTGAACGTGCTGTACGCGGGAACTTTTGGTCGAGCGCAGAACCTCGACAATGCATTGCGTGCTGCGGAACTGGCAAAGGCGCGAGGAGTCAACGTGTCAGTTACTTTTGTGGGTGCGGGAGTGACCCGGGACGCGCTTGTGAAATCTGCACGCGAAAAGGATGTCGACGTTCGTTTTGTTAATCGACGGCCCGCAGAGGACCTGGCGTCTTTCTACGAGTGGGCGGATACCGCCTTAGTGCACCTCACAGATTGGGAAGCGCTAGACCGCGCTGTTCCGTCGAAAACCTACGAGCTCATGTCTTCAGGTGTGCACATTTCGGGGGTGGTTAATGGCGAGGCAGCGGAGCTTATCCGATTGCAGCGCTCCGGAGACGTGGTGGAGCCGGAGAACCCGGAAGCTCTCGCAGACTTGTGGGTGTCTCTCGCCCGTAATCGGAGTCGTCTCAAGGTCTCATCGGAAGGTGCCACATGGGCGGAGAAGGAGCGCCGAAGCGAAGCCCCTGACAGGCTGTTGAGCTTGGTCAAGAGGGCCTTGGCGTGACCGAGGGCCTTCTCTTTCGTCTTCGAGTGGCTTCTCTACTGGTTTCAGCGGGTGTCAACCTCCTGGCAGCCGACCCCCGCGGCTGTGCCGTGAAAATAGCGGAACGAATTCGGCTTGCCGACGGTCCCCTGAATGCTGTGCCCACGGCATGGTTGCGCCAATGGGGCGCAGGGGAGCCGTCACCTACTCGGAACCTCATCGAGAGGGGGCACTTGACCCGTGGAGTTCGGCAGGTAATTGACTTGGGATCATCCGCATCGCACGGAGATGTGCACTTGGCTTTAAGAACGTTAGAACGAACTGCAGTCTTGGAGGCGCAATTGCCCCCGTCGACGGAGGCGCGAGAGAAGACCGACGAAGGAATGCATCGGATCCTCCACTTCTTGACCAATAGTGAGCCGTTCACGATTTCCGGGTACACGGTGCGTTCGACGCATGTCTTGGCCTGCCAGCAAGCGCAAGGGATCCAAGTTCTCGGCGTTACCAGGCTGGGCTATCCCGTGCTAGTAGGGAAATTCCCGCCGTCCCATCGGCAGACCGTCGGTGGAAATTGCTTTCATCGACTGCTCCCGTGGATCTACCCGAGAAGTCTGGTGCGCCGAAACGAGGTCGCGGTGGCCAAACTCGTAGCAGTGGCCCGGGAATTCGGCGCGACTGTTCTCCACACCACCACCGACTTCTCGAATGCAGTGGTGGTGGCCGAAGCCGCAAGACAGCTCAGTATCCCGTGGGTCTATGAAGCACGTGGTGAGCTGGAATCAACATGGTTGTCTAGATTCCCGGAAGAGCAGCGGGATGAGGCTGCATCCTCCGAGTTTTACCTGGCGGCGCGGTCGATGGAAACCCGGTGTATGCAGGCCGCTGGTGGGGTGGTGGCCCTCAGCGAGGTGTCTCGAGGGCAGATGGTTGAGCGCGGAGTCCCATCAGAGAAAATCACCGTCATCCCCAACGCAGTTGATAAAGAGGTAATCGGTCGGGAATTTGACCAATCGGCTATCCGTCGGGAGTTGAGCTTGCCGGTGGGCGCCAAGATCGTCGGAACAGTGACCGCAGTCGTCGATTACGAAGGATTGGACGTCCTGCTCCGAGCGTTGGAGTACCTGCCGCCCGAATACCTTATTCTCGTTGTGGGGGATGGGACAGCCCGACCCGATTTGGAAGCTGTTGCCGATGAAATCGGAGTCGCCGACCGGGTCATCTTTGTGGGGAGGCAACCGAATTCCGACATCTGGCGGTGGTACGCCGCGCTGGACGTCTTCGTGGTTCCGCGAAAAGACACCCACGTCACCAGAACGGTGACACCCATTAAACCTCTCACCGCCATGGCCCTTGGTATCCCAGTGGTGGCCAGCGATTTGCCGGCTCTTAGGGAAGTGACAGGCCAGAAGGCCATCTACGTTCGGGCAGAGAATCCCGAGGATCTAGCTCGAGGGATCGTCGAGTCATACGGTACACACCAATCGGGCCCCGAATGGGCGGCGAAGCGTACGTGGAGTGCCAATGGACGCCGGTACAAGGAGTTGTATGACTCCTTGTAACACCCGCCTCTAGCCCTGATCTGGCTCCAGCACCTGTTGGTCGTTGGAACGCAGGTTCTTCACCTCACGCATGCGCGGCTGCGGGTCGAGCCGGTCGGCGACGGCCTTCCGGGTGGCGTCGACGGCCTTTTTGGTCACGGGGGAGTTGACCGCGGTGGAGTAACCCTTCTTGATCTGCTCGAAGCGGCGGCGGCCAGCTTTGGTTCCCAGGACATAACCTGCTGCGGCTCCGATGACGAACTGGATCATGAGTGTGTCTACTCCTGTTACTCGCGGGTAAAGATCAGTGCCAGCCTACCTGGTGTCTAGCACTCGGCCTCCGGATCGATAGGTGTCTCCGGGTGGGAGATGGCCGCAGCGGCACGGATAAGTCCCAGGTGAGAGAAGGCCTGCGGATAGTTGCCGGCCTGCCTCCCATAGGACGTTGAGTACTCCTCGGCGAGGAGTCCGAGGTCGGAGGAGACCGCACACACCCGGTCCATCTTCTCCCGGGCGTCGTCGAAGCGGCCGGAGTGGGCGTACTGCTCGATCAGCCAGAAGGAGCACAACAGGAAGGGGTACTCGCCGCCAGCGATGCCGTCCACACCAGTGCCGGTGGGGTAGCGGTGGAGGAAGCCGGCATCGTCGATGAGCGTCTTTTCGATCCGGGCGACAGTGCCGAGGATGCGCGGATCGGTGTACGGCAGGAAACCGATCTGGGAGAGCTGCAGCAGGGAGGCGTCGACATCGGTGCCGCCGTACGTCTGGGTGAAGGACTGCAGCTCCTCGTTCCAGCCCTTCTCCATGATCTCGGCGCGCAGGCGGTCGCGGAGTTCAGCCCAGTGTGCGGCGGGGCCGGGGAGACCGTGCTTCTCGACGGCCTTGACGCCGCGGTCGAAGGCAGCCCACATCATGGCGCGGCCGTGGGTGAAGTAGGCGGGCTCGCTGCGCATCTCCCAGATGCCGTGGTCCTTGACGTCGAACATATGCTCCTGGAAGGCGAGCATCGCCTTCTGCAGGTCCCAGGAGAACTCGTCGTCCTCCACGCCGGCGTTACGCAAGGTCTCCAGGGCGATCATGACCTCGCCAACCACGTCGGCCTGGTACTGCTCGGCGGCGCCGTTGCCGATTCGCACCGGGCGGGAGTCCTCGTAGCCGGGCAGATGCTTGAGCTCGAACTCGGGCAGGTGACGTTCGCCGCTCAGGCCGTACATGATGCGCAGTTCCTTGGAGTCACCGGCGATCGCGCGCAGCAGCCAGTCACGCCAGTCGCCGGCACGGTCGGTGAATCCGGCCTCGACGAGCACTTCGATGGACAGGGCGGAGTCACGCAGCCACACGTAGCGGTAGTCCCAGTTGCGCTCGCCGCCGAACTCCTCCGGCAGGGACGTTGTGGGGGCGGCGACGATCCCGCCGGTGCGTGAGTCGGTGAGAGCACGCAACACCAGTAGAGAGCGGGTCACCATCTCGCCGTACTCGCCCGTGTAGCTGCTTCCCGAAGCCCACCGCTCCCACGCCGCCTCAGTGATCGCCAGGGCCTCGGAATAGTCGGGGGCCGGCGGCACGTCACCGTGAGAGGGGAACCAGGTGAGCACCCACTCCAGCGTCTGACCGGCGGTGAGCCGGTAGTCACCACGGTGAGCGCCGGTGTCCTCGTCGAGCGTGAGGTAGGGGCCGCGCACGTGCACGGAGTCGGGGCCGGCGACGCAGCGGATCAACCCGATGTTCCGCTCGCCGTCGAGCACTTGGTAACGGTAAAAGGGGGTGGCCCGGCCGTAGTCGAAACGCAGGCGGAGTAAGGCGCGGATGTCCATCTCACCGGACGTGCACTCCACCCGGCGTACCAGGTCAGTGCACTCAAAGAGCCCGTTCTCCGGGTCCATTGGCATGAAATCCGTGACCCTCGCGGTTCCGGAGTTCGACTCCCATGTCGTCTCCAGGACGAAGGAGTTGCCGAGGTAGCGGCGGCCGGTGACGCGCGCTCCCGGGGCGTCGATGAGCCAGTGGCCGTGCTCCTCCGTCCCGAGGATCGACGTGAAGACCGCCTGGGAGTCGAAATGGGGCAGGCAGAGCCAGTCGATGCTGCCGTTCTCGGCGACGAGTGCGGCGGTCTGGGTGTCGGAGAGAAGTGCGTAGTTCTCGAGAGGCGTGTGGGCGCTCGTTGTCATGCCACCCACCCTAGGCGTGGGCGTGGAACACTGTGGGACATGGACACAGTCATCATTCTCGGCGGCGCCGGTGACCTCGCCCGCCGTCTCCTGCTCCCCGGAATCGCTGAATTCGCTTCGCTGCACGACACCTCCGTTCGCGTCATCGGCGTCGGTCGCGACGAGGTCGATTACCCGTCGCTGGTAGCCGAGAGCCTGTCCGGGGTCGACGTCCCAGATGTCCTGTCGGCAGAGGCGACCTTTGTCGTCGCCGACGCCACCGACTCGGAGGACATGGGCCGTGTGCTGGGGGAGGCACAGGGGACGACGGTCCTCTACTACGCTCTCCCGCCGTCGGTGTCCGTGGATTCCATCGCGGCGCTGGAGAAGGTCGAGCTCCCGGCTGATCTCGTATTTGCGATGGAGAAACCGTACGGAGAGACGGCCGAGGAGGCGGATGACCTCGATCGTCAGCTGCTCGCTGTCACCGACGAAGACCACATCTTCCGCGTGGACCATTTCCTCTGCGAAGCGGCGGTAACCAACCTGGCCGGCCTCATCCGGGCCAACCTGCCGCTGCGGGCGACGTGGTCGTCCGACTACATCGAGGCCATCGACATCGTCTTCGACGAAACCCTCGGACTCGAGGGCCGCGCCGAGTTCTATGACTCCACCGGAGCCCTGCGCGACATGATCCAGTCGCATCTGCTCCAGGTCCTGGCACACGTCCTTTGCGTCGACGGACGGGCTGAGGTCTCCGACGTTCTCGACGCCACTTCAGTCGTCGAAGGATCAGCGCGCCGGGCCCGGTATGCGGGCTACGCCGAGGAGGAGGGGGTCGACCCCGCCCGCGGGACGGAGACGCTGGCACAGCTCGATTTCGCCGTGGACCTGCCCCGGTGGGCGGAGACCCGTATCCGGCTGCGTTCTGGCAAGGCACTCGGGAATCCGGAGCAGGCGATTATCGTCCACTATCGCGCGGAGGCGGGTAAGGCGCCTGCCCGCCTGGTCGTGCCCTTCGCCGATAATCTCCTCCTGGAACTCAACATTCCCGATCCCGGCGATCCGGGGGATCTGGAGCGCGCCACCCTCCATTCCGACACCGTCCCCTCCCGGCTGAGCCCCTATGGACGGGTGGCCCGGGCACTGCTTACCGGAAACCACTCGGTGGAGGTCCCCGTCGGCACGCCACAGCGGGCGTGGGAGATCCTCCGGCCGGTGCTCGACGCCTTCGCCGCCGACGAGATCCCGCTCGAGGAGTATCCGGCCGGGTCTGCGGGGCCGGAAGGATGGCGTTAGTCGAATGTACTCTCATTTCCCGAACATCGAGTCTGGACTGCGCTATATTCGTAGATTCAACGAATCGGATTGAGGTGGCATGAGCAGCGACAACCCCTGCGAGGGACTCGCCGGGGTAGCCTCTGCCACTCTCGCCTACACCGCGCTGCTTTATGCGAGTCTCGTGGACTCCGGGCCAGGGGAGACTGCGCACGCGCCAGTCCCTGAGAACGCCTAGCTGGTATTTTGCTATTTGTCCGCAGGAACGCTTCGGAGTTCGTGTCCAACTTTCGATTGATGTTATCGTGTGGGAATGACCACGATACCTGGCCGGAAGCGTAGAAGGGGTAAACGGCGCGGGCACGGCATATCCCCGTGGGTACCGAACCAACACGGGGCCTGGGCGATGCTCACCAGTCCTGCTGCGCTGGGGCTGGTGTCGGGGTTCACGGAGCATGTGTTGGCGGGAAACTCAGACTTGAGGCCGCTGATTGTTCTACCGGCGGTACTAATCGCGTGGTTCTTTGGCTACTTCACTTTTTTCGCGTTCGGTCTGGTTACGAAGGCCCGCAACCCCCAGCGCCGGTCCGGCTACATGAAGCCGATCTACGTCTACGGTCCGATTGCTGGAGCGGGCATAGCTGTCGCGCTGGCACTGCAACCACAGCTGTTGTGGTGGGCAATACCTTTCACACCGCTGGTGGGGATCGCCGTGTGGGAGACCCTGCGGGGGCGCGGAAGGTCTGTGCTGTCAGGGGTGTCTACAGTTGTCGCGTCCGCGCTACTGTTGCCTGCCATGACCGCAGTGGGCGGGGGAGGCGGCGCCCCATGGCAGGTACCGATCATCATCTGGGTGTGCATGGTGTTTTTGGCCCTGTACTTTTCCGGAACGATCCCTTTTGTGAAGACGATGATCCGCGAACGCTACAACCCCCTGTATCTCAAGATCTCCATCAGCTACCACCTGGTAGCGCTGATGATTGTGTCGGGTCTGGCCGTTTGGGCGGGCAGATGGGTCGCTGGATTGTTGGCAGTAGTGACGATGGTGGTGGCCCTCGGGAGGGCAGTGGGCATCCCGTGGTCAGCTCGCCATGGTAAACCGTGGACCGCGCAACGGGTGGGAATGGCCGAGGTGCCTGTTTTGCTGCTCGCGTGCGCGGCGGTCATTGCGGCGGTGTTCGGGTAGCAAGCCAGGTGTGGTGGGACCAGTCAAGAACAAAAGCACTGCAATTCTGTGAACACGCCGCTAAGTTAATGGAAAGCCCTTTACCTTAGGCATACCCAGCCATGTGTGGGTGCTCGCGTATCTAATACTAAGGAGTTTCGTGTCTCTGCCCAAGATCATGACCGTGTACGGTACCCGTCCCGAAGCCATCAAAGTCGCGCCCGTGATCGCTGCTTTGAACAGCGACGATCGTTTTGAGTCAGTCGCTGTCTCCACAGGTCAGCACCGCGAGATGCTCGACCAGGTCAATAAAATGTTCGGCATCACCCCGACACATGACCTCGAGCTGATGAAGCAGGGGCAGGGACTCAATGAGTTGGTGTCACGAGCGATGATCGGTCTGGATTCCATCATTAAAGGGGAGAATCCAGACGTGATCATCTCTCAGGGGGACACTTCCACCGCCATGACCGCAGCGCTAGCAGGTTTCCACCGTGGGGTGAAAATCGTCCATCTCGAGGCAGGCCTGCGTACCGGCAATATCCTCTCTCCCTTCCCAGAAGAGGCCAATCGCCGCATCATCGGGCAGATGACCTCACTGCACCTGGCGCCAACTCCGGCCTCTCTGGAGAACCTCCGCCGGGAGAACTTCAGGTCCAAGGACATCGTGGTCACTGGAAACACAGTCATCGATTCCCTCCTCAAGGCAGCCGCCTGGGACATCACTTTCCAGGACGCCCAGCTAGTCAATCTTGCAGACACTGATCAGCGACTGGTCCTTGTGACCACTCACCGCCGTGAGAATCTTGGGGACATGGAGCAGATTGCCTCGGCCATCCGCGAGTTGGCTCTCAAGTACCCCGAAACCATATTTGCCTTGCCTCTCCACCTCAACCCGCTGGTCCGGACAGCTGTGCTGCCGAAAGTGGAGGAGCTGAACAATGTCATAATCACCGATCCACTGCCGTACGACGAGTTCACGAAGCTGATGAACCGCGCGACACTGGTGATCACTGACTCGGGTGGTGTGCAGGAGGAGGCGCCAGCGCTCGGCAAGCCGGTACTGGTTATGCGTGAGAATACCGAGCGCCCCGAGGCAGTCACCGCAGGGACGGTGAAGCTGGTGGGAACTGATCCATTGCGCATTGTCAGCGAGGCTTCGCTGCTTCTCGACGTCCCCGCGGCCTACGATGCCATGGCTAATGCCGTCAATCCCTACGGTGACGGTCAGGCGGCGGCTCGTTCCGTGGCAGCGATTGCTGACCTGGTGGGGGTAGGTGAGCGCATGGCGGACTTCGATCCGGGTGTCGCGGGCCGGGCCGGCCTGCCGGTGGAGAGGAGCCGCGTGGAAAACGCCGGCGAGGTTCCGGACTCGCTGCCGCTCTGAGAAATGGAAATGGGCCGCTGAGAGCGACCCTTCCGAGGGGGGAATCCAGTGGCGCTACTCTTTGACGGGTTAAGTAGCAGAAAGTGTGTCCGGGATTCGGGAGAGTGTCAGACGGTTTGTGTGTGAGGGATTCCCCTCACATCAAGGAGATGAACCAGAATGACTACCGTGGCACGACGAAACCCCCAAGACTCCGCAAAGATTAAAGCGATCGAGGAGAAGCTGTTGGCCAATCCTTCAGATGGCCAAGCTGATCGACGAGCTTGGTACCTCCACCACGGATGCCAATGACCTCGTCCGGGGCTTGCTGCAGGCCTCGATCAACCGCGGACTCAACGCCGGGATGGACGCCCACCTCGGCTACCAGCACAGCGACCGAGATGGCAAGGAAGCTGCTGGTCAGAGTAATTCCCGCAATGGGTCCTACCCCAAGCGAGTCGATTCGAACTACGGCCCCGTTGACGTCGCTGTTCCCCGGGACCGTGACGGTTCGTTCTTACCGACGATGGTGCCCAGAGGATCTTGCCGGCTGACCGACGTCGACGATCAGATCATCAGTCTCTACGCCGGTGGTATGACTGTCAGGGACATCCAGCACCACATGGCCATCGCCATGGGCGTGGACATCTCCCATGAGACGATCTCCACGATTACTGACGTGGTCCTCGACGAGGTCATGGTGTGGCAGAACCGACAGTTAGACGAGTTCTACCCTGTGATCTTCCTCGACGCGTTGCGCATCAAGGTCCGTGACGTCTGGCCGGGTGGTCAGCAAATCCGGCTACCTGGCCATCGGGGTGGACATGGAGGGAATCAAACACATCCTGGGTATCTGGCTGGCGAGAGAGGAAGGAGCCTCGTTCTGGGCCCAGGTGTGCACTAACCTCGCTACCCGCGGAGTGCACGATGTGTTCATCGTGTGCTGTGACGGACTCAAGGGCCTGCCAGACGCTGTGGAAGCGACCTGGCCGGATTCGATGGTCCAGACCTGTGTTGTCCATCTGATCAGGGCAGCCAACCGGTGGGTGGCCTACGGCGATCGTAAGGCCGTCTCAGCGCAGCTGAAGAAGATCTATACCGGCCCTTCCGGTTTTAGAGTGCGTTGATCTTGCCCTGGAGCCCTCCGGAGTGGAT
>NZ_JAUNUG010000087.1 GCF_030538285.1 Corynebacterium sp.
TGTTCTCCGCGGCGGCGAGGATGGCGGGCTTGGTGATCTCGTTGAACACCATGCGGCGCACCGGCACCGTCGGCTTGAGCACCTCGAGCAGGTGCCAGGCGATGGCTTCGCCCTCGCGGTCGGGGTCGGTGGCCAGGAGCAGTTCATCGCACTGCTTGAGCTTGGCCTTGAGGTCGGCGACCTTCTTCTTCTTGTCGGGGCTGACGACGTAGAGCGGCGCGAAACCGTTCTCCGTGTCGACGCCGAGTCGGGCCCACGGTTCCTTCTTGTACTTCGTGGGCACGTCGGCGGCACCGCGGGGCAGGTCGCGGATGTGGCCGACCGAGGCCTCGACGATGTAGTCGTTGCCCAGATAAGGCTGGATTTTCTTCGCCTTGGTCGACGACTCCACAATGACCAGGGTCTTCTTCCCTGATCCCTTCGCTTCTGCCACTGGGGAATCTTCCCTCTCGTTGAGCTGAGACACTGCCAATTTAAAACGGGTGGCCCCGTCCCTCCGGGTGACTCTAGCGGAGTCCCGGCACTGGACAACACGTTACACAGTATTTAATGGCCCTCCTGTGGCCGGGTTGTGATCAGTCATTCACAACAAGTTCACAGGCGGGGGTTGCTGCCCGGAAACCCGGGATCATTACGCTGGCGGGAATGACCGAGCAGATCATCACGTGGGTGGAGACGATTCTCACCCTGCCGGTCTTCTACCCGGTCCTCGGCGCCCTGGTCGTCCTCGACTCCCTCGTCCCGCTCATCCCCAGCGAGGCGGTGCTCACCCTCGCCGGTTCGTGGTCCGGTGCCCGTGGCGTTCCGAGCTTATCGACGATCATCGCTGTCGCCGTCGTGGCAGCCATCCTCGGCGACAACATCTGTTATCTCCTGGGCACCCGCCTCATCCGTTTCGTGGAGCGGGCCCCGGAGGGTTCCGTGCGCGGTAGGGCCGTGCTGTGGGTGCGGGAGAACATCCGCCGCAACGCCGCCACGACGATCATCGTGGCCCGCTTCATCCCCTGGGCGCGCTGGTTCATGACGATCATGCTCGGATCCGTGCGCTACCCGTGGCGCTGGTTCTTCCTCTACGACACCGTCGGCGTCATCATCTGGGCGCTGCAGGCCACGCTCATCGGCTACCTCGGTGGCTGGTTCTTCTCCGACTATCCGCTCATCGGCGTACTCGTCGGCATGACCCTGGGCGGGGCCGTCGGCCTGCTCATCCAGAAGGTGCAGGCCCGCTTCCAGGCGCGGCGCGACAGCCCCTGAAACGACAAATACCGCCCTCCCGTGACGGGAAGACGGTCCTGCGAGAAAACCGTGTCGAACCTGGCTGGCCGAAAGTTTCCTTGAAGCGCTCAGTAGTTGAGCCCTGGATCAGTGTGAGGCTTAGAGCGGACGAACAGCCTGAGCCTGCGGGCCCTTGGCGCCCTCACCGATCTCGAACTCGACCTGCTGGTTCTCTTCGAGGGTACGGAAGCCGTTGCCCTGGATCTCGGAGTAGTGGACGAAGACGTCTGCGGAGCCATCGGCCGGAGCGATGAAGCCGAAGCCCTTCTCAGCGTTGAACCACTTCACAGTTCCCTGTGCCATGTTAAAAACCTATTTCTTGATGTGGAGGTGGTACGGCGCCGACATATGCCGACAGCCGGGTCGTATCGAACCCCCGATGGACCACCATCCCCAGGTGTGGAGCGGTGATTCGGGTGCTCGCGTATAAATCCCTTGCGAGCACGTAAACGTAACGCACAGAAACAGCGACCGGGACCCAGTGTGTCACGGATTAGCCCGGCGCGATAGTCTGACGACATTTCCGGACGGGAAATCACCGGGGTTTCTCCCACATACAGGGGTGATCACAATGACGATACAGGGGCCCTCCGCCGGTGGACTCGGGGCTGAACTGACCGCCGCCATCACCCGCCGTTTCCCCGCCTCCACCTGCACGTATTCCACCGTGCAGGAGCCACGCCCAGCGCAGTACGTCGCGTGGCCGGGGTGGGTGGATCCCGGTCTGCGGGACCATCTCGTCGACTCCGGAATTTCTTCCCTGTTCAGCCACCAGGCCGCCACCGCCGATCTGGCTTTCGCGGGCAACGACGTCGTAGTCGCCACTGGAACGTCCTCGGGAAAGTCGTTGGGCTATCTGCTGCCGGTGCTCACCCGGCTGGCCTCCGATCCCACCGCCTGCGCGCTGTATCTCACCCCGACGAAGGCGCTCGGCTCCGATCAGCTGCAGGCCGTCACCGCCATCACCCGCGAGGTCCCGGGCCTGGCCGGCATCCACCCGGCCCCCTATGACGGCGATACCCCCACCGAGGCGCGCACCGGCATCCGCGACGCCACCCGCTTCGTGTTCACCAACCCGGACATGCTGCATGCCTCCGTCCTCGCGCACCACGCCCGGTGGGCACGCCTGCTGCGCCACCTGCAGTTCATCGTCGTCGATGAGTGCCACACCTACCGCGGGGTCTTCGGGGCACACGTGGCCCTCGTGCTGCGCCGGCTGCTGCGCCTGGCCGCGCACTACGGCGCGCACCCCACGGTGATCCTCGCGTCGGCCACCGCCAAAGATCCGGCCGCCCACGCCGAGAATCTCCTCGGCCGCCCGGTCACCGCCGTCACCGAGGACGGCGCCCCCACCGGTGAGCGCACCGTCCTGCTCTGGGAGCCCGGGTTCCTCGAGGGCGTCGAAGGCGAGAACGGGGCGCCGGTGCGACGGGCGGCGACCACGGAGGCCGCGGGCATCATGGCCTCCTTCGTCGCCGAGGGCGCCCGCACGCTGACGTTCGTGCGCTCCCGCCGCTCCGCCGAGCTCGTCGCCCTGCGCACCGCGGAGGACCTGTCCGGCATGGGGCGTCACGACTTCGCCGCCCGCATCGCCGCCTACCGCGCGGGCTACCTCGCGGAGGACCGGCGCCGCCTGGAGCACCAGCTTGACGACGGCACCCTCCTCGGCGTCGCCACCACCAACGCGCTGGAGCTGGGTATCGACGTCGGCGGGCTCGACGCCGTCATCACCGCCGGTTTCCCGGGCACGGTGGCCAGTTTCTGGCAGCAGGCCGGTCGGGCGGGGCGCCGCGGACAGGGGTCGATCGTCGTGCTCGTCGCCCGCGATGAACCGATGGACACCTATCTCGTCCACCATCCCGAGGCTCTGCTGGGTCGGCCGGTCGAACGCGCGGTGTTCAATCCGCACAACCCCTATGTCCTGCGCGGACACGTCTACTGCGCGGCCGTCGAGAAGCCCCTCACTCAAGCGGAAGTCGACGCCCTCGGCGCCCACGAGGTGGTCGATGAACTCACCGCGGCCGGGTACCTGCGCCGCCGCCCGCGTGGCTGGTTCCCCACCCCGCTCTTCGACGCCCCGCTCACCCCCGAAACCGCCCATGCCTCCGTCTCCCTGCGCGGCGGCAGCGGCGAGGAGGTGCTCATCGTCGACGTGACGGACGGGCGCCTGCTCGGCACCATCGACGCCGCGCGCGCCGCCAGCCAGGTCCACCCCGGGGCGGTGTACCTGCACCAGGGCGAGAGCTTCGTCATCGA
>NZ_JAUNUG010000035.1 GCF_030538285.1 Corynebacterium sp.
GGGCGGGCAGGAGCGCAGGCGGGCCGACTTGGCCTACCTCCGGTGGGGTGGAGGCCGGCCCGCCAGTCTCCTGGCGGGCCGGCCCGCCGGGTCACGGAGCGGGGGTGAGGGAGGTGAGGATGAGCGTGGTAGTCGCCGCCCGGGTACTGAGGGTGGCGTACGGGTTGCTCTCCGACGGCCAGCCGGCGAAGCGCGCACTGGAGTAAGCGCCCCATTCGGGACCGGTGAACAGAGGCACCAGGGGGGCCTCGTCGTTGTAGATCTTCTGCAGCTGGTTGACCAGGTCGTGCTGCTTGGCTTCGTCGCCCGTCGCGACGAACTCCGCCAAGACCTGGGTTCCGGCCGCCGAGCCGTAGCGGTGGTAGTTCTCGGTCGTCTTGGTACCGACAGGCTTGACCACATCCGTGCTGAGCGTGTTCCGGAAGTACTGGTACGGGGTGGCCGCGTTGGGCGACCACACGATACCGGTGTCGAAACTGCCGTTCTCGTAGCCCGAGACCACCGAAGCCCAGTCGGGCGAGTCGACGGTGGCCTGCACCTTAACGTCCGCGAGGTTCTGGGCGATGATGTTCATGACCGAGAGCCAGTCGGAGGAGGCTGATCCGACGCTGAGCTCGACGTTCAACGGAGAGCCATCCTTCTTGGTGCGGAAGCCGTCCGCACCAACCTTGTAACCGGCGTCGTCCAGCGCTTGGTTGGCGGCGGCGACGTCACGCTTGGTCCACGTGCACGAACTGGCGATGCTCTGGTCGACCCACGACGCGTAGCTGTTGGAGAGACCCGTGCAGTCGGCCGGCGTGGTGTAGTTGTTCATCGCGATGGCGGTGATCTGATCGCGATCGATCGCCATGCTCAACGCCTTGCGGAAGTTGACGTCGTCGTAGGGGGCCTTCTGCGTGTTGAACTGCCACGAGACCATGGAGCCGGTCTTGGCGTACCAGTAGTGATGGGTGTCCGGGGACGGGGCGACGAAGGTGTTCTCGACGTCCGGGATGAACTGGTCGCCCCAGTCTGCGTCACCTGTCTGAAGGGCCAGGTTGGCTCCGTCGTTGCCAGCGAAGGCGAGCATGCGGACGCCGGCGATCTTGACCTTGTCGGGCTGCCAGTAGTTCGGGTTGGGCGCCAAGTCGAACGATTGGGCCGAGAACTGCTTGACGATGGAGAAGGGGCCGGTGCCGACAGGGTCCTCGTTCGTGTTCGTCGCAGCGTTGTCCATCTTCGACCAGATGTGGTCGGGCACGATCACCTGGCCACCAAGCTCGTAGAGGCCGGGCGTGTACGGGCGACTGAAGTCGATCTGGACGGTGTGGTCGTCGACCGCCGTCACGGACTGGACGTAGTCGAACCCGCCAAGGATCTCCTTCTGCAGTGTGATGGTTGTCACGACGTCCTGCGCGACGAGAGGCTGCCCGTCCGACCACTTCACGCCGTCACGCAGCGTGAAAGTCACCTGGGTTGAATCCTCGTTCACCGCCCACTCCGTGGCCAGCCACGGCGTGGTCTTCGCGTCCGTCGCGCTGTAGATGAACAGGGGCTCGTAGATCGCCTGGTTCGTCATCGGCATCGACTGCGTCGAGAAGGGGTTGAAGTTGCGGGAGAAGGTGCCCATGTCCTCGCGCGGAATTGTCAGGAGGGCTCCGCTGTCCGCCTGGGAGGCCGAGGGCGCGGTGGAGTTGGGGGATTGGCTGCTGCCGGAGCAGGCGGATAGCATCAACAGGGCAGAAGCCGCGACCAGCGCAGCTCCGACTCGGATCCTTCGTGTGTGTTGCATGTGCGTTCCTCGTCTGTAGGAGTGGTTGTGGCGTGTGCTGTCAGGCCCCCAGACGTCCAGGTCGATGGGCCAGTCGGCACTTCTACTGCGGGTCAGGTCCCGTCATCCGGTCCAACCGATGACGGGGCCTGACTTTCTGCGGTGACCCGACCGAGCCACGCTCGATCAACGGGCACCGCACCCGTTCCGACGAGGCCGCGAAGCGCGGGTCGACGATCTGGCGAGCAAGCAGATCCATCGCCCGTGCTGCCATGTCACGGAACGGAAGCTTCATGGTGGTGAGTCCTGGACGGAGGAACTCCGTGAGGATCTCTTGGTCATCGAACCCAATGACCGAAATGTCCTCCGGAATCGAGAGCCCCGACTCCTTGATCGCGTCGTACGCCCCCATCGCGATGCGATCGGTGGCGCAGAAGACAGCGGTCGGTGGTTCCGGCAGTGCCAGCAGGTCGCACATCGCCTCGTAGCCATGATGGGCGTCTGCGTTGCCTTCGTGGATCAGCGCCATATCAACGGGGATGCCCGCCGCCCGAAGTGCCGCTTCGTAACCTGACCGACGTTCTGTGGCGGCGATGGTGTCTGCTTCGAGGTTGATCATGGCAATCCGGCGGTGCCCTGCGTTGATCAAGTGAGCGGTGGCGTCCCGACCACCAGCCTCCTCATCCGGCACCACGGCCGGCACAACGCCGGCTTCGTCGACGCTGTTGACCAAGACGGCTGGCAGGGAGCCGACACCAGCGGGGAGGCGCAGAGTGCTGTGCCAAGCCATGATCACAGCCAGCCCCTCCACCTGCCGGCCCAGGAGCACGTCGAACGCCTTCGGGTCCAGATCCTGCTCATGTTCAACACTGGCGATCAGCACTTGGAGCCCGCTCGCCCAAGCCCGCTCCTGCGCGCCCAAGAGCGCGTCACCTGCGAAGGGGCTGGTCGCCACGTCGGTCACAACACCGACTAGCTGTGTGCGGCTCAGAGCCAACGCCCGAGCGGCCGCATTGTGCCGATAGCCGAGTTCCGCCGCGGACGCGCGCACTCGAGCAGTCGTCTCATCCGAGATGCCAGCTCCTGGCCGGTCAGACAGCACGAACGACACAGTCGTTGGGGACACCCCAGCGTGGGCGGCGACTTGCGCCATCGTTACTCGAGTCGAGCCCTTGCCCTTCGCGGTCACCGTTGACAACCTCTCACTAAAGCGCATCACTAAAGCGTGTTAGTTGGACTATAGCTGCGCCCTCTCGGACGGCGCAAGAGGCTTTCTGGACTTCTTGAGGCCACACGTTTGCCGGCCCTGATCTTCCGAACCCTCGGGGGCTCATGTGCCGTGGGCGGGCATGAAGTGCGTGTCCACTGAGCCACGGATCGCCGATTGTGGGGAGTGGCATTCCCGAGTGCGCGAACTCGTGGCGCTGCGGCACGACGAGATCCCACGCTGACCGCGTCGACCCGAAAGCCAGGGTGCCTGCGCCCCACTCCCCCACGCCCTAGCTAGCAGGTGCGATGGCTGAGGACGCTGCTCCGATTCCAGACGGATGGCCAGCTGATTCCGCTCCGCTTGGGCAACTCAACTTGCCGCCGGGAGCGTCCAACGAGGCCTTGGAGGTGCCGGCGGACCCGTCCAACACCCAAGTCTCACAAGGTCGGCTTACGCGTGATGGCCTGTCAGTGCATGGTGGCCACCTAGTACACCTCGTTGGACGCCGACGGCCACCCCACCGCAACGTCGGACTCCAACCGCCCTGCGGCAGTTGCGGATGTTCTCGCCCGTCCGGCAGCGCCGTCAGGGCACACTCAGCTCATGACTCAGTTCGAATTCTGGCCCGACGACGGGGCCGGCCCTCTTTGGACCCCGGAGGGCCACGTTGCCGATCTTGCGCGGCTCGGACTTCCCAGCGACCTGAGCTCGCAGCTGCTTTCATGGAATGGGCGCTCCGAGGACAAGATCCCCCTTATAGGTGACGGGGTGCGGATCCGCGGTCGGGTATTACGGCTTCACCGACAGTGACGACCCGTCACGGAAACCACCCCCGCAGGTAGGGACCGTTGGGCCATTGGCACCGCGTCCTATGAGAACGCGGCCACGCGAGCGGAAGCGCTTGGGGTGCGGGTGGTGTGCGTGCGCACCGGCATCGTCCTCAGCCCTGAGGAACGCATGGCTGCCCAGATGAGGTCGCAGTTCCAGAGGGGTTTCTGGGCGATTCTGCTTCCGGGCACCCAATGGCTGCCCTGAATCCACATCGAGGACGAGGTCGGCATCTGGTACCTGGCGATCACCGACGACAGCATCCGTGGTGGGCTCAACGCTTCGGCACCCAACCCGGTCCGGTATCGGGACTATGCGCGGGCGATGGTCCTTCAACGACCACAAACAGCGGCGAGGCCTGGCCACCCGCTACGACAAGCTCGCCACCGTCTACCGAGGAGGCGTTGTCCTCCGCGCCATCACCCTCTGGCTTCGCTAATAGGGAGACACGCCCTAGCCTCTTGACCATGATCGTCGTTGTGTGCGCACCAGAGTCGTGGCCGCCGACGACTGGCAGGGAACCGCGATGAGCAACGTGTCGTCCTTCGAGAACGACGCCTTCGTGCGCGCAATTGCCGACGGGGACCTGGCGTCCGCCAGGCTCCTCCTGGCTGAGGCGGAGGCTGGAGAGGTCATCTACCACCTCACTCGCATGTCCCACGCCCATCGCGCGATCGGATTCCGACTTCTTCCCCGTGATCGAGCGCTGGAAGTCTTCGAGCGACTGGACGCCTCAAGCCAGGCCGACCTCATCTCACACCTGCGCGAGGATGAGACGGCGTCAGTGTTCAGCGCCATGGATCCTGATGACCGTGTGGACCTGCTCGATGAACTCCCGGCGGGGGTGGCGTCGCGCCTCCTGCGTGGTCTCACACCGGACGAGCGAGACCTCACGGCCGTGATTCTGGGATACCCGAAAGGCTCCACAGGCCGCGAGATGAGCCCTGAGGTGGCCATCGTCCCCCAAGAGATGGACGCCCGCACAGCACTACACCGCGTGCTTGAGCGGCTCCACGACAGCGAAACGATCTACACCGTCGCCGTCAGCGACGGCGCCCGCCACCTCGTCGGAGTGGTCAGCCTGCGGGACCTGCTTGCCGCCGACCCGGAAGTTCCCATCTCCACTCTCACGCGCCCAGCAGATCGGGCGTGGGCCGCCGAACCAGCCGAGCAGGCAGCCCGACGGGTCGCAGAGCGCCGACACCTCGCCCTCCCGGTCGTCGACTCCGAAGACAGGATCGTCGGAATCCTCACCGTCGACGATGCCCTCCACATCCTCCAAGTAGCTGACTCCGAGGACCAGGCCCGCCAAGCAGGAACCGAGCCACTGCAACGCAAGTACCTGTCAACACCCATCGGCCACTTGGTCAGGTCCCGCATCGTATGGCTCCTCGTGCTCGCAGTCGGAGCATCCTTCACAGTCCAGGTCCTAGAAGTCTTCGAGGAGACGTTGTCACGTCTGGTCGTCCTGAGCGTTTTCGTGCCCCTCCTGATCGGAACCGGCGGCAACACCGGAAATCAAGCGGCCACCACCGTGACCCGTGCGCTGGCCCTTGGCGAGGTGCGCCCCCGCGACGCCCTGAAGGTCGCAGCCCGCGAGGCATTCACCGGCATCACCCTCGGCCTCATCATCGGCGGACTGGCATTTTCGGTCACCACCTTGCTGTACGGGCCCGGCATCGGCTCGGTAATCGGCCTGACGCTGCTGAGCGTGTGCGCGCTGGCGGCAACAGTCGGAGGAACAATGCCACTGCTCGCCAAGACCCTTGGAGCCGACCCCGCTGTGTTCTCCAACCCGTTCATCTCAACGTTCGTGGATGCCACAGGCCTGATCATCTACTTCCTCATCGCAAAGACGATCCTCGGCATCTAGCCGGACCAAGAAGAGCAGTCACAGCTGCTACCGCCCCGCACGGGACAAGTCACCGTCAGCCTCAGCCATTGACTGGCGGCCGAGGCGACCGGCCATCCGCCCATCGGCATGACCGTGCGCTCACCGATCCGTCTACGCAGCCCACGTACACCTCGTTGGACGCCGACGGCCACCCCACCGCAACGTCGGACTCCAACCGCCCTGCGGCAGTTGCGGATGTTCTCGCCCGTCCGGCAGCGCCGTCAGGGCACACTCAGCTCATGACTCAGTTCGAATTCTGGCCCGACGACGGGGCCGGCCCTCTTTGGACCCCGGAGGGCCACGTTGCCGATCTTGCGCGGCTCGGACTTCCCAGCGACCTGAGCTCGCAGCTGCTTTCATGGAATGGGCGCTCCGAGGACAAGATCCCCCTTATAGGTGACGGGGTGCGGATCCGCGGTCGGGTATTACGGCTTCACCGACAGTGACGACCCGTCACGGAAACCACCCCCGCAGGTAGGGACCGTTGGGCCATTGGCACCGCGTCCTATGAGAACGCGGCCACGCGAGCGGAAGCGCTTGGGGTGCGGGTGGTGTGCGTGCGCACCGGCATCGTCCTCAGCCCTGAGGAACGCATGGCTGCCCAGATGAGGTCGCAGTTCCAGAGGGGTTTCTGGGCGATTCTGCTTCCGGGCACCCAATGGCTGCCCTGAATCCACATCGAGGACGAGGTCGGCATCTGGTACCTGGCGATCACCGACGACAGCATCCGTGGTGGGCTCAACGCTTCGGCACCCAACCCGGTCCGGTATCGGGACTATGCGCGGGCGATGGTCCTTCAACGACCACAAACAGCGGCGAGGCCTGGCCACCCGCTACGACAAGCTCGCCACCGTCTACCGAGGAGGCGTTGTCCTCCGCGCCATCACCCTCTGGCTTCGCTAATAGGGAGACACGCCCTAGCCTCTTGACCATGATCGTCGTTGTGTGCGCACCAGAGTCGTGGCCGCCGACGACTGGCAGGGAACCGCGATGAGCAACGTGTCGTCCTTCGAGAACGACGCCTTCGTGCGCGCAATTGCCGACGGGGACCTGGCGTCCGCCAGGCTCCTCCTGGCTGAGGCGGAGGCTGGAGAGGTCATCTACCACCTCACTCGCATGTCCCACGCCCATCGCGCGATCGGATTCCGACTTCTTCCCCGTGATCGAGCGCTGGAAGTCTTCGAGCGACTGGACGCCTCAAGCCAGGCCGACCTCATCTCACACCTGCGCGAGGATGAGACGGCGTCAGTGTTCAGCGCCATGGATCCTGATGACCGTGTGGACCTGCTCGATGAACTCCCGGCGGGGGTGGCGTCGCGCCTCCTGCGTGGTCTCACACCGGACGAGCGAGACCTCACGGCCGTGATTCTGGGATACCCGAAAGGCTCCACAGGCCGCGAGATGAGCCCTGAGGTGGCCATCGTCCCCCAAGAGATGGACGCCCGCACAGCACTACACCGCGTGCTTGAGCGGCTCCACGACAGCGAAACGATCTACACCGTCGCCGTCAGCGACGGCGCCCGCCACCTCGTCGGAGTGGTCAGCCTGCGGGACCTGCTTGCCGCCGACCCGGAAGTTCCCATCTCCACTCTCACGCGCCCAGCAGATCGGGCGTGGGCCGCCGAACCAGCCGAGCAGGCAGCCCGACGGGTCGCAGAGCGCCGACACCTCGCCCTCCCGGTCGTCGACTCCGAAGACAGGATCGTCGGAATCCTCACCGTCGACGATGCCCTCCACATCCTCCAAGTAGCTGACTCCGAGGACCAGGCCCGCCAAGCAGGAACCGAGCCACTGCAACGCAAGTACCTGTCAACACCCATCGGCCACTTGGTCAGGTCCCGCATCGTATGGCTCCTCGTGCTCGCAGTCGGAGCATCCTTCACAGTCCAGGTCCTAGAAGTCTTCGAGGAGACGTTGTCACGTCTGGTCGTCCTGAGCGTTTTCGTGCCCCTCCTGATCGGAACCGGCGGCAACACCGGAAATCAAGCGGCCACCACCGTGACCCGTGCGCTGGCCCTTGGCGAGGTGCGCCCCCGCGACGCCCTGAAGGTCGCAGCCCGCGAGGCATTCACCGGCATCACCCTCGGCCTCATCATCGGCGGACTGGCATTTTCGGTCACCACCTTGCTGTACGGGCCCGGCATCGGCTCGGTAATCGGCCTGACGCTGCTGAGCGTGTGCGCGCTGGCGGCAACAGTCGGAGGAACAATGCCACTGCTCGCCAAGACCCTTGGAGCCGACCCCGCTGTGTTCTCCAACCCGTTCATCTCAACGTTCGTGGATGCCACAGGCCTGATCATCTACTTCCTCATCGCAAAGACGATCCTCGGCATCTAGCCGGACCAAGAAGAGCAGTCACAGCTGCTACCGCCCCGCACGGGACAAGTCACCGTCAGCCTCAGCCATTGACTGGCGGCCGAGGCGACCGGCCATCCGCCCATCGGCATGACCGTGCGCTCACCGATCCGTCTACGCAGCCCACGTACACCCTGTTGGACGTCCGAGCAAGCGGCCAAGCGGCCCTCATCCCCTTGGACCCGACTTGGCTCACGTTTCGTGTTCTTGGGGGTTGAGGGGCGCTTGACTAGGGAACCACAACTCGTGGATTCTGTGCGACGTAGCGCCCGTTGGACTACCAATCTCCGGGTCGCATCGCGGGGTGTGAGACGAAAGGCGTTGTCAGAGGCTTTGGGGTGCCGACGGGCGATTTCCTTGGTAGTCCACATGGCGCTACGCATCGCCCGTGAACCCTCGACAATGCCCGTGTGGGAACGCAAGCCGTTCGTACGGGTCCTGTACCCACCGGAACACCACCGGTGGGATAATGGGCGCGGTTCCCCAGACGACGAAGGAGTCCCCGTGCCCTTGTTCCCCGCGCTCACCGATCCCAACTCGATCCCCACCGGGGACATGCCGGGGGACAAGGTGCACATCACCGATTGGCATCTGGCGGCTGCGGCCACGCTGTACCCCGCTCTGCGCGAGCAGCTCGACCCCGTCCTGGCCGCGGGACGCGCCGTGGTGGCCGTCTACGGCGGCTCGGGCGTGGGCAAATCCGAGCTGGGATCGCTGCTCGGCCACGCGCTCAACGCGGACGGCATCGGCGCCTACATCCTGTCGGGCGACAACTACCCGCGCCGGATCCCCTCCGTCAACGACGCCGAACGCCTGCGCGTCTTCCGCCACGCGGGCGTCCGCGGGCTGGTGGACGCCGGGGCCTACGACGCGTCCGTCCGGGACGCCCTCTCCTCCCTCCAGGCTGCGGGGACGGACGCCGACCCGGCGGCCGCAGCCGAGCACCCTTGGCTCCCGACCTACCTCGGCGCGGGCTCCAGGGCGCTCGCCGCGTACCTCGGGACACCGAACGAGATCGACTTCGACGAGGTGAATGCGATCATCGCCGCCTTCAAGGGCGGCGCCGACACCCTGACCCTCAAGCGCATGGGGCGCACCGAGGCCGACCAGTGGTATGACCAGGTCGACGTCTCGGGCACTCGCGTGCTCGTCATCGAGTGGACCCACGGCAACAGCGACTTCGTCGAGGGCGTGGACGTGCCCATCCTGCTCAACAGCACCCCGGCGCAGACGCTGGCGCACCGCCGCGCTCGCGCCCGTGACGGGGCGGTCGACAGTCCCTTCACGACCCTCGTCTTGGGATTGGAGCAGGCCAAGCTGGACGCGCAGGCACCCAAGGCGTCCCTGATCCTGTCGAAAGAGGGCGAACTGCTCACCTACGACGCCTACCTGCAGGCGATGGGGCGCCACCTCCCCCGCGATGGCGTCATGCTGAACGCCTACCCCGACAGCCTCGACGGCACCCTGGCAGGCCTGGCGGCGTTCGTGCAGCGTCCCGAGGTCGCCGGCGCGTTCAGTTCGCTGTACCTGCTCCCCAGCGTGTTCAACAGCGACCTCGACCGCGGCTTCAGCGTGATCGACTACGGGCTGAACGACCTTCTGGCGAAGCCCGCCGACCTCGAGGCGCTGGCCGCTGCGGGGCTCGACCTGAAGTTCGACTTCATCCTCAACCACGCCTCGGTGCTGTCGCCCCAGTTCCAAGACATCCTGGCCCGCGGCGAGAGGTCGCCCTACAACGACTTCTTCATCGACTGGAACGCCTTCTGGGCCGGTCACGGCGAGATGACGCCGGAGGGCTACATCCAGCCACGCGCGGACCTGATCGAGCACATGTTCTTCCGCAAGCCGGGCCTGCCGCTGTTGATGGTGCGTCTGCCCGACGGGTCGGAGAAGCCGTTCTGGAACACCTTCTACCAGGAGGTCCGCTACCCCCGCGTGGACGCCCAGGACCTGATGGCGGCCGGCCTGCAGTACGCCTCGGCGGACGAGTTGGCCACCCGGGTCAACGCCACCATCGCGGACGGCGGACGACCCGGGGATGCGGACTTCACCGGCTTCGAGGCGTGGCGGGACGCCGTGGTCGACCTAGTGGAGTCGCGGCGCACCTACCTGGGCCAGATGGACCTCAACATCAAATCGCACCTGGTGTGGACGTTCTACGCCGACACCCTGGCCAGGCTCGCGGGCTACGGCGCCGAGATCGTCCGGCTGGACGCTTTCGCCTACGCCCCCAAGGAGCCCGGCGAGAAGAACTTCCTCAACGACCCCGGTACGTGGGATCTGCTCGACCAGGTGAAGGCGTTGGCCGACCGGCACGGGTTGAAGCTGCTGCCCGAGATCCACGCCCGCTACGAGGAGGGCATCCACGAGATGATTGCGGCCAAGGGGTTCCTCACCTACGACTTCTTCCTGCCCGGGTTGCTGATCCACGCGTTCGAGACGCACTCCGCCGAGCGCCTGCTCGCGTGGATCGGCGACATCCAGGCCAAGGGCATCAAGACGGTGTCGATGCTGGGCTGCCACGACGGCATCCCGCTGCTCGACCTCAAGGGCCTGCTCAGCGACGACGAGATCGAGTCGGTGATCGCCACGGTGCGCGGACGCGGCGGCTACGTGAAGGATCTCCACGGCCAGAAGGCGACCTACTATCAGGTCAACGCCACGTACTACAGCGCTCTGGGCTGCGACGACGCATCGATGCTGCTGGCCCGGGCGATCCACCTGTTCATGCCGGGCAAGCCGCAGGTGTGGTACCTCGACCTCTTCGCCGGCGAGAACAACCTGGCCGCCGTCGAGCGTGCGGGGTCGGGCGGGCACAAGGAGATCAACCGCACCAACCTGTCGGCCGACGACCTCGAGGCCGGCCTCGCGAGGCCCGTTGTGCAGCGCCAGATCGACCTGCTGCGGTTCCGCAACACCCACCCGGCGTTCGGGTGGGATGCCGAGCTGACGGCGTCCGGAGAAGGCTCGGTGTTGACCTTGGAGTGGTCGCGCGAGGGCCACACCGCACGGTTGGAGGCCGACCTCGCGACCCGGGCGTTCCGCATCACCGCGGACGGCACGGACCTCGACAGCCAAGGCTGACCCTGCGTTCGGCGCCCCCGGCCGGCGGGCAGGGTGCGCCGTCGCAGCGCTCAGACGTCCTCGGGCACCTCGATCTCGGTCACGTCACCCCACGCCGCCGGGGGACGCACCACCAGGACCTCGCACGGGGCTTCACGCACGACGGCGGACGCGACCGTGCCGAGCAGGCGTCCGGCGAGACTGGTGTCTCGGATCGCCCCGATCACGATGAGGTCCGCCTCGTGCTGCTGCGCGGCTCTCAGGAGGGCGGAGGCAGCCTCGCCCTCCACCAGCAGCGACGCCTTGACCTGCGCGCCCAGGCCGGACGCCGTGGATGTCGCGGTCGCCAACGCGTCGCTGGCCGCTTCGCGTCCCAACACAACGGAGGTCCGGGTGTCACCGAGGGTGTTCGTCGCCTTCGCACCCTCGCGCATCGTCATGCCCGAATAGGCGCAGACGATGACGAGGTCGGCCTCCTCGGCAGCGGCCAAGAACGAGGCCCTCGCGACGGTCGGGTCGGACAAGGCAGAGCCATCGGTGCCGACGACGATGCATCCGTACGGAGTCATGCTTGCCATCTCAGGCTCCCTTCGTGGTGACGGTCTCGTCGCCAGAGCCGACCGGCTCGATGTCGCGCACGATCGGGGGCTCCTTGACCCAGAGCATGGCCAAGCCGGCGATGCCCAGCAGGATGCCGGCGGCCATGATCGCGTTGTTGGGGTTGTCCCCCAGCAGGTTCTTGTAGATCGCGCCGAACGTGAGCGTCTGGATGAGCATCGGGATGACGATCATCATGTTGACGATGCCCATGTAGACGCCGTAGCGGGTCGAGGGAACCATGCGCACGATCATGATGTAGGGCACGCCCATGATGGACGCCCACGCGATGCCCAGGCCCACGATCGCGACGACCTTGAGCGGCAGGGTCGGCAGTTGCGGGAACAAGACCAGACCCACCGTGGCGCACCACAGGGCGATGGCGTGCACCCACTTCGCGCCCCAGCGGCGGGCCAGGGCAACCAGCCCGAACGCGACACAGAAGGTCACGATGTTGTAGGCACCGTTGATGACGCCTGTGTTCGCGACGGCGAGCTGGTAGCCCTCGGACTGGGCGTCCGTCGTGCCGTACAGCGACTGGGACACCGACAGCGACACGTATTGCCAATAGATGTTCATGGCGTACCACTGGAAGAGGTACACCAACGCCAGCTTCCGCATCTCGACCGGCATGTCGACGATGGCGTCCTTGATCTCAGCGATGAAGTGGCCGGGGCCACCCTTGCTGGCGCGGAGCTCGGCGAGTTCTTTCTCCGTCGGGGGGATCTCGGGCGTTGACAGCACCGAGATGAGCACCGTGGCGATCGAGCAGACCGAGCCGAGGAGGAACGCCGGGTAGACCCACAGCGGGATGCCGACGGACTGACCCAGGCCGAAGACGCCCTGGAAGAACATCAGGCTCAAATTGGCCAGCGTGATCCCCAGGCCGGTGAAGAACGACTGGGCGAGGAAGCCCTTGCCCAGTTGGGCCGGGGGGAGCCGGTCGGCGATGAACGCGCGGTAGGGCTCCATCGCGGTGTTGTTGGAGGCGTCCAGGAGCCACAGCAGGAGAACCGCCATCCAGACCGCCCACACGAACGGGAACAGAGCCAGGCAGATCGCGCAGCCGATCGCCCCAATGAGGAAGAAGGGGCGTCGGCGCCCGCGGAAGAAGCCCTTCTCCACCCATGTTCGGTCTGAGAGGGCCCCGATGATGGGTTGGATGAGCAGGCCGGTGACCGGACCGGCCAGGTTGAGCAGCGGCAATTGGTCGTGTGACGCGCCCAGGAACGTGTAGATCGGATTGATAGCCGTCTGCTGCATGCCGAAGCTGTACTGGATGCCGAAGAACCCGAGGTTCATCAGGAGGATCTGCGGCATGGTCATGATGGGCTTCGTGCGGACGACCGCCGACGTCGTCGGCGCTCCTGCGGTATTCATGCCTGTCCTCCATCCAGGTAGGTGCCCAAGCGGGCCAATTCCTTCTCCCAGCCGGCGGCGTGATACTGCGCCACGGCCGGGTCGTACGGCCCCTGGACGATGCGCACGAGCGTGCTGTCGCCGCCCATGGCGGTGAACTCGACGCGCAGTTCGAGGGACTCGTTCGGGTCGATGCCGGAGTCGCCCGTGATGCGCTGACGCGCGACGAACACGTCCGGGTCGAAGTACTCGGTGAAGACGGCGTCCGTGGTCACGCGCACACTCGGGTCGTCGTCGCGCACCTTCACGTGATGGTGCTTGCCGCCGGTCCGCAGGTCCGACGTGACGCTCTCCCGTTCGACGTGCCACCCAGGGCTGCCCCGCCACTGGGACATCTCCTCGGGTGCGGTCCAGGCGCGAAACACGCGGGGCCGCGGGTGGGCGAACTCCTGCTCGACCACGACGATGACATTTGCTGACATGCGTCCTCCAAGTGGGGGGTTGACTTGGCACTCGGGGGCCACCCGAGGCGGTTGCGCAACCCGCGTTGGCTGCCGGCACCAAGGTATCCCGTTCCCGCGGATGGTTGAAGCGTTTGAGGGCAATCGCGCCGAGACCACCACGATCATCCCGTCGATCCAGGCCTTCCAGGCCGCCCATCAGCTCCCCGAGGTGACCGTGGTCGCCGACGCGGGCATGCTGTCGGATGGGAACCTGCGCGCCCTGTCCGGGGCGGGGCTGCGGTTCATCGTGGGTCAGAAGATCCCCGACATTCCCTACGTCGTGCGCCACTGGATGGACACCCACCCCGGTGAGCAGCCGCCTGACGGGCTGATCCTGACCCAGCCGTGGTCGCGGGGTCCGGCCGGCCAGCAGGTGAAGGAAACGATCTACTACCAGTACCGGGCTGACCGGGCCCGGCGCACGCTGCGCGGCATCGGTGAGCAGGTCGGCAAGGCCGAACGGGCAGTCGCGGGGAAGGCGCCGGTGAAGCGGAACCGGTTCATCACCCTCACCGGCGCGCAGAAGTCGGTGAACCGGGAACTGGAGGCCAAGGCCCGCACCCTGGCGGGCTGGAAGGGCTACATCACGAACTTGGCCAACCCGACCCCGGAGTACGTGATCGGGGCCTACCACCAGCTGTGGCAGGTCGAGAAGTCCTTCCGGATGTCCAAGTCGGACCTGAAGGCCCGGCCGGTCTACCACCACCTGAAGGACTCGATCGACGCCCACCTCACCATCGTGTTCGCGGCCCTCGCCGTCGCCCGATGGCTCGAGAGCACCACCGGCGTCAGCATCGAGGCCCTCGTCAAGACGCTGCGTCGCCACCGCACCATCGACATCCAAGCCGGCGACACCATCGTCACCGCCGAGAACGCCCTACCCGACGACGCACAAGCCTGGCTCGACGCGATCCACCAAGCGCGCGGGCGACACTAAATGAGCCAAGTCGGGCCATCCTGATCGCCGGCCTCACCGGGCTGCTCAAGAAGAACTGAGAAGCACACCCTGTTGGACGTCCGAGCAAGCGGCCAAGCGGCCCTCATCCCCTTGGGCGCTCCAACTGGTCGCGTCTCATCGGCCGACCACCGCCAGCACCTTCGCCCGCTCCGACTGCGGCAACAATCCACCCAACGGCGACACCTCCCGCATCTGCACCGAGTCGGTGTCTAGGCCGGTCATCACACGGCGCAGCCTGGGAACGTCGCGCTGCTCCACCAACACCTCCCACCGGCCCAGGTTCGACACATGAGGTTCACCCTGAACGCGGTGCCGCAACCGCTCCACGTTCCGCCGGATCGTCGGCACCCAGTCGTCCAACACGCCGGTGTCCAGATGAGTGGCCAACTGGCGGTGCAGGCGCCAACTCCGCAGGTGCGACCGGTCCAACTCCACCCGGACCGGGCGACGCACCACCTCAAGCCGATACCCCAAGCACGACAGCAGCCGATCCAGCATCTCGTCGCTCATCTCGATCCGGCCCGACAAGAACTGACTGATACTCGGCTGCCGCACCCCACTCATCCGCGACAACTCCGACTGAGACACCTTGCTCTCAGTCATCACCTCGCGCAGGACCTCCCGACCACCCATGCCCGGACTATAGCATCCAGAGCTATGGGAAGGAGTGGTCCGCAAACGCACTACTCTGCCGCGGGTTGCGCGAGGGTCGTGTGTCGGCTCCGCTTGCCGCAGCGCGGTATGCCTTCGTGTTGAACGCTGTCCGCAACGAGCGGGTGGCCCGTTCCCGCACATCAGGAGTGGGGCGCTACGGCCTTACCCTTGCGGTATGGCCCTACCTCGCCACACGACGGACGCCGCCCTGTCGGCTTGGCTCGCGCCCCGGCTGCTGCCGTGGGGACCGGCTGGGGTTCCGGTGGGTGCCATGGTGCCGACGGGCTTCGCGGCGTATGTGCGGGTCCTGCACCCCCTGCCGGATGGACGCCGCTGGCGGGAGATTGCTGCGTCCAATGGACGCGTCCTGCATCCCCTGGCGCAGTGGAGCCACATGTTCGACACCCTGCGCCACCCGAGCCTGTGGCCGCCGGATGGCCATCTCCCGCGCCCCGACCACGACGCGCTGGTCGCGCACCTGCAGGCGTCTGGGGACGTGACCTACGCGGTGTGGGAGGGCTACGGGTTCTGGGGAGGCGGCGCGGTCGAGGCGCACCACCCCGATCTGATGACCTACGAGGTCCCGGTGCCGAGCCGGGTCCCGGGGGGTGCCGAGCCGGTGTTGGCCCTGCCGCACCGGCGCTACCACCTGTTCCGGGCGCCCCTGGCCGCGCACGAGACGTGGGTCGAGGACGAGAGCTTCGTGCAGTCGGCGAACCTCGTATGGCCGGACGACCACGGTTGGTGTCTGGCCACCGAGATCGACTTCGGGTTCACGCTGCTCGGTTGCGAGCGCGCGGTCGCGGACGCCGTGCTCGCCGATCCCGCCCTGGAGGCGTTCGAGGTTGGTGTGGACGACAACATGAGCTGGTCCGGGGACACCATCAATCCGGGACCCCGGCGGGCCTGACATGCTTTGTCGACCCGTCACGCTAGACCCGGCCGATACAGCACGCCCCACCTGCTGAACCCCTGCACGACGCGTGAACCGGGCGCCAACACGATCCACTTGAGCTGGAGTTGGTGAAGCGCGAACATCCGCTCTTGCCGCGATGAGCGACTGACGGTCAGTGTCGGCTCGCACCCAGTCTCGCGCGGCGTTCTCGTTGATGGGCCTACCCTGTTGGTGTCTCTTCTGGCTGACGCCCCCAATTCCGAGGAGCCGACCGTGGTCCGCTGTGCAGTGCGTCTGTTCGTCCTGCGGGTGTTGCTGTGAGTCGCCGGAGGTGGACTCCGGACGAGCTTGCCCTCTTGGACGGCCCTGCGAGTGATGTTGAGGTGGCCGAGCTGGTGGGGCGGTCGGTGCGTGCGGTGGTGATGAAGCGGTGGCGTCGCCGGAACCCTGCTGCGGTGGCGCGGGACCGTGTGTATGCGGAGGAGAACCGGGACCGGAACAAGCGTCGCGCGGTGATCTACAGCCACACGCAGCGGGACAAGATCAACGCTGCTGCTCGAGCTGCCGCGGCAGCGGATCGTGTGGCTGCGACCCGATCGGGAACCTTCACCCCGGAAGAGGATGCGCTGGTGTTGCGTCCCGACCTGACGGCTCGACAGGCGGCCGGGCTGTTGGGTCGAACAGCGGCTTCGGTGGCCCGGAGACGCAAACGGCTACGCGAATGAAAGGGAGCCGGCGGCCTGTCTGAACCCACCCCCGGGAGACACCGGCCACCGGCCCCTCACCTCAAGGCTAGCCGCCCGCCGGCGGACGCCCCCGGGGGCGTCGGCCTCGGTTGCTGGCCTCGTACTGGCCAGCCACGTCACCAACGGGGGTCGGTCCAGGTGGGGCTGTTGGCGTAGTGAGGGTCTATCGCAGGAACGGTGTAACTGGCCCTACGGCCCGGTTGGGCAGGAAGGGTCATGATGACCGAAACACTGATCGCTGTGGAGCCACACGAAGAAGACAAGGCGGCGCCCTCGGCGTTCGTCAAGGGACCCAGCCCGAGCTTGGAACCCACACCGTCGGCTGAGCCTTTGGTGTTGTCCACGGCAGAGACCGAGTTGCTGCGCGGGCTGGTGCGCCGGACTCGTGGCGCGGGCGGGGATCTGACCGGCCCCGGCGGCCTGCTCAAGCAGCTCACCAAGACGGTGATCGAGTCGGCCCTGGAGGAGGAACTCGTTGACCACTTGGGCTATGACAAGCACGACCCGGCGGGCCGGAACGGAGCCAACTCGCGCAACGGGTACCGGCCCAAGACGGTGGTCACCGACAATTGCGGCGAGGTGGAGATCGCCGTCCCGCGGGATCGGGACGGCAGTTTCGAGCCGGTGATCGTGGCCAAGCGGCAGCGTCGCCTGACCGACCTGGACACCCTGGTCATCAGCTTGTACGCCAAGGGCCTGACGACCGGGGAGATCTCGGCGCACCTGTTCGAGGTGTACGGCGCAAACGTGAGCAAGGACACGGTGAGTCGGATCACCGACAAGATCGTCGAGGAGATGCAGGCCTGGTGGGCCCGCCCACTGGAGCGCGTGTATGCGGGGATCTTCATCGACGCCATCGTGGTCAAGGTCCGCGACGGCCAGGTCGCCAACCAGCCGTTCTACGCTGCGATCGGCGTGGACCTGGACGGACACAAGGACATCCTCGGGATCTGGGCCGGCGGGAACGGTGACGGCGAGTCGGCCAAGTACTGGCTCAACGTGCTCACCGAGCTCCGCAACCGCGGCGTGCTGTCGAGCTGCAGGATGGGCTGCACGGCCCGACGCTTGGCATCTTGCACGCGCTCAACTCCGCCGAAGCCCGCGCGCAAACTCTGAATCAGAGACAAGTTCGCGTCTACACAGAACTGTCGAGAGGAGCCTGAGTCCGGGATGTGCTTCAGTTGGCGGCGCTCGCGCTGGGGATCAGCGAAGTACAGCGCGAACGGTTGCGCAACTAGGCCGTGTTGCTAAAGTGTGGGACAGGTGGGTCGGATCTGATTGGCGGGTGCTGGAATGGTCGCTTTGGAACGTCGTCGGTCGATGCTGTTGGTCGCAGCGATCCTTGCGGTGTGCTTGTCATTCGGGTTCTCGTTCACGGGCACGAACATCGTGTGGTTCTGGGTCGAGGTTCCATGGTTCGCTGCCGCGCTCGTCGCAGCCGGAGCAGTGCTCGCCGCTACCTATCTGGTTCTTCAGCGCCGCTCGAAGCGCCGGCGGTCATAGCGCGGGCGTGCTGATCCAGTGCAAAGTGGCGGCGAGGCAGAGGCCGGCGTGGTAGTTCCGGGCGAGTTTGTCTGAGCGCATCGCGATCCCGCGCCACTGCTTAAGCTTGTTGAAGCACCGCTCGACGACGTTGCGGCCGCGGTAGCGGGCCCGCTGCTGGTCACCGAAGTCGATCGGTCGCCCGCGGCGCTTGCGTCGGTGAGTGATCTGATCGTCCCGCTCGGGGATCGTCGCAGCAATCCCGCGTTCGCGCAGCCAAGCCCGGTTCGCTCTTGACGGGTAGCCCTTGTCCGCGAGCACCCGGTCCGGCCTCGACCTTGGCCTGCCTCTCGCGCCCGGGACGCGGATCTCGCTCAGCGTCGCGGACAGCATGCTTGTGTCCGCAGCTTGCCCGGGCGTGAGGATGAACGCGAGAGCACGCCCCTTCCCGTCACAGACCAGATGATTCTTCGTCGTCAACCCGCCCCGGGAGCGGCCGATCGCATGATCGAGCGGCTCATCACCGAACTTCTTGTAGTTCGACAGAGCCCCCCGTGGTGCGAGGAAGGGTCGCGCCATGCTGGTGCACGCGCACGATCGTGGAATCGATCGATGCGACCCAGTCCAGGTCCCCGGACTGCTGCGCAAACGCCTGCGTCTTCTCCAGCACCTTCGCCCACACGCCCAGCTCGGACCACCGGTTGAAGTTCTTGTAGATCGTGTTCCAGTTCCCGAATCGCTCCGGCACGTCCCTCCACGGAGCCCCGGTCCGGAACCGCCACGCCGTCGCCTCGACCACCGTGCGCCGATCCAAGGGTGGACGGCCCGTCGACTTCGCAGTAGGGAACAGCGGGCCGATCACCGCCCACGCTTCATCCGAGATCACATCACGCGACACACATCCAGAATCTCCCGCAGACACCTCAAAGAGGTTTAGCAACACGGCCTAACCAAGCGATCTCGGGATCGCCGTCCAACTCCTCAGCCAGTTCCCGCTCCAGCCCGGATTCAACGAGCAAGTATGAGCCAGTCGTGTGGCAGTACGCATGAGCTGGCGAGTGCTTCGCGAAGGCGGTCGCCTTCGGCAGCCGGTAGGTGCCCAACGAGCGCGAATCCGGGCCGACTCCATCCGCCCACAACCAGTGAACCGGACTCGTCCCGATACGGAACACCCAATGGGCTGCCGTGTGATCCCTTGGGGACGCGGCAGCCTCGGGCCTAGACTCTCTCATGGAATCGCCCTCGAACTTCAATGACTTGTTGTCTCGGGCGGATCCATGGCGCCGTTGTTCCCGCAACGGCGCCGCTCTCGTTCTAACGGGTCGCAGTAGCGACGGGCACTACTGCCCCCAATAGTGCGCGCAATATTGGACGCCGTACAGCCCGCAGTAGTGGGGCCGTATGCAACATACGAACCCGAAAATGCAAGATTCGACCGTTCTCGACACGTGCGGGACGTGTTCTTCATCGTCTGCGACGGGCTGAAGGGCGTACCGGACAGCGTCGCCGCCGCGTTCCCGAGGGCGATCGTGCAGACGTGCATCATCCACCTGATCCGCAACACGTTCCGGTACGCGTCCCGTAAGTACTGGGACCAGATCAGCCGCGAGTTGAAGCCGGTCTACACCGCCGCCACGATCGCCGAGGCCGAACGGGCCCGCGACGACTTCTGCGACAAGTGGGGACGCGCCTACCCAGCCATCCGCGGGCTGTGGCTGAACGCGTGGGAGGAGTTCATCCCCTTCCTGGAAATGACATTCTGATTTGGCCCCACCGTGACGGCCCGTTCTGGCCCCGGGTGTGACACGCCGGGGCGGTTGTGACGGTCTGATCTGGCCCCACCCTTTGACTGGTCGACGTTGTCGTCGAAGGGGTGGCCAGACGTGTCAGGTGGGAGTCGTGTCCGAGTGTTCGAAGCGATCCGTAGGGACCGTCGGGAGGATCCCGACGTGTCGATCCGTGAGTTGGCCCTCCGGCATGGGGTGCACCGGCGGACGGTGCGACAGGCGCTGGCGTCGGCAGAACCGCCGGCGCGGAAGGTGCCGGAACGTGCCGCGCCGGTGTTGGGGCCGGTGAGGCCGTTCATCGACGCCATGCTGCGTGAGGACCTGGACGCGCCTCGCAAGCAGCGCCACACCGCTCGACGGGTCCGGGAACGCCTGATCGAGGAACACCAGGTGGTCGTGGCGTATCCGACGGTGCGTGACTACGTGCGTGACGCCCGCCCGCGGATCGCCGCCGAGGCCGGCAAGCAGCTTGCTGAGGTGTTCGTGCCGCAGACCCACGCGCCGGGCGCCGAAGCCGAGGTCGACTTCGCCGACCTGTGGATCGTGCTGGCCGGGGTGAAGACGAAGGTGTTCTTGTTCACGCTGCGGCTGTCCTACTCCGGGAAGGCGGTCCACCGCGCCTACGCCACGGCGTCGCAGGAGGCGTTCCTGGACGGGCACCGGTACGCGTTCGAACAACTCGGCGGGATCCCGACGGTGCATATCCGTTACGACAACCTGAAGGCGGCGGTGTCGCGGGTGTTGATGGGCCGCACCCGCGTCGAGTCGGACCGCTGGGTGCTGTTCCGGTCCCACTACGGCTTCGACGTGTTCTACTGCCGTCCCGGCGTCGACGGGGCACATGAGAAGGGTGGCGTGGAGGGCGAGGGCGGCCGGTTCCGCCGCACCCACACCGTGCCCATGCCCAAGGTTGACACCCTCGCCGAGCTGAACGCCTACTTCGCCCGGTGCGACCGCAAGGACGACCACCGCCGAGTCGGGCAACGCACCACCACGGTCGCCGACGACTTCGCCGTCGAACAGGCCTTGTTGCGAGCGCTGCCGGTCGAGCCGTTCGAAACCGGGCTCAGCCTGCATCCGCGGGTGGACCGCCACGCCCGGGTCACGGTCCGGCAGTGTCAGTACTCGGTGCCGGTCCGCTACGTCGGCCGACAACTGCGGGTGCTGTTGCGCGCCACCCAGGTGCTCGTCTACGACGGACCCCGGCTGGTGGCCGAACACGAGCGGTCCACGGTGCGTGGCAGCGTCACCTTGGTGCTGGACCACTACCTGGAGGTGCTCGCGTACAAGCCCGGGGCGCTGCCCGGCGCGACCGCCCTCGTCCAGGCCCGCAAGGCCGGCGTGTTCACCACCACCCATGACCGGTACTGGACCGCGGCCAAGGCCAGGTACGGCGACAAGACCGGCACGCAAGCCCTCGTCGAGGCGCTGCTGCTGCACCGCACCTACCCGCACGCCCAGGTCCTGGCCGGCCTCGAGGCCGCCCTCGCTGCGGGGGCGCTCGCCCCCGAAGCCGTCGCCGTCGAGGTCCGCCGCGCCGGCGAAACCGACGCGGTCCGCCCGCAGTTGGGTCTGGTCGGCGATGACGGCCGGATCGCCTACCTCGCCGACACCCGACCCCTTCCCGATGTTGCCGTCTACGACCAGCTACTCACCCAAGGAACCCGATGACCACCATGACCAGCCAGGCCGTCGACGTTGCGATCGACACCGCCTGCCGCACCCTGCGACTGCCCACCATCCGCGACCGGGCCGCCCACGCCGCCCAGGTCGCCGTCCGTGAGCAACACTCCTACCAAGCCTTCCTGGCCGAACTGCTGCTCGCCGAGTGCGACGACCGCGACGAGCGCCGCCGCATCCGCCGCGTCGCCGAGGCCGGCTTCCCCCGTATCAAGCGGCTCGACGAGCTGGACTACACCGCCAACCCGAACCTGAACCCGGCCGTCATCAACACCCTCGCCAAGGGCGACTGGATCGCCAAGGGCCGCCCGCTGTGCCTCATCGGTGACTCCGGCACCGGGAAGACCCACTTGCTCATCGGGATCGGCACCGCCGCCGCCGAGGCCGGCTACCGGGTCCGCTACGTGCTCGCTTCCCGGCTCGTGAACGAGCTCGCCGAAGCCGACAACGATCGCGCCCTGACCAAGGTCATCGCCCGCTACGGCCGGGTCGATCTGCTCTGTCTGGACGAACTCGGCTACCTCGAACTCGACCGCCGCGGCGCCGAACTCCTCTTTCAGGTCCTCACCGAACGCGAAGAGAAGAACTCGATCGCGATCGCGTCCAACGAGCCCTTCAGCGGCTGGACCAAGACCTTCACCGACCCCCGCCTCTGCGCCGCCATCGTCGACCGCCTCACCTACGACGGCACCATCATCGAAACAGGCACCACCAGCTACCGACTCGCCCACACCCGAACCGTCACGAGTGGGGCCAAATCAAACCGTCCCGGTGGGGCCAAGTCGAGTTGACATACTCAGATCTACAGCCACACGCAGCGGGACAAGATCAACGCTGCTGCTCGAGCTGCCGCGGCAGCGGATCGTGTGGCTGCGACCCGATCGGGAACCTTCACCCCGGAAGAGGATGCGCTGGTGTTGCGTCCCGACCTGACGGCTCGACAGGCGGCCGGGCTGTTGGGTCGGACAGCTGCTTCGGTGGCCCGGAGACGCAAGCGGCTACGCGCATGAGGGGAGCCGGCGGCCTGTCTTAACCCACCCCCGGGAGACACCGGCCACCGGCCCCTTACCTCAAGGCTAGCCGCCCGCCGGCGGACGCCCCCGGTGGGCGTCGGCCTCGGTTGCTGGCCTCGTCCTGGCCAGCCACGTCACCAACGGGGGTCGGTCCAGGTGGGGCTGTTGGCGGCCTTGGACACGGCTTGCTTGCTGACGCCGAGGGCTTGGGCGACGTCGGCCAGGGAGCGGGTGGTCAGCATCTCCCGGATGGCGGCGGTTCGGACCGCTGCCAGGTCGCTGGCCTGTTCCTTGAGGGCGTCCTGCAGGTTCAGGGTCCAGCGGGCGATCCCTTCCGGACCGCCGTAGCGTTCCGACCAGCCCTCATCGGCGTTGGCGACCTCGCGCAGGAACTGGCCCGGGTCGGCCGCGGGTTCGTTCTCGGCGCTCATGCCGTCCGCCACTCCCCCCGCTCGGCGCGGGCGGCCAGGTCGTGCAGGGCAGCGGCCAGTTCGCGCATACGCCGCACGTCATCGAACCCCTCACCGAAGCACAGCCACCGATCCGGTTCCTCGAACGCCGTCTGCTCGATCAGGATGCCGGGCTCCCCATCGGGAGAGGTCCCGACGCTGAACTCGTCACTGGGGCCGATGGTCACGTACTCGAAGTCCTGGCTCACCACGTCCGCCTTTCCTCGCCTGTTTGGTCGTCTCGATTGTCGCGGGCGCCGCTGACGCTTTCCGGTACGCACGCTCCCCCACTTCTTGGGGGGCAACCGCCGCCCCTAAGGTATCAACCCCACACTTGATGTGTCAACCCCACCATTGATGCTTGACGTGGATGGCGTCTGGGAACGGTCAGGGTGATGGCGCCGGGGGCTGGTGGCTTCGTTGTTCGGGGATGGGTGCGGCCGGCGGTTGCCGGGTGGGTACGTGCTCGATGACCGGCGGTGCCTCTTCGGTTCGGTGGGGTCGGGGGATGTCGAGGGCGTCGAGTTGGGCGTCGAGCTCGTCGCGGCGGTGCTGCCACACGACCAGGGCGCGTTCCATGCTGCGCGCCATGCCCTGGCGGGGGTCCTCCTCGTGCTTTGGGCGGCGCCGGCTGGTCGGGGTGGCGTCCTGGTCGTGGATGCGTCGTTGCCAGTAGATGAGGTGGCTCAGGGTGAGGTCCATGGCGATGCACCAGGTGGTCTGGATCGCGCGGTAGCTGTCGGGGGTGTGGTTGTTGCGGAGCAGGAGTCCGTTGGGTTCGCTGTGGTGGCACCACCGGCACTGGGTGACCTCGGGGGGCGGTGGTGGGGCGCCTTGCCGACCGCCGTCGGTGTAGGGGATGAAGTCGAGCAGGTCGAGCTGCTGGTCTGGCTGGGGGTTCATCGGAGGATCTCCCCGGTGTCGGGGTCGACCTGGCTGCCGTCGACCAGGCGGAGGTTGGGGCGCGCTGTTGGTTCGGCCAGGAGGGCGGCCCGGTGGTGCTGGGCGAGTTGCTGGGTGAGGGCGGTGACGTCGCTGCCGTAGACGCGTAGGCGCGTGTCGATCTCGTTCATGAGGCGGGCGTGGCGGCCGCGGGCGGGCCAGGAGGGGTGGCTGTCGTCGCACTGGTTCTTCAGGCGGGCTTTCATCCGGTCGATGAAGGCGGGCACGGCGTAGCGGTGCCAGTCCTCGAGCAGGTCGCTGGTGGTCGCGATCCCGGCACGCCGGCGTTGGTCGGCGAGCACAGCGACCTCGTGGACGAGGTGGGGGTGCTGGGGCCAGCAGGA
This sequence comes from Corynebacterium sp., assembly GCF_030538285.1. GTDB lineage: Bacteria > Actinomycetota > Actinomycetes > Mycobacteriales > Mycobacteriaceae > Corynebacterium. The sequence continues at coordinate 24,510 of NZ_JAUNUG010000035.1, forward strand.
GGGGATCATGCCGGCGTTGGGGTCCCACACGTATTCGCGGTTGAACCAGACCACGAACTCCTCCAGCCAGTCCCACACCTCCTGGCGCAGGAGCGGGTCCTGGCAGGACGCCGGGTCCCACGGGCGCGGGAGCAGGGCCGGGTCGCCGAGCATCTCCTTCTGCTTGGCGGTGCCCTCTGCTGCGAGGTAGAGGTCGCGGTAGGCGACGGCCAACAGTGGGGTGTTGGGGGTGGGGAACGTCCACACCAGTGACTTGTCCGGTGTCCTATCCATCGTGGTCGGCCGCCTCGGTGAGTGCGTGCCGGCGGGCGTTGGCCAGGGCGGCGAGTTGGCGGGCCTCGATGGAGACCTCGTCGGCACGCGCACGCTCGACGATGGTGCGGGTGGCGTCGAGTTCGGCCAACAGTTGGCGTCCGGTCTTGCCCTCGATGCAGCGCGACAGCTTGGCGATGATCGGGGGTGCGTTCTCGGGGACGACGAGGGCCTGCTTGGTGGGGATCTGCCGGACTTCCTCGGGTTTGAGGATGGCCATGTCCTCCCCGCTGACGCTGCGTCCACCCTTGCCGCCGGTCTGCCAGGTGGTGCGGGCGACGCGGACGCTGCCGACGAGTTCGGAGATCTCCCGGTTGAACCCGCCGTCCTTGCTGCCGCCGAACATGACCAGCACGTTGGTCAGGCCGAGCAGGGCGCGGGCTTCCTGCTCGCCGTACAGGGCCGCGAGCTGCCGCCACGTCTGTGCAGCCCAGATGAACGAGATGCCCAACGCTCGTTCGTTGGCCATCCGGATGCGGAGGGTGGGCAGGGGTGCGGTCGAGGGCAGCTCATCGAGGCAGGCCAGCATCGGCGGGCACAGCTTGTTGTGCTCGCTGGCCGTGGCGAGGGCGAGGGCGGTGTCGAGGACGTGTTCGGCCAGGGCGGTCATCAGCGGGCTGGCGCTGGCGTAGGGGTCCTCGCGTCCCAGCAGGTAGATGGTGCCCCCGCGCCGGATGATGTCGGCGATGTCGGTGGCCGGATGCCCCGGACGCGGCATGCAGCGACGGCGGATGTCTGGCTGGAAGAACAAGGTCAACGCTTGCTGGACGGTGGTGATCGTGTTCCCGGCGGTGCGGTCGTCGCCGGTGAGCGCGCCGGTGAGCAGGCCGTGCCAGAACGGGGCGGCGTCGGGGTGCTCGCGCAGGATCTCGGCGGGTTCCTGGGTGGCCAGCGGGTTCGCGACCCAGCGCAGCACGACGTCGAGGGTCTGCCCGGTGAGCGCGGCCGCGTGGAAGTAGCCCTGCAAGACCTTGGCGGCCTCAGCAGCGTAGAACCGTGCCGCGGCATCACCGCTGCCGGAGGCGCCGGCCTTGACGGTGCCGGCGGTGAACGCCTTCGCCCGGCGTTCCGCCACCAGCGGGTCGACGCACCCGTCGATCGGGTTCCACACCAGTTCAGGCAGGCCCGGGACGGCGCCGAACGGGTCCAGGACGTGGCAGGGCCGACCGTCGCGGGTGCGGGCCTGCCACGACAGCAGCAGGTCGGCCGGTTTGGTGAGGGTCACCAACGCTGCACCGGGGGCGGTGAGCAGGGCGGGCACCAGGATGTCGAGGGTCTTGCCCGAGCCCTGGGGGCCGATCACCCCGCAGGTGCGGTCCCACGGGCACCACAGGTCCCCGGCACGCGGGTGGTGGGCGCGGCCGATCCGCCACCCCACCTGGTGGGGGTCGAACCGGACGCGGCGTGGCTTGGCTTCATGGTGGGTGATCATGCTCATCGGAGTGCTCGCTTCTTGGGGTACAGGTCGGGGCGGATGACGTGGCGGACCTTGCGCAGGCGGCTCACGCCGAGGACGTTCTCGACTTGGGTGGGGGTGGCCATGCCGAGGATGCGGCCCGGCCCCCACCGCGCCCACCCCCACACGGTGAGGAGGGTGATCCCGGCCAGCAGCACGAGCTCGGCGACGATGACGCACACCAACACCGGGGCTGTCGCCCCGGCAGGCAGGGCGCCGTCGGCCAGCCCGGCGTGCGGGTCACCGGCCACCACGCCGGGGATGCTGGAAACCAGGGCGGTCGGGGTCGGCCAGTGCCAGCCGTACCCGGCCAGCCAGATCGCGATCCCGCGACCCACCTGCAGGCCGTAGAACAGCACCAGGACCGCGCCGAGGAGGACGCCGAGGGGGATCTCCCAGGTGAGCGGGTAGGGGTTGTGGCGGCGTTGCTGCTGCATGAACGGACTCCCTATCTAGGGCTGGACGGGGCTGGTCGGGGTGGGGTTACTCGAGGACGCTGATGTGGACGTGGTCGAAGTGGTTGTCGGTGTCCGAGCCGCGGTCGGCCATCGGCCGCCAATACGGCCGCTGCGGGCTCCAGGACTGCTGGCGCCAGATCAGGTACTTGATCTTCAGGACTTCGTGGTTGGCGATGAGCCAGTCGCAGATCGCATCACCCAAGGCGATCTGGGCGGGGTCGCGGTAGTTGGAGATCATCACGTCCAGCCCTTTGCCGTGGGGGTGGTCACTGACCGAGATCTTCGAGCTGGACCGCCACCCGCCGATCGTGGTGATGGTCGGGAACATGGCGGCGACCGCGCGCTTGACGATGATGGTGGCCACCGTGAGCCGGTATTCCGAACCGACGTCGCGGTCGGACTGGGGGATCTCGCCGTCGATGATGCCGACGTTCGGGACACACCCCTGCCCGGGGGTTCCGGGGACCGCTCCCCCGCCGTAGGCGTGGGCGTAGAACAGGACGTCGTTGACGTACCAGTGCGCCCGGTTGTAGGCGAACAGGGCGCCGCGGACGCCGTCGGGTCCGTTGTGGACGCCGCTGGCGGTCAGGTAGTTGGCTGCGGAGAAGATGCTGTCGGCCTCATTCAGGATCTGGGCGTCCCCGTCGCCGTCGCCGTCGACGCCGTAGGCGGCGAAGGTGGCGGGCATGAACTGCATCAGCCCCTTCGCTCCGGCGTAGCTGGTCGCCTTCACCCGTCCGTGGTTGGTCTCGGCCATCCCGATCCCCGCCAGCAGGGTCCAGGGCAGGTTGTAGGCCTGCGCGGCGGCTTGGTAGAGGGCGAGGATGTCGGCGGGGATCTCGGTGGGCGGGTTGCGCAGGCTCGCCCGCCGCAGGCTGTCATCGGCCGGCGGCAACTCGAACCCGTCGGTCGCCCCGGTGGTGCGGGCACTCAGCCCACTCACCGACGGAACCTCCGTCCCCTCCACCGCCGGCGTCTGGTCGTCGCTGGGGTGGTGTCGTCCTCGGGGGTGGTGATGACGGGGGTGGCAACGCAGTACTCCTGGCTGGCCTCCTCAGCGGTGGGCACGAACAGGACCACGCTGAGCACCGCGACCGCGAACGGGCCGCAGGTGGCCAGCAAGCCGAGGGTGAGGATGCCGACGATGAGGGTCTTCATGAGCTGACTCCGGCGAGGGCTTCGTTGGTGTCGAACAGGGCGCGCTCAGCAGGGTGGAGGACGGTCTGGACGCGGAACTGGCGATCGCCGACCTTCCACAGGGCGCGGCCCTTGTTCTGACACGCCCACTCGGTGATGGCGTGGTGGGCGACCGGCCCCAGGCTGGTGGGGACGGCGTCGGGGTCGTCGATGCCGTGGTAGATCGTCGTGGAGGCCAGCTTGGCCAGGTCGCGGGCGATCATCGAGGACTGTGAGCCGGCATCGGCGATGGCCTCGAAGTTGGCCGGGTGGTGCATGTTGCACCACTGCACCGACCCCTCCGACCGGGACAGGCGCAGGTCGGCGTCGAAACTCTTGACCGCGTCCGGGCCGAGGCGGAGCTGGAGCCACACCTCGTCGCGGATGGTGATGTTGAGCTGGTTCGGGTCGGACACTTCGCGGACGCCGCGGCCCCACGAGCTGGTGCACGCCAGCGCGATCGCGACCGCCTCATCTCCCAGCGGCTTGAGCCGGGACAGGGACAGGGACTGGATGGGGGCGGTCCAGTCGACGTCGATGGTGGTGTGGGCGTCGAAGATGCCCGCCAGGACGCCGCGGACGAGCCGGTTGAGGGCATCGCGCAGCAGGCGGGTGTCGTCCAGGAACTGGCGCCGGTTGGCGTACCGGCAGTCGTTGACGAGCTCGTCGCTGGGGTCCTCGATCAGCTTGCTCAACTCGGGCAGGGTCGTCTCGGTCAGGCGGGTTTGCCCGTCGGCGTACCCGGTGAGGGTGCGCAGGGCTTGGTCGACCACGCGCGCCTCGGTCGGCCCGTAGGGCACGTGGACGTCGCCGACCTTCTGCGACCCGACCAGGCCGCGCACCAGCGTGCCCCAGCGGCCGAACACGACGGTCGCCCGCGCTCGCGCTTCGGCAGCGGTGAGGTTCTCCCACCCGTGGATGAGCGGCCCGAAGTCCAGCGGGTTGATCCGCGCGTGCAGGCCCTGGCCGACGGCGATCGGTTCGACACCGAACCAGTGGCACAGGCCCTCGTACTCGTCCTTGATGTCGCCCAGGATGAGGGTCTTGTAGCCGAAGTCGGACATGCGCAGCACGAACGCCTTGGTGGTGCCCGACTTGCCGCGGCCGGGGTCACCGAAGCAGAACACGTTGGTGTTGGTGACCGGAATCGAGTCATCGAGGGTCCAGCCGACCGGGTCGGCGTAGAACGCTCCCCCGGAGAAGTCGTCCACACCGATCTGCGCACCCGTGGGTGGCAGGCCGGGACCGGCCACGAACGGCCACAACGCGGGCGCTTGGTCTGAGGTCATCCGCCAGCCAGCCACCGGGGGCAGGGACGGCGCCCAGCCCTGGTTGCGGCGCAGGGGGCCACGCCGGTTCGCCGGCCGGAACAGCGGCGTCCGGTCGTGCGCGGGCGCGGACGGCTCAGGTTGGCGGGGCAGCTGGTGGCCGAAGTCCGACAGCAAGGCGTCGACCGACCGGCCCGAATGGCCGTTATTCCGCGGAATAGTCCGGCCGTGGGTGGGGGTGGGCTTGTTCATGTGGTGCTCCTGCTCAGGCTGATGCCCAACGGCAGCGAGGAGGCTGCGAAGGCGACGTCGTGGGCCAGGTCGAGGACTTGGGGGGCGAAACCGGCCCGGCGGACTGAGGCTTCGAGCTGGTGGGCGAAGTCACCGATCGAGTAGGTCTTCGGCACGGTGACCGTGCACACCGCATAGGGGACGGTCAGGCTGTTGCCGGCGGCGAGCTTGGCGTCCAGGCGGCGGCGGTGGCGGATGTTGGTGGCTTCCTTGGCGCGGGTCTTCATCTTGGCGCCCTCGCGCATGGCCTCACCGATGTCGGCGGCCCACTCGCCCTTGCCGGTCTCCCGTTCGGCGGCCTGCAGGGTCTTGATCGGGTAGGCGACCACCATGGTGCGCCGCTCCATCGCCTCGCTCGGGGTGAGCATCGGGGCCATCGCCCCCATCAGGACACCGCGGGCGGGCAGCGCGATCCCGACCGAGGCGGAGTTCCAGGCGTCGTGGGAGTACCAGCGGGCCAGTGTGTCCGCCCCCGACGGTCCGGCCTGGGACCACGGCACGGACGCGTTCACCGTCGGGTCGTGCTCCCGTTCGGCCAAGGCGGTGATGATGCCGGCCCGGTCGGCCGGCGCGAACCCGGTCCGCACGGCGATCGCGAGCTCGGGGGAGGTCAGCCACACCACCTCGGTGAAGCCGAGCGCGCCGCGCAGCTGGGCCTCGACCTCGCCCATCACCAGCTCCAGGACGCGGGCGCGGCCCTCGACCCGGCCGCCGACCTCGCGGGCCCGGCGGGCGATCCGGCCCTCGGGCACCACCAAGGTGACGAACGCCTCGGTCCGCACGCTCGCGCGGGTGAGGGCGGCGGCGGGCTGGTCGTTGATCTCGGCCGCACCCGTGCCGTGGCGGGCCCGGTGGCGGGAGACCCACTGGGCGCGTTCGGCACCGTCATCGGGCACGGTGCGGACCACGAACAGCAGCTCGGAGACGAGTTCGCCGCGCGAGCAGATGTCGAGCAGGTCTGAGAGCCCTCGGCCCATGCCGGCGCGTTCGTGCTCGGTGGCGGTCATGATGCCCTGGTGGGTCACCTTCGCCGTCACCGCCCATGTGCGCGCGACGTGGTCCTGGATGATCGCAACGCGTTGCATCAACGGGGGCCGCGGGGTGCCCTCGTGGATCTCCAGGGCGTTCATCACGCCGGGAAGGTCGGGGGCGGCCACGTCCTCGACCACCCCCCGGGTCAGCTTCGAGCGCCACACCGACCAGCCGGTTACCCGACCGGTCAGGAACCGGACACCCGCTGCCGCCCAGCCGACCGCCGAGCGGCCGTGGATGGGCATCACCGTCAACAGCGCCAGCACGATCCAGCCCACCACCAAGACGGCGGTCAGCAGCCACCGGCTGCCGCTCAACGCGAGCAGGGCAGGCATCGCGCCGACCACGAGGGTGGCCAACTGGGGGGCGGTCAGGCCGAAGAACAGGCCGACCTTGTCGCGGGAGTAGTCGTTGTAGAGCGTCATCACACAGTCCCTGTCTGGTTGGAGTTACCGGAGGTGTTGCCCGGATCGGACGGTCCGTAGTTGAGCGTCGGGATCGGCGGCGTCGGCACATTCGCAGCCGGCGGGGTCGGGTTGGCAGCCTGCTGCTGGGCGTTGTGCTGGTTGGCGACCTGGGCCTGCTGCTGGGAACGCGGGGAGCCGTGGAAGTCGGGGTAGTAGCCGTTGTGGCCGACCCCGGCCTGACCCTGCAGGTCCGCACCGATCGCGGCCCCCTGGGCGCCCACGCTGGCGAACTTCTCCATCCCTTGGGCGAACCCACTGCGCGCTGCGGCCACCCCCGCGGCCAGCGGGCTCTGCTGGCCGCCACCATGCTGGTTCCACACGCTCTGCTGCTGACCGTGCTGACCCTGCTGCTGGTTGCCTTGCTGGTTGAACGGGTTGAGGCGACCCAGCACACCACTGCCACCCGACTGCGAGGACGCCGACGGCTGGTTGCCGCCCAGGGAACCCAGCGCGTTGCTGAGCCGGCCCTGGTTGCTGCTCTGGGCCTGCGACTCACCCTGGGAGCCGCCGGTCGCG
>NZ_JAUNUG010000036.1 GCF_030538285.1 Corynebacterium sp.
TGTCGCCGCCGTGAAAGGGCGGTGTCCTAGGCCACTAGACGATGGGGGCCAGTCAATCTCGCCAGATGGACTCTGGGACCTGCGACTGATTAAGAATGGTACTTCATACCCACCCCAGATCAAAACCGCAGTACCAGGCATGTTTTTCACACCCCCGGTGGGCTATTGTCAAAGGCATGAACGACCATGACACCTGCTCGTGTCACGAACCGAACGTCCACGGCTACAACGAGAACAAAGCGAAGTACCTGGCACGCCTCAAACGGATTGAAGGGCAGACCCGCGGCATCCACCGGATGATCGACGAGGACCAGTACTGCATCGATATCCTCACCCAGGTCTCCGCGGTGACCTCAGCCCTGGAAAACGTCGCCCTCGCGCTCCTCCAGGACCACATCTCCCACTGCGTCGCCGGCGCCGCCAAGGAAGATGGCGCGGCGGCAGAGGAGAAGATCGAGGAGGCAATGCGAGCGATTCAGAAAATGGTGAAGTCTTAGAGGCTAACTAGCGAGGATCGCGCTCACAGCCAACACCATCGCCATCCCGGTCGAGCTTCGACTGGAAACCTGCCTCGTGGCTGCGGATCGGTCGCCCGAGACGATTCCACACGTCAGTGCAGTTGCGGTACATGGGCGCATTCTGGACGGGGGCCGGGGCAGGGGCCACTGCCCGCACCGGAGCGGGAGCCGGAGCAAGTGCCGGAGCGGGGGCTGGGGCTGGGGCCGGTGGGAAGATCAGGTCCATGGGGTTGGGGATCCAACCCTGGGAGATCGCGAAGTTGACGCCGGCCACCGCAACGCCGATGACCGCGGCGAGGCCGATGACCCCGAACAGTGCATCTTCCGCTGAGGAACCCGCAGCTTCAGCTGGCTGTCCGGTCTGGTTTCCAGGTGTCTGGGCGTCCTCAGGGTTCGAGGAACCCGGGGAATCCTGCGGCTCATTCTGGGGAGCTGGGTTGCTCGCACCGGCCTCGGCTGCGAACGGGGTGGTGTCGGCATTTGCAGGGGTGACCGCACCAAAGACGAGAGAGGCAGCGAGAGCTGCGCTGAGAATTTTCTTGTTCACACCAAGAAAGCTACTCAATGTCTAGCGATCTACCAGTTCTTTGCCACGCAGGGTACCCCCGCCGGTACCACTAGGCACTTTCAGCCTCATCCTCCGCCAGCTTCTCCTGCCAGCGGCGCAGAGCCGGTCGGTAGCGTTCCGCGCTAGCCACGAGCAGGTCATCGACCATGGTGCGCATGACTTCGGGAACCTGGGCCTGACCACCGGAGTAGTTGAGGATCTCAGCGATGGAATCGTCGACGAAGCCGACGATCTCTTGGGGGCGGTGCACCACGCGGACCTCACCGTTGTCGTCGGCGATGTACGGGCTGGGTTCCACACAGGTGACCAGGTAGCGCAGCACGCGGTGGAGCTCCTGGATGGCCTGGACTGTGGTGGTCGGGTCGTTGGTTCCTGAAGACAGGGAACGGTCCGCGATATCGACAAGCTGGCGGACACCAAAACCGACGTCCTGCGTCATGGTGCGCTCGAGGCGGACGCCGACGGCGTCGTTCAGCCGGGCGCAATCCTCATCACTGACCTCTCCCTCACCCCAGACGCGCATGATGCACTGGCCCTCGACGAGGAACTCGCCGACACTCCGGTCGATGGTGACCACGGCGTCATTTTCCGTGGCCCAGCTCAGCAGCTTCTGATAATCGAACCAGACGATGTTGCCGGTCTGCCCGGTACACACCTCGTGACGGGGATCGCCGGGGCGCGGGGACCAGGTCGGACCCTGGGCTGGGCCGTCCAGATCATCCTGGACAGGGTACATCTCTTTCGCGAGCTCAAGGGTCTCGGTGCCGATTGCAGAGACAACGTTCGCAACCTTCATCGACGACAAAATGTGGCGGATGAACGCCAGGAAAAAGCCCAGGCACATCAGCACCATGGCGAAGGCGAGGGTGATGGAGATGCGGGGGACGTAGCCATCGTCGCCATCACGCGGGTTCCACACATAGCGGGTGACGGTGAGGGAAAAGACGAAGGTGGCCAGGAAGCTTGCCAACGTGCCCTGCACGATGCGGCTGCGTAGGAACCCGTCAAGCATCCGCGGGCTGAAGGAACTGTTGACCAGCTGCAGCACAACCAGCGTGTTGGAGAAGACCAGACCGGTCACAGAGATCGTCGCGGCGGCAATGACACCGAGAACCTCACGGGCGGCATCGGGACCACCGGAAAACGCGAAAAACAGCGGGTCAGATGGATCCCGGGCCTCCAAGGTTGGCAGAACCACGCCAACGACAAGAGCCGACACCACCGCCACAGCGGGCACCATCCAGAAAGGGCCCCAGAAGCGTTGCCAGCGGGTTTCATAAGGAACATCCGGTACCGCTCCACGCACCCTACGGTGCTGGGCCTGCGTGTTGCCTGCTGTCTCACTCACGGGCTCATTGTCCCACTAATCGAGCCACCAGCGAACGATTGGCGGCCACCAGACGGTAGATCACCGACCACAGTCGATCTAGCGGGCGCAACAGAAGAACCCGCCCCGCCAACTGCGCCCACCACGCTCCCCCGCCGTCACGCAGGGCGGCACCGATCGCGCGGTGCCCCAGTTCATCCTCACCCGCACACCGGTAGATGGCGTGATGGCGCAACGGGAGGGAGGCGACGCCGATAAGCGGCGCGTAGCGCTGGAGTCGCTGCGCAGCACGGCGACAAAATCCACAATCGACGTCGTAGAAGAAGATCATGCTGCCAGGCTACCGGCGAGGAAAACAAATAGGGCCGGGGAGGCGACATCACCTCCCCGGCCCTTCCACCGGTGGGCCCCGTGGGGCTCGAACCCACGACCTGCGGATTAAAAGTCCGTAGCTCTACCAACTGAGCTAGAGGCCCGTGCGACTGATATTAGCGCCCCTCATGCGCTACCTCGAAACCGGCCCTCTTCACCAGCCGCGGCGGCGTCCGAGGAGGCACCAGCGCGTTGTCACAACGGTTCTTAAAGATTTTCCGGCTTTCGCGTTTCCCCAGCTCGCCACAGCACCCACAGAATCTTCAAGAACCGTTGTGACAAGTCCCCCTCCCCGAAACGGCGACACCCCCGCCGACCGCAGGAAGTGCGGGCGACGGGGGGCGCCGATAGCAGGAGTCTAGTTCTGCTTCATGGAGCCGGTCTCCAAGAAACGCTGGTGGAAGGACAGCGCGGTCGCCAGATCGTGCGGGGTCTGCTGGAACTTGCCGGCGTTGGCACGCTCGACGTACTCCTCGAGCAGCGGACGGTAGTCCGGGTGCGCGACAGCGATCATCTTGGCGGTACGGTCACGCGGGGCCAGGCCACGCAGGTCGGCGACACCGTGCTCGGTGATGATGACCATGGCGTCGTGCTCTGTGTGGTCGATGTGCGAGGCGAAGGGGACGATTGCGGAGATGTCGCCGCCCTTGGCATCCGACGGAGAGATGAAGGTGGAGATACGGGCGTTACGGGTGAAGTCACCCGAGCCGCCGATGCCGTTCATGATGCGGGAGCCGGCCACGTGGGTGGAGTTGATGTTGCCGTAGATGTCGGCCTCGATCATGCCGTTGGAGGAGATCAGGCCCACGCGGCGGATGACCTCCGGGTGGTTGGAGACCTGCAGCGGGCGCAGGATGATGTGCTCGCGGTAGCGCTTGGCCTCCGCGTTCATCTTCTCGGCGTACTCCGGGGACAGGGAGAAGGAGGTGGCGGATGCAACGGTCATCTTGCCGGCGTCGATGAGGTCGACCATGCCGTCCTGGATGACCTCGGTGTAGGCCTCAATCTTCTCGAACTTCGAATCCAGCAAGCCAGCCATCACGGCGTTCGGGACGTTACCCACACCGGACTGCATGATGTAGTTGTCGTATGCCAGGCGACCGGCCTTGACCTCGCCCTCGAGGAAGTCCAGGAAGTAACCGGCGATCTTCTTGGAGATGTCATCGATCGGCTTGAACGGCGCGTTGCGGTCCGGGGCGTTGGTTTCCACGACGGCGACGACCTTCTCCACGTCGATATCGATGTAGGTCTTGCCGATGCGGTCACCGGAGTTGATGATCGGGATCGGGGTACGGTTCGGCAGGTGCTGGATGCGGTAGACATCGGCCATGCCCTCGAGGTCCAGGGACTGCCACTCGTTGACCTCGATGATGATCTTCTGGGCGGCGTCAAGGTAGTCGACGTTGTTACCGACACCGGAGGACGGGATCAGGTAGCCCTCCTCGGTGATGCGGGTGACCTCGACGACGGCGACGTCGATGTTCTTGCCGAAGAAGCCGTGCTCGACCTGCTGGCCGGAGTGGGACAGGTGGATGTCCTGGTACTTCATCTCGCCGGCGTTGATGGCGTTACGCATGATCGGATCCGACTGGTACGGCATGCGGTAACGGATCGCACCTGCCTCAGCCATGACACCGTCACAGTCCGGGGCGGTGGAGGCACCGGTGAGGATGTCCACCTTGTACTCACCACCCTGGGACTGGGCCTCCTTCGCACGGTTGGCGATGGCGGTCGGGATGGCCTTCGGGTAGGCAGCGCCGGTGAAGCCGGACATGCCCACGATGTCACCGTTATCGATGAACTGGGCAGCCTCGTCGGCGGACATGACCTTGCCGCGGAGCAGGTCGTTGGCGATGCGATCGGACATGTAAGTTCCTCCTGATTACCGGGCCTGCGTAGGGGTGGGTGGCCCGCAATGTCTGTAAGAGTTGTCGGACGGTGGCCCGGCCCCCGGACACACAACAATGTCACGAAGGTAACGCAGGTCACCATTTAGTTACGTTGACCACATTAGCGGAAATGGCGTGACGCCGCCGCAAAGCACGCAACTGTGTTAATTCTACGGCAGCCAGAGGTGCTACCGCCGGAAATGGCCGCTGGTTGTTTGTTCCCGACCACCCCCGCGGGGGAGAATATCCGTGTGACACTTCGCATCGGTTCCCTGTCCCTTGACTCCCCCGTCGTGCTGGCCCCCATGGCCGGGGTGACCAACGTGGCGTTCCGTACCTTGTGCCGCGAGCAGGAGATCGCAAAGACGGGAACGGTGTCCGGGTTGTATGTCTGCGAGATGATCACGGCCCGCGCGCTCGTCGAGCGCAACGAGAAGACTCTCCACATGACCACCTTCGCCCCGGATGAGAACCCGCGGAGCATGCAGCTGTACACCACGGACCCGGAGTACACCTATAAGGCAGCGAAGATGATCGTCGACGAGAACATGGCCGATCACATCGACATGAACTTCGGCTGCCCGGTCCCGAAGGTGACCCGCAAGGGCGGCGGCTCGGCGATCCCGTATAAGCGACGTCTGTTCGGCAATATCGTCGCCGCCGCGGTGCGAGCCACCGAGGGCACCGACATTCCGGTGACCGTGAAGTTCCGCATCGGTATTGACGATGAGCACCACACTCATCTCGATGCCGGCCGCATCGCAGTCGAGGAAGGGGCCGCCGCAGTGGCGCTGCACGCGCGTACCGCCGCGCAGCGTTACTCCGGCGAGGCGGATTGGTCGCAGATCACCGCCCTGGTGGAGCACCTGCGCGGCTCCGGCATCCCTGTGCTGGGCAACGGTGATATTTTCGCCGCCCACGATGCCCGCCGCATGATCGATGAGACGGGTTGCGACGGCGTGGTCGTCGGCCGTGGCTGCCTCGGTCGCCCATGGTTGTTCGCCGAATTGTCCGCGGAACTGCGCGGAGAGCCGCTGCCACCTGCCCCCACCCTGGGGGAGGTTACCGGCATCATCATCCGCCACGCGGAGCTGCTCACGGAGCACGACGGTGAGCAGCACGCCTGCCGCGATCTGCGTAAGCACATGGGCTGGTACCTGCGCGGTTTCCCCGTCGGCGGTGAGGTGCGCTCGAACCTGGCTCGCGTGTCCACGCTGGCGGAACTGCGGGAACTGCTGGCCCCGTGGGCAGATTCCGCAGAAGTCGCCGCGGATTCCGATGGCGCCCGCGGCCGCCAGGGCTCCCCTTCCAAAGTCGCGCTTCCCGACGGCTGGCTCGACGATCCGGAAGACGCCACCGTCCCAGATGGCGCGGAGATCATGCATTCCGGCGGCTAATCCGCCGCGAACCCCGCTAATGGATTTTCATTTCATGTCATTTAGGGGCTCCTGAACGCGCGGAACTGTTTCGCGCACCTTAAGATGGTCCATATGCGTATCGCCTATCGGGAACACTTGGACAACTTCGCGCATGACCTCATCGTCATGTGCGACACGGTGCGCTCCATCATGACCCACGCGTCCGACGCCCTCATCCGCGCTTCCCTGGAATCCGCGGAAGACGCGATCTCCCACGCCGAACCGCTCGAGGAGATCCGCCAGCGTTGTGAGGACCGCGCCGTGCAGCTGTTGGCTTTGGAGGGCCCCGTGGCTCGCGACCTGCGCCAAATCGTCTCCTCGATCTACATCGTCGAGGACTTCTCCCGTATGGCGGCCCTCGCGATGCACATTGCGAAGGCGGCGCGGCGTCGCCATCCGGAGCACGCTCTTCCGGAAGCCCTGCAGGGTTATTTCAAGGAGATGGCCCGCCTGACCGAGGAGATGGGCGAAAAGACCCGCGATATCCTCGTCGACCCCAACGCCGATGTGGCACTCGTGCTCAACGAGGACGACGACGCTGTCGACGATCTCAACGAGTACATGCTCACCATGCTCACCATGCGCGAGTGGGAGCACACCACCCGCCAGGCCGTCGATGTCGCTCTGCTCTCCCGCTACTTCGAGCGCTACGCCGACCACTGCGTCAATGTCGCCGCCCGCATTGTCTACCTCACGTCAGGTTTGAGCCCTGATGAGTACTCCGAGAAGCGGGAACGCGACCGCGCTGACGCCGACATGGCCGCCCGTTTCGCCGAGCTGGAGCGCCAGTTCTCCCAGGGCCGCTACCCGCGCACCGACTAGGCAGATCAAAACCCGCAGGCCCCGTACACGCGATGTGTACGGGGCCTGCGGGCTGACTGGGTTGCTCGGACCAGGAGCAGGGTCGCGGTCGGGTTTATCCGAAGCGGCCGGCGATGTAGTCCTCGGTCTCCTTCTGGTCCGGGTTCTCGAAGATCTTCTTCGTGTCACCGAACTCGACGAGGCGGCCCGGCTTGCCGGTGGCCTCGAGGGAGTAGAAGGCGGTCTTATCGGACACACGGGCAGCCTGCTGCATGTTGTGAGTCACGATGACGATGGTGAACTCTTCCTTCAGCTCGTGGATGAGGTCCTCCACGGCCAGGGTCGAGATCGGGTCGAGGGCGGAGCAGGGCTCATCCATGAGGAGAACCTCGGGCTCGACGGCGATGGCGCGGGCGATGCACAGACGCTGCTGCTGGCCACCGGAGAGGCCGCCGCCCGGCTTGTCAAGGCGGTCCTTGACCTCTTCCCACAGGTTGGCGCCGCGCAGGGACTTCTCCGCGACCTCCTTGAGCTTCTTCTTGTTCTTCTCTCCGGAGAGCTTCAGGCCGGCGACGACGTTGTCCTCGATGGACATGGTCGGGAAGGGGTTGGCCTTCTGGAAGACCATGCCGATGGTGTTGCGGACGGACACCGGGTCCACCTTGGAACCGTAGATGTCCTCGCCGTCGAGGAGAATCTCACCCTTGACGTAGGCGCCGGGGATGACCTCGTGCATACGGTTGAGGGTACGAAGGACGGTGGACTTGCCACAGCCGGAGGGGCCGATGAAGGCGGTGACGGCCTGGGCGGGGATCTGCATGTTGACGTTCTGCACAGCGTGGAAATCGCCGTAGTAGATGTTGACGTCGTTGAGTACGAGCTTGGACATCAGTAACTCCTTGTTTCTTGCTTATCGACGGGGCCGAAGCTACTGCTTGACCGAGAACTTAGCGGAGATGACGCGTGCGCCGATGTTAAGCAGCGCGATGATGAGGACCAGGGTGAAGGCGGCGCCCCACAGCTTGTCCAACACCGCCGGCGAGGTACCGGCCTTGTACATGTCGAGCATCATCAGCGGCAGCGAGGACTGCGGGCCGGTCATGGCGTCGAGGTTCATCGCCTGGGTGGAACCCACGAGGATGAGGACCGGGGCGGACTCGCCCATAACTCGCGCGATGGCCAGCATGATGCCGGTGACGATGCCGGACAGTGCCGTCGGGAGGACGATCTTGGCGATGGTCTTCCACTTGGGCACGCCTAGCGCATACGATGCTTCACGCAGATCCATGGGAACGACGCGGAGCATTTCCTCGGTATTACGGACGACAACCGGGACCATGAGCAGGACCAGGGACAGGGCGACAGCCATACCGGAACGCTGGAAACCGAAGAGGGTGATCCAGGTGGTGAAGATGAACAGCGCGGCAACGATCGAGGGGACACCGGTGAGGATGTCCACCATGAAGGTCGTCATACGGCCGAGACGGTTGCCGTTGGCGTACTCCACGAGGTAGATCGCGGTGAAGATACCGATCGGGATGGACAGCACCGAGGCGATCGCGGTCTGCATGAGCGTACCGACGATAGCGTGGGCCGCACCACCACCGGGGGTGTGGTAGAGAACGCCCTGCTGGGAGGCGGTCCACCAGTCTGCGTTGAGCACGGGGCCAAGGCCACGGGCGATAACAGTCCACAGGACCCACACCAGCGGGACCATGGCCAGTGCCATGGTGGCGTACACCAGGACGGTGGCCACAGTGTTGGTGGTCTTACGAGACTGGGAGATGTGGGTGAAGGCGGTGCCGCCATCCAGCTTCTGTGAGGTCGGCGTAACGGTGTTGACGTTGTTGGTCATTGTTTCCCTCCGTCTACTTCTTGGCCACGAGGGCGCGGGCGATGGAGTTCACGACGAAGGTGAGGAGGAACAGCACCAGACCGGCGGCAATGTAGGCGCCTGCCTGGATGTCGTTGTTGAACTCAGGGGCGGCGTTCGCAATCGCGGTAGCGAAGGTGGTACCACCATCGAACAACGAGAAGCGGAACGCCGAGGACGGGGAGACGACCATGTACAGCGCCATGGTCTCGCCGAGGGCACGACCCAGGCCCAGCATGGAGCCCGAGATGTAACCGGAAAGGCCGAACGGCAGGACGGTCATACGGACGACCTCCCAGCGGGTGGCACCGAGGGCCAGGGCGGCCTCGATCTGGCCGCGCGGGGTCTGCACGAAAACCTCGCGGGCGGTGGCTGCGATGACCGGGAGGATCATCACGGCCAGGACGATGCCACCGGTGAGGATGTTACGACCAGTCGCAAATGACGGGGAGTTGGAGTAGGTGGCGAACAGGAAGAAGCCACCGCCCCAACTGTGGATCCAGGTGTAAAGGTCGGACAGTGCCGGGCCGAGAACCTGCCAGCCCCACAGACCGTAGACGATCGACGGCACGGCTGCGAGCATGTCGACGAGGTAGCCGAGCGGCTTAACGGCACGCTTCGGTGCGTAGTTCGACAGGAAGATCGCGATACCGAGTGCGATCGGCATGGCGATAAGAAGTGCCACGACCGAGATGAGCACGGTAACGGCGAAGAGGTTCGGGATGCCGAAGAGCATAGCCTCGGTATTGGAGGTGTTCCACGGGCCGGTGTAGGTGAAAAAGCCCATCCAGCCTTCGGCGTTGCGGTTCAGCGAGGGAATCGCGCGCCAGATGAGGAACAGGCCAATCGCGCCGATGAGCACCGTGATGAGGGTGGCGGAGGCAGTGGAGAGGAACTCGAAGATGCGGTCACCGGGGCGCTTGACGCTGCCGGCGGCCTTAATGTCCGAGTGATCCGGGGCATCAGGCTGCTGCGTGTTGCCAATGGTGGCCACGGAGTTGGTGATCGGCTGGTCGGCCGCTGTCACCTGCTCATCCGTGGTCGGACGGTTGCTTGCCATAAGGCGTTGATCCTTCGAAAGAAAGGGATATGACTGTGGGAGCGCCCCGCCCCGGGGGTGTTTCTCTGGGACGTGACAGCGCCCCCGATAGCGAGACGCTCAACGGGGGCTGCTTTCATGATTGACCGCAGCCACATTGGGGCGGTCCGGTCGCCCGACCCGGTGACCGAGATCACGCGGGTGGGCCCACGGGCTTACTACTGGATGGCGTCGACAGCCTCGGCCAGGCGCTCAGCGTGAGCACCGGTGACCGGGATGTAGCCCAGCTCGAGGAGCTGGTCGTCCTGCGCGTCGAGAGCGACGGTGAGGAAGTCCTTGACCATGGCGGAGGTCTCCTCGTCGTAGCCTGCGGAGCAGACGATCTCGTAGACGGTCAGGATGAGCGGGTAGGCACCCTCATCGTTGGAGGCGAAGAGAGCCTCAGCGTCGACGACCATGTTGTGGCCCTCGCCGGCGAACTCGAGGTTCTCCAGTGCAACGCCGACGGACTCGGTGTTGAGCTCGACCGGGCCGGAGCCGAAGTCGATCTTGGCGATGCCCAGGCCCTGCTGCTCAGCGAAGCCGGCCTCGACGTAGGTGATGCCGCCATCGATGGCGGTGACCTGGGAGGCAACACCGTTGGAGCCGTTGGCACCCTCGCCCACTGCGGACGGGAACTGCTGGCCCTCGGTGTCCCAGATCTCGGTGGCGTTGCCCAGGAACTTCTGGAAGTTGTCGGAGGTGCCGGACTCGTCAGAGCGGTAGACGACGGAGATGTCGGTGTCCGGGAGCTCAACGCCCTCGTTGTCATCGGCGATAGCCGGGTCGTTCCAGGAGGTGACCTCGCCCTTGAAGATCTTGGCGACGGTCTCGACGTCCAGGGTCAGCTCGTCGACGCCCTCAAGGTTGTAGGCGATGGCGACCGGGCCGATAACAAACGGCAGGTGCCATGCCTCGTTGCCACCGCAACGCTCTGCGGCCGGCTCGACCTGATCGTCAGACAGCGGGGAGTCGGAGCCGGCGAACATGACCTGGCCGCCGATGAAGTTGGTGCGACCTGCACCGGAGCCGGTGGCGTTGTATGCCAGGTTGGCGCCGGAGACGGCCTCGGAGTACTTCTGACCGAAGTAGTTCATGGCGTTCTGCTGGGAGGAAGCACCCTCGGCGACGAGCTGACCGGAGGTACCGGACAGGCCCTCGGTGGTAGCGCCGTCGGCAGCGGTGGTGGTGTCAGCGTCAGTGCCGTTATCGGAGTCGCCACAGGCAACGAGAGCAGCGGAGCTGACGGCGACGACGCCCAGGATGGCGGCGGTGCGCTTGAAGTTACGGATCACGGGAGAACCTTTCCGGTACAGATCAGTCAATATGGTGGTCCGAGCAACGAAGGGAACCAGTCAGGACTCCCAAAAACCAGCCTGCTCTCAGTGCTTACACACCAGAGCAGGCAGGTTTGTTGCTCACGTCCACTAAAGCTATGGGGCACTGGTTAACCGGAGTGGGCAAGTTCAGTAAACGCGAAGTTAACAATTGGAGATCATTTGAAAAACTTCCTGCTCCCTGAAGTTTCTCTGTAGTCCCCATCACCCTGAAGTGGGCTAGAAGTCACACTTCAGCCGCTTGAAGGCTCCACACCACATGTTCCTCAGCCACTGTGAAGCCGAGGTCCTCATAGACCTTTACTGCAGGCTCATTATCCGCCTCCACATAGAGAATGACCCTCCGGGCCCCCTTGCCCACCATGTGCTCCAATCCCAGACGTAGAAGGGGCCCGCCCAAGCCGCGACCCCGAAACGCCGACGCCAGACCCACGACGTAGACCTCCCCGTACTCCGGGGATTCCTCCGTGTGCCACTTCGTCCAGTGGAAACCCGCAAGCTGCTCTCCCGCCCAGAGGAACAGCACGTCCTCCTCCGCGAACCATTCCGCTTCCTGAGCCCGCGACAACCTCGCGCGATCCCAGCCGCCCTGCTCGGGGTGCCAGGAGAAGGCCTCGTTGTTCGCCGTCAACCATGCCTGCTCTACCTTCTCCCGCCCGAAACGCTCCACCGACCCCGGTAGATCCAGCGCCTGAACATCCTCACGCGCCGGGAAAAGCGCCGCCTCCCGCAGCGCCTGCCCTTCAATCGACATCACCAGCAGCCGACGCGTCATGCTCCGCCCCTGCGCACGTGCCAACGCCTGCGCGGCCGGCAGATTGCCGTGCGCCCACACGTCCTCCGCCCCGAGTGCCTCGAGGAGAGCGGTGCCGATGCCGCGACGTCGATAAGCAGGATCCACCACCATCTCCCACGCAGAACCATCCCTCGCCGCCAGGCCCACTACCTGCCCGTCAATATGAGCCGCCAGATGGCGGTGCCCTAGACGGGCATCCTCCAGGCCGAGCACGAACTGCTCGGAGAGAGCATCAATACCATCCGTGTCGGCAGCAGCAGCAAGCAGCGCCCGGGCATCGTCCGCGGGCAGGTTGATCGGCTCAATCTTCATGGGACCCAGCCTAACGCTGGTACATATATAGAGGTGTACGTTCCCCGTCTGCCGCTGCTCATCGTCACCACCCTCGCTGTATTATTCGGCACCGGGTGGCTCATCGACAGCCTCGCCGCCTCCCGCGTGGAACGCTTTATTTCCCGGGAAGTGGAAGAATCCGCGCGCCTGGACGTCAGCCCCCGCGTCAACGTCGGCGGCGCACCCTATCTCGGGGCACTTGTCACCGGGGAGATCCCGCATATCGGCGTCCACGCCCTCGACGTCGAGGTCGCCGAACTGGGCATGGTCAACGCCCAGACCCAGCTCGAGGAAGTCGAGGTCACCCGCGGTCAGGTCTTCTCCGGAGACATTCAGGGCGCCCCGGCGCGCTCCTTCAGCCGCACCATCCGGCTTGACGGCGTGGCACTCGGCCACCTCATCGACATGACCGATCTCGATATTTCCCATCCCTACGACATCTCCCCCGCGGGTGGGTCCGCCGCCGAGGCTCTGCTCACCGGTACCCCCTACAACCAGCGTGAACCCTATACAGTCCTCGTTGACCTTCGCCTGGTGGGTGATGAGTTCCGCATGACCCCCCGCGAGCTGGTCAATGCCCCCGGTGATCTCAGTTCTGTCGAATCCCGCGCGATCATGGAGGAGTTCGGGCTCACTCTCGACACCACGCAGCTTCCGCTGGCCGGGCGCGCCACCACCGTCAACATGTCCGGCGGGTCGATCTACTTCGAGTCCCGGCGCCTTAATGTCACCGTCAACCTTGCGGAGCTCTCCCCCGTCGACGTCTCGGGGTAGTTGCGTTCTCGCGTCCTCCTTTGTTGCCCGGCAACGCACGCAGTCGCATCAGTGCACACGGATGACGTCACGGACCACCTGCCGCCAAGTCCGCGACGTCACGGGATACGCCTGCCGCGGGGCGAAGACCTCCAGCACATCCCGGCGGCTGGCCAACTCCGCCCGGTCAAACTCCCCCTCGTACTCCCCATCTGTCTGAAATCGCTGCGGAGCCGGGCAGGTCAGCAGAACGTGGGCGGCGTCGTCGAGCTGCACGGTGCGGGCACGGATCCATCCCTCTAGGACCGTACGGTGCCCGAAACCGATGAGATGCAGCATGCTCGCCGCACCTCGGGGTCCCCGCAGACTCCTTAAACCGAACAGCCCCAGGCCGCGGTCGAAAGAATTGCGCGGGTTGGTCACCACCGGCAGCGGGCCGAGAAAGGTCCACGGGTTGGTGTTGGAGGCGATGAACAGCGGCGCATCCTGCAGGCGCAGCTCGCGCCCATCGACGGCCGTGGCGTGCACGGTGATCCGGGGAGGGTTCTTCTGCGCCCGGGTCCACACAAGCAGGCAGATGGACAGGTAGCGCAAAGGTGTGGCTGCAAACCCCAGGGTGCGGGCTTCATCGACGCGGGCGACGACGTCGGCGTCCATACCGAAGCCGGCGTTGACCGCGAACCACCGCTTGTTCCACGTGCCCAGACAGATGCGGCGCCGCAGGTCCCGGCGGATGAGGTTGCTCAACATGTCCGTTGCCGCCACCGGATCCGGCGGGAACCCGAGCGCCCGGGCGAAGACATTCGCCGACCCGGTCGGGATGACCGCCAGGGCCGGCAGCTCCTCCGGTGTGGGAGGATCTTCCGTTGCGGGGCCGAGCAACCCGTTGACTACCTCGTTGAGGGTCCCGTCCCCGCCGACGACCACCACCAGGTCCCAGTCCTGGCGTGTCAGGCCCCGGCAGATCTCCTCCGCATGCCCCGGGTAGTGGGTGAAACGCCCGGTCAGACTCAACCCCTCGACCGCGCGCAGGAGTGGGATGATCCGGCGGAAGAGGCCGTCGCTCTGCGTCGTGGAGTTGGGGTTGGCTATCAACAGGACACGCACGATCAACCAGCCTAGCCGGGTGCCGCGTACGCACGTACCCCTTGGTGTTCTGGGCGGCAACAAAAGTCCAGTTCGTATCAGGGTGCTTTGACACAAAGGGGTACGTCCGCACGCAGCCGCGCCCCCGGCACCACGTGTGCAGCGCAATACTTTAGGCTGGTTCCCATGACTGAGCAGCCGAAGAACACTCCGTCCGACACTCCCGGCGACGCCGCCGCGGCCGCCGACTCCCAGCCCCAGCAGCCCCTGAGCGGCAACGACGCCGTCAATCTGGCAGCGGAGCAGTCGAAGAGCACCGCGCATCGCAACATCCCACCGCTGGATCTGGGCGAGATCCCCCTGCCGGATGACACCGCAAACCTGCGCCAGGGCCCCAACATCCATGATGGTCTGCTGGCTCTGCTGCCACTGGTGGGCGTGTGGCGCGGTGAGGGTCAGGCGGACATGCCGGGTGAGGGGCAATTCACGTTCGGCCAGCAGCTGATCTTCGCCCATGACGGCGAGAATTACCTCACCTACGAGTCCCGCATCTGGAAGATCGACACCGAGGGCAACCCGGCGGGCCCGGACCACCGCGAGTCCGGTTTCTGGCGTATCTCCCTGCAGGACGAGATCGAGGTGGTGTGCACCCATTCCACCGGTGTGGCCGAGATCTTCTACGGCGAGCCGGTCAACGAGCGGGCCTGGCAGATCGAGTCGGCCTCCACCATGGTGACCTCCTCCTGTGGGCTGAAGCTGGGCCCAGGTAAGCGCCTGTATGGCCTCATGCCGAATAATGATCTTGGCTGGGTGGATGAGCGTCTCATCGACGGTGAGATGGTGCCGCGTATGTCGGCGCAGCTCAAGCGCATCGCCGGCTAATCTTCGGGAGAGTATCGGCGGATGCTGTGGGAGGTGTGACCCAATTGCAGCACCATCACGAGCAGTCGTGAATTCCGGTATGTGCCGACTGCTACGCGCATCGCCAGCAGGTCCCGTCCCGTCGCACCGCCGGGGGTCGGGTCGTGCGCGGCGCAGGCTCGGGTAGCGTCCTAACATAATGCCATGGAAGCCTTCGCCGCCCCCATCGTCCTCCATGCCTCCGCCGCCTTCCTCGTTCTCGTGCTCGGACCAGTCAATATCTTCCGCCCGTCCCGGGACGCGCTACACCGGTGGCTCGGGCGCACCTGGGTGGCACTCATGTACGTCAATTGTGGCGCCAGCTTTCTTTTCGGCCTGGAGGACGGGTTCGGGTTCCTCCACGGCCTGGCGATACTCACCGCGGCCATGGTCACTCTCGGGGTGTGGAACATCCGGCGGGGGCGGGTGACCTCGCATCGGGCGAACATGATCGGCAGCTACATCGGGACCCTCATCGCCTTCGCTTTCGCGGTGGCACTGCCCCAGCGGCTCATCGTTCGGACGGGTACCGAGGAGCCGTTCACGTTCTGGCTGTTCGTGGGACTGCTGCTCCTTGCGGCTGCGATGTGGGTCCTGCTGTTGCGGGTGCTTATTCGGCGCCTAGTGCTTCGTTAATCAGCTCCCGGATCTCGTCTTCGTTGTCGGGGGCGGGGAGCTTGGTGCCGTCGATGGCGGTGACACGGACGGCGACGCGGACGGAGGAGACGAGCCAGACGGACTCGGCGTCGAGAAGCCGGTCGAGGGTCATGTCTTTCGTTTTGCAGCGCCACCCTTCCTTTTCGGCGTGCTCGAAAAGCGCAGCCTGGGTGGTGCCGGGGAGGATGTCACCGCCGGGGGTGGGGGTGCGGAGTTTGCCGCCTTTGCGCACGGTGATGACCGTTGAGGTGGCGCCTTCGAGGATGCGGCCGGTGGCAGGGTCAAGGTAGATGACGTCGTCGAAACCCTGGCTGCGGGCGTAGCGCAGGGCGGCCATGTTGGCAGCGTAGTTGAGGGTTTTTGCGCCTACAGTGAGCCAGGGGGCGGGGCGGGGGTGACCGCCTTCGGTGGCTTCCTCGACGCCAGGTAGGGAGGTGTCGATGCTGAAGCCGCGCGGGCTGGTCATCACGGTGACGCCCTTCCGGCGCTGCTCAAGTACCGAATCCGGGACGGGGGTCAGTGTGAGCCAGGCGCTGGGGCGGCCGGTGGATTCGCGGCCGCGGGTGTAGGTCCAGACACACTTCGCGTCGTCCTCGCTGCGCCTCGACCACTCGGCGACGGCTTCGCGGGTGGCGGCGATCCAGTCTTCCTCGTTGGGCTCGGGTAGTTCCATGAGGCGCGCGGAGGCCTGGAAGCGTGCAAGGTGGCGTTGGAGGTTGGCGGGGTGTCCGTCACGGATGAGGAGGGTTTCGAAGACACCGTCGCCGCGGGTAACGGCCGCGTCATCCCAGTAGACGTGCGGGAGTGCCGAGTTGTGGCGACGAATTGACCCGCCGTAGGGCTCGACGATGTAGATGATGGGCGTGGTGGTGTCCATATCCTTGCATTATGCCCCGTCGGGCGGGCTACCATCGGCTGTGTGACCTCCACTACGTATCGTTCCCCCCTGTTTGATCGCCCTGGTGCCGCTCCTCTGGAGGGCGCTGAGGCGCTTATCGACGCCACCGGCGTGCCCTTCCACTACGGCGATCCACTGGGCGAGCAGCGCCGCGCCCATTCCGGCACGGTGGTGGTGGATCGTTCCCAGCGCCGGGTGGTGCGGGTCAGTGGGCCGGACGCGGCGGAGTTTCTGAATAATCTGCTGTCACAGAAGCTTCTCGACGTCCCCGTCGGTTACGCCGCGGCCGCCCTTGACCTGGATATTCAGGGACATATCCTCCACCACGCCGACGTGCTGCGGGTGGAGGACGGTTTCTTGCTGGATGTGCCGGCCGCCCAGTTCGACTCTTTCCTGTCGTTTCTGCAGAAGATGATCTTCTGGTCGCAGGTGGAGATCAGCGAGGCGGAGCTGGCGGTGCTCACGCTGCTGGGTACCACGGTGGCGGTACCGGAGGGGGCCTTGGTGCGTGAGGTGGATTGGCGGGGTATTGCTCGCCGGGATCTGCTGGTCCCCCGCGCGGAGCTGATGGACACGGTCGCCGCGCTGGAGGCGGCGGGGGCCACACTGGCCGGGCTCATGGCGTTCAGCGCCGAGCGGGTGCGCGCCCTGGAGCCGGAGCGTGGGGCGGATCTGGATGACAAATCCATCCCCCATGAGGTTCCCGCCTGGATCGGGCGTGGCGTACACCCGGGGGCGGTGCATCTGGAGAAGGGCTGCTACCGGGGACAGGAGACGGTGGCACGGGTGGAGAACCTGGGCCGCTCCCCACGGGTATTGGTGATGCTGCAGCTCGATGGCTCGGCACCCGAGGATCCGACGCCGGGCTCCGAGATCCACGCCGCCGCCGGCGGGCGGGCTGTCGGCCGCCTGGGCACCGTGGTGCATGACTGCGACTTCGGGCCGATAGCCCTGGCGTTGGTCAAGCGGAGCGCGCTGGGACAGGAGCTGCGGGTGGGGGATGTCGCCGTCATGGTGGACCCTGCCTCACTGCCGGAGGACACCGGCGAGCAGGCGGGGCGGGCGGCGGTGGATCGTTTGCGGGGGCGTCAATAAGCACCCCCGACCACCCCCGGATTCGTCACAGTGATCTTGTGTTTTTCCCTATTGGTGGCCCATTTCCCGTGCTCAGGGGCACGGTAAGGCATTTTCGGCCCATACGCGCTATTGTGTTCTTCAGGAATACACACAGACGTAAAGCCGATGGGGCATCCGAATTCCCTGGATTGCCCTCACATACCTCAAGGGGGTCAGGCCATGGGACGCGGTCGCGCAAAGGCAAAGCAGACCAAGGTTGCACGCCAGCTCAAGTACAACACGCCCGAAATGGATCTGGACTCACTCCAGCGCGAACTTGCTTCGCAGAGTCCTCGCCGTTCCTACGATGACGCTGGAGTCGATGACGATGACGATCAGTACGCGGAGTACGCGGACTGGTCCGACGACGACGAAGACGACCCGCAGGGGGCGTCCCACTCCGGCCGCTGATAACGGTCACGCTAAAGGCGCGGTCACCTTCTTTAAGGTGCCGCGCCTTCGGCGTTTTTCAAGCTAGTAGCCGGGATGCTCCCCCGCGAGGGTCGCCCGCTGGGTCTCGCCCACGCCGGCGGCGCGGACGGTGCCCAACTCCCAGGCGTCGATGTGGCGGGCGGTGAGCATGGCCAGGGCGCGGTCGCGGTCCTCCGGGGCCACGATGGCGACCATGCCGACCCCCATGTTGAAGGTCTTCTCCATCTCCTCGCGCGGGACCTTACCCAGGTCGGCGATGGTGCGGAAGATCTGGCCGGGGGTCCAGGTGGCGCGGCTCATCTCGGCGACCAGGCCCTCGGGGATGATGCGCTCCATGTTGCCGGCCAGGCCACCACCGGTGACGTGGCAGAAGGTGCGGACGTTACATTCGGCGGCCAAGGCCAGGCAGTCCTTGGCGTAGATGCGGGTCGGCTCGAGCATCTCCTCACCGAGGGTGCGACCGAGCTCCTCGACATAACCGTCGAGCGGCAGGCCGGCCTTCTCCAGGAGGACGTGGCGGGCCAGGGAGTAGCCGTTGGAGTGCAGGCCGGACGAGGCCATGCCGATGATGATGTCACCGGAGCGCACCAGGTGGGGGCCGAGCAACTCATCGGCCTCGACGACGCCGACGGCGGTGGCGGAGACATCGTAGTGGCCGGGCTCCATGACACCGGGGTGCTCGGCGGTCTCACCGCCCAGCAGCGCGCAGCCGGCCTGGACGCAACCCTCGGCGATGCCGGCGACGATCTGCGCGACATGCTCGGGCACGACCTTGCCGATGGCGATGTAGTCCTGCAGGAACAGCGGCTCCGCACCGCAGACCACGAGGTCGTCGACGCACATGGCGACCAGATCGATGCCGATGGTGTCGTGCTTGTCCATGGCCTGGGCGACGGCGAGCTTGGTGCCCACACCATCAGAACCGGCGGCCAGCAGCGGCTCCTTGTAGTTGCCGAGTGCGAAGAGGCCGGCGAAGCCCCCGAGTCCGCCGCGGACCTCCGGACGGGTGGCCCGCTTGGCCAGCGGGGCGAACAGTTCGACGGCGCGGTCACCGGCCTCAATGTCCACTCCGGCGGCGGCGTAGGAGGCACCCTGGTTGTCGGTCATGGTGTTCTTCACGTCTCTTTCTGTCAGGGAAGTTCTAGTTGGCCTGCATCTTGGCCACGAGCTCGGCGTTGGCGTTCCCCGAGGGCAGCCCCAGCGGGTAGCGGCCGTCGAAGCACGCCACGCACAGCTGCTCGCGGGACTGCTCGGTGGCCTCCACCATCTCGTCGATGGTGACGAAGCCGAGGGAGTCCGCGCCGATGGCGCTGCGGATCGACTCGGTCAGCGCGACGGTGCCGTTGGGGGCGTCCCCGGCGATGGCATTGGCGATGAGCTCACCCGGGCTGGCGAAGTCGATGCCGTAGAAGCACGGCCATTTCACCGGCGGGGAGGCGATGCGCACGTGAACCTCGGCGGCACCGGCTTCCCGCAGCATGCGGATCAACGCCCGCTGGGTGTTGCCGCGGACGATGGAATCGTCGACGACGATGAGCTTCTTGCCAGCGATGACCTGCCGGAGCGGGTTGAGTTTGAGGCGGATGCCCAGCTGGCGCAGCGTCTGGGAGGGCTGAATGAAGGTACGCCCGACGTAGGCGTTTTTCACCAGACCCTGGCCGAAGGGAATGCCCGATTCACGGGCGTAGCCGACGGCGGCCGGGGTACCGGAATCCGGCACCGGTATGACCAGGTCACCCTCGGCAGGGTGCTCGCGGGCCAGGCGGCGACCGATCTCGATGCGGGTCGCATTGACGGAGCGCTCGCGGATGACGGTGTCCGGGCGCGCCAGGTAGACGTACTCGAAGATGCAGCCTCGGTGGGTTGTCTCGGCGAAGCGGGCGCTGCGGACACCAGCGGCGTCGATGGCGACGATCTCACCGGGCTCGATCTCGCGGACAAACGCCGCGCCGACGATGTCGAGGGCACAGGTCTCGGAGGCGACGACCCAGCCGCGATCGAGGCGCCCGAGGACCAGCGGACGCACACCGTGCGGGTCACGGGCGGCAAAGAGGGTCTGACCGTCGGTGAAGGTGAGGCAGAATGCGCCCTTGACCCGGGGCAGGAGCTCCTGGGCGGAGTCGAAGACTGTACGGCCGTCGCGGACGGAGTCGGCGAGCAGGGCCGTGATGACCTCGGTGTCGGAACAGGAGACCTCCCCCTCGCCGGCGAATTCACCGAGGCCGCGTTCGACGGCCTCGCGGCGCAGTTCCACGGAGTTGACCAGGTTGCCGTTGTGCCCGAGGGCGACGTCGGTGCCGTCAGGGGCGGTGCGGAACATCGGTTGGACGTTCTCCCACTTCTTGCCACCGGCAGTGGAGTAGCGGGTGTGCCCGAGGGCGATGTCGCCGTGCAGGGAGCTGAGGATGGATTCGTCGAAGACCTGGGAGACCAGGCCCATGTCCTTGAACACGACGATGCGTTCTCCGTCGCCGACTGCGATACCGGCGGCCTCCTGGCCGCGGTGTTGCAGGGCGAAGAGCCCGAAGTAGGTGAGTTTGGCGACTTCCTCGCCAGGGGCCCACACGCCAAAGACGCCGCACTCCTCGCGCGGTTCGGTCTCGCCGCGGTCATCCAGCGGGGCGGGGGCGGAATCGGTCCAGGAACGGTCCTTCATTACCACGCCCACCACCTTAGTCTCTTTGGCCACTCACACACTAATGATCGGCAGGAAGGCACCCACCTCACCCACCCGGGGCCCGGAGGCGTCGAGGCGGCCGGTGCGGAGGGCGTCGTCGATAAGTATCTGTCCGGTGGCCAGCTGCAGCCAGGTCAGCGGGTCGGTCTCGAACACGTTGGGCGGGGTTCCGCGGGTGTGGGCGGGGCCGTCGATGCATTGGACAGCGACGAAGGGTGGGACACGGATTTCGACTGCGCGGCCGGGCGCGTTCGCGGCGAGGGCGCGCGCGGTGGTGCGGACGGCGTCGGCCAGCAGGGGACGGGCCGGCTTATCGACACCCACCGGGTCCTTCACCCAGTCCAGAACTTCTTGAGGCAACATGAGGCGAGTCTAGTAAGGTAAGCCGGATACCCCGATAGTTCGCCCAGAGAAGGATCGTTCGCATGCCGACCACGCAGAAATCCCCGAAGGTCACCCTCCGCTTCCTCGCCGCCCCCACCGACGTCCTCATGGCCGGCAACCAGGGCGTCAGCGGCGGGCGCGTGCTCGAATGGATCGACAAGGCCGCTTACGCCTGCGCCGTCCAATGGTCCGCCACCTACTGCGTCACCGCCTACGTCGGCCACATCCATTTCACCCGCCCCATCCCCTCCGGCCACATGGTCGAAGTCCGCTCCCGCATCGCCATGACCGGCCGCTCCTCCATGCACATCGTCAACGAGGTCTTCTCCGCCGATCCCCGCGAAGGCAAATTCACCCGCGCCTGCGACTGCCTGGTCATCTTCGTAGCCAAGGACACCGCCACCGGAAAAACCCAAGCCGTGCCCGAATTCATCCCCTCCAACGACGAAGAGCGCCGCGTCCTCGACGCCGCCCTCTCCCGCATCGACCTGCGCAAGGCCATCGAGGACGAAATGGAGGACCAGACCTACGACGGACCTTC
The DNA here is from genome assembly GCF_030538285.1 of Corynebacterium sp. GTDB lineage: Bacteria > Actinomycetota > Actinomycetes > Mycobacteriales > Mycobacteriaceae > Corynebacterium. The sequence continues at coordinate 21,755 of NZ_JAUNUG010000036.1, forward strand.
CGAAGCCCCGCGCCTCATCCACCGCTTCCTCGCCAAACCCACCGACATCAACTGGGGCGGCAAGGTCCACGGCGGCACCGCCATGGAATGGATCGACGAAGCCGGCGCCGCCTGCACCATGGAATGGTCCGGCGAACACACCGTCGCCGTCTACGCCGGCGGCATCCGCTTCTACCGCCCCATCGCCATCGGCGACCTCATCGAAGTCGACGCCCGCATGATGCGCACCGACGCCCGCTCCATGCAGATGTCCGTCCACGTCCGCTCCGGCAACCCTCGCGGCGGCCGCGAGAACCTGCAGACCGCCATCCACGCCACCGTCACCTACCTGGCCATGGACACCGACGGCAACGCCCTGCCCGCCCGCCAGTTCACCCCGCGCACCACCGAGGACGTCCGTCTCGCCGAACACGCCCACAAGCTGCGTGAGCTGCGCGCCGAGTACGCGCCCATGCCGCTGGTGCCGCAATCGACGCCGATGCACGTGGACTAGGGACACGATCCCTGCCCGATGCCACGGCCTGTCCCTGAAGTGATGCAACCCCCACCTGGACGCCACACCAGCCACACCCGACCTGGGCTTTCACTACGCGCCGGCTTGGGGTGCATCACCTCAGGGACATTGCGACCCGTGGCTGCCCCTTAAAGGAAGTGCTGCACCGCCATCCCGGCGGCGACGCACATCATGGCCACACCTGCCACGCCGGTCAATATCCGCGAGGCCCGCTCTGAGCCCGCCAGCACCTTGCCGGCGAAGATGCCGAGGAGCGCATAGACCACCAGCGCGGAGGCGATGAAGACCAGGCCGAGGATGAACATCTGCGCCGCGATCGGCCAGCCCGCGCCGATAAACTGGGGCAACAGGGCGATGAACAGCATGAGGCCCTTCGGGTTGAGGCCACTGACGGCTGCGCCGGTAGCGATGGTCGAGCGGCGGGTCTCGACGCGGGCGTTGGGGCGGGTGAGGGTGATCACTCCCCCGCCTCCGCCGACAGGCGTCGGATCAGCAGTCTCGACTTCGACGGTGACGGGCCCGCGGAGTGCCGCGCGCAGCATCTGCCAGCCGATATAGACCAGGACCAGCACGCCCGCGATGGTGACGGCGGCCAGCAGTGCCGGGTGGCGGGCGACGAGTGCGCCGAGGCCGCCGGCGACGACGATCGTCAGCCCCAGGTAGCCCAGGCCGATGCCGAGGAGGGGCCAGGTGAGGGGGCGGCGTCGGAAAGCGTGGCCGAGCACGAATGCCCAGTCGGGCCCCGGGGTCACGATCAGCAGAAGGCTGACCGTGAAGAAGCCCATGATGTTTCCGATATCCATGCCGGATATCGTGCCCGCTGAGCGGCTTCCCCGATACTCCCGCCCTTTTCATTCATTCCGGTGGGCTTTCCGGCAGGCTGTGGCAGAATCATGCGTATGGATGAGGTTGATCGCCAGATTCTGTCACTGGTGCAGGGAAATGCGCGGATCACGGCCGCGGAGTTGGGGCATCATACGGGGACATCGTCGAGCACGTGCCTGCGCCGGCTGCGCGCCCTGGAGCGCGATGGCGTCATCACCGGGTTTCACACCCGCTTGGATCGGGCGGCGGTGGGCTTCGGAACGCAGGTGATCGCTTTCATCACCCTCGATAGGGAGGATCGGGCGACGGTCGCCGCGCTGGAGGATGGATTGGCGGCACTGCCCCAGGTCTTAAGCGCGGAGCGCCTGTTCGGCGACCCGGATTTCCTGGTGCGGGTGGTGGCCCGGGATCTCGCTGACTACCAGCGTCTGCGCGATGAGCACCTGAGCGAATTGCCGGGCGTGGCGCGGATTACATCGACGTTGGTGATGAGAGAGATCGTCAAGGATGGGCCGATCCCACTATAGGACGACCATCCATACCGCCACCTGGTGCACCGCGGCGGCGATGATCGTCGCGGTGTGAAAGTGCTCGTGGTAGCCGAAGATCCGCGCCTGCCGCCCGGGCCAGCGGAAACCATAGACCAACGCACCGAGTGAGTAGATGACACCACCGGTAAACAGCAGCCACACCACCGCCGGCCCCTGAGAAGCCCACAGGGCAGGGATGAGCGGGACGATGAGCCAGCCCAAGGCCAGGTACACCGCTACGTCGAGCCAGCGGGGGTGGGTGATCCACACCAGGTTGAGCGCCATGCCGAGCGCCGCGCCAGCCCACACGACACTAAGCATCAGCAGGGCCTGCGGCGCGGGGAGGGCGATCAGGCACAGCGGGGTGTAGGTGGCGGCGATGAAGAAGGCGATGGTGGCATGGTCGGCGCGCCGCCAACAGGCAACCGTGGCGGCGCTTCGCCAGTGGCCGAGGTGATAGGCCGCGGACACCCCGAAGAGGACAACGACGCCGAGGGCGTAGACGCTCACCCCGAGGGCATTGCCCCAGGCCAGCGTCATCCACGCGACGGTCGACAGAACGGAGCCGCTGACCACCGAGGCTAAAGCAGCGAAGAAGTGGAACCAGCCGCGGGTGAGCGGGCGGGGTCCGCGGTCGAGAACCTCGCGGGTAATCGTCGTGGTCATCTCGCCCCCTTCCAGGCAAGTTACGGTTGCGTAGGTAAGGATACGCGCGCGCCCCCGAATCGACAATGCCCTGTCCTGGACAACTTCCAGGACAGGGCATGAGCGGCGGAGTGCTACTCGACGACCGAGTTAGCTCCCACCGCATGGCCGAACTGCTCCGGCAGGGTGGCCTGCCAGGCGCTCTTCAGCTCATCGATGTTGACGGTGGTTTCACCGAAGCTGAGCTCACGGCCCTGCGTGGTTTCACCGATACGCACGGCCGGGACACCGAACTCGGCGGCGCGCTCGAGCACGCCGTCGACGCGGTCGGCGGTGGTGGCCACCAGCACGCGGGAAGCGGACTCGGAGAACAGCGCCACGAACTCATCCTCGTGGACGCCGGCCAGGTCGAGGGAGACGCCGCCGTCGTAGCGGAATGCCATCTCGGCGACGGCCTGGGCGAGGCCGCCCTCGGAAAGGTCGTGGGCGGCAGTGATCAGCTCGTTGCCCACGAAGAAATCGGCCAGCCGCTCCTCGTTGGTCAGATCGACCTGCGGGGGCAGACCGTTCAGGCCGCCACCGCTGATCTGTTGCCAGATGGAGCCGCCGAACTCGTCCCGGGTCTCACCCAGGAGGACGAGCACCTCCGGCTCGGGGACGGAGCCGAGGTCGTGGCCGATGGCGTCGTGGACATCCTCGATGACACCGAGGACACCGACCACCGGGGTCGGCAGGATCGGGGTGTCACCGGTCTGGTTGTAGAAGGAGACATTGCCGCCGGAAACCGGGATACCCAGCTCCTTCGCGCCGTCGGCCAAGCCGTGGACGGCCTCGCGGAACTGCCACATGACGTCCGGGTTCTCCGGGGAACCGAAGTTCAGGCAGTTGGTCACGGCCACCGGACGGGCACCGGTGACGGCCACGTTGCGGTAGGCCTCAGCCAGCGCCAGGCGGGCACCGGTACGCGGATCAAGCTTGGTGTAGCGGCCCGAAGCATCCGCGGAGATGGCGACGCCGCGGTTGTTCTCCTCGTTGATGCGCAGGACACCGGCGTCGGAGTACTTCGCCTTGACGGTGTTGCCGCGGACGTAGCGGTCATACTGCTCGGTGATGAAATCTCGCGAGCACAGCGCCGGGGAGGAGACCATGTCGAACAGGGCCTGTCCGAGGTCACTCGGACGCTCGACCGGGGTGTACTGCTGCAGCTCATCCTGCCACTCGGGGCGGGCGAAGGGGCGGTTGTAGACGGGGCCTTCGTCGATGGTGGACGGCGGGGCGTCGATAACCAGCTCGCCGTTGTGGTACACGACGTAGCGGTCCTTTTCGTCGGTGACCTCGCCGATCTCCGCGCAGATGACGTCCCATTTGGCGCAGATGGCCTTGAACTTCTCGACGTTCTCCGGGGTCACCACGGCGCACATGCGCTCCTGGGACTCGGAGGCGAGGATCTCGGCGGCGGTCATGTTCTCGGCGCGCAGCGGCACGGTGTCCAGGTTGACGCGCATGCCGCCGTCACCGGCGGCCGCCAGCTCGGAGGTGGCGCAGGCGAGGCCGCCGCCACCCAGGTCCTGGATACCGACGACCACGCCGGCCTGGTACAGCTCGAGGCAGCACTCGATGAGCACCTTCTCGGCGAAGGGGTCGCCCACCTGGACGGCCGGGAGCTTGCGCTCCGCGCCCTCCTCGAAGGATTCGGAGCCGAGGACGGAGACGCCGCCGATGCCGTCGAGGCCCGTGCGGGAACCGAAGAGCATCACCTTGTTGCCGGTACCGGAGGCGAAGGCCAGCTTGAGGTCCTCCACCTTGAGGGTGCCCACGCACAGGGCATTGACCAGCGGGTTGCCGGCGTAAGCCTCATCGAAGACGGTCTCGCCGCCGATGTTCGGCAGGCCGAGGGAGTTGCCGTAGCCACCGATGCCGTGGACGACACCCGGCAGGACGCGGCCGGTGTCCGGGGCATCGGCCGGGCCGAAGCGCAGCTGGTCCATCACGGCGATCGGGCGGGCGCCCATGGCCATGATGTCGCGGACGATGCCGCCGACGCCGGTGGCCGCACCCTGGTACGGCTCGACGAAGGAGGGGTGGTTGTGGGACTCGACGCGGAAGGTGACGGCGTCGCCGCCGCCGATGTCGACCACACCGGCGTTCTCGCCGATGCCGGCGAGGATCTTGGAGGCCATCTCCTCGGTGGTGGTCTCACCGAAGTAGCGCAGGTGCACCTTGGAGGACTTGTAGGAGCAGTGCTCCGACCACATCACGGAGTAGACGGTCAGCTCCGCGTCGGTGGGTCGGCGGCCGAGAATCGCCTTGATCTTGGCGTACTCATCGTCCTTCAGGCCCAGCTCGGCGTAGGGCTGCTCGGTGTCGGGGTGGGCCTGGGCGGCCTCGACGGTGTCGTTTCGAACGGTCATATTTCAAGCCCTCCTAGGCTGCGATCGTGCCGATGGCGGACAGGAACATTCCCAGGCCGTCGACGGACGGGCCGGTGAGCACCTCGACAGCGTGCTCCGGGTGCGGCATGAGGCCGACGACGCGGCCGGTCTCATTGGTGATGCCGGCGATGGCGTTGAGCGAGCCGTTGTAGTTGTCGGTGTAGCGGAACACCACGCGGCCCTCCCCCTCCAGCATCTCGATGGTGTCGGGGGTGGCCTGGAAACGGCCTTCGCCGTGCTTGGCGGGGATGAGGATCTGCTGACCGGCCTCGTAGTTGCTGGTCCACGCGGTGTCGGCGTTGACCACCTCGAGGTAGGTGTCGGTGCAGTGGAAGTGCAGGCCCTGGTTACGGGTCAGGGCGCCGGGCAGCAGGCGGGCCTCGGTGAGCACCTGGAAGCCGTTGCAGATGCCCAAAACGGGCATGCCCTTGGCGGCGGCCTCGACCACGGAGGTCATGACCGGGGCGATGGCGGAGATGGCGCCGGAGCGCAGGTAGTCGCCGTAGGAGAAGCCGCCGGGGACGACGACCGCGTCGACGCCCTTCAGGTCAGCGTCGGCGTGCCACAGGTTGACCACCTCAGCGCCGGCGATGCGCACGGCGCGGGCCGCGTCGACGTCGTCGAGCGTGCCGGGGAAGGTGATGACTCCGATCTTGGCGGTCACTTGGCGACCTCCACACCGACGACCTCGAAGTCCTCGATCACGGTGTTGGCGAGCAGAGTTTCGGCGAGCTTCTCCAGGTCGGCGGTGGTGACGGAGTCATCCACCTCCAGCTCGAAACGCTTGCCCTGACGTACGTCGCTGACGCCGGTGACGCCGATGCGTCCCAGCGCGCGGTGGACAGCCTGTCCCTGGGGGTCGAGGATTTCCGCCTTCGGCATGACATTCACAACAACACGGGCCACAATTTTCCCTTATCTTCGCCGGAATTGGTCGGTCTCAGCATAGCGCGTCCACGCGTTTCCTAATACTTCCGCGAACGCAATCTCCGTTGCCGTCACAGCCACGTTGGCGGTGAACCGTCCGCCACCCCGAGGTGACGTCGGAATGAACTTTCCGGCAACGTGAGGTCAAACCTCAAGGACCGGGAATGGGACATCCGAAAGGGAGAATTCCTCACCCAGCGCACAGGTGAGATCAAAGGTTAAGTGTTCGCAGGCACGCATGTGCGCCAGCACATCCAGTGCAACCACTTTCCGTCCTTTTTATTCCCCCGAAGGTTCCCCACATGTTCCGTCGTGTCACCGGGTTGGCCGCAGCTGCCGCCGCCGGTATTTCCCTCATCCTCATCCCCTCCGCCCACGCTGCCCCGGACGGCTCCAATGTCGTCATCAACGAGGTTTACGGTGGTGGCGGTAATTCCGGTTCCCATTTCACCCACGATTTCGTCGAGCTCTACAACCCCACTGACTCGGACATTGACCTGAGCGGCTGGCAGATCGACCAGATGTCGACCGCGGGCAACACCGGCACCCTGCACACCATCGACGCCGGCATCATCCCGGCTGGCGACTTCTTCCTCGTCCAGGGCGCCGCCGGCAACACCGTCACCGGCGACCTGCCCACCCCGGATTCCGTGGGTACCTTCAACTTCTCGGGGACTAACGCCATTGCGGAGCTTTTCGACGCCACCGGCACCCCCGTCGACCTCGTCGGTTAGGGTTCGGCCACCCGCTTCGAGACGGCTCCCGCACCGCGTACGACGAACTCCACCTCCACCGCCCGCATCACTGTCGGCGTGGACACCGACAACAACGCCGCGGACTTCGCCTCCGGTGCCCCCACCCCGATGAACTCCGGGATCGAGCAGCCGGACCCGCAGGTGCCCGAGAACCCCGAGGTCCCCGCCCCGAGTGAGCCTGTCAGCATCGCGCAGATCCAGGGCACCGGCGACGCCACCCCGCTGCTCGGCCAGCAGGTGAGCACCGAGGGTGTCGTCACCGCCGTGTACGACGAGGGCGGCCGTAATGGTTTCATCATGCAGACGCCGGGGACGGGTGGCGTCGAGAAGCAGGTCGGAGATTCCTCCGACGCGATTTTCGTCTACCTGGGCGGGCAGCAGCAGTTCCCGGAGATCGGGGACTCGCTCATCGTCACCGGGCAGGCCGATGAGTATTACGGCATCACGCAGCTGACCGGCCCGACGTTCACCGTGCCGGACACCGCGTTCGCCGCGGTCACCCCGACGGAGATCGCGCAGCTGCCGGCTGGCGATGCCGCCCGCGAGCCCTATGAGCACATGCTCGTCCTGCCTACCGGCGCCCACACCGTGACCAACAATTACCAGCTCAACCGCTACGGCGAGATCGGTCTGGCCCCGGGCGAGGCCGCCCACCGCCAGCCCACCGATGTCCACGCCCCGGACACCGATCCGGCCTCGCCTGTCCAGCAGCTCATGGCCGCTCAGGCCGCCGAGATCGTGCTTCTCGACGACGGCCGCACCCGCGACTACTCCCGCGAGCAGGACACTCCCCTGCCCTATGTCGCCGTCGATGGTGCTCCGCACAAGTCGATCCGCACCGGCGCGGGTGTGAACTTCCAGCACCCGGTGACCGTGGACTTCTCCCACAATTTCTGGCGTTTCCAGCCGACCACCCCGATCACCGGCGCCAACTCCGCCGCTGAGCTGCCTATCACCTGGGAGGACACCCGCGCCGCCGAGATCGGAGCCATGGCCGGTGTGGCGGGCGAGTACTCCATCGCTTCCTTCAACGTGCTCAACTACTTCACCTCCCTCGGCCAGGACGAGCCGGGCTGCCGGGCGTACACCGACATGCACGGCACGCCCGTCACCGCCAACTGGTGCGATGTCCGCGGCGCCTTCACAGCGGAGGCCTTCCGCGACCAGCAGAACAAGATCGTCGCCGCCATCAACGAGCTCGACGTCGACGTCCTCGGACTGGAGGAGATCGAGAACACCTACGCCCTGAGCGGTGACATTGAACGCCGCGACGAGGCACTGTCCGCGCTTGTCGACGCCCTCAACGCCGCCGCCGGCACCCAGCGCTGGGCTTATGTCCCCTCCCCCGCCGAGATCGGCACCGACGAGGATGTCATCCGCGTCGGTTTCATCTACAACCCGGCCACCGTGGAGCTGGTCGGTGAGTCCCGCATCTTCGACGACGCCCGCTTCACCGGCACCGCCCGCCAGCCCCTGG
>NZ_JAUNUG010000088.1 GCF_030538285.1 Corynebacterium sp.
CGACCTTCCTCAACGCCGGTAAGGCCCAGCGCGGCGAGCTCGTCTCCTGCTTCCTCCTGCGCATCGAGGACAACATGGAGTCCATCGGCCGTGCCATTAACTCCGCCCTGCAGCTGTCCAAGCGCGGTGGCGGCGTCGCCCTGCTGCTGTCCAACCTGCGTGAATCCGGCGCGCCGATCAAGCACATCGAGAACCAGTCCTCCGGTGTCATCCCCGTGATGAAGCTCCTCGAGGACTCCTTCTCCTACGCCAACCAGCTCGGTGCCCGCCAGGGTGCCGGCGCCGTGTACCTCAACGCGCACCACCCGGACATCATGCGTTTCCTCGACACCAAGCGTGAGAACGCCGACGAGAAGATCCGCATCAAGACCCTCTCCCTCGGAGTGGTCATCCCGGACATCACCTTCGAGCTGGCCCGTCGCAACGATGACATGTATCTGTTCTCCCCCTATGACGTGGAGCGCAAGTACGGCAAGCCCTTCGGTGACATCTCCGTCACCGAGCTCTATGACGAGATGGTCGATGACCCGAACATCGCCAAGAAGAAGATCAACGCGCGCCAGTTCTTCCAGACCCTCGCCGAGATCCAGTTCGAGTCCGGCTACCCCTACATCATGTTCGAGGACACCGTGAACGCGGCCAACCCCATCGAGGGCCGCATCAACATGTCCAACCTGTGCTCCGAGATCCTGCAGGTCAACACCCCCTCCACCTACCACGAGGACCTCACCTACGAGACCATCGGCGAGGACATCTCCTGCAACCTCGGCTCCATGAACATCGCCATGGCCATGGATTCCCCCGATTTCGGCCAGACCATCGAGACCGCCATCCGCGGACTCACGGCCGTCGCCGAGTTCACCAGCATCGATTCCGTGCCCTCCGTGCGCGAAGGCAACAACGCCTCCCACGCCATCGGCCTCGGCCAGATGAACCTCCACGGCTACCTCGGCCGCGAGCACATCTACTACGGCTCGGAGGAAGGCCTGGACTTCACCAACGCCTACTTCGCCGCCGTGCTCTACCAGGCCCTGCGTGCATCGAACAAGATCGCCAAGGAACGCGGCACCACCTTCTCCGGCTTCGAGCGCTCCCAGTACGCCGACGGCACCTACTTCGACGGCTTCGACCCCGCCGACTTCGCGCCGAAGACCGAGAAGGTGAAGGCACTGTTCGAGGCTTCCACCGCGCACATCCCCTCCGCCGAGGATTGGGCCGACCTCAAGGCCGAGGTCATGGAGCACGGTCTGTTCAACCGCAACCTGCAGGCCGTCCCGCCGACCGGTTCGATCTCCTACATCAACAACTCGACCTCCTCGATCCACCCGATCGCCTCCAAGATTGAGATCCGCAAGGAAGGCAAGATCGGCCGCGTCTACTACCCGGCGCCGCACATGGACAACGAGAACCTGGACTACTTCCAGGACTCGTACGAGATCGGCTTCGAGAAGATCATCGACACCTACGCCATCGCCACCCGCTACGTGGACCAGGGTCTGTCGCTGACGCTGTTCTTCAAGGACACCGCCACCACCCGTGACATCAACCGCGCCCAGATCTACGCCTGGCGCAAGGGCATCAAGACCCTGTACTACATCCGACTCCGTCAGGTCGCCCTGACCGGCACGGAGATCGAGGGCTGCGTCTCCTGCATGCTCTAGGCAGCCGCGCGTGAAGGCCCCCGCACCCCTGGTCGAACAGGGGTGCGGGGGCCTTCGGTTGTGTCACTCGTCGATGAACATCTGGGCCACGGCGGTGAGCAGTTGCCGGGACTGCTCCTCAGCGGCGTCTTCATCGCCCGCCGCGATGAGACGGGCCAGTTCCTCGTGGGCCGACATCGCGGCCGGTGCCAGGTCCGCTGGCTGCAGGCCATAACGGGTGCGGGCGTGCAGGACACTGAGCATCGGCGGGGCGAGCGCAGCGAACATCTCATTGCCGGACGCCTCAAGCAGCAGATTATGGAAACGGCTGTCGGTCTCAAGGAAGTCCTGGGTATTGCCGTGGCCGGTTTCGCCGAGCTCGCGGACCTGCGAGGCCAGGGAAATAAGCTCCTCGCGCTGCTCCGGGGTGGCGTTGCGGGCCGCGAGGCGGGCGGCCAGCGGCTCAATGCCGGTACGCAGCTCATTGAGCGACTGCAACTGGGGTGCGCGGTCCATGGGGCAGGCCAACCGCCAGTCGATCACCGACTGATCGAACACCGCCCACGACGAGCGCTGGCGCACGGTGATGCCGACGCGCCGGGAGGAGGAGACCAGTCCCAATTGTTCGAGGGCGCGCATCGCCTCGCGGGCGACGGTCCGGGAGATGTCGAAGCGGTCCGATAGGTCTTGCAGGGTGAAGGTCTGGCCTTCGGCCAGCGTGCCGGAGACGATGTCCTGCCCAAGTTCGGCGAGGACAGTGTCCAGCAGGGGAGCTGCCGGGGTGCGGGAGGGGTCGGTCATCGCAATGTCCTTTAAATCCGGGGGCACGGTTAATCATCATTCTAATGGTCCGGGCCGCGGAAACTCTCGATAACCACCACATTCGGGGGAGGGGATTACACCTATCCGGCAGGGGGTGTCGCCTGTTTCGGGGGTAGGTGGCGAAACATGGACATATATATAAGGTACCCATCCGTTTGCCGGCGACCCGCCGGGGGAGGGGCGTCGATAAGCGGAAAAAACCGCCCTCAACCGAAAGGTTGATACCGACCGGGGGTGAAGTGGAGTTCCTGATCTGCGTAAAGAATGTTAATCGCCCAGTTCACAAGTGTGGCACCTGTCACAAACCGGGAGGGGTGTCGGCCGAATCGGCCCCGATTCGCCGGAAAAGTCCCTGTCCTTGAGTTTTGCCGGGCCACTCGGGTTACACTGACTTACGTCTCCAGTCCGGATGGGCTGGATAACTCTCTTACGCGTCCTTTAAGATGAGGCGCAGTAAAAGCTTGGCAGTCCGCATTGTGCGGGCTGTCTCGTAGTCAGGAGGAACTATGACCGCAGTGGCGCCCAGGCTCG
>NZ_JAUNUG010000089.1 GCF_030538285.1 Corynebacterium sp.
AGCCGGGAGGCGTGGGCGAAGAGGATGTCGCCGGCGAGGATGGCCACGGCGTTGTCCCAGCGGGCGTTGGCGGAGTCGACGCCGCGGCGCAGCTCGGCCTCATCCATGACGTCGTCGTGGTACAGCGTCGCCAGGTGCACGGTCTCGAGCACCGCGGCAGCCTTGACCACCTCGGGTGATCCCGCGCGGGGGCCGTACTCGGAGGCCAGCAGCGTCATCATCGGACGGAAGCGTTTGCCACCGGCGGTGAGCAGGTGGGTGACCTTGTCCGTGAGGAAGTCCTCGCCCTTCGCCAGTTCCTCGCGGAGCATGACCTCCACCGCGGCCATGCCGGTGGCGATGCGTTCGTTGAGCGCAGCGTCGCCCAGATCCACGTGCCCGGCCGGGCGGGGCTGGTCGGTGGTGCCGTGGGTCATGTCGGAATGTCCTTGCAACGATGTCAAAGAGGAAGATGATCGGGTTCAACCGTAGTCCAAAGTTGCGGCTCTCCGTACTCGGGGTGTCAGAATGGGCGCATGAGTGTCGTGGGTGCCGAGCGTGTCGTGGATGTCCTTGTTGTCGGAGCAGGGCCCGCCGGGGCGGCCGCCGCGATTCATGCGGCCGATGCGGGGATGGAGGTCCTGCTTATCGACGCCGCCGTCTTCCCCCGCGACAAGACCTGCGGCGACGGCCTCACCCCGCGCGCCATCCACAGTCTCTCCCGCCTCGGCCTGGCGGAGGAGATCACCGGCAGCTACCACAATCTGGGCCTCAAGCTGCGGGGATTCGGCGGCTCGGTGACCGCGCCGTGGCCGGACGGTCACTACGGGAAACTCGGGTCCGCGATGGCCCGCCGGGAGTTCGACCATCTCCTCGTCCGCACCGCCGTGGAGCGCGGTGCGGAGCTGTGGGAGGATGCGTCCGCCACCACCGTCCAGCGCACCGGGCAGCGGGTCGACGAGGTGACGGTGGTCCACGCGGGCGTCGAGAAGCGGATCCGGGCACGCTGGGTGCTGGTGGCTGACGGCGTGCGCTCAACGTTCGGCAAGCTGCTGGGACGCCAGTGGCACCGCGGGGAGGTGTACGGCATCGCCGCGCGCTCGTACTGCGAGACCCCGCAGTCGACGGAGCCGTGGATCCACTCGGATGTTGAGCTTCTCGACGCCGACGGTGTCGTCCAGCCCGGCTACGGGTGGATCTTCCCGCTCGGCGACGGACGGGTGAACCTCGGCTGTGGCGCATTGTCCACGGATGCGCGCCCCGCGAAGGTGAACACCAAGAAGCTGCTCTCCCACTACGCCGCCCAGAAGCGCGACGAGTGGCAGCTGGGCCCGGAACAGGACGTCACCTCGGCGCTGCTGCCGATGGGTGGTGCGGTGTCCAATGTGGCGGGCAGCAACTGGCTGCTCATCGGCGACGCCGCCGCCCTGGTCAACCCCCTCAACGGCGAAGGTATCGACTACGGCCTCGAGTCCGCGGAGATGGCCGTGGCGCTGCTGCGCGAGGGGCGGGACCTGACCCTGGTGTGGCCGCACGTGCTGCGGGAGACCTACGGCGAGGCGTTCCTGCTCGCGCGGACCGCCGCCCGCCTGCTCACCTACTCGCGCTTCCTGCCCGTTGTCGGCCCGCTGGGTCTGCGCGGCCCGGTGGGTGCAGCGGTCATGCCGGCGGCCGCGCGCCTCATGGGCAACCTCATCACAGACGAGGACCGTGACCTCATCGCCCGCGTGTGGCGACTGGCCGGCGGCGCCGTGTCCCGGGTGCGCCGCGACACCCCCCTGTGGTCGCGGACCGCCTGAACCCTAGGCGGGCTTGACCGCCGAGTGCAGGGCCACGATGCCGAAGGTGAGGTTCTGCCAGCCGGCCTGCTCCCAGCCGTTGGCGTTGATGGTGCGGGCCAGGCCCTCCTGATCGGGCCACGCTCGGATCGAGTCGGCCAGGTACTCGTAGGCCTCCGGGTTGGAGGAGACGAGGCGCGCCACCTTCGGCAGCAGGCGCATGAGGTACTCCTTGTAGCCGGTGCCGAAGACGGGGACGGTCGGGGTGGAGAACTCCGCGATCGCCAGCCGCCCGCCCGGCCTGGTCACGCGCGCCATCTCCCGCAGGCCGGCCTCGTGATCGTGGAAGTTGCGCAGGCCGTAGGAGATGGTCACCGCGTCGAAGGTGTTATCCGGGAAGGGCAGCTGCGTGCCGTCGCCGCACACCTTGGGCACGTCGCGGTCGCTGCCGGCCGCGAGCATGCCCTGGGAGAAATCGCAGGCCACGCACCAGGCGCCGGACTTGGCCAGCTCGACGGTGGACACGGCGGTACCGGCCGCCAGATCGAGGACCTTCTCCCCCGGCTGCAGGTTGAGCCGCTCGCGGGTGCGCCGCCGCCACCGGGCATCCTGTCCGAAGGACAGGATGGTGTTGGTCAGGTCGTACTTCTCCCCGACGGCGTCGAACATCGACGCCACGTCGAAGGGCTTCTTGTCCAGGTCTGCCTTAGCCACGCGTACGAGTCTAGGGCAGGTCGTCTCAGGCGACGCGCGCGCCCAGGGCGCGGGCGGCCCACAGGGGCAGCTCGGGGCGCGGGCCGAAGAAGGTGAGCGGCACGCGACGGGTCTCGGCGATGACCTCCGAGTAGTAGCCCAGCAGCTGCTCGCAGAGCGCCTCCCAGGTCTTGGAGCTCACGGAGACGCGCGCGTTGTGGCGCAGCTGGTCGTGGCGGTCCCGGTGCAGCAGCCAGTCGGCGGCGGTGGGCAGGTCGCGGGTGAACGTGTCGACGTCGAGAAGCAGACCGTTGTAGCGCTCCTGGATGAGGTCGACCGGGCCGCCGGCGCGCGGGCCGATGGTCGGGACGCCGGAGGCCTGGGCCTCCTGGATCGCCTGGCAGAACGTCTCGAACTCGCCGGCGTGGACGAACAGGTCGAGGGAGGCGTAGTGGCGGGCGA
>NZ_JAUNUG010000037.1 GCF_030538285.1 Corynebacterium sp.
CTCATCGTCGCCGCCGGCGCCTCCCAGTCCTACTTCGGCAACGACCACTTCGCCGAGTTCGCTCCGGGCATGAAGACCATCGATGACGCGCTGGAGATCCGCGCTCGCGTCGTCGGCGCCTTCGAGCGCGCCGAGCTGGCCAAGGACCCGGCCCAGCGTGAGCGCCTGCTCACCTTCGTCATCGTCGGCGCCGGCCCGACCGGCGTGGAGCTCGCCGGTCAGCTCGCCGAGCTCGCCCACCGCACGCTCGTCGGCGAGTACTCCAACTTCTCCACTTCTGCCGCGAAAATCCTGCTTCTCGACGGCGCGCCCCAGGTCCTCCCGCCCTTCGGCAAGCGACTGGGCCGCACGGCACAGCGGCAGCTGGAGAAGATCGGCGTGACCGTCAAGCTCAATGCCATGGTCACCGACGTCGACGACAAGACCGTCACCTACAAGTCCACCGTCGACGGCTCGGAGACCACCATCGAGGCGTTCACCAAGATCTGGTCTGCCGGTGTGGCCGCTTCCCCGCTGGGCAAGCTTATCGCGGAGCAGGCCGGCGCTGAGATGGACCGCGCCGGTCGCGTCATGGTCAACGATGACCTCACCGTCGGTGAGCACCGCAACGTCTTCGTGGTCGGCGACATGTCCAACTACAAGAACCTCCCCGGTGTCGCCCAGGTGGCCATCCAGGGTGGCCAGTACGCCGCCGAGCAGATCACCGACCAGATCTCCGGCCGCACCGCACCGGAGGAGCGCCCGGCCTTTGAGTACTTCGACAAGGGCTCCATGGCGATCGTCTCCCGCTTCAACGCGCTGGTGAAGATGGGCAAGGTCGAGGTCACCGGTTTCGCCGGCTGGTTGCTGTGGCTGGCTGTGCACGTCCTCTTCCTCGTGGGCTTCCGCAACCGCTTTGTCTCCATGATCAACTGGGGCGTCAACGCGCTGTCGCGCACCCGCTACAACCTGGCGACCACCCGCCAGCAGCTGCACTCGCGCACCGCGCTGATGAAGCTGCAGGCGATCACCTCCGAGATCGAGGGCGATACCCCTATCGAGCTGCGTGACACCACCAAGTTCACCGGAAAGAAGCAGCTGCGCTAGACGCTTTTTCACCACTGTCAGGCCCGGGCACGTGCCCGGGCCTTTCGCTTCTTCACATTGGTTATCCAGGCGCTATACTGGTATGCGGTTGTGGCACCTTAAATATCACCTAATTTCTACCCACACCGAGAGGTTGAAACACGTGACCACCGTTACCCCGCCTGTGACCCAGGCCTGGGAAGGTTTCGCTGAGGGCCCCTGGACCGACACCATCGACGTCCGCGACTTCATTCAGCGCAACTTCATGCCCTACACCGGTACCGCCGAGTTTCTGGCTGGTCCCACCGAGAAGACGCTGCGCACCTGGCAGCACCTGGAAGACAACTACCTGTCCGTCGAGCGCGAACGCCGCGTCTACGACGTCGACACCGAGACCCCGGCCGATATCGACGCTTTCGGCCCCGGTTTCATTTCCGATGATGATGATGTCATCGTGGGCCTGCAGACCGAGACCCCGCTCAAGCGCGCGATGATGCCCTCGGGCGGCTGGCGCATGGTGGAGACCGCGATCCGGGAGGCCGGCAAGGAGCCGGACGAGCGGGTCAAGGAGATCTTCACCCGCTACCGCAAGACCCACAATGATGCGGTCTTCGACATCTACACCCCGCGTATCCGCGCGGCCCGATCCTCCCACATCATCACTGGCCTGCCGGATGCTTATGGCCGCGGCCGCATTATTGGTGACTACCGCCGGGTGGCGCTGTACGGCGTCGATAAGCTCATCGCCGACAAGGAAGCCGCCAAGCACGCCGTGCATGAGCAGGGTTTCTCCGAGCACTGGGCGCGCTACCGCGAGGAGCACGCCGAGCAGATCAAGGCGCTGAAGAAGCTGAAGGTGATGGCGCAGTCCTACGGCTTCGACATCTCCGGCCCGGCGACTACCGCGAAGGAGGCCGTGCAGTGGACCTACTTCGGCTACCTCGGCGCGGTGAAGTCCCAGGACGGCGCCGCCATGTCCATTGGCCGCCTGTCCAGCTTCTTCGACATCTACTTCGAGCGTGATCTGGCCGCGGGCCTGATCACCGAGGAAGATGCGCAGGAGATCATCGATGCCCTGGTGATCAAGCTGCGGATCGTGCGTTTCCTGCGCACCATCGACTATGACCAGATCTTCTCCGGTGACCCCTACTGGGCCACCTGGTCGGATGCCGGTTTCATGGATGATGGCCGCCCGCAGGTGACCAAGACCTCCTTCCGCCTGCTGCAGACCCTGCGCAACCTGGGCCCGGCCCCGGAGCCGAACATCACCATCTTCTGGTCCCCGGAGTTGCCCGCGGGTTACAAGGAGTTCTGCGCCGCGATCTCCATCGAGACCTCCTCCCTGCAGTACGAGTCGGATAAGCAGATCCGTGACCGCTGGGGCGATGATTCTGCGATCGCCTGTTGTGTCTCGCCGATGAAGGTGGGCAAGCAGATGCAGTTCTTCGGCGCGCGCGTCAATGCGGCGAAATCCCTGCTCTACGCCATCAACGGCGGCCGCGATGAGATGAGCGGCAAGCAGATCGTCGAAGGTTTTGAGCCGATCCAGGGCGATGGCCCCCTCGATTTCGATGAGGTGTGGCACAAGTACGAGGAGATGCTCGACTGGGTGATCGGCACCTACGTCGAGGCACTCAACATCATCCACTGGTCGCACGACAAGTACGCGTATGAGGCCATCGAGATGGCCTTGCACGACTCGGACATCATCCGCTCCATGGGCTGCGGCATCGCAGGTCTGTCGATCGTGGCGGATTCCCTGGCCGCCATCAAGTACGCCACTGTCACCCCGGTGCGCGATGACACGGGCCTGATCGTCGACTACATCACGGAAGGCGAGTTCCCCTTCTACGGCAATGATGATGACCGCGCGGATGACATCGCCGCCACGATCGTGCATACGGTCATGGCGAAGATCAAGGAGATCCCGATGTACCGGGACGCCATCCCGACCCAGTCGGTGCTGACGATCACCTCCAACGTCGTCTACGGCAAGGCCACGGGTAATTTCCCCTCCGGCCACCGCGCGGGCACCCCGTTTGCACCGGGTGCCAACCCGACCAACGGTGCCGATAACCACGGCATGGTCGCGTCGATGCTGTCCGTCGGCAAGCTTGACTACAACGATGCTCTCGACGGCATTTCCCTCACCAACACCATCACCCCCTCTGGACTCGGCCGCACCAAGGACGAGCAGGTCACCAACCTGGTCGGCGTTCTCGACGCCGGCTTCATCATGGACGAGAACTAGGAGAACCCTTTTATGTCCACCAAATCTTTCGACGAGCGCCTCGCCGACATGAAGGCCAACCGCTCCGCCAACAACATGGAGTCCGGCCTCTACCACGCCAACATCAACGTCCTCGACCAGTCGACCCTCGAGGACGCCATGGACAACCCGGAGAACTACCCCAACCTCACGGTGCGCGTCTCCGGCTACGCGGTGAACTTCGTCAAGCTGACGAAGGAGCAGCAGCAAGACGTCATCTCCCGCACCTTCCATCACGGTGCCTAAAGACGGCGTCACCGGCGTCGTCCACCTCTCCCCCGAGGACGGCGAGCGGCTCCGCGGGGTCGCCGCCGGACTCGGGGGCACGGCTGAGGGGCTCACCCGCCCGGAGCTTATCGACGCCCGCGTCACCGGTGACGTCGCCCTCGTCCACTCCTGGGAGATGGTCACCGCCGTCGACGGACCCGGCACCCGCATGACGTTGTTCTTGTCGGGTTGCCCTCTGCGCTGCCAGTTCTGCCACAACCCGGACACGATGGAGATGCGCACCGGCACCCTCGAGCGCGTGGAGGATGTGGTCAAACGGATCAAGCGTTACAAGCGGGTCTTCCAGGTCACCGGCGGCGGGTTGACGATCTCCGGTGGTGAGCCACTGTTCCAGCTCGCCTTCACCCGGCGGGTGCTGGCGGACGTGCATGCGGTCGGGATTCACACCGCAATCGACACCTCCGGTTTCCTCGGCGCGCGGTTGAGTGATGAGGACCTGGCCAACATCGACCTCGTGCTTCTCGACGTCAAGTCCGGCAACGAGGACACCTACCGCGAGGTTACCGGCCAGCCCCTGCAGCCCACGCTCGACTTCGGCGCGCGGTTGGCGGCTTTGGGTAAGCCGGTGTGGGTGCGCTTCGTGCTGGTCCCGGGGCTGACGGATGACCCGGAGAACGTCGCCCAGGTAGCAGACATCGTCGCTGGCTGGCCGAATGTGCAGCGCGTCGAGGTGCTCCCCTTCCACAACATGGGTGCCGATAAGTGGCGTGAGCTGGGTATGCGCTACAACCTGGAGGACACCAAGCCGCCGACCTCGCAGTCGTTGCAGGCCACCCGCCAGGCGTTCCGTGACCGCGGGATCGACACCTACTAGTGGTCCCCTCGGGGCTCGCGATCGTGCAGTAGGGATCACCGCGATCCCGAGCGTACGAAGACCCAAAGAGAGCGATCGCGAGGGGACGATCCCGAGCCCCGAGTTAGCGGAGCGGGTCGAAAGGCTTAATCGCCGGGTGGGTCTCGCCGGTGTCGATGAGCTGGGCGAGGAACTTGCCCGTCGCCGGGCCGAGCACGATGCCCCACATCCCGTGCCCGCCGGCGACATAGACGTTCTTCGTCTTCGTGCGGCCCACCAGTGGTTTTCCGTCTGGTGTGACGGGGCGGGAGCCGACCCACTCGTCCTGGCGGTTGTCCAGATCGACGCCGACCATGACCTTGCGGGCCTGGTTGACGATCGCCTCGATGCGCCGCGGGTAAAGGGGCTCGTCGGGGCGTCGAAACTCCATGGTGCCCGCGATGCGGAATCGCCCCTGGTAGGGGGTGCACGCCATACGGTGGTGCGGTAGGTAGACGGAGTGCTCGGCGGGCACCTCGGTCTCCACGGTGAAGGAGTAGCCGCGACCAGCCTGCACGAGGGTGCGCACGCCGTGCTCCCGCGCGAGAGCCGGCAGCCAGGCGCCGGTGGCGATGACCGCCTTGTCGCACTCGACCCGTTCGCCGGTGTCCAGCACCACGGCGTCTCCGTTGACGCTGACCACCTCCGCGCCCGTGCGGATCACTCCCCCGCGTTCCTCGACTGACCGGGCCAGCGCCTCGACATAAGGTCCGGGTTCGATGAAACGCTGGCCTTCCAGGCGGTAGGCGCAGGTGATGGCGTCGGAGAGCATGGGGGCCAGGGACTGCACGTCGTCAAGTGGGGTCAGGGGCGCTTCCTGCCCGTGACGCACCGCGCCTTCGATTTCGCGGAGGAAGCCCGCCGCCTGGGGCTTCTCCTCGAAACCGATGACAAACGGCCCCTTCCTGGTCCAGGCGTCGACCCCGCCGAGCTCCAGTTCGTCGAAGGCGGCGAGTGCTTCCAGGTCGATGGGGGTGAGATCGGCCATGGTGGCGTCCCAGGCCCGCGCGGTGGCCTGCGCCATGAAGCGGGCGAGGAAGGCCCACAGCTGCGGGTCAAAGCGGAGGGGCATGGAGAGGGCGGCGTCGGCGTCGAGAAGCGCGGTCGGACCATAGCGCCACAGGCTCGGGTCCGATAAGGGGATGGTTTTCGCCGGGGCCAGCCATCCCGCGTTGCCCCAGGACGCGCCAGCGGCGACGCCTTCCTTGTCCATGACGGTGACGTCGTAGCCGCGTTCCTGCAGGTGCCAGGCAGTGGCCAAGCCCACCATGCCAGCACCGACAACAATGACTCTGCTCATGCCTCCTATGGTAATCTTTGTCACATAGACATGGGGTGCGCGGACCACGCGCTGAGATCACACCCATCGAACCTGCTCTAGTTCGTACTAGCGAAGGGATTGTCCTGAATTTTCTGCATCTGCGGGATGAGTTGCGTCACGCCTCTCCCCTCGTCCAATGTCTGACGAACTCCGTCGCCATGCCCCTGAGCGCCAACGTACTGCTCGCCGCCGGGGCGTCACCGGCCATGATCGATACCCCGGAGGAATCCGGTGAGTTCGCGGCCGTCGCCTCCGGCGTGCTCATCAACGTGGGGACCCCCAGCGCCGAGCGCTACCGCGGCATGCGCGAAGCTGTCCGCGGCGCCCGCGACGCCGGCACTCCCTGGGTGATTGACCCGGTGGGCGCCGGAGCGCTGGCCCACCGCACCGCGTTTGTCACCGAGCTTCTCGACGCCGCCCCCACCGCCCTGCGCGGCAACGCCTCCGAAATTGCCGCGCTGGGTGGGCACGGCGCGGGTGGCCGTGGCGTCGATAGCGCCGACACCGTCGATGACGCACTCCCCGCCGCCCAGGCGCTGGCTGCACGCACCGGCGGGGTGGTCGCGGTCTCCGGGGAAGACGACCTCATTGTCGATCCCGCACGTATCACCCGGCTGAGCTCCGGTCACCCCCTGCTCACGCTGGTCAGCGGGTCCGGCTGCTCTTTGGGTGCGCTGTGTGCGGCGTACCTGGGGCTGGGCGTCGATAAGCATGACGCCGTACTGGCCGCGCACGCCCACGCGGGTGCGGCCGCCCAGATCGCGGCCCGCTCCGCCACTGGGCCCGGTGGTTTCGCCGTCGCCTGGCTCGATGCCCTGCACCACATCACCTCCGCGGAGATCGCGGACCTTGTCACCTGGAAGGACCTTTCATGACTCCCCGCATTCTCTCCATCGCCGGCACCGACCCCACTGGTGGGGCCGGTGTGCAGGCGGACCTCAAGTCCATCGCCGCGGCCGGTGGCTTCGGTATGGCCGTGGTCACCGCTCTCGTTGCGCAGAACACGCAGGGCGTGCGAAGCGTGCACACCCCGCCGATGACCTTCCTGCGGGAGCAGCTCGACGCGGTTTTCGACGACGTCAGCATCGACGCCGTGAAGATCGGCATGCTCGGTGATGTGGACACTGTCGCGGAAGTCACCCGCGCGGTGGAAAGTCACGAGGTCGCCCACGTCATCCTCGACCCGGTCATGGTGGCCAGCTCCGGCGACCGGCTGCTCAACGAGGACGCCGAGGCCGCCGTACGCGAGCTGGTGCGCCATGTCGATGTGATCACCCCGAATCTGCGCGAGCTGGCCGCGCTGTGCGACGCCGAAATGGCCACCACCTTGGAGGCAGGTATCGAGCAGGCGCGCGGACTCGCCGCCGAGACCGGCACCACCGTCATCGTCAAGGGTGGACACCTGTCCGGCCCCGAGGCCGACAACGCGGTGGTCACCCCCGACGGCGCAGTCCACCAGGTGCCCACCCAGCGTATCGACACCACCAACACTCACGGCACCGGCTGTTCCCTCTCCGCCGCCCTGGCCACCCGCATCGCCCGCGGTGACAGCGTCGCCGATGCCCTCGAGTGGTCCACCCGCTGGCTGCACGAGGCCATCCGTCACGGCGCCGAACTCGAGGTCGGTCACGGTAATGGCCCCGTCGACCACTTCCACCGGGCACGCCGCCTAGAGGCCGCCGCAGACACCACCCCGTGGGCCCCGCGCACCGACGTCCCCGCCCCCACCCCGCACCTGGCACCGGCCGGCCCGCACACGCAGGCCATGTGGGAGGCCACCGGTGAGCTGTGGAACGAGATCATGGATCTGGCGTTTATCCGGGAGCTCGCCGAGGGCACCCTTCGCCACGCCGATTTCGCCTTCTACCTCGACCAGGATGCCCAGTACCTCAATCGCTACTCCCGGGCGCTGGCGTTACTGTCGGCCACCGCACCGGAGCAGGAAGGGCAGACGTTCTGGGCCGAATCCGCCCGCGAGGTCCTCGAAGGCGAGGCGCAGCTGCACCGCGACTGGCTGGGTGGCAACGGCATCACCGTCACCACGCCCTCCCCCATCACCCTGGGCTACACCAATTTCCTCGTCGCCTCCTGTGCCGTCGAGCCCTATGTCGTCGGCGCCGCGGCGGTGCTGCCGTGTTTCTGGCTCTACGCGGAGATCGGCATGGAGTTGGCCAAGTCGAATACCCCGGAGCACCCCTATCACGCCTGGCTGTCCACCTATGGCGGCGAGGACTTCAACACCGGCGCCCGCCTGGCCATCGAGCACACCGAGCGCGCCCTGGCCGCGGCGTCCCCGGCACAGCGCGAGCAGGCGATGACCGCCTACCTCAACGCCTGCATCTACGAGCGGGAGTTCTTCGCTCAGGCCGATCGCGCCTGGTAGAAGATCGCCACGAGGAAGTCCGAGTCCTCCTCGAAGGGGCGCAAGTCCCACGTGGAGAACACGTTCTCGGGCTCGAGGCCGACGTCGGTGGCCAAGGCCATGAAGTGATCGAAGCCCCAGCCCCGCCCGGCCCCGAAACCGACGATGAAACGCCCGCCGGGTTTGAGGGCTCCGGCGATGTTGTTGAGTGCTTCTCGACGCCGCGCCGGGTCCACAAATCCCATCACATTCCCGGCGGAGGCGACGAGATCGAATCCCCCGGGTAGCTGATCGTGGCACAGGTCCCCCACCTGGAAGTCCGCCTGGGGGTAGCGGGTGCGGGCGTGATCGATGAGGATCGGGTCAATGTCCACACCCAGCACCTCATGGCCGCGTGCGGCCAGGTACCCGGCCACCCGGCCCTGCCCACAACCGGCGTCGAGGATGCGGGACTGGCGGGGGACGAGGGCGTCGATAAGCCGGGCTTCACCGTCGATATCATCGCCGCGCTCGATCATCGCCTCCCAACGGCGGGCATAGTTCTCGGAATGGGAGGGATTGACAGAGGTGACATCTTTCCACGTGGTCATGTGCTCAGTATAGGATCAGCGACGTGCTCACCCCTTTCGAACGCCCGCGCCGCGCGACCGATCGACCGCGCCTAACCGTGCCGGTGGAACGAGCCATTGACCACTGCCGCGTGTTCACCGACGGAGTGCGCCGCCCCGGCGAGTACATTCCCTCATCCGCACTGAACGAGGTCCGCGAACATGGCTCCGGCTTCGTGTGGCTGGGACTGCGCGAACCCGACGCCCGGCAGATGGAACGCGTGGCCGAGCAGTTCGGCATCCATCCCCTCATCGTCGAGGACGCCGTCACCGCGCACCAACGCCCCAAGGTCGAACGTTATGACGACCAGCTGTTCATGGTCGTGCGATCCGTCAAGTTCCGCGCGGAAGCCTCGGAAACCCGTGAGATCATCTCCACCGGCGAGGTACAGATGCTCATCGGCCCCGACTTCATCATCACCGTCCGCCACGGCGCGGAACTACCCGAACTGTCCAGCGCCTTCGAAGACAACCCCGAACTCATTGCCCTCGGCCCCGCAGCACTCGCGTGGCGGGTGGCCGACCACCTCGTCGATGAGTACGGGCGAATCGCCGGGCTTCTGGAGCAGGAGGTCGATGACCTGGAGGAAGAAGTCTTCACCCCCGGATCCCGCTTCAACATCGAGCAGATCTACATGTACAAAAGAGAGATCCTGGAGATGCGCCACTCCACCGATCCCCTCGCCCCCGCCCTGCGGGCGCTCATCACCGATAACCGCGACATGCTGGGCAAACAGCTGCGCAGCTATTTCCGCGATGTCCTCGACCATGAAATGCTCGTCCGCGACCAGATCGCCGGCTATGACGAACGGCTGTCCGCGCTTATCGACGCCTCCGTCGCCAAGATCACCATGCAGCAGAACACCGATATGCGCACGATTTCCGCGGTCGTCGGCATGGCGGCGGCCCCGACGCTCATCGCCGGGATCTACGGCATGAACTTCACCAACATGCCGGAGCTGGAATGGGAGTACGGCTACTTCCTCGTGCTCGGGGTCATCGCCTTAATCGTGGCACTGATGTTCTGGTGGTTCCGCCGTAACAACTGGCTCTGATGTATATCTCGACAGGTATATCTCGAGTAAGTCACCTGCGCGGCCCGCGTTCTACTCGGCCTATAGCTGCCAAGCTATGCCTGACGAGATATACCTTTCGGTAGCCTGGGCAGCATGAAGAGGACCATCATCGCTCTCACCACCGCTGCCCTGGCCCTCGGCCTGGCACCAGCCGCCCACGCCCAATCCAGCGTCGACCACGCCTCCGACGGCACGGTCTGGCTGCCCACCCCCACCCAGGTCACCCGTTATGAGGAACTGCCCGGCAACCAGCTGCGCGTCCATTTCTTCGGAGGGGACCCCGCCTGCTACGGCTCGCATGCCCTGGCGATCGAGACCCCGTGGTCGGTGACCGTGCCCGTGTTCTCCGGCCCGCGGATCGGCGGCCGCGACGTGTGCACCATGATCGCCATCGAACAATCCCACACCCTGCAGCTCTCCGCCCCGTTGGGAGACCGCGCGCTTCATGTCTGACATCCTCCTGTTCGGCGCGACCGGTGTCGTCGGCCGGCTCACCGCCGCCTACCTCTCGGACCACGCTGTCACCCTCGCCGGGCGCGACGCCGCCGCGCTGACAGCCCTGCGCGATGAGGTCAACCCGGCCTGGGAGATCGCCACCGGCGACGCTCTCTCGGCGGAGGACATGGCCGCACTCGCCGCCCGTGCGAAGGTGGTGATCAGCTGCGTCGGCCCGTATTCCCGCCTGGGCTGGGAGATGGTCAACGCCTGTGCCGAGTCCGGGACCGACTATGTCGACCTGTGCGGCGAAGTGCCGTTTATCCGGCGGGTCATCGACACCCACCACGACACCACCAGCGCCCGCATCGTCCATTCCTGCGGCTTCGATTCGGTTCCCTCGGACATGGGGGCCTTCGCCCTGCGCGAGCATGCGGCCGAAGAGCTGGAGACGGTGACGATGGTCGTCGAGAAGCTCAAGGGCGGGCTGTCAACCGGCACGCTGGACTCCATGCTGGAGGTCTCCGCGCAGGCCCGGGCAGATAAGGACGTCGCCCGGAACCTGCACAACCCCTATTCCCTCTCACCGGTCCCTTCCGCGGAACCGCGGCTTGCCGACGCCCGCGATTTCCACGTCACCCAGCTTGACGACGGCCGCTGGACCGGCCCCTTCTTCATGGCCATGTTCAACACGCGCATCGTGCGACGCTCGAACTCCTTGCGCGGGGAGCGTTTCACCTACCACGAGCGGTGGGCGACCCGCGGTCGGCTGAGTGCGTACGCCCTGGCTGGAGTGACCGCCGCGTTGTTTGCCGCCGCGAAGCAGCCGCTGCTGCGGCGTCTGATCCCCGGCCCCGGTGACGGCCACTTCCGTTTCACCCACGAAGGGCTCGGTGTGTCAGGTGAGCGCTATTCATGCACCGTGGCCGCTGACGGCGACCCCGGCTACGAGGTCACGGCGATGATGCTCGCGGAGGCGGCTTTGACATTGCTGGAGCATCCCGGCGAGGGCGGCGTCCTCACCCCGTCGACAGCCCTCGGCAACCCCTACCTGGAGCGTCTGCGCGCGGGCGGGATGAGCTTCACCTTTTCATGACCATGGTGCGCAGCGTGCTCCGCGCCACCAGGCGCTCGTCGTTGTGCATGAGGATCTCCCACAGCTGGGTGCGCCCGCCCACCTGGATCGGTGTGGCCTCCGCGTGGATGATGCCCTCGCGGACGGCCGCGATGAAATCGGTGTCGTTGTTGGCCCCGACCACGGGGGCACCGGCCGCCGCGACCCCCGCCAGGCTGCCGACGCTTTCGGCCAGGGCGCAGAAGACGCCACCGTTGACTATTCCCGCTGGCTGCAGCAGGTGGGGGCCGACCTCGAGTTCGGCGCGTACGCGGCCGTCTGCAAGTTCGGTGTAACGGATGCCCAAGTGTGCGGAGAGGCCGACGTCGCGGGCATTGAGCTGCTCCAGCTGTGCCGGATCGAGGCCTTTCCCGGTCCCGGCGAGGGCAAAAAGGGTGCTGTAATCCAGGTCACTCATGAGCGTCATGCTAGCCGTTCCCCCCGCCGCTAGTGGAAAGATGCGATCAAGTTGGCGGTGCGGGTGATGCGGGTTGTGGTGACGTCGCTAAGCTAGTGCACCATGACCTCCTCTGAGAAGCTCGCCCACATCGGCGTTGTCGGACTCGCCGTCATGGGTTCGAACCTGGCCCGTAACTTCGCCCGCAACGGCCACACTGTCGCCGTGTACAACCGCTCCCCCGAGAAGACCCGCGCGCTCATGACCGCGCACGGCGACGAGGGCGCGTTCCTCCCCTCCGAGACCATCGAGGAGTTCGTCGCCTCGCTGGAGCGCCCGCGCAAGGCCATCATCATGGTGCAGGCCGGGCCCGCCACCGACGCGGTGATCAACCAGCTCGCCGAGGCCATGGAGGACGGCGACATCATCATCGACGGCGGCAACGCCCTCTACACCGACACCATCCGTCGCGAGCAGGAGATGGCCGAGCGGGGCCGCCACTTCGTCGGCGCCGGCATCTCCGGCGGCGAGGAGGGAGCTCTTCTCGGTCCGTCGATCATGCCGGGCGGCCCGGCAGAGTCCTGGGAGACCCTCGGCCCGCTGCTGGAATCCGTGGCCGCCGTCGTCGACGGCACCCCGTGCGTCACGCACATCGGCCCGGACGGCGCCGGCCACTTCGTCAAGATGGTCCACAACGGCATCGAGTACGCCGACATGCAGGTCATCGGCGAGGCTTACCAGCTGTTGCGTTATGCCGCGGGCATGAGCCCGGCGGAGATCGCCGAGGTTTTCCGCGAGTGGAACTCCGGCGACCTCGACTCCTACCTCATCGAGATCACCGCCGAGGTCCTCGCCCAGGTGGATGCCGAGACCGGCAAGCCGCTTATCGACGTCATCGTCGACGCCGCCGGTCAGAAAGGCACCGGTCGCTGGACCGTCAAGTCCGCCCTCGACCTGGGCATCCCGGTCACGGGTATCGGCGAGGCCGTTTTCGCCCGCGCCCTGTCCTCCTCCCTCGACCAGCGCGCCGCCGCCCAGGGTGTGCTCCCTGCCGGCGAGCTGGCCACCTTCGACGGCGACCGCGAGGCCTTCATCGAGGATGTGCGCCGCGCGTTGTACGCCTCCAAGCTGGTGGCTTACGCCCAGGGCTTCGACGAGATCAAGGCCGGTTCCGCCGAATACGACTGGAACGTCGATCCCCGCGACCTGGCCACCATCTGGCGCGGCGGCTGCATCATCCGCGCGAAGTTCCTCAACCGCATCGTGGAGGCCTACGATGCCGATCCGGAACTGCCGTCCCTGCTTCTCGACGGCTACTTCCTCGGCGAGCTGCGCGAGCTCATCGACTCCTGGCGCCGTGTGGTGGTCACCGCCACCCAGCTGGGTCTGCCGGTGCCGGTGTTCGCCTCCTCGCTCTCCTACTACGACTCGCTGCGCGCCGAGCGCCTGCCGGCCGCCGTCATCCAGGGCCAGCGCGACTTCTTCGGCGCCCACACCTACGGGCGCGTGGACAAGCCGGGGGCCTACCACACCCTGTGGTCGGGCGACCGGAGCGAGATCGTCGCCGGTTAGGCGCGTAGACTCTGCGCAATGACCACTTTCAAGGATCTCGGCCTGCCTTTGCCCATCGTGCGTGAACTGCAGCGGCAGGGGATCACCGAGCCCTTCCCCATCCAGGCCGCCGCCATCCCTGATGCTCTGGCAGGCCGGGATGTCCTCGGCCGCGGCCCCACCGGCTCCGGCAAGACCTTCACCTTCGGCCTGCCCATGCTCACCCGCCTCGCTGAGTCGGGTGTCACCCGCCCCGGCCACCCGCGCGCCCTGGTGCTCACCCCCACCCGTGAGCTGGCCGCCCAGGTCAAAGAGCGTCTCGACGCCCCCGCCAACGCCCTGGGCCTACGCCTGCTCGATGTCGTCGGCGGGGTGAACATCAACCGCCACATCCGCTCCCTGGCGGCACCGGTTGATCTCCTCGTGGCCACCCCGGGCCGCGCCCAGGACCTGTTGGACCAGGGAAAGCTGCACTTCGACGAGGTTGCCGTGGTGGCCCTGGATGAGGCCGACCAGATGGCCGACATGGGTTTCCTCCCCCAGGTGCGCCGTCTCATGGACCGCACCCCGAAAAATGGCCAGCGCCTGCTGTTTTCCGCCACCCTCGACGGGGATGTGCAAAAGCTCATCGACCGCTACCTCACCGACCCGGTCACCCACTCCACGGCGCCGGTCCAGGCCAGCGTCGATACGATGGTCCACCACCGGCTGCTCGTCGGCGGGCGTGATGAGCGCAATGAGATTGTTCTGCGCATTGCGGCCCGCGAGGGCAAGACCATCATGTTCATGCGCACCAAGCACGGTGTCGACCGCCAGGTGAAGAAACTGCGTCGCGTCGGCATCAATGCCGCGGGCCTGCACGGTGATAAGGGCCAGACAACCCGCACCAATGCCCTCGCCGGGTTCGCCGACGGCTCCGTGCCTGTTCTCGTGGCCACCGACATCGCCGCCCGCGGCATCGACATTGATGATGTCTCCCTCGTCGTCCACGTCGATCCCCCCGCCGAGCACAAGGCCTATCTGCACCGCGCCGGCCGCACTGCGCGTGCCGGAACCTCTGGCACCGTGGTCACCCTCGTCATGGATGAGCAACGCAAAGAGGTCGAAAGCCTCATGCGCAAGGCCGGGGTGGACGCGCCCGAGGTCCGCGTCACCGCCGACTCTGATGTGCTGATTAAGATCACAGGTGCACAGGTGCCTTCCGGCACCCCTCTGCCACCCCCCGGCCAGCAGCAGCCGAAGCGGAAGCCGCAGAATCAGCAGCCTTCCCGCGGTCGCCAGCAACGCTCGGGGCGGCGTCGTTCTCGTCGATAAACACCCCTCATGGACATATTCATAAGCATCATCTCCCTCCTGGGATTCGTGGCACTGACCGGATCGACCGGTTTGTTCGTGGCCATCGAGTTCGCGCTCACCGGCCTCGAGCGCTCCACCGTGGTCAACCACGTCCGTGACAAGAATGATCGCAGTGCCCACGCGGTGCAGCGCGACTACCAGAATCTATCCTTCGTGCTCTCGGGCGCGCAGTTGGGTATTACGGTGACGACTTTGGCCACGGGTTTCCTTGCGGAACCCGTCCTGTCCAGCTATTTCACCCCGCTCCTGGAACTGGTCGGCCTGTCCGAGTCGGCGTCATCGGCGGTGGCCCTGGTGCTGGCGCTCGTTGTCGCGACGTTTTTGTCCATGGTCTTCGGTGAGCTGGTACCCAAGAACGCGGCCATCACGATGCCCTTGCAGACCGCCCGGGTAGTGGTACACCCGGTGCATGTGTTCAACATGGTCTTCAAGTGGTTCATTGTGGCGATGAACCGCTCGGCGAATGTCATCGTCCGCAAGCTCGGTATCGAGCCCGCCGATGAGCTCGCCACCGCCCGCTCCAACCAGGAACTGGGCAGCCTGGTGCGCTCGTCTGCGCAGCAGGGTGGGCTGGACATCAACACCGCCCGGGTCATCGACCGCTCGCTGCAATTCGGTGAGGCGACCGCCAATGAGTTCATGACCCCACGCTCCACCATCGCCTACCTCGGCGCCGAGGACACCGTCGACGACCTCATCGCCCGCTCCCTGGAGACGGGCCACTCCCGTTTCCCCGTGGTCCGCGGCGACCTGGATGACACGGTGGGGGTGGTCCACGTCAAGGATGCTTTCGCCGTTCCCCGCGAGGCCCGCGCAATGACGTTGCTGGGTTCTCTGGCGAGGAAGGTACCGGTCGTCCCTGACACACTCGACGGTGACGCCGTACTGTCCACGGTGCGTTCCGCCGGTTCCCAGGTAGTTCTTGTCGCCGATGAATACGGCGGCACCGCTGGCCTGGTCACCATCGAGGACGTCGTCGAGGAGATCCTCGGCGAGGTCTACGACGAGCATGATGACGCCGATGCCGAGCGTGATTTCCAGAAATTCGGCTCCTCCTGGGAAGTCTCCGGGCTGGTGCGTGTCGATGATCTGCATGAGCGGGTCGGCTACACCGCCCCCTCCGGCCCCTATGAGACCCTCGGCGGCCTCATCATGGCCACGCTTGGTCGGATCCCCACCAGCCAGGACGTCCTCCTGCTGCCCGAATCCGATAACCCCGGCCTGTCCGAGTTCGAGACCGGCATCACCGGCCGCTGGGTCGCCCGAATCACCGTCATGGAGGACCGTCGCGTGGACAAAGTGATCCTCACCCCCGTCACCGATGAGGAAGCGAAGGAGTATCAATAGTGGGCATTTTCTCCACCACCCTCATGGTCGTGGCACTGTTGGCCGCCAACGCCTTCTTCGTCGCCTCCGAGTTTGCGCTCATCTCCTCCCGCAAGGACCGCATCGAATCCCTCATCGCCCAGGGCAAGCCGGCCGCCCGGAAGGTGCTCTATGCCACTGAGCACCTGTCCATCATGCTGGCCGGCGCCCAGTTCGGCATCACCATCGCCTCGCTGATCCTGGGTAAAGTCGCCGAACCCGCCGTCGCGCACTTCATCGAGGGTCCCTTCCAGGCGCTGGGCATCCCGGATAATCTGCTCCACCCGATCTCCTTCGTCATCGCACTGGCGTTCATCACCTTCCTGCACATCCTCTTCGGCGAGATGGTGCCCAAGAACATCGCCATCGCCGGGCCGGAAACCCTGGCGATGTGGCTGACCCCCGCGATGATCTGGTGGGTGAAAATCACCCGCCCGCTCATCGAGTTCATGAACTGGATCGCCCGGATCACCCTGCGCGCCTTCGGCATCGAGCAGAAGGACGAGCTGGATTCCACCGTCGATGAAGCTCAGCTCGCATCCATGATCAAGGAGTCCCGCGAAGAGGGGCTTCTCGACGCCGAGGAAACCCAACGCCTCTCCCAGGCCCTGCGTTCAGAAAACCGCGCGCTGACCGAGGTGATGATCCCCCTCGCCAAAGTCCGTTCCCTCGACTTCGGCCGCCGCGGCCCCAGCCTCGGCGATGTGGAACGCGCCGTGGTGGAGACCGGTTACTCACGTTTCCCCGTGACCGGCACCGATGGTTCCTTCCTCGGTTACATCCACGTCAAGGACGTTCTCGACCGCCTGGCCACCGCCGGCCCGGAGCAGCGCATCCCGCGTTCCGATCTGCGCCCGCTGACCATCGTCGACGGCTCCGGCACCATGGACGAGGCCCTGCGTAAGCTGCACCGACGATCGGCGCATATGGCGCAAGTGCGCAAACGCGGTGAGCTCATCGGCGTGATCACCCTGGAGGACGTCATCGAGGAGTACGTCGGTACCGTCAACGACTGGACTCACGGGGATGCCTGAGCTTTGCGACGAATGGCGTGAGCGCATGACCGCCCACGAGGCCCGTGCCGACGCCCTGACCGCCGATCACCTGGCCCGCCGCCGACGCCACGAAAAACACCCGGTCTACGACTTTCTCTTCGAGTACTACCCCATTCGGCCCTCCCACCTGCGGCGTTGGCACCCGGGGCTCGGGTGCGCGCTCCCAGGCCGCACCCCTCACGCGGACTGGCGCGATTACCACTTCGACGGCACCACCACCGCCGTGGATGCACCCGGCCTGTGGCAACGGAGGGGTGAGTCACTGACCTATATCCGCGACCTCCTGCACCGCACCACCCTCAATCCTGCCCACTTCGACTGCTTCGGCCTGCATGAATGGGCGATGGTCTACAAAACTGAATCCCCGCGCCACGACCTGCCATTGCGCTTGGGGGCGGCGGGGAGTGACGTGGTCGTCGAAAAGCATCGCATCCGGTGTACCCACTTCGACGCCTACCGGTTTTTCACCCCTGCCGCCCGCCCCCTTAACCTTACTGTCCTCAACCGCGCGGACCAGGCGGCCCATGACCAGGCTGGCTGCGTCCACGCGACGATGGACCTGTACAAATGGGCCTCCAAATTAGGGGCGCTGGTACCGAGTGAGTTGTTCCTCGACTGCTTCGAGCTGGCTGTCGACGCCCGCGTCCTCGACATGGAGGCCTCCCCCTACGACTGCCGCGCCTATGGTTTCGGGGTCGTGCCAATCGAGACCTCGGAGGGCAAAGCCGAGTACGTGGAACGCCAACGCGCCCTGGCAGAAAGAGGAAAACCCCTGCGTGAGCGGCTTGTCACACTCATTGATGCGGCCGCGGCCACTACACTTGTAGGGCATGGGCCGTCATCGCAATGAGTCAGCAGGTTTCTCCGTCGCCGGGTGGGTGATCGCCGCTTTCATCGCGGTGCTAGCACTCATCGCCGTAGCCGTATGGTGGTTCGGCTTCCGCGGCGAGGAGCAGCCCCAGGCACAGGAATGCATCCAGGGCGAGTTGACTCTGCCGGTTGCCGGTGACACCGAGAACCTCATCAGCGCCTATAATGACACCGACCCAGTCGTGCGTGACTACTGCGTCAACGCCGACGCTGTCGAGGATATCGCGCAGGCCGCAGTCGTCATCGGCGAGGACCCGGAGCTCGGGGAGCGCAGCATCGCCTCCTCCTCCCCCGTCCCCGGCGGCACGGCTCATGTGCTCAACCCGGCCGGTGAGGTCACCGAGGAGCAGACCCGCGCCGGCGCCGACTTCCTCAAGTTCCACGAGACCGGGGCCCCCACCCCGGCAGAGACCACCACCGCGGCGGCCCCGGCAGCGTCCGAACCCGGGAGCACGCTCATTCTCTTCGACACCTCCGCCCAGTCCGAACCGGTACACGAAGACACCACCGAGGCCATCGCCGACCTGGCGGTAGAGCTCAGCGAGGCCGGCCAGCAGGTCGCCCTGTGGAACTACTCCTCCCCGCTCAATCCGGGTGTCACCCGAGGGTGGCGCACCAACGTCAGCTTCACCGACGGCAGTGAGGCCGCGGCCGTCGTGCGTGGCTTCGGCACCGGTGGTGTCCCGCAGACTCGCTCCGCCGTGGTCGCCGCCGTGGCCAATGCCGCCGACCAGGCCCGCGCCACCGGCGAACCCGTGCGCGTCCTCGTGGTGACCACCGGTACCGCCCAGGACATGGACGATGCCGCCTTCGCCGAGGCCTTCGACCAGGCGCAGGGGGATGCGGATGTCATCGTGGAGGTCGCCCACCTCGGGGACGGGGAGATCGATGCCGCTCTGGCGGAGGTCTCCACCTCGGTGGAGCTTTAAGCGCTGCCGGGTTTCCTCCACGGTCGGGTATATCCACTGTGCATGTGCACAGCAGATATACCCATCCGCGGGGCACGAAGAAACCCGCCTGCTCCCCCTGCACGTGAGCTGGGCGGGGGAGATCAGGCGGGCTGATGTTGGAAGCTAGCTGGTCTTGCGCTGACGGCGGGCGGCGAGCTCGTCCATGCCGATGACCTCGGCTTCCTCTTCGATGCGCTCGGAGGGGAAGGCGGAGATGGTACCGGTGAGTTCCTTCATGATGCCCGGCACGGCGATGCCGAACACTCCCTGGCCGCCACCGAGCAGGTCGATGACCTCATCGGCGGAGTGGCACTCGTAGACGGTGGTGCCGTCAGAGACAAGCGTGATCTCCGCGATGTCGTTGGCGCCGCGATCCCGGAGCTTGTCCACGGCCAGGCGGATGTTCTGCAGGGAGATACCGGTGTCCAGCAGGCGCTTGACGATCTTCAGCACGAGGATGTCGCGGAAGGAGTACAGGCGCTGCGAACCCGAACCGTGGGCGCCGCGGATGGAGGGGACGACCAACTTGGTGCGTGCCCAGTAGTCGAGCTGGCGGTAGGTGATGCCCGCGACCTGGCAGGCGATAGGCACGCGGTAGCCCACCTCTTCGCCGGGTCCGAGGTCGAAGAGGGATTCCTGGACGGGGAGATCGTTCTCGCTCACGTAATTACTCCAATGGGGTTTGGTCATGCGCCCTTATGCGCCATTAAAAACCAAGGTTAGAGCAACGTCAAGGGATACCCCGGAGACACGCCGTAACTCTAACCCTCAACTTGAAGGTTAGACGCCTTTTTCCCCATTGTCATCTTTAGTCACATCCGTGTCATCTTCCCCACCAAAATCAGATTCGGACATGCCCAGAGAGCGCATCATCTCCTCGAAATCCGCATCCGCTTGCGCATCCCCCGACGCCGATGCGGCCTCCACCTCATCCCCGAAGCGAAGACCAAAATACTCCTCGAGAATGTCGTCGGACACAAAAAATGACGCCTGGTTCAGCACATCCTCCTCCACCTGGACATCCATCTCCAGGGCCCGGGCCAGCAGCAGAGCATCGGAGGGACGCGCGTCAATCTCCTCACCGTTGGCCAGGACAATCGACGCGATGAACACGCCCTCGAAATGGCTGATGAAGGTGACAGCGGTGACTCCCCCGGCACTGCGGTTGATCACATCCAACAGCAGTTCGGAGGATCCGGGGCGGCGCGGGGTGAAACCGTTGTCGCGGGCGTCGAGCTCAGCCGCCGCCATCGGCGAGATCCACACCGGAACGACCTTATTCTGCTCCGCCCACCGCAACAGCACGCACGTGAACTGCTCCGGGCCGACGACATGCACGCCGTGGTACTCGACGGGGATTAAGGTCATGCCAGTTCATCCCGCAGGGCAGACTTGAGCAGCCCGGCGTGCAGAGACACCACAAGCGCCGTCATCTGCTGGCCCATATCCTCGCCCTTCTGGCGACCCTTCCTCCGGGCCACAGGTCCAGCGACCTGACCGATGAGATCCGCCTGGCGCTGCGCGGTATTACGCAGGGACTTCAGGTGACGGACATCGAAACCGAAGTCCTTGAGTGCCTGTGCGGTGGTGACCAACCGGACATCGTCAGCGGTGAAGTAACCAGCGGAGTCGGGGCGGATGAGGGCGGCGTCGATAAGTTCGGACACCAGCGCCACCTCCACGCCAGCTTGGGACGCGACATCCGTGTCAGACAAACGGGTGGCGGCGGGCGCCCGGAAAGTCTCCGGGGAGACAATCGGTTCGGGCTCAACGATCGAGACGGCACCCGAATCCATGGCCTCAAGTTGCTCTCGGATCACCTTCAGCGGCAGGTAATTATCGCGCTGCGTGACCAGGATATAGCGGAGACGTTCCACATCATCGGCGGTGAAGCGGCGGTAACCGGAAGCGGTACGCTGCGGCGAGATCAACCCCTCGGACTCGAGGAAACGGATTTTCGACACCGTGACATCGGGGAACTCCCCCCGCAACGCCTCGAGGACCTTACCGATGGACAGAGTCCGCGGAGTCCGCGGCACCGCACCCGGCGCCGACTTTCGAACAGCACTCACTGGAAATGAATCTACCTGGTCGTCTACTTCTGGGCGGCGAGGAAAACGAGACGGAACTTACCGATCTGAATCTCATCGCCGGTGGACAGGACCTGGTTGTTGCGCGGCTCGCGGTTGACGTAGGTGCCGTTGAGGGAGCCGACATCGTAGACCTCAAACTCGCCCTCGGTGATACGGAACTCCGCGTGACGACGCGACACGGTGACGTCATCGAGGAAGATATCCGACTCCGGGTGACGGCCGGCGGTGGTGATCGGCTGGTCCAGGAGGAAACGTGCACCCGCGTTCGGGCCACGCTTGACCACCAGAAGGCCTGCGCCCTCGGGGAGGTTATCGGCGCCTGCGGCCGCCGGAGCGGACCCGGCGCCCGACTCCATTTCCTTCAGCAGGTCTGCACGGAAGACAGACGTGGTCTCAACCTGTGCCTCAGGGGTACCGGTGTTCTCGCTCATTTTCTTAATCCTCCGCTTTCGTCGGAACTGTGACTGTTAGCCATCATAGCGACTGTGGCCGCCGCGCGAGGGCGTGACGACACCATCAGCGGAAAAGGTTACCAATCCCGGAGACCACAGAATTACCGGACCCCGCCAACGGGTTATCCGAGACCATGTACGTCCACGTCGCCGAAGGCCGCGCCAAACCCAGGTCAGCGAGGCTCCCCCCGGCTCGGTACGTGTCCACAGACTTATCGACGGCCCGTTGCGCCAGGTCCTTGAATTCCCGGATAGCGATGCGGTGGAACTCGTCGATCGGGGTTTCGCGGGCGATGGCCCTCAGGTGGATCGATTCGCGCACATCGTCCATGACTGCCAGGTGCTCGGACCACTCGTAGTCGAGGTGGAAGAGCATGATGTCGCGGGCGTGCTGGACGGGATCGGCGGGTGTGTCGACCTCGGGGGCGCGCTCGGAAAGCTCCTGCCAGGCCTGGTCGGTGTCCAGCAGGCTGGCGCGGCGCTCATTGATGATGTCGCGCTGGTCGGCGAGCAGTTGGTTGTACTTCCAAGTCTGGGCGTGGATCTCCAGCAGCTGCCCCTCGGTCACGCGCTGGCAGTGCCCGACCCAGTCGCGAATGCGATCCGATTGGATCGATCCGTCCGGCTCCGGGCGGGCGGTGACGTTCTCCCCCGCCCCACCGGAGGTGACCACATCGTCCTGCAGCGACACGAAGAAGAGGGACAGCCCGGGATCGCCCTGGCGGCCGGCGCGGCCGCGCAGCTGATTGTCCAGGCGTGCGGTGCGGTGCCGGGAGGTGCCGATGACCGCCAGCCCGCCGAGCGCGGCGACCGCGTCGTAGTCCGACTGGTCCGCACCACCCAGCTTGATATCCGTGCCGCGCCCGGCCATCTGGGTGGACACGGTGACCCGCCCCAGATCACCGGCCTCGGCGACGATGCGGGCCTCCTCGGCGTCGTTTTTAGCGTTGAGCACGTTGACGTTGATACCCAGGTCCCCCAGTGCCTCGGCGAGCGCCTCCGATTCCGCGACATCGTGGGTGCCCACCAGCACCGGCTGGCCCGTCGCGTGGATCCGGGCGATCTCATCGACGATGGCGCGGTTCTTCTCCGCGGCGGTGGCGTAGATTCGGTCGGCCTCGTCGAAACGCTGCAGTTCCTTGTTGCGGTCGATGACCGAGACATGCAGGTCATAGAACTGCCGCAGCTGATCGGTGGCCTCCACGGCGGTACCGGTCATGCCGCACACCATGGGATAACGCCGCATGAGGGCCTGCAGTGTGATGGTGTCCAGGATGCGGCCACCCTCGGTGACATCCAGGCCCTCCTTCGCCTCCACCGCGGCCTGCAGGCCATCGGGCCAGCGCTGGAGGTCGGCGACGCGGCCGCGGGAGGCGTCGATAAGCGCGACCTTGCCGTCGGTGACCAGGTAGTGGATGTCACGGATGAGCAGGGCCTTGGCGTGCAGGGCGAGGTTGACCTTCACCAGCGTGGTGCCGATGTGTTCATCGTCGTAGAGCGAATCGATGCCCAGCGCCCCCTCGACGCGGGCAGCACCTTCATCGGTGAGGAAGACGTTCCGGCGGTCGTCGTCGATAGTGTAATGCTCGCGTTCCCGCAGGCTGCGCACCACATCGGTGATCTGCCCGGTCGGCTCCTCGCCGGGCTGGTTACCGGCCAGAACCAGGGGGACGAGGGCTTCGTCGACAAGCACGCTGTCAGCCTCATCGACCAGCGCGACATCCGCGGGTGCCTGCACGGCGTCCTCGCGGCGGGTGATCTGCTGATCACGCAGGACATCGAAACCGATCTCGTTGACCGGCCCGTAGACCACGTCGCAGGAATATGCTTCACGACGCTCCCCCGGCCCCAATTTCTCCGTCACCGCCGCGACGCTGACACCGAAAAACTCCACGAGCGGTCGCATCCACTCCGCATCACGCTCGGCGAGATAGTCATTGACCGTGATCACGTGTACCCGCTTGCCCTGCAGTGCGAAACCGGTCGCCGCCATCGCACCGACCAGGGTCTTGCCCTCGCCCGTCGCCATCTGGATGACATCACCCTCCACCAGGCGCAGCACCGCCTGCGACTGCACCGGGAAGGGCTCCAACCCGAGGGTGCGCTGGGCGGCGATACCCAGGATCGCCAGGAGCTCGGCGGGCTGGGCGTCGCGAGCGCGGGCGGCGAGGGTGGCGTCGTCAAGCTCAGCGAGACTGCGCTGCACATCACGTGCCTCCTGCACCACCGCGCGGCTGCGTTTTTGATTACGCGTCGCCGACGCGCCCATCGCCTTCCAGAACCAGTCAAAAGCCATGCCACCACCCTAGTTCAGGGCGATCGCTATTCTTGTTGACATGCAATCATTGAGCGTGAAAATACCTTCGGCACGTGGGACGACGATGGCCGGCACTCTTGACCTCCCGGACACCCCGCCGGTCGCCTACGCCATCTTCGCCCATTGCTTCACCTGTTCGCGCTTTGTCCCCGCAGCGTCGCGCGTATGCAAGACGTTGGCCGCGCGGGGCATAGCCTGCCTGCGTTTTGACTTCCCCGGCCTCGGCCAGTCCGAAGGCGATTTCGCGGACACCACCTTCTCCACCAATGTTGATGATCTCGTCGCTGCCGCTCAGTGGTTGACACAGGAATACGAAGCCCCGCAGCTGCTGATCGGGCATTCCCTCGGCGGCGCGGCTGTACTCAAGGCGGCCGCCACCCGCCCCGAGCTGGGGTCCGTGGCAGCTGTCGCCACAATGGGCGCGCCTTTCGATGCCGCGCACGCCGTGCTCCACTTCGCCGACCACATCCGCGATGCCGAGGAAGACGGCTGCGTCACCGTCACCCTCGGCGGTCGAGACATCGACATCTCCCGCGAATTCCTCGAGGACCTCGCCGACAACAACCCCGAGACCTACCTCCCGAAACTGCGCAAGCCACTTCTCCTCCTCCACTCCCCGACCGATCAGACCGTTGGTGTCGACAACGCCCAGAAGATATTCCTCAAGACCCGCTACCCGAAGTCTTTGGTGACGATAGACAAGGCTGACCACCTGTTCACCCGCGGCGATTCCGCACAGCGCGTCGGACGGATCATCGCCGAATGGGTGCAGCCGTACCTGACACCCGCCTACGAGGAGCCGGAGGTCAGCGACGATCAGGTGACCTCCCGCATGATGGTCGGTTCCCGCCACGGCACCATCGTCCACACCGCTGGCGGAACCCTGCACTCCGACCGTGACAAGGCGGCCGGCGGCCGAGGCCAGGGCCACTCCCCCATCAGCCTGCTCATGTCCGGTATGGCTGCGGCGACCACGCAGGCGATCCGGGAGGCCGCCACTGACATGCCGCTTATCGACGCCCACGTCACCGTCACCCACGCCACCCGCAACATCTTCGAACGCAAGATTGATCTCATCGGGGACCTCACCGAGCCGCAGCGCCGAGCGTTGCTCAACGCCGCGACCACGAAGTTCCAGCGAATGCTGCCCGACGTCAAGATCCTGGACGTACCCGCATGACCTGGACCGGAAAACGCTGCCCCTGCAACACGGGTCTGCCTTATGGGGAATGCTGCGGAAGGTACCACGCCGGCGGCATCGCCCCCACCGCCGAGACCCTCATGCGCTCCCGCTTCACCGCCTTCGTCGTTCGCGACGCCGATTACCTCCTGCGCACCTGGGACCCCGACACCCGACCCTTCGAGCTGACACTCGTCGACCTGCCGGTGCGTTTCTACCGCCTGGATATCCTCGATGTCGTCGGCGGTGGCCCCCTGGACCGTGAGGGCATCGTCGAATTCGAGGCCTTCTACAAAGGCGACCCACCCGGCTCCCAGCGCGAACGCTCCACCTTCCGCCGACTGGGCCGCGAGTGGGTCTACACCGCCGGAGACGTGGCCTGACCTGCTGATTCGCCTATTCAAACCACAATGTTGTAACCTGAAGCAGTTGCACATTAAGGGCAACGGCGGACTGTGGCGCAGTTTGGTAGCGCACTACACTGGGGGTGTAGGGGTCGCAGGTTCAAATCCTGTCAGTCCGACAAACAGCAGGTCAGCACTTTCGGGTGCTGGCCTGTTTTGCTTTGCTGTGTAGTACAGGGCGGGCACAATGGAATCCATGACCGAGCAGATCACTTCCAGCGGGTTTCATGACTTCACCTCCCAAGACGGGCTGGTGCTCGCCCTCTTCTGGTCCACCTCATGCGGCCCCTGCCTGCGCTTCCGCCGCATCTATAAAGCCGTGGACGCCAAGTTCCCCGACATCGCGTTCGGGGAAGCAGAAGTAGAGATCCAGTTCCGCCTCGTCGAAGAGCTAGAGATCTCAACCATCCCTGTGCTGCTGGTCTACCGCGACGGCGAGCTCATATACCGAGACCCCACCCCGCGCCCGGAAAGCGCCACCTACAGCACCATCAACGGCGCGCCCCGCTTCCGCGACTTCATGTACAGCGAGGACGGGCTCACTGCCTTCGTCGAGAGCCTGCGCTAAGCGTCCAGGGGTGGGTCTGCGCAACGCCAGACGGCGGGGTGGTCTTAGGCCTGGGGTTGTGGTCCTAGGCGTGGGTGGGTGTCTGGCGTTTGGCAGACGCTGGGGTCGGTCTGCGCAACGTCAGACGGGCCGGCGCCCTTA
>NZ_JAUNUG010000004.1 GCF_030538285.1 Corynebacterium sp.
GTGGCGCCTCCCACGTCGGCATCTACGTCGGCAACGGCATGATCATCGACGCCCTGAACTCCGGCACCCCGGTCGGCGAGCGTCCGCTGCACTTCCAGCCGATCCACTCTGCAGTCCGCTTCTAAGCAACTGCCGCCGAAAGCCCATCCCATACTGGGTGGGCTTTTGCAGTTTTTCCGCCTGCTCAAACCACAGTAGTCACAATGGTCACTAATGGTGTCCAGGATGTTTACTCAGTTGTTGTTAAGGGTCTATAGTTGTCGGTGGCTATACTCCGGCCACCGTTTTTTTCGCGAAAGAGTGACCTTGCGTTTTCTTCCTGGTGTGACCCGCTCCCTCCGTATCACCGCCGCCAGCGTGCTCGGCGCGGCCTTTGTCGGTTCCACAATCCTCGCGCCGCAGGCCGTGGCCGTTGATGTGGAAGAGCTCATCGCCTCCATGGAGGAGGTCTCCCACGAGGCCACCGCCAAGAGCGAGGAAGTTAAACAGCTGGAACTGGACATCGAGGTTGGCCAGGGCCGCATTGATGAGCTGAAGTCTGAGGCCGATCAGGCACGAGACAGGGCCGAGCGGGCCCGCGCAGACCAGCGCGCCTTCCAGCTGGAGGTCAACGATCTCGCTGGCGCGAAGTACCGTGCCCTCATGGTCGACCCCGTCACCAACGCGATCGCCGCTGCCAACCCGCAGAATGCCATCGACCGCACCGCCTACCTGGCGACGCTGACGCGGAACACTGAACGGGCCGTCGATAAGCTCGCGGAAGCGACCGCCGACGCTGGACGTGCCCACAACGATGCCTCCCGCAAGGTGGCCGAGGCCAACTTCAAGCAGTCCCAACTGGAGAAGCAGCACCAGCTGCTCGCCCTGGAGCAGGAGGAACTGCAGTCGCAGATCCGGGCGATTGAGGAGCAGGTCGCCACCCTCGATCCCGCGGCGCGTGCCCTGTGGGAGAACAAGAACAATCCGCTGGCGCCGATCTCGTTGACCGGTGACGGGGCTGTGGGGGCCGCGCTGAGCAAGCTCGGCTCCCCGTATGGCTGGGGCGCCACCGGCCCGAACCAGTTCGACTGCTCGGGCCTGATGGTGTGGGCCTACCAGCAGCAGGGCAAGAGCATTCCGCGCACCTCGCAGGCGCAGCTGGCGGGTGGCACCCCGGTGTCGCGCGCTGAGCTGCAGCCGGGTGACATCGTCGGCTACTACCCGGGCGTGACGCACGTAGGAATGTACATCGGTAACGGCCAGCTGGTGCACGCCTCTGATTACGGCATTCCGGTGCAGGTGGTCTCCGTGGACTCCATGCCGTGGGCGGGCGCGGTCCGCTACTAGTACGATTCGGACTCATGTCCCGGACCCTGCTGGTCACCAATGACTTCCCTCCGACGGTCGGGGGGATTCAGTCGTATCTGCGCGATTTCCTGGCGGTGCTCGACCCGGAGGAGGTCGTGGTGTTCGCCTCCACCCAGGACGCTGTGGCTGCCGCCGAGTTCGATGCTCAGGCCCCCTACCGTGTCATCCGTTGGCCGCGCCACGTCATGCTGCCCACGCCGACGACCGCGGCGGCGATGGGGCAGATCATCCGGGAGCTGGATGTCAACACCGTGTGGTTCGGGGCAGCCGCCCCCCTGGCGCTGATGGCCCGGGTGGCGCGGGAGGCGGGTGCCACCCGCATCATCGCCAGCACCCATGGCCATGAAGTGGGCTGGTCCATGCTGCCGGGCGCGCGGCAGGCACTGCGGCGTATCGGGGATCACGCCGACATCATCACCTATATCTCGGATTACACGCTCCGGCGGATCCGTCGCGCTTTCGGCCCCGGGCCTGAGTTTTGCCATCTGCCCTCCGGCGTTGATGTCGAGTGGTTCCGTCCCGTCCCGCGCCCCGCCGGCCCGCCCACCGTCATCTGCATTTCGCGGTTGGTGCCACGCAAAGGCCAGGACATGCTCATCCAGGCCTGGCCGCGCGTTCTGCAACATCACCCGGAGGCCCGCCTGATCATCGTCGGTTCAGGTTCCTATGAGCGGCGTTTGCGTAAGTTGGCGGCCCCGCTTGCCGACGCCGTCGTCTTCACCGGCCCGCTACCCACCACCGAACTGCGGGACCGTCTCGCCTCGGCCGATGTCTTCGCCATGCCCGCCCGCACTCGCGGCGGTGGGCTTGACGTGGAGGGCCTTGGCATCGTCTACCTGGAGGCGCAGGCATGTGGGGTGCCCGTTATCGCCGGCGATTCGGGTGGCGCACCGGAGACCGTCACCGCGGAGACGGGCATCGTCGTCGACGGCCGGGACCTCGACGATCTCACCGCCGCGTTGCTCACGCTTCTCGACGACCCGCAGCAAGCCGCCGACATGGGGGAGGCGGGGCGTCGATACGCGGTCGGCGAGTGGTCCTGGGACCTCATGGGCCAACGGCTAAGGGATATACTTCTTTAAATGAATACGGTGGGTTTCGATATCGGCGGTACACAATGCCGCGCGGCCGTGGTCGACGCGGCGGGTCACGTCCTGGATCGCCGGGCGGTGCCCACCCCAGGAACCGTCCACGAGTTGGACGACACCATCGCCGGGATGCTCGCTGACCTGTGCACCACCCATGACATCGACGCGGTTGGCCTGGCGGTCGCCGGATTTCTTGACTCCGAGCGTGAGATCGTCCGCTTCGCCCCGCACCTGCCGTGGCGCGACGCCCCGGTCCGTCGGGATCTCTCGCAGCGACTGGGACTGCCGGTGGTCCTGGAACATGACGCCAACTCCGCCGCCTGGGGTGAATACCGTTTCGGCTCCGCCCGCGATGCCGATACGTGGGTGTTTTTCGCGGTCGGCACCGGCATCGGCGCGGCGCTCATGATCAACGGACAGCTTTTCCGTGGGGCGCACGGCACCGCCCCGGAATTCGGGCATCTCACCGTCGTCCCCGGGGGGCGCGTGTGCTCGTGCGGGAAAGCCGGTTGCCTCGAGCGCTACGCCTCCGGCACCGCCCTGGCAGACACGGCCTTCGAAAATGGTTTGCCCGCGGGGCTCAGCGGCCAGGCGATCATGTCCCTGGCCCGCTCCGGCGATGAGCGGGCGCGAGCGGTACTTGATGATTTTGCCCGCTGGCTGGGCCAGGGCCTGGCGATGGTCACGGACGTGCTTGACCCGGAGCTCATCGTCCTCGGTGGGGGAGTGGTCGCCGACGCTGATCTCTTCCTGCCCGCCGCCTGCGCCACGCTGGGGCAGCGTGTGGTGGGTGCCGGGCATCG
Source organism: Corynebacterium sp. (assembly GCF_030538285.1). GTDB lineage: Bacteria > Actinomycetota > Actinomycetes > Mycobacteriales > Mycobacteriaceae > Corynebacterium. The sequence continues at coordinate 3,239 of NZ_JAUNUG010000004.1, forward strand.
CCCGTTGCCGGTCGTGGGAACCGCAAAGCTGGGGGCCGACGCGGGTATGATCGGCGTGGCAGATTTAGCCCGCACCGAGACGCAAGGGGAATGAGCGATGGAAAAAAAGTGGTACTGGCTGTACAAGAACGTCCTCATCGGTCCCTTCCTCCGCGTGTGGAACCGGCCGGTCATTGAGGGTGTGGAGCACATTCCGGCGGAGGGCGCGGCCATCGTCGCCTCCACCCACCAGGCCGTCATGGACTCATTCTTCTTCCCGCTCATGAGCCCGCGTCGGATCACCTTCCCGGCGAAATCCGAGTACTTCACCGCCCCCGGCCTGAAGGGGCGCCTGCAGAAGTGGTTCTTCACCTCCATCGGTCAGATCCCGGTGGACCGTGGTTCCGCGAACGCCGGTGACGCTACCCTCAACGCCGCCCGCACCGTGCTCGGCCGCGGCGATGTGCTGGGCATCTACCCGGAAGGCACCCGCTCCCCGGATGGGCGGATCTATAAGGGGCGCACCGGCATGGCGCGCATCGCCCTGGCCACTGATGCCCCGATCGTGCCTGTCGCCATGATCGGTTCGCGTGACGCCAACCCGATCGGCACGTGGATCCCGCGGCCGGCGAAGGTGCGTATGAACGTCGGCGAGGCCATCGACGGCCGCGCCTATGTCGAGTCCCTGGGCATCGACCCGGATTCCCGCGATGCCGCGCGCCCGCTCACCGACCACGTCATGGCGGTGCTCACTGAGCTGTCGGGTGAGCCCTACGTGGATATGTATGCCTCCGAGGTGAAGGATTCCCTGACTGCAGGCCGCGGTTGGCCTGCCGGCGCAGAGCCAACCCTTGGTTAATTGCCAGGTCACCTATATAATCGAGCGCTGGGTTAAAAACCGCTGCGCGAACGGGATGAGGTGAGGCACGTGTCAGCACCTGTCATCTCTGCGCCGAAAGCCCGCATGCGCTGGCCAGATGTGGCCAAGGGCCTGTCGATTATCGGAGTTGTTCTGCTGCATGTCAGTCTCGCCGTACCCGAGGGTATGGAGACGGTGGCGGCGAACATCAACCGCATCCTCGACCCCCTGCGCATGCCCCTGTTCTTCATGGTGAGCGGGTTCTTCTCCGCGAAGGTGTTCGGTTTCACATTCCGGCAGCTGTTCCTGCGTCGCCTGTGGTTTTTCCTGGTGCCATATCTGCTGTGGGTGCCCATCGAACTGTGGTTCAAATTCCGCGAGTGGCAGATTTTTGACGGCAAAGAGATGCCGGGGCTGGGTACCTATCTCGCGCACATTATTGAGGGCCGGAACATGTACTGGTTCCTCTATGCCCTCGTACTGTTCAACATCGTGCTGTGGGCCACCCGGAAACTGCCCTGGTGGGCGGGGATTCTCGTGGGTTTCGCACCGTTGCTCATCCTGCCTTTGCACACTGATCAGCACATGATCGGCAAGGCGGTGTTGTACCTGCCGGCTTTCCTGCTGGGTGCGCATTTCCGCCGGCACATCCGGCATTTCGCGGAGACGGCGACCAGCCTGCGTCACCTCACCCGCGCGACGATCCTGTATGCCGCCGGTTTCACCGTGGCGGCCGTGTGGGCGTGGTGGAACACCGTGAATGATGTGTTATTGCCCTGGCCCCTGCCTTTCGCCGAGACCGTCGGCTACATCGATCTGCGTCTGCTGGTCAACTCCGTGGTGCAGTTGCTCATGCTGCCGATGGCGGTGTTGGTGGCGGTGCTGCTGGGCCGGACCCCAATCGTGGCCGATGTGCTGGCCTTCCTCGGCCGCCACACCCTGGTCATTTACCTGGGCCATCCCATCGCCCTGACGGTGCTGTACCACTACAACATGCGCGAGTGGCAGCTGCCGATTGCCCGCGGTGCGGAGAACATGCTCCATGACACCGCGCTGTGGATGGTCGCCGGTCTGCTCATTTCCGCGATCGGCTCCTATGGTCTGTGGTTGATCACCCGCGTCCCGTACTTGCGGTGGTCGATCATGCCCCCGCTGGTGGAGGGTGCTTATCGACGTCCCGCCAGCACCCGCGGCGAGATCGTCGCCGCGACGACCACCACGAGTGTCACCACGAGATAGCTCGTGCCGATGATCTGGGCCCACCAGGCCCAGTCGTGTTCGGCGCCGTGCGAATGCGGGAGGGTCCAGTGCGGGGCGATAAACGCTGCCGCTGCGACCACAGCCCCGAGGACGCGGTAGCCGCCGGCCAGCAGCGTGATCGCGATGGGAACCAACCACACCCAGTGGTGGGACCAGGAGATGGGGGAGCACACCAGCGCCACGGTCGACGCCAGCAGCACGGTGGCCAGCATCGTCTCAGCCCGCCACATGGCCCACACGATCAGGCCCAGCGCCACGAGAATCAGGCCCAGCCACAGCAGGGAATCGGCCCGCTCTCCGGGTTCGGCCAGGCGGGTGAGCACACCGCGGATCGACTGGTTGGAGGCATAAGCCTCCCCGCCGATGCGCCCGGTGTCCGCCAGGGTGCCAAACCAGTATGTCCACGAGTTCCCCCAGCTGAGCAGGGCGGCCAGCAGTGTGAAACCTACCCCGGAGACAAACGTCACGGCCGCGTCGCGCCAGCGGCGCCGGACCAGGAAGACGAGGATGAACACCGCCGGGGTGAGTTTGATGGCGGCGGCGAAACCGATGAGCACACCACGGGGCAGCCTCGTGCGGCGGGTCAGGGTGTCTGCCAGCACCAAGGCCATGAGGACGATGTTGATCTGCCCGAATGCGAGGGTCTCCCGTACCGACTCAGTCAGCAGCGCTAGAGGAAGAAGCCAGGTGGCGAGGGTGCGGCGGTCGGCGTCGATAAGCAGCGGCGCCGCATGGCGCAGGACGATGCCGATGCACCACCACAGCAATACCACGGAACCCAGCGTCCATAACACCAGACCAACCGTGTACGGCAGGACCGCCAGGGGAATAGACAACATCGCCGCCAGCGGGGGATAGGTGAACGGCAGGACGATGTCATCGGCCTTACCCACCACATAATCCTGTGTGTACAGGTTCTCCCCGGCCAGGAAAGCCTGTGCCCCCTTGCGGTAGACATCGAGGTCAGTGGCGTAGCGGAAGCCAGTCTCCAGATCAATGAGCCACGGCAGGGTAGCACCGACCGCAGCGAGCAGAGACAGGACCGTCAACACACGGCGGGTAGCAGGAGGGATGTTCACCGCAGAGAGTCTAATGAGCACCTGGTCACAGGTATCGTCAGGGGGGCGGGTTAGTCTGGTCACGTGCGCTACTTCTACGACACCGAGTTCATCGAGGACGGGGAGACCATCGAACTGGTCTCCATCGGCATCGTCGCTGAGGACGGCCGCGAATACTACGCGGTGTCGACCGATTTCGATTCCTCCCGGGCCAACGCCTGGGTCCGTGACAACGTCCTGGACAAACTGCCCAACCCCGGGGCCGACGTGTGGCGTTCCCGCGAAACCATCCGTACCGAAGTACTCGAGTTCCTCACCTCCCGGGACGGAGACGTCGAGCTGTGGGCCTGGGTCGGTGCCTACGACCACGTCGTCCTGGCCCAGCTGTGGGGCGATATGGCGGGCCTGCCGCGCGCCATCCCGCGCTACACCCGTGAGCTCAAGCAGTACTGGGAGATGGCCGGGAAACCGCGTCTACCGAAGAGCCCGGATTCCTCCCATGACGCGCTTGTCGACGCCCGTCACAACCTCGAGAAATTCCGCATCTGCACCCGCGAGTTGCCCCTGGGACGGGGGAATAGGGTCGAGATGTAGACACCCGTGCTATGAATACGGGTATGAGTTGGACTGTTGACATCCCCAAAGAGGTTCTCCCCGACCTGCCGCCGCTTCCCACCGGCCTGCAGGAGCGGTTCGAGGACGTAATTTCCCGCGAGGCGAAGCAGCAGCCCAGCTGGGACCGTAACCAGGCGGAGACCGTCCGCAAGATCCTCGAGTCGGTGCCCCCGACCGTGGTCGCGCCGGAGGTCACCGAGTTGAAGAAGCAGCTTGCTGACGTCGCGCTGGGCAAGGCCTTCCTCATGCAGGGCGGTGACTGCGCCGAGACCTTCGAGTCGAACACTGAGCCGCACATCCGCTCCAACATCAAGACGCTGCTGCAGATGGCGGTCGTCCTCACCTACGGCGCCTCCACCCCCGTGGTCAAGCTGGCCCGTATCGCCGGCCAGTACGCTAAGCCGCGTTCCCAGGACCTCGACGAGAACGGCCTACCGAACTACCGCGGTGACATCGTCAACGGTGTCGAGCCGACCCCGGAGGCCCGCCGCCACGACCCGGCCCGCATGATCCGCGCCTACGCGAACTCCTCCGCCGCCATGAACCTGGTGCGCGCCCTCGTCTCCTCCGGCACCGCGGACCTCAACCGCGTCCACGAGTGGAACCGCGAGTTCGTCGCGCAGTCCCCGGCCGGCGCCCGCTACGAGGCCCTCGCCGAGGAGATCGAGCGTGGCCTGCGCTTCATGGACGCCTGCGGAGTCCACGACGACTCCCTGCGCACCTCCGACATCTTCTGCTCCCATGAGGCCCTGCTCGTCGACTACGAGCGGGCCATGCTACGTCTCCACGAGGACGAGGACGGCGAGACCCGCCTCTACGACCTCTCCGCCCACCAACTGTGGATCGGCGAGCGCACCCGCGGCATCGAGGACTTCCACGTCAACTTCGCCGCGCTGATCGCCAACCCCATCGGCATCAAGATCGGCCCGTCCATCACCCCGGAGGAGGCCGTCGCCTACGCCGCGAAGCTCGACCCCAACAAGGAGCCGGGCCGTCTGACCATGGTGGCGCGCATGGGCCACGATAAGGTCCGCACCGCACTGCCACCGGTCGTCGAGGCCGTTGAGGCCGCCGGACACAAGGTCATCTGGCAGTCCGACCCGATGCACGGCAACACCTTCACCGCCTCCAACGGCTACAAGACCCGCCACTTCGACAAGGTCATCGACGAAGTCCAGGGCTTCTTCGAGGTCCACCGCCAGCTGGGCACCCACCCGGGCGGTATCCACATCGAGCTCACGGGTGAGGATGTCACCGAGTGCCTCGGCGGCGCCATGGACATCACCGACGTGGACCTGCCGGGCCGCTACGAGTCCGCCTGCGACCCGCGCCTGAACACCCAGCAGTCCCTCGAGTTGGCGTTCCTGGTTGCGGAGATGCTCCGCAACTAGTTCCCCGCTTATCGACGCCGCCTTCCCCTCCACGGGGAGGCGGCGTCTGGCGTTGCGCTGAAGGGGTGCCTAGGTGGTGAGGCGGACTGTGGAGTCGATGCGGGCGTCGTCGCCGGCTTCGGGGCGCTGGCGGGTGACTACTGCGCCGTCGGTGCCGCCGCGGGCTTTGAGCCCGACGGCTTCAAGGGCCTCACTGGCCTGTTCGGTGGTCATGCCGACCACGCTGGGGATGGTGACGCGCCCGGCGAGGGTGAGGGTGATCTCGGCGTCCTCGGGGTCGATGGTTTCACCGGCGGAGGGGCTGGTGCGGACCACGGTGTAGGGGCTGGCGCCCACGGCGCTGCGGTCGCGGCGGGTGTCGTCGACGGTGAACCCGGCGTCGGTGAGGGTGGCGGTTGCCTGTTCCTCGGTCATTCCCTCGACGTCAGGGACGGTCAGGCCGCTGTTGACCACGAGGGTGACTTCGCTGCCGCGGGTGAGGGTGGTGCCGGGATCGGGGGAGATGTCGAGGATCTGGTTGGCGGGGACGTCGGCGTCGAAACGCCGCTCTATGTTGGCGATGGACAGTCCCAGCTCTGCGAGACGGGCTTCGGCGGTCGCCAGGTCGGAACCCACGACGGAGGGGACCTGGATGGGCTCGGGCCCCCGGGAGAGATGCACGGTGACGGTGGTGCCGATCTTCACGGCTTCCCCGGCAGCGGGATCGGTTTCGGCGACGCGTCCCTCGGCGACGTCCTCTGACCAGACGGGGTCTCCGGTGGCGACTTTAAGGGTGCGGTCCTCGGCTGCGGCCTGGTAGGCGAGGACATCCATGCCGTGGGGCTCTGGCACGGTGGGGCGGCCCTGGGAGACGAGGACTGTTACCTCGTTGCCGCGGACGGTCTTTTCGCCGTCAGCGGGTTCAGTGCCTGCGCTGTGATCGGCGGGGACGTCGTCGTGGTAGATGATCTGGGTGACGGGCTGGAAACCGGCCTCCTCGACGGAGGTGATGGCGGTGGCCCGGTCCATGCCGAGTACCTGGGGGATTTCGCCGTAGCGGCCCGATCCGAACCACCAGGCGCCTACGGCGATGGCGGCGGTGAGTAGAGCAACCACCACCAGCCAGGCCACCAGCCCCACTCTGGAGCGGTTGCTCACGGGCGGGTCAGCGGGCTCGGCGGGTTCCTCCGCGGGAAGGCGGGCGGGGACGGGGGCCGGGGGTTCTGGTTGGAGTGCCTCGTGGACGCGGGTCTCAGTGGGGGAGGGCTCTGTGACCTCCGTGACCATGGTGGGCGGGCCGACCAGGTCGGTGATGTCGGTAGGCACGGCGGCCGCGCGGGTGGCTGCGGAGTTCTCCGGGACGGGGACGGTGAAGGCGGGGAGTTCCAGTTCACCGGCGACGTCGTCAAGCGCGGCCAGGAACTCGGCGGCATCCGTGAAGCGATCCTCCGGATCGCGGGAGGTGGCGGTGGCGACGAGGGCGTCGATAAGCGGGGGAACGCCGGAAATACGCGAACTCGGGGCGGGAACATCATCCCGCAGACGCGCATAAGCGTGGTCGAGGGCGTCGTCGCCGGAAAACGGGGTGACGCCGGTGAGGAGCTCGAACAGTACGATGCCCGCGGAGTAGACATCCGAGGCGGGCGTGATGTCGGAGCCGTCGACCTGTTCGGGGGACAGGTAGGCGGCGGTGCCGACAATCTGGGAGGTGGTGGTCGCAGCGGTGGCCGCGCGCACCAGGCCGAAGTCCGCGAGCTTAACGCGGTGATCGGCGTTGATGAGCACATTGTCCGGCTTGATGTCGCGGTGCACCAGCCCGTTGGAGTGGGCGACGGACAGGCCGGTAAGCACCGAGCGCATCACCGCGGCGGCGGCATGCGGCGGCATGGGCCCACGTTCAGCGAGTAGCTCCCGCAGGGTGCCGCCGGTGATCAGCTCCATGATGAGGAACAGGTGGTCACCGTCGGAACCGAAGTCGTAGACATTGACCAGGTTAGGGTGATTGAGCTGGGCCATGGCGCGCGCTTCCCGGCGGAAACGCTGCCGGAAGACGGGGTCTGCGATGTACTTCTCATCGAGCACCTTGGCGGCCACCGCGCGGCCCAGCCGGAGGTCCACGCAGCGCCAGACCATGGACATTCCGCCGCGCGCGATCGGGTGATCGATGCGGTAACGGTCCTCGAGGAGGTCTCCCACTGCCAGTTGAGCCATGGGTTCAGTATGGTCCACTCGCGGGTGCACATGCCAACGCTGGCGGTAGAGTGGACGCCGTGATTGACAATGACATCCCCCTGGAGACCTTGCTCGCCGACGAACCCATGCTGACCCTGCCGGAGACGGCGGACCGTCTCGGTGTGGTGATCACTCGCGTCCACGACCTGCTCAGCGCGAATAAACTCATCGCCTACGTCATCGACGGCAAGCGCCACGTCCCGGAGGCGCTGTTCCACGAGGGATCGGATTCGACCGGCAAGTTCGTGCCCGGACTGATCACCTTGCTTTCCGACGGTGGCTACACCGACGAGGAGATCCTGCGCTACCTGTTCACCGCGGATGAGACTCTGCCGGGGCGGCCGGTGGATGCGTTGCACGGCCAGCTGGCGCGTGAGGTGCTGCGTCGCGCGCAGGCGATGGCGGTGTGAACATCCACGAGGTGAGCACCCAGGCCAGGACGAACACGCCGGCCATCCACCACGTGTTGTAGAGCTGGTGGTTGCCTGATCCTGTGAAGGACAAGGTGACCACGATGGAGGCGCCGACAGCCAGGCGCTGCACCCAGCCGGGCGGGCGCACCGTGCCGACGAGGGTGATCACCGAGGCGTAGTACCAGGGCAGCGTCACTGAGTTGAATACGAAAGCCACCTGGTAGGCCACGGCGCTTCCTGCGATGGCGCGCCGGGAATTCTGGCGGAACAGCCACCACACGACGACCAGGCCGGCCAGCATGGCCACCATCGAGATGCTGCGCAGCGCTCCGAGCGCCTGGTTGTACTCGAAGCTGGGGTCCAAGACCTGCACCACCCACGTCACCCAACTGGCGAGCAGGGAGGGCAGTGCCAGGGGATTGATCACCTTCGAGTTGCCGGAAATCTCGGACAGCCAACCCCACGAGGAGCCCGACAGCCACGTCACGGCGGCGACCACCCCGAGGGTCTCCACCAGGCCGATGAACCCGGTGAGCAGGAATGCCAGGACCCGGTGCATGCGACGGGAGTAGTGGTGGGTGGCCAGCCACACGACAAACGGCAGCGCGATGGCGGCGGTCGCTTTGAGGGAGACTGCGACGGCGATGAGCGCCACGCCCAGTACGAAGCGCTTACGCAGGCAGGCGAGTAGGCCGATGCTGACCAACCCCACCATGACCGATTCGTTGTGCATGCCGCCGATCATGTGGAGGATCATCACGGGATTGGCCACACCCAGCCACAGGGCGAAGGCAGGATCCCCGCCGAGCTCGCGCGCGATGCGGGGTACCGCCCAGGCGATGGCCACGAATCCCGCTACGGAAATCAGTTTGTAAACCAACACCCCGGCGGTGACGTTGTCGCCGACGAGCCGGGTGACCCCTTCGCCGATCCACAGGTGCAGTGGGCCGTAGGGGGTGGTGGTGTTGCGCCAGTCGTGGGAGACCTCCAACAGGAAGGGGCCGGGGTTGACGGCCGCGCCCTGCGTGTACGGGTCGAAACCGTCGCGCAGCATTGCGCCTTGCATCAGGTAGGAGTAGACGTCGCGGGAGAGCATCGGGGCGGCCAGGAGGAGCGGAATCGTCCAGGCCCACAGGGCTTTCTGTACCCGCTTCTCGACGCCCACCTCCCCCCGCAGCACGTGCCGTCGCCCGAGGATGACCCATCCGGCGAGCAGCAGCAGGATGCCACACCAGATGACCACGTTGGAGATACCCGCCCCGCGCCCGTAGGCGAGGAAATCAAGGTTGAGCGCCTCCAGGACACCGCCGCGGTTGCGGGTGGCGCCGCCGCCGAAGGATCCGAGCAGTAGTAGCACGGAGCCGATGATGCCGAGGGGGAGCGCGCCGGGGATGCGGATGGTCATGGTCTTAAGCGCGGCGGGCGGTGGCGCGATAGGCCAGGTCGGTGAGGGTGGCGGTGACCTCCGGCGACGTGCCAGCGGCGGCGAGGTGGGCGAGACCGGAGGTGGTCAGGGCGTCGATACGCTCCTCGATGGCTTCGACGGCGCCAGTCTCGGCGATGATCTGCGCCAGGCGGGCGATGGCTGTGGGGTCGGAGGTGGCGCCGATGCCGCGGCGGAGTTCGGCGGCGGCGGCCGGGTCGCGCTCGTCAGCACGCTGCAGGGCGGTGGCCAGCAGGACGGTGCGCTTGCCTTCCCGCAGATCATCACCTGCAGGCTTGCCAGTCACGGCGGGGTCACCGTAGACGCCGAGCTGGTCGTCGCGAAGCTGGAAAGCGATGCCGATGTCATGGCCGTAACCGCGGAAGGCGGCGATGGTGGCGTCGTCGGCGCCAGCGATGGCCGCGCCCAGGTGGAGGGGGCGTTCGATCGTGTAGGCGGCGGTTTTGAAGCGGTTCACGGAGTCAGCCAGCTCCACGTTTTCATCGGCGGAGGCCTCCAGGGCGATATCCAACAGCTGCCCGCCGATGACTTCCGTGCGCATTGCGCGCCACGGCTCGCGGGAGCGGCGCAGCGCGGCCTCGGACAATCTCGCGTCCTGGAGCATGTCTTCTGCCCACACCAGTGCCAGGTCGCCGACCAGAATGGCGACTGACTCACCGAAGTGTGCCGAGTCACCCGCCCAGGCCTGCCCGCGGTGATGCTTTTCGACGCTGCGGTGCACCGTCGGATTCCCGCGCCGCGTGTCTGAGGCGTCGATAATGTCATCGTGGATGAGGGCGCAGGCCTGGATGAACTCCAGCGACGCCGCGGCGCGGAGCATGGCGGCCGGGTCCTCGCCCGAATCCAGGCCGCCCCCGCCGACGAAACCGGCCCAGGCAAAGAGCGGGCGGATGCGCTTGCCACCGTCGAGGACGAAGGACTCCAGGTGGGAGACCGCCTCGGTGACCGGGGCGCCGATGGCCGCCACCTGGCTGTGTCGCCTGTCGATGAACCGGGCGAGTTCCGCGCGGGCTGCAGCGGGGATCTGGTCGAGAGTCGGGATCTGGGGGTTGCTCACGCTTACCCACGATACCCAGTGGGAGGGCTACTACTTCACCGTGGTGGCGCCGGGCAGGGGCAGGGGCAGCGACAGAACCGCGAAGGGGCGGCCGTCACCGTCGAAGTGAAAGTGCCGCAACTCGTCGGAAAAGCCCATCGACCGGTACAGACCGAAAGCGTTGTTGGCCTCATCGTCGACCTCGGGGGTGGAGAGCAGGGCATAGGCCGCCGGCGCCAGCCACAACAATTCGGTGAGAAGTAGCCGGCCGATACCGCGGCCCTGCTGATGCGGGCTGACGTGAATCTCCGCGACCTCAAAATAATCCCGCATGAGCATAAGTTGGCGGGTGTCGGGCCCGCCGGCCTCGCGGAAACCGCGTCGGACCTGGCGGTCCCACCACATGTCCGGGGCCCCGATATACCCATAAGCGATACCGAGGACCTCGTCCTGTTCGAGGGCGGCAAGGGCGGTGAACCCGGGTTGCATGATCTCTTGACGCCATACATTGATCCGACCTGCGCGAATGCTCGGGTCGTAGCCCATCGCCTCGATATAGAGGTCGACGAGCTGCGGGGCCAGCACGGCGAATTCTGGTCCGGACAACCGGCGGATCTCCAACGTCACACCACCACTGAACCAGAAACGTGCTACCCGGGTATATGCCGGAGGGGAGAGTCTTTCGAACGTCGGGGCTGGTGTGTGGGAGAAAGTGCAGGAAGGGTATTGACGTGATCGAATGGCTGTTCTATAGTTGGGTTGTGGTGTTCGAGGCTGGTTCTACAGTGAGGGCATCGCAGGCGGAGACGAGTGGAAAGGAGTTGGCTCCGATGGCACAGATCATTTCAGCAACGACCAGGTTCGCAGGATCGGGCGCAGGCACGCGGCAGGCCGACTTCCTCTCCCGGGCGCGGGCCCTACTTGCGCAGGCGGTGGAGCATCGGGCGGCGGGGCGGTGGGACCTCGCGCTGGAGGCGGCTTTCCAGGCGGCGCTACGCACCGCGGGCGCGCGCATCGCCATGTCTTCGGTGTCCTCCCGGCGCCGGCGTCCCACTAGTGCGTGGGACCAGCTGCGATTGGTGGATGAGGCTGGCGAGCGGTGGGCGGACACCTTCGTGCAGTACTCCCGACTGCGGTCCCGGGTGTCTTCCGGGCTGGAGCTGGATGTGGACCATGTAGTGGTCAGCCGGGTACTTGACCTTGCCGGTGAGTTCCTCGCAGAGGTGGAGGGGGAGGTTGGTTGGTTCCCGGCTGCGGCTTAGGTTGGCATTGCCGGGAACAATCCCGTTAGTCTGGGCGTTAAAACAGTAGATAGCTAAAACGCCCAGCGATATCCGGGAGGAAATGTGTCGCTTTCAGAGCAGGAGCAGAAGATGCTCCGGGAGATTGAGCAGTCTCTCCTAGCGGATGACCCTAAGTTCGGGGCGTCCGTCGTCGGCGACCACGGTTCCGGCACCCCAGGACTGACTCTGCGGGGCATCGCATTGGTCGTCGTCGGCCTTCTCATGCTCGTCGGCGGTGTGGCCCTGGCGCAGCAAAGCCTGTGGTTCATCGCGCTGAGTGTGGTGGGATTCCTGGTGATGTTCGGCTCCGGAGTGTGGATGCTACGCGGTGGCGGGTCGGCCTCCGCACCGCAGAAGCCACGTCGCTCCTCCAAGGAACGCAACTCCGATCCCTCTTCCATGGGTAGCCGCATGGAGGAGAGCTTCCGCCGCCGCTTCGAGGAGCGTTAGCCCTCACTTTTTCCAGAACAACCCGTCACCTGATACAGGCGGCGGGTTGTTGGCGATTCTGGGGTGCTCCGTTACTCCCCACTTCTCCCCACCCTGGCCCCCTCGTGGGTGTCCGGTTGGGTAAAAGTCCAGGAAGGTGGCTGGCTTACTACGTTTTGTGACGCGCCGATCCGGGCCAGGGCCCCACTTTCTTTTTGCCCGTTAACCTGCATGTTTTAGGCCCGGGTGGGGATGGTGGGGCGAATGGGGGTTGTCGGTGGGGCAAAGTGGGGTATTGTGGGGCGCAGCGGTGGAGGTGTTCCATCGTGAGAACTGAATTAGGTCTGAAAAGATCCGTGGCGTCGAGACAAGGAAGGTGGACCCGGGATGTTTCTCGGTACCTACACTCCGAAGCTCGACGACAAGGGTCGGCTGACACTGCCGGCGAAGTTCCGCGATGAACTGGCCGGCGGGTTGATGGTCACGAAGGGGCAGGACCACAGTCTTGCGGTCTATCCCCGGGATGAGTTCGCTGAGCGCGTCCGCAAGGCCGCGGCGGTGTCCCGCACCAACCCTCAGGCGCGTGCCTTCATCCGAAATCTGGCTGCCAGTGCGGATGAGCAGCGTCCCGACGGGAACGGGCGTATCACCCTTTCGGCCGGGCACCGCGAGTATGCGGGCCTGACCAAGGAATGTGTCGTCATCGGATCTGTGGATTTTCTCGAGATCTGGGATGCCGAATCCTGGGCCGCTTATCAGCAGGAGACAGAGGCCGCGTTCTCCGCGGCCGACGCAGAAGACGTCCTCGGCGGACTGCTCTGACCTTGAGTTTCCTCAAGGGTGGGGTGGGGTACGTGTAAGGACTCTGCCCGAGGTGATGCTCTGGTGTACTTCCCCGACATCAGATGAACACATCGGGCAGGGCCCTGTACGTGCCCTCCGCTGAGGGCCAATGACTATCTGAAAGGGGGCGCGCCCATGAGTGACATGAGCTTCGACATCACCGACAACCATGGCCACGTCCCCGTGCTGCGTGACCGGATGGCTGATTTGTTGGCGCCGGGCGTCGAGAAGCTCGGCCCGCGTGCGGTTATCGTCGACGGCACGCTCGGCGCTGGTGGGCACACCGAGCATTTCCTGCGCACGTTCCCGCAGGCGCATGTCATCGGCGTGGACCGTGACCCGCGTGCGCTGCGCGATGCCAGCGAGCGACTGGCTCCGTTCGGCGCGCGTTTCATCGGTGTGCAGACACGTTTCGACGGGGTGGGGGAGGTCATCGCCACGGGTGAGGGCCCCATCTTCGACCTGGCCCGCAGTCATGGCATTGCCGGCGCTCTCTTTGACCTCGGCGTCTCCTCGATGCAGCTGGACCAGGTGGAACGTGGTTTCGCCTATCGGACGGACGCCCCGCTGGATATGCGGATGGATCCGTCGACGACGAAGACGGCCGCCGACATCCTCAACACCTACAGCCACGGTGATCTGGCCCGCATCCTGAAGACTTATGGGGACGAGCGTTTCGCCGGGAAAATTGCTTCCGCGATTCTCCGGGAGCGGGACAAGGCTCCTTTTGATACCTCCGCCCGCCTGGTGGAACTGCTCTATGACACCATTCCCGCCGCCACCCGCCGCACCGGCGGGCACCCCGCGAAGCGCACGTTCCAGGCGCTGCGCGTCGAGGTCAACGCTGAGCTGGAGGCACTGGAGCAGGTCCTGCCCATCATTACGGAGCTGCTCGCCGAAGGTGGGCGTGCGGTGTTCATGAGCTACCAGTCTCTGGAAGATCGCATCGTCAAGCAGGCTTTCGCTGAGCTGACCACCTCTAAGACCCCGCCCGGTCTCCCCATGGATCTGCCGGGCACCGCCCCCCGTTTCGCCACGGTCACCCGTGGCGCTGAGAAGGCCACCGAGGCCGAGATCGAGGACAACCCGCGGGCCGCCCCGGTGAGGGTGCGCGCCGTCGAGAAGCTTCCGGAAGGACCCCGACCGTGACTCACACGACTACGCCGACGAAGAGGGAGCGCCGCATGGGTGCCAGCCGAGACTTCACCACCGGAACCGCCGTGCTGGAACGTGAGCAGATCACCCGTTCCTACGCCCCGCCGAAGCAGACGCCTCTGCCGAAGCGCCGCCCCAACCGATTGGGTTCGCGCCAGGTGGTCTCTGTCCGCGGTCGGCGCGTCGCGGAACTAAAGCAGACCCCGCTGCTGGCGAAGCTGTTCAGTATCTCGATCGTCCTGGCGATCGCCGGGGTGGCGGTGGCGATGTGGCTCGCCGGCCTGGCCACCCAGCAGACCTTCCAGATGCAGCTGCTGCAGTCGCAGGACAAGCAGCTGTCCAACCAGCTGGAGACCCTGAACCGGGATCTGGAGAATGTGCGCTCCTCCGCGGAGATCTCCCGCCGCGCCGGTGAACTGGGCATGGTGCTGCCGGCGCAGCCCGGAATTCTGGCTGTGCAGGAAAACGGCGACATCATCGAACAGCGATCGGCGGATCCGGCTGTGCGGCCTATTATTGATGTCAACGGTGCTCCGGTCCGACCGGGGCAGGCGTCGAGTGATCCGGACGCGATCGATGAGCTCGGAGACAACCTCGAGGCGGTGCCGCAGGGCAACCAGCTGCGGTCCCCGGAGGATGTCCTCCTGGATCCCGTGGCGCCGGCCGCCGAGCCGGGTGTGCTGCCGTACGCTCCTAATGTTGAGGACGCAGACACGATCGCAGAGCAAGCTCCGGCCCCGGAGAACAATGACAACTGACAGGTGAGGACGGCCAGTGACACGACCCGGCCCCGGTGGCGTGCGACATAGGACGGGACGAGGAGACTCGTCCCGCCGTTCGTCTTCCCGCGCCTACGCCGAAGCGCGCAACACCCGCCCCTCCCGCCCTGTGCGTGACCAGAAGTCCCTCATGGAGGGGCGTATGCGGATCGTGCTGGGCATTTTCCTGGTTATCGCGCTCGTTCTGGTCGGGCGCCTCGCGTGGGTGCAGGTGGTGTGGGGTCCGGATCTCGCGGCGAAGGCCCAGGAGCAGCGCGCCCGCGTCTACGTCGACCCGGCCCGCCGCGGTGACATCACCGACCGCTGGGGCAACCAGCTGGCTTACACCATGCAGGCCCGCAGTCTCACGGTCTCTCCGGTGCTGCTGCGCAGCGAACTCGCCCAGCAGCAGGACCTTCAGATGCGCGTGGAGGGCATGGCCCGCGCGGATATCGATGCTCAGCTCGACGGCCGCGTCGAGGACATCCTGGTGACCATGTCGGAGGAAATCCCCCGCATGATCGAGGATTCCGGTGCTATCACCGGGGAGGTCAGGTCACAGGACATCCTGGACAAGTTGCAGGCCGAGACCAGCTATGAGGTGCTCGTGCGCAACGTTGATCCGGATGTCGCGGCTGAGATCGCCTCCACCTTCCACGGCGTGGCCGCCGACCACCAGGACATCCGCCAGTACCCCAACGGGGCGATCGCGGAAAACGTCATCGGCAAGGTGTCCATGGATGGGCAGGGACAGTTCGGTTTCGAGGCCTCCGGCGATGCCACCCTGTCAGGTATTAACGGTCGTTCCACGGAGGATGTGTCCACGGATGGGCAGGTCATTCCGGGTACGCTTCGCGACGTCGTGCCCCCGGTCGACGGTGGTTCCGTCGAGCTCACCCTGGATCTGGATCTGCAGACCTATGTCCAGCAGTTGCTGGAGCAGGCGAAAGCCAACTCCCGGGCTGAATCCGCCGAGGCCGTGGTTCTCGACGTCGCGACGGGGCAGGTCCTGGCCATGGCCAACACGGACACCATTGACCCGAACGGCAACATTGAACGCCAGCTGCAGCAGGGCAAGGACTTCGAGAACCAGACCATCTCGCACCCCTTCGAGCCGGGTTCGGTGGCCAAGGTCATCACCGCTGCCGCCAGCATCGAGGAAGGGCTGACCACCCCGGATGAGGTCCACCAGGTGCCGGGCTCCATCCACATGTCGGGTGTCACCGTCAACGATGCGTGGGCGCACGACGAGGTGCCGTACACCACCACCGGTATTTTCGGTAAGTCCTCCAACGTGGGCACGCTCATGCTGGCCGCTCGCCTCGGCGAGGACACCTACGCCGATTATCTGCAGCGTTTCGGGGTGGGCCAGTCCACCGGTATTGAGCTGCCGAACGAATCCCCGGGCTTGCTCCCGGCGCGCGAGCAGTGGTCGGGCGGTACCTTCGCCAACTTGCCGATCGGCCAGGGCATGTCGTTCACCACTTTGCAGATGGCGTCGATCTACCAGGCGCTGGCCAACGGTGGGGAGCGCATTGAGCCCCGCATCATCGAGTCCGTCACCGGCGCCGACGGCGAGGTGACGCAAACCCCGGAGCCGGAGCGCACCCGTGTGGTCAGTGAGGAGACGGCCCGCACGGTCGTCGACATGTTCCGTGCCGTGACCCAGAACGATCCGGGTGGGTTGCAGATGGGCACCGGCCCCAACGGTGCGGTGCCGGGTTATCAGACCTCGGGTAAGACTGGTACCGCGCAGAAGGTTGACCCGAACACCGGTGCCTACTCCAACAGTGCGTACTGGATCACCTTCGCCGGTATCGCCCCGGCCGACGACCCGCGTTTCGTGGTGGCCGTCATGGTCGATGAACCCACTGCCGGTGTGGAGGAAGGCGGCGGGGGCGGTCAGTCCGCTGCGCCGCTGTTCCGCGACATCGCATCCTGGCTGCTCAACCGAGACAACATCCCGGCCTCCCCGCCCATGGAGGACATGCTCATCCTGCAGGCCCCCTGACCCCCTTAGGAGGGAAACGAACCATGACCACTTTGTCCCACCTCGCTGAGATCGCCGGGGGAGAGCTGGTCGGCGCCTTCGGGGTCGACCCGCAGATCACCTCCATCGAGCTGGATTCCGCCCGCCTGGCCGAGACCGGCGCGCTTTTTGCGGCGCTGCCCGGCACCCGCCGGCACGGCGCCGAGTTCGCTACCGACACCCCTGCCACGGCAATCCTCACTGACCGTGCCGGGCACGAATTGCTTATCGACGACACCCGCCCAGTCATCATCGTCGACGATGTTCGCGCGGTCCTCGGGCTTGTCGCCGCTGAGATCCACGGCCATCCCTCCCGCGAGCTGACCCTTCTGGGTGTGACGGGTACCTCCGGTAAAACCACCACGAGTTATCTCCTGGAGCAGGGGCTCATGGCTGCCGGGCATAAGGTCGGGTTGATCGGCACGACGGGTACGCGTATCGACGGCCGCCCCGTCCCCACCTCCCTGACCACCCCGGAGGCGCCGACCCTGCAGGGGTTGTTCGCGCAGATGCTGCGCGAGAAGGTCACTCACGTGGTCATGGAGGTCTCCTCCCACGCCCTGGAGCTGGGCCGGGTGACTGGTACGGAGTTCGATGTCGCCGGGTTCACTAATCTTTCCCAGGACCACCTGGATTTCCATCCCACCATGGAGGAGTACTTCGCGGCCAAGGCCCGCTTCTTCGACCCGGCCTCCCCGCTGGCCGCCGAAAAGTCAGTCATCTGCGTCGATGATGAATGGGGCCAGGCGATGGCGCAGCGCGCCGCCGGGCCTCTTACCGTGAGCACCCGGGGAGTCCAGGCTGATGTCAGCGCCGCGCAGGCGGAGCTGCAGCCCACCGGTGCGCAGTTGGTGGTCATGCATCTGCCGTCCGGCATGCTGGAAGCGAAGCTGCCGCTGCCGGGTGATTTCAACATCGCCAACGCCGCCCTGGCCACCGCCATGGCTTATGCCGCGGGGGTTGATCCCCGTGCCTTTGTCGGCGGCTTCGGCAACGTCGCTGTCCCCGGTCGTATGGAGCGTATCGACGAGGGCCAGGACTTCCTCGCCGTCGTCGATTACGCCCATAAGCCGGCGGCCGTGGCCGCCGTGCTTGATACCTTGCGCAGCCAGGTCAAGGGCCGTCTGGGGGTGGTGGTCGGCGCGGGCGGTGACCGCGACGCCAGCAAACGTCCGATCATGGGTGCGGAGGCTGCCCGCCGCGCCGACCTGGTCATCATCACCGACGACAACCCCCGCAGCGAGGTCCCGGAGACCATCCGGGCCGCCGTCCTAGCCGGAGCCGAGGACGCCGAAACCGACGCGGAGATCCGCGAGATCGGCGACCGCGCCGCCGCCATCGATGCCCTCATCGAGTGGGCGCAGGCCGGGGACGCCGTGGTCGTCGCCGGTAAGGGCCACGAGGTCGGCCAGCTCATCGACGGCGTTGACCACCACTTCGACGACCGAGAAGAAGTCCGCCGCGCACTGAAGGAGAAGAAGGCATGATCCCCCTGACACTCGCGCAGATCGCGGAGATCACCGGCGGTGAGCTGGTCGACGTCGATAAGCCGGAGACCCCGGTCACCGGTTTCGTCGAGTTCGACTCCCGCAAAATCACTCCGGGCGGGCTGTTCCTCGCCCTGCCGGGCGCGCGTGTCGACGGCCACGACTACGCCCGCACCGCCACCGAGGCCGGCGCGGTCGCGGTTCTTGCGGCCCGGCCGGTGGGGGTACCGGCGATCGTCGTGCAGCCGCATGGCCGCCATGACTCCAACGCCGACATCTACGCCCACGACACCGACGGCTCTGCCGCGGCCGTCGTCGCGGCCCTGGCCGCCCTGGCTCACGCGGCGGTCACGCGCCTGCCGGAGCTGACCGTCGTCGGCATCACCGGATCCGCCGGCAAGACCTCCACCAAGGACCTCGTGGCCTCTGTGCTGCGCCAGGCGGGGGAGACCGTCGCCCCGCCCGGCTCCTTCAACAATGAGATCGGCCACCCTTATACGGCGCTGCGGTGCGACGAGGACACCCGTTTCCTTGTCGCCGAGATGTCCGCCCGCGGCATTGGCCACATCGCCCATCTGGCCGAGTCGGTGCCGCCGCAGATCGGGGTGGTGCTCAATGTCGGCTCCGCCCACCTGGGGGAATTCGGTTCGCGGGAGAATATCGCCCAGGCCAAGGGTGAGCTCGTCGAGGCCCTGCCCACCGACGGCGTGGCTGTCCTCAACGCCGATGATCCTTTCGTCGCCGCCATGGCCCCGCGTACCCGGGCGCGCGTGGTCACCTACTCCGCGCAGCAGCGCGCCGACCTGTGGGCCGAGAACATCCGCCTCGACGATGTCGCCCGCGCCAGCTTCACCCTCCATGCCGGAGCAGAGCAGGCGGAGGTGACCTTGCAGGTCTTCGGCGAACACCAGGTGTCTAATGCGCTGGCCGCCGCTGCCGTCGGTCTGGAGGCTGGGCTGAACCTCGCCCAGGTGGCTGCTGGCCTGTCCACACACACCAACACCTCCGCCCACCGCATGGATGTGCAGACCCGCGCTGACGGGGTGACCATCATCAACGACGCCTACAACGCCAACCCGGATTCTATGAAGGCGGGCATCGCCGCGTTGGCGTACACCGCCGCGGCGCGTCGTCACGCGCGTGCCGTCGCGGTCCTCGGAGAGATGGGCGAGCTGGGGCCGGACGCGGTCGAGTCCCACCGGCAGCTCGGCGAGCAGCTGGGCCGCTACCGCGTGGACCACCTCATCGTGATGGGCGAGGGCGCCAACAGTCGCGCCATGGCCACCGAAGCCCGCAATCGGGGTATAACTACTGAGATCGCACACGACGTCGACGAGGCCACCCATCTCGTCGACACCGTGCTGCGCACCCGTCCCCTCGAGTACGGCGAGCCCGGCAACCCGGGCGATGTCGTTCTGGTCAAGGCCTCCAACGCGGTCGGACTGTGGCGGGTGGCGGAACAACTCATCGAGAAGGGTCAATAGGGGCGCATAAGACGTGACACAGATCATCATCGCAGGAATCGTCAGCTTCCTCGTCGCCATCTTCACCACCCCGGTCCTCATCCGGCGTTTCTCCGCCGAGGGCCTGGGCCAGGAGATCCGGGAGGACGGGCCGAAGTCCCACCTGCGCAAGCGCGGCACCCCGACGATGGGTGGTATCGCCATCATCGCCGGCATTGTCGTCGCCTACCTCGTCGTCGGTATCTATGGCCTTCTCATCGGCTCGGGAGGTTTCACCATCTCGGGACTCCTGGTGCTGGGCCTGACCCTGGGCCTGGGTGGCCTCGGTTTCGCGGATGACTTCATCAAGCTGTTCAAGGAGCGCAACCTCGGTCTGAATAAGACCGCCAAGCTCGTGGGCCAGCTGGTGCTGGCGATCGGTTTCGGCCTGCTCATCCTGTGGTTCCCGGATGATCAGGGGCTGACCCCGGGTTCCACGCACCTGTCGTTTGTGCGCGATATCGACACCTTTGACATTGCCTTCGGTGGTTCGATCATCGGCATCGTGGTGTTCCTGCTGTTCATGTACATCCTCATTGCCGCGTGGTCGAATGCCGTCAACCTCACCGACGGCCTTGACGGGCTCGCGGCGGGCACGACCGCCTTCGTCATGGGCGGTTATGCGCTGATCACGTTCTGGCAGTTCCGTAACTCCTGCACCCAGTCGGTGGAACCGGGCTGTTATGCCGTGCGCGACCCCCTGGATCTGGCGGTGCTGGCCGCCGCCGGACTGGGCGCCTGCCTGGGTTTCCTGTGGTGGAACGCCGCCCCGGCGAAGATCTTCATGGGTGACACCGGTTCCCTGGCTCTCGGCGGCCTGGTCGCCGGTCTGTCGGTGGCCTCGCGCACCGAGCTGCTCATGATCATCATCGGCGCCCTGTTCGTCATCGAGGCCGCCTCCGTGGTCATCCAGGTCATCGTCTTCCGCACCTCGGGCAAGCGTTTCTTCCGCATGGCGCCTTTCCATCACCATTTCGAAAACGGCGGCTGGCCGGAAACCACCGTCGTCATCCGCTTCTGGCTCATCGCCGCGATGGCCGTGATGTTGGGAGTGTCCGTCTTCTACGCTGAGTGGCTCAGTGCCACGGGAGTGAGTTTGAGATGATCCACGGAACCGCCCTGATCGCCGGCGCCGGAGTGTCCGGCCGGGGTATTGCCCGCCTGCTCGACGATCTCGGTGTGTCCGTGGTCGTCGCCGACGACAGCGGCGCGGGCATCCCCACCTCTGAGGTCCGGCAGCGCCTTTCCGAGTTCGAGGTGCTGGTCACCTCGCCCGGGTGGCGCCCCGACAATCCTTTGCTTATCGACGCCGCCGCCGCCGGCCTCGAGGTCATCGGCGATGTGGAGCTGTGCTACCGGCTGGATAGGGAAGGCGCGTTCGGCGCCCCGCGTAGGTGGCTGGTGGTCACCGGCACCAACGGCAAGACCACCACGACCGCCATGCTGGCGGCGATGATGCAGCAGATGACACCCCGCGCCCAGGCCGTGGGCAACATCGGCGTCTCTGTCGCCGATGCCTTGAGCGACCCTGAGCGGGTCGAGGTCCTCGTCGCCGAGCTTTCCTCTTTCCAGCTGCATTGGTCTACCGATCTGACCCCGGATGCCGGTGTGCTGCTCAACCTCGCTGAGGATCACATCGACTGGCACGGATCCTTTGTGGCTTATGCCGACGCCAAGGCCCGCGCCCTGCGCGGGCCGGTGGCCGTCGCCGGAATCGACGACCCGGAAGTGCGCGCGGTGTTGGCGCGGGCGGGCGTCGATAAGCATGTCGGATTCACCCTCGGGGAACCGGGCCTGGGGCAGTTCGGCGTGATCGGCGGGCAGTTGGTGGACAACACCGGCGACGCCCCCGTCATCCTGGCGCCTGTCGCGGGCATCCAGCCAACGGGCCCCGCCGGGGTGCTGGATGCCCTGGCCGCCGCGGCCATCGCCCGCAGTCAGGGCGCGCAGCCGGAGCACATCGCCGCCGCGCTTGCAGATTTCCAGGTCGATGGGCACCGCGGGCAGACCGTGGCGCAGGGTGGGGGAGTGGCGTGGGTGGATAACTCCAAGGCCACCAACCCGCACGCCGCCGATGCGGCACTGGCTGGCCTGGATAACGTCATCTGGATCGCCGGCGGCCAACTCAAGGGCGCCGACATAGTTCCCCTTATCCGTGATCACGCTCACCGCATGAAGGGCGTGGGACTCCTCGGGGTGGACGCGCCGCTGATCGCCGCAGCCCTGCGCGAGCACGCCCCCGACCTACCTGTCCACACCGCCACCACCACCGACCCGGCCGCTGCCATGGAGGAACTCGTCTCCTGGGCCGGCGACCTCGCCACCGAGGGCGACACCGTGCTGCTCGCCCCGGCGGCCGCCTCACTCGACATGTACACCGGAATGGCGCAACGCGGCGATATATTCGCTGCGGCCGCAGGAAGGCAGTCATGAGCACCACAACCGGCACTTTCACCCGCTGGCGGGCCGACTGGCACCGCATCCTCGACGCCCGCCCCGGTGTCGACTACTTCATGATCCGCTCCGTCGTCTTCCTCCTGGTGGGCATCGGCGCGGTGATGGTCATGTCCTCGACGATGACATGGTCCGTCCTCGAAGGCGCGACCGTGTGGAACCAGGCGCTACGCCAGTTCATGATGATCGCCGCCGGTCTCATCGCCTTCCTCATCGCGCTGCGCACCCGCCCCGAAACCATCCGCCGGCTGACCCCCTGGCTGCTGCTGGTCTCCTTGGTGCTGCTGGTGGCGGTGCTCATCCCGGGGATCGGCACCGGCCGTCTGGAGGTCGGCTCGCAGTCGTGGATCGTCCTCGGCCCGCTGCGTTTCCAGCCCTCCGAGCTGGCCAAGGTAGCTATCGCCGTGTGGGGCGCGTCCTACCTGGCGGATAAGCGCCACACCACCACGAACATTCGCAGCCCCTTCGTCATCTACACCGCCGTCGCCGCGGTGATGGGCGTGCTCATCGCCGCGCAGGGTGATATGGGTATGGCCGTCAACTTCGGCATCGTCGTCATGTTCACCCTGTTTTTCGCGGGCGTGGATTTCCGCCTCATTATCGCCGCCGGGCTGGCGGCCCTCGGCCTGCTCATCGCCCTGTTCCTCGGTGGCGGTTTCCGCTCCCAGCGCTTCCACGTCTACTTCGACGCCCTGTTCGGGCGATTCGATGACACCCGCGGCACCGCCTTCCAGTCCTATCAGGGCTTTTTATCGCTTGCCGACGGCTCAGTCGCCGGCGTCGGCGTAGGACAGTCCCGCGCCAAGTGGTTCTACCTGCCGGAAGCCAAAAATGACTTCATTTTCGCCATCATCGGCGAGGAACTGGGCCTGTGGGGCGGGGCGATGGTCATCGCGCTGTTCGCCGCCTTGGGCTACTTCGGTCTGCGCGCCGCCCTGCGCGCCCAGAACCAGTTCCAGGCCCTGTTGGCCGCGGCGCTGACCGCCGGTGTCGTCTCGCAGGCGTTCATCAACATCGGTTACGTCGTCGGACTGCTGCCCGTCACCGGTATCCAGCTGCCGATGATCTCGGCAGGCGGTACCTCGACCATCATCACCCTCGGCTCCATGGGACTGTTGGCTTCGGTGGCCCGCCACGAGCCGGAGGCGGTGTCCGCCATGGCCTCCTATGGCCGCCCGCTGTTTGACCGGATGTTCCTGTTGCCCGAACCCGCGGTGCGCCGGCCCTCCGTTCGGCGCGGTGCGGGTGAACGGTTCGGCGAGCCGGTCACTGGTAGCGTCAAGAGGAGAAATCGGCCCCACCACGACAGGAGACGGTGATCCATGTCCGCATCGAATAGGCCCTTGAGCGTCGTTGTGGCCGGCGGGGGTACCGCCGGCCACATCGAGCCCGCTCTGGCGGTCGCGGAGGCACTTGTGCAGCGGCACGGGGCGCACGTCACCGCCCTGGGCACCCCGCGGGGCCTGGAGCGCGATCTGGTGCCCGCCCGGGGCTTCGACCTGGAGCTCATCGCCCCGGTGCCCGTCCCGCGCCGCCCCAGCATGGACCTGCTCAAGCTGCCGTTTCGCATGGTGGCGGCGGTGCGTCAGGCCCGCGCGGTGCTGAAGAAGACTGAGGCCGATGCGCTCATCGGCTTCGGCGGTTATGTCTCCGCGCCTGCCTATCTGGCGGCCAAGTCCCTCGGCCTGCCATTCTTCGTACATGAGGCCAACGCCCGCGCTGGCCTGGCCAACAAGCTGGGCCAGCGCCTGGGAGCCACCAGCTTCAACGCGGTCGCAGGTTCCGGGATGCCCGGTGAGGTGGTGGGCATTCCGGTCCGCGCCGGTCTGCGTGATGCTGATCTCGCGGAGGCCCGCTCCCGCGCCCATGAGCTGTGGGGCTTAGACCCGCAGCGCAAGACCCTGCTGATCACCGGCGGTTCGCAGGGGGCGGTGAGCCTGAACAAGGCGGTCTCTGGGGCGCTGGAAGAGCTCACCCGCGATGTCCAGGTGCTGCACGCCTACGGCAAGCGCAATACTGCCCCCAGCCCGCACGAGCATTATGTGGCGTTGCCCTACATCGATGACATGGCCGCCGCCTATGCTGTTGCGGACCTCATCACCTGTCGTTCCGGTGCCATGACCGTTGCCGAGGTCACCGCCTCCGGTCTGCCGGCCGTATATGTTCCGCTACCGCACGGCAACGGGGAGCAGGCCCTCAACGCCAGCGACGTGGTCGCCGCGGGGGCCGCCCGCCTTGTCGATGATGCTGATCTTGATCCTGCTCGTCTGGTCGCGGAGGTCACCTCGATCCTCGGTGACGATGAGCGCCTGGCCGCCATGCGCGCCGCCGCCCGGGAGCACGCTGCGGGGGATACCGCCGCGCTGCTGGCCGACGCCGTCGCCGCTGTCCGTACTAAGGAGCGTTAATGTCCGTTGACCTAAGCCGCGTTCACCTCATCGGTATCGGCGGTTCCGGCATGTCCGGTGTGGCCCGTATCCTCCTCGACCGGGGTGCGGTGGTCACCGGTTCTGATGTCAAGGATTCCCGCCCGGTGCGCGCCCTGCGTTCCAACGGCGCGCACGTTGCGGTGGGGCATGACGCCGCCAACCTGGAGCTGGCGGGGGAGTTGCCGACCGTGGTCGTGGTCTCTTTTGCGGCTATCCCACAGGACAACCCGGAGCTGGTGCGGGCGAATGAGCTGGGTATCCCGGTGATCAGGCGCTCCGACCTGCTCGGTGAGCTCATGGAGGGCTACCGCCAGGTGCTCTTCGCCGGTACACACGGCAAGACGTCGACGACGTCGATGGCGGTGGCGGCGATGCAGACCGCGGGCATGGATCCGAGTTTCTCCATCGGCGGGCAGCTGAACCGTTCCGGTACTAATGCCCATCACGGCACGGGGGAGTGTTTCGTCGCGGAGGCTGACGAGTCGGATGCCTCCCTGCTGCGTTACCGCCCCGATATCGCCGTGGTGACCAACATTGAACCGGATCACCTTGACTATTTCGGCACGGCGCAGGCCTATCACCAGGTGTTCGATGACTTCGCCGATCAGGTCACCGACACCGGTCACCTGGTGGTCTGCCTGGATGACATTCATGCCGCCGCGCTCGGCGAGCGCGCCCGGAGCCGGGGTGTGAGCGTCTTCGGTTACGGCACCACCGACGCCGCCGCTCTGCACCCGGATATCCCGGTGGGGGCGGAGGTGTTGTCCACCGAGGTCACCGATGCCGGTTCCACGGCCGTGTTGCGTATCGACGACCGCGACATCACCGTTGTCCTGCAGATCCCCGGCCAGCACATGGTCCTTAACGGGGCGGCCGCGCTGTTCGCGGCGCACCTGGCCGGCGGTGACATTGAGCGCCTCGCGGAGGGGCTGAGTGATTTCAACGGCGTGCGCCGCCGTTTCGAGTACCGCGGTACCGGCGGTGGGGTGCGCGTCTTCGACGACTATGCCCATCACCCGACCGAGGTCACCGCTGTGTTGCAGGCTGCCCGCCAGAAGGTGGAGGCAGAGGGGGAGTCCGGGCGTGTCATCGTGGTTTTCCAGCCGCACCTGTATTCCCGGACGATTGAGTTCTCCGAGGAGTTCGCGGCGGCCCTGTCCCTGGCGGATGCCGCCGTTGTCCTCGACATTTTCGGCGCGCGCGAGAAGCCCGTCGAGGGGGTCAGCTCCCGCATCATCACCGATGCCATGACCACTGAGGTGGTCTATGAGCCGGACTTCTCCCACGCGCCTGAGGTCGTTGCTGGGCTGGCGCGTTCCGGTGACCTGGTGCTCACCATGGGTGCCGGCGATGTCACTTTGCTGGCCGGCGAGATTCTTACGGCGCTGGACAGGTAGATGTCACGGAAGAAGATTCTGTTGTCCGCGGCCGGCGTGCTGGCGGTGATCCTGCTGGCGCTTGGTGTGTTGTGGGCTTTCCCGATCCTGCGGGTCAACTCCTATGAGGTGAGCGGGAACGTCCACAGCCCCGAGGAGTACGTGGTGGAGGCCACGGGCGTCGAGCTGGGCGACAACCTGGTTCGCGTGGACGCCGGTTCCGCCGCCCAGGGAGTGGCGGAACTGCCGTGGGTGCGCAGCGCCACCGTCACCCGGCAGTGGCCGGGCACCCTGGGGGTGGAGGTCACCGAGCGCCAGGCGCTGATGTACAGCCGGGAGAGCGACGGTGAGCACCTCATCGACACCGAGGGGCGCCCGTTTGTCATCGACACGCCCCCGGAAGGCGCGATCGAGGTGACCGGGGCCTTGCGGGAGGACCCGGAGGCGTTGGACCTGGTGGCAGATGCGCTCATGGCGCTGCCGGAGCATGTCCGCGCGCTGATCGCGGAAGTGGAGGTGCCGGGGAAGAATGAGATCACCCTGCGCCTGCAGGATGGGCGGACGATCTTCTGGGGCGCGTCGGAAAGCAATCACGACAAGGCCCTGGCGATGCAGACCGTCATTCAACGGGAGGGCGGGCACTGGAATGTGTCCAATCCTGCCCTGGTGACCGTACGTTAAACCTCAGGTTGAGGGTATCGACACGCCCGAAAAATGTTCCCCGAAAACCTCCCGCGGTCACCCATGATGGAGACAACCTCGTTATAGATCACACACTTTCCTGAAAGGCGCGGCCAGAACCTATGACCTCACCGAACAACTACCTCGCCGTCATCAAGGTCGTCGGCGTCGGCGGCGGCGGAGTCAACGCCGTCAACCGCATGATCGAGGAGGGCCTCAAGGGTGTCGAGTTCGTCGCCATCAACACTGACTCCCAGGCCCTGCTCTTCTCCGACGCAGACACCAAGCTCGACATCGGCCGTGAGGCCACCCGTGGCCTGGGTGCCGGCGCCAACCCGGATGTCGGTCGCACCTCCGCCGAGGATCACAAGTCTGAGATCGAGGAGACCCTCAAGGGAGCCGACATGGTCTTCGTCACCGCCGGTGAGGGCGGTGGCACGGGTACGGGTGCCGCCCCGGTCGTCGCAGGCATCGCGAAGAAGCTCGGTGCGCTGACCGTCGGTGTCGTCACCAAGCCCTTCAAGTTCGAGGGCCCGCGCCGCACCCGCCAGGCCGAGGCCGGCATCGAGGAACTGCGCCAGGTCTGTGACACCCTGATCGTCATCCCCAACGACCGCCTGCTGCAGCTGGGGGATGCCTCCCTGTCGATGATGGAGGCGTTCCGCGCCGCCGATGAGGTCCTCCACAACGGTGTCCAGGGCATCACCAACCTCATTGTCACCCCGGGTGTCATCAACGTCGACTTCGCCGACGTCCGCTCCGTCATGTCCGACGCCGGCTCCGCCCTCATGGGCGTGGGCTCCTCGCGTGGCGACGACCGTGTCATGGCCGCCACCCTCCAGGCGATCAACTCCCCGCTGCTGGAATCCACCATGGAAGGTGCGAAGGGACTGCTGCTGTCGGTGGCGGGCGCCTCCGACCTGGGCCTCATGGAGGTCAACGAGGCGGCGACCATCGTTCAGGAGCAGGCCGACGAGGACGCCAACATCATCTTCGGCACGATCATCGACGACAACCTCGGCGACGAGGTCCGCGTCACCATCATCGCCACCGGTTTCGACGCCGCTAAAAACAACCCGCCGCAGTCCGTGACCAAGGAGCCCACCCCGTCCCCGATGGAGGAGCCCGCCCCGCGCGGCCACCTCTTCGAGGAGCGCACCGAGCAGGCCCCGGCCGAGGACACCCGCAGCGGTCTGTTCACCTCCTCCCGCACCCCGCGTCACTCCCGGGATGATGACGATCTCGATGTGCCTGACTTCCTGCGCTAGTCTCTAGGGCATGTCCCTAAGCAGCGCCAACGAGGTCACCCGCCCCGTCCGCATGGTCTTCACCAGCCGTGCGGGCGGGGCGTCCTCGTCCCCCTATGACTCCTTCAACCTCGCCGAGCACGTGGGCGATGACCCGGCGGATGTATCCGCCAACCGCGAGCGCCTGGCCCGGATCCTCGGGCTCGATCACATCGTGTGGATGGAGCAGATCCACTCGCCCCACGTCACGGTCGTCGACGGCCCGCAGGAGGCCGCAGTCGAGGCGAGCGATGCGCTGGTGACGACTCAGCGGGGCCTGGCCCTGGCGGTACTCGTCGCCGACTGCGTGCCGGTGCTGCTCGCCGATCACGTGCACGGCGTGGTGGCTGCCGCCCATGCCGGGCGGATGGGGGCGCGCAACGGCATTGTCACCCGCACCGTGGAAAAGATGATGGAGCTGGGTGCCACCCCGAATTCCATTCAGGTTCTGCTGGGCCCGGCCGCCGCGGGCCGTAACTATGAAGTGCCTGCGGCGATGGCCGCGGACGTCGAGAAGCATCTTCCTGGATCACGGACCACGACGAGCCAGAGAACAACCGGTATCGATGTCCGTGCCGGCCTGGTGCGCCAGCTTATGAGCCTGGGCGTGACCAGCATCGAGGCGGATCCCCGCTGCACGATCGAGGACGAGGACTTCTTCTCCTATCGGCGTGACGGTGTCACCGGCCGCCAGGCGGGGCTGGTGTGGCTGCCATGACGCGTATTGACGATCTGCGTGCCAACCTCGCCGCCGTCCGCTCGCGTATCGACGCCGCCGCCGGCGAGCGACATGTCAGGCTCCTGCCTGTCACCAAGTTCCACCCCGCCTCTGACCTGCAGCTGCTTCTGGAACTCGGGATCACTGACGTCGCGGAGAACCGCGAGCAGGAAGCCCGCGCCAAGGCCGCGGACGTCCCTGACATGCGCATTCACATGATCGGCCAGATTCAGACGAAGAAGGCCAACTCGGTGGCGCGGTGGGCTGCCGCTGTTCATTCCCTCGACTCGGTGCGCCTGGCGCAGGCGCTGGACCGCGGTGTCGCCCTTGCCCTGGAACGCGGCGACCGCAGCACCACTTTGCCCGTCTACCTCCAGCTCTCCGCCGACGGTGACACCGCCCGCGGGGGAGTGACGGAGGCAGATCTCCCTGAACTTATCGACGCCGTCCGCGCTAGCGAGAACCTCGAACTGCGAGGTCTCATGGTGGTGCCCCCGTTGGGGGTGGATCCCGTGCCAGTCTTCGCCCGGGCGCGTGAACTGGCCGCCGGAATGGAGCTGTCCGCCGGCATGTCCGCCGACATGGAAGACGCGATTGGGCAGGGCTCCGATATCGTGCGTGTCGGAACCGATGTCATGGGCCCACGGCCACTAGCGTAAAACCAAAGTCACCGACGATTACCCCGTACCAGCTGCACCAACGGGAGAGGAAACCAAATGTCTATCATCCGGAACGCCAAGGAGTTCTTCGGTCTCACTCCGATTGACATGGAGCACGAGGACGCCTACTACGACTATGACCGCGAGGAGCCCCGCTACCGTTCCAGCGGGTCCGCTGCCTACGCCCCCTCCCGCGACTACGAGCGTGACTACGACCGCGACTACGAGCGTGAGGAGCGCCCCCGCTACCAGCCGGCCCCCAAGATCGTGTCGGTGGAGGTCACCTCCTACAGCCAGGCCGCCCAGATCGGTGAGCCCTTCCGCGACGGCGACGCCGTGGTGTTCGACATGACCCGCATGGAGGCCGGCGACAACAAGCGCATCGTCGATTTCGCCGCTGGCCTGTGCTACGCCCTGCGCGGCAAGATGGTCAACGTGTCCAAGCACCTCGACACCGACCGCACCGTCTTCGCCATCACCCCCGAAGGGGCGGACTTCTCCCAGATTGAGCTGGAGCGCGCCGCGCAGCTGCGCTGACGCGCCGCGCAGCTGGACCAGGTAGGCACCCCGCCAATTCGGCGGGGTGCCTACCTATTTATGTGTCGGTGGCACTAGGCTCGGTGGACGTGAGTCTTCTCGGTACCGTCATTTACTTCGTCCTGCGGGTTTTCGTCCTCATTCTCATCGCGCGCATCGTGATCGAGATGATCCAGTCCTTCTCCCGCCATTTCCAGCCGCCGCGCTGGTTCATCTACATCGCCGAGCCGCTCTTCGTCATCACGGATCCGCCGGTGAAGGCGCTGCGAAAGGTGATTCCTCCCCTGAAAATGGGTGGCGTGGCGCTGGATATGTCGGTGATTGTCCTGTTTATCATTCTTATGGTGTTGCAGATGGTTGTAGTGTCTGTTTTCACTGCTTGAGTGGCCTCGCCGTTCAACCTCCGGTAAAGAATTAGAGTGTCCGTGGTCCTTTCCGCCCCACCCGGGGTTACACTTGACCAAGCACTCAAAGTACGATTAAAAGACATGCATGAATGCGGGTCACACCGCACTGGCCTACCGGGCCACCACACACTCGAAGGGAACGCCAATGCCGCTGACACCAGCTGATGTGCACAACGTCGCTTTCAGTAAGCCGCCGATCGGCAAGCGGGGTTACAACGAGGACGAGGTCGATCAGTTCCTCGACCTCGTCGAAGACACCCTCGCCCAGCTGCAGGACGACAACGACGACCTCCGCGCACGTCTTGAGGAGGGTGGCGCCCCCGCTGCCGCTAGCGGTGTGGACGAGGCCGCGCTCCGCAAGGAGATCGAGGAGAAGGTCCGTAAGGAGTACGAGGCCAAGCTGGCGGATGCCCGCAAGGCCACCGAAAAGGCCGAGAACGACGCCAAGGCCGCCCGCGCCGACCTGCAGAAGGCGAAGGCCGACCTGGACAACGCCCAGAAGCAGGCTGCCCAGCAGCCGCAGAAGGCTGCCGCAGTCGCCGCCGTCCCCGCGGATACCACCCCGGCCACCGCGGACACCCACATGCAGGCCGCCAAGGTCCTGGGCCTGGCACAGGAGATGGCCGACCGCCTCACCTCTGAGGCACAGGCTGAGTCCAAGTCCATGCTGGATGAGGCACGCACCGCAGCCGAGTCCCAGCTGGCCGACGCCGAGAAGCGCGCCGATCAGCAGGTCAACGAGGCTGACACCCGCGCCAAGTCCCTGGTCGCCGACGCTGAGAAGCGCGCCGAGGAGACCACCAACCAGGCGAACTCCCGCGCCGAGGCCCAGATCCGTCAGGCCGAGGAGAAGGCCGCTGCCCTGCAGGCAGACGCGGAGCGTAAGCACACCGAGATCATGGCGACCGTCAAGCAGCAGCAGACTGCCCTGGAGACCCGGATCGCGGAGCTGCGCACCTACGAGCGCGAGTATCGCACCCGCCTGAAGACTTTGCTGGAGTCCCAGCTGCAGGAGCTGGAGTCCCGCGGATCGGCCGCCCCGAGCGCCGACGCAGGCAAGCAGAACTAGCGTCACAGCCAAGAAACTCCCCGCTTCGGCGGGGAGTTTTTTCGCGTGTATAGTGTCAAGACGTAACGCGTTGATCCGGCCATCACCGGGGAGCATCCGGAAGAAAAGCGCACGCTGAGTAGAACCGGACGGGTGGGACCGTGACAGACCTTCACCACGAAAAGAAGTGGGGCACTGGTGAGTGCCCAAGCAGGGTGGTACCGCGCAACTGATGCGTCCCTGCAGTCGCAACCGTAACTCGTGAGTGAAGGAAAAAATGTCCGAGCAGAAGAAGACCGCCGTCGGTGGCGTCTACCCCAAGGTGGACATGACCGGCGGTTCCTCCCGTTTCCCCGACATGGAGCAGATCGTCCTCGACTACTGGAAGCAGGACGGCACGTTCCAGGCCTCGCTCGACCAGCGCGAGGGGTCCAAGGAGTACGTCTTCTACGACGGCCCGCCCTTCGCCAACGGCCTGCCGCACTACGGCCACCTGCTCACCGGCTACGTCAAGGACATCATCCCGCGTTTCCGCACCATGACCGGCCATCACGTGCCCCGCGTCTTCGGTTGGGACACCCACGGCCTGCCGGCGGAGCTGGAGGCAGAGAAGCAGCTCGGCATCACCGATAAGGGTCAGATCGAGGACATGGGTCTGGCAAAGTTCAATGAGTACTGCGCCGAGAGTGTGCTCCGCTACGCCAATGAGTGGGAGGAGTATGTCACCCGCCAGGCCCGCTGGGTGGACTTCGACAACGGCTACAAGACGATGGACCCGGGGTACATGGAGTCCGTCATCTGGGCCTTCAAGCAGCTCTACGACAAGGGCCTGATCTACCAGGGCTTCCGCGTCCTGCCCTACTCCTGGGCCGAGCACACCCCGCTGTCCAATCAGGAGACCCGCCTCGATGACTCCTACAAGATGCGCCAGGATCCGGCGCTGACCGTCACCTTCCCGGTGACCGGTGCCGTCGCCGGTTCGGCCGCGGAAAAGACCCTGGCCGCCCAGCCCCTGCTGGCCGACGCCGCTGCCCTCGCCTGGACCACTACCCCCTGGACCCTGCCCTCGAACCTGGCGCTCGCCGTCCACCCGGACGTCGACTACGCCCTGGTTCGCGCCGACAACGGTGTCTACCTCATGGCCGAACCGCTGGTGGGCACGCTGGCGAAGGAATTCGGTGAGCACGAGGTCGTAGAGAAGCTGTCCGGCGCCTCCCTGGAGGGGCTCCAGTACCAGCCGATGTTCGACTACTTCGCGGATGAGGACAACGCCTTCCAGATCATCCTCGCCGACTATGTCACCGTCGAGGACGGCACCGGTATCGTCCACCAGGCCCCGGCCTTCGGTGAGGACGATATGGAGTCCTGCAAGAAGTACGGCATCGGTGTGGTCATCCCCGTCGACATGGACGGCAAGTTCACCTCCCAGGTCCCGGAGTACGAAGGCCAGCTGGTCTTCGATGCGAACAAGGACATCATCCGTGATCTCAAGGAGCGCGGCCGCGTCCTGCGTCACCAGACCATCGAGCACTCCTACCCGCACTCCTGGCGTTCCGGGCAGCCTCTGATCTACATGGCGCTGCCGTCCTGGTTTGTGCGCGTCACCGAGATCCGCGACCGCATGGTGGAGATCAACCGCGAGGAGATCACCTGGCTGCCGGAGCACGTGCGCGACGGCCAGTTCGGCAAGTGGCTGGAAAACGCCCGCGACTGGAACATCTCCCGTTCCCGCTACTGGGGCTCGCCGATCCCGGTGTGGGTCTCCGACAACGACGAGTACCCGCGTGTCGACGTCTACGGCTCCCTCGACGAGCTGGAGGCCGACTTCGGCGTGCGCCCGACCTCCCTGCACCGCCCCTACATCGACGAGCTCACCCGCCCCAACCCGGACGATCCGACGGGCCAGTCCACCATGCGGCGTGTCCCGGACGTCCTCGACGTGTGGTTCGACTCCGGCTCCATGCCTTTCGCGCAGTTCCACTACCCCTTCGAGAACAAGGAGTTCTTCGAGGACCACAACCCGGCGGACTTCATCGTCGAGTACATCGGCCAGACCCGCGGCTGGTTCTACCTGCTGCACGTCCTGTCCGTGGCGCTGTTCGACCGTCCGGCGTTCAAGAAGGTCGTCGCCCACGGCATCGTGCTTGGCGACGACGGCCAGAAGATGTCCAAGTCCAAGGGCAACTACCCGAACGTCAACGAGGTCTTCGACCGCGACGGCTCCGACGCCATGCGCTGGTTCCTCATGTCCTCGCCGATCCTGCGTGGCGGCAACCTCATCGTCACCGAGCAGGGTATCCGCGATGGCGTGCGCCAGGCGCTGCTGCCGATCTGGAACGCCTACTCCTTCCTGCAGCTGTACTCCTCGAAGCCGGCTACCTGGTCCGTCGACTCCGAGGACGTGCTCGACCGCTACATCCTGGCGAAGCTGCACGACCTGGTGGGCACCGTCCGTGTTTCCCTGGACAACACCGACATCGCCGACGCCACCGACGCTGTCCGCCAGTTCGCCGATGCCCTGACCAACTGGTACGTGCGACGTTCCCGCGACCGTTTCTGGGCTGGTGACGACGAGCACCCGGAGGCATTCAACACCCTCTACACCGTGCTGGAGGTGCTCACCCGCGTCACCGCGCCGCTGCTGCCGATGACCTCCGAGGTCATCTGGCGGGGCCTGACCGGCGAGCGTTCCGTCCACCTGGCCGATTTCCCGGAAGCCGCCGACATCCCGGCTGACGCCGACCTGGTTGCCGCCATGGACGCCACCCGCGGTGTCTGCTCGGCTGCCTCCTCGGTGCGCAAGGCCCACAAGCTGCGCAACCGTCTGCCGTTGCCGCAGCTCACCGTCGCGCTGCCGGATTCTGGCCAGCTGGAGCCTTTCGCCGCGATCATCCGCGACGAGGTCAACGTCAAGGACATCGAGCTGACCTCGGATGTCGATTCGGTGGGCACCTTTGAGGTGGTCGTCAACGCCCGCGCGGCCGGCCCGCGCCTGGGCAAGGACGTCCAGCGCGTCATCAAGGCCGTCAAGGCCGGAAACTACGAACGTGTCGGCGACGCGGTCGTCGCCGACGGTATCGAGCTGCAGCCGGAGGAGTATACCGAGCGTCTGGTCGCCGCGAACCCGGAGTCCACCGCGCGTATCGACGGCCTCGACGGCCTCGTCGTCCTCGACATGGAGGTCACCGAGGAGCTGGAGGCCGAGGGCTGGGCAGCCGATGTCATCCGCGGCCTGCAGGATGCCCGCAAGGCCACCGGCCTGGAGGTCTCCGACCGCATCAACGTCCGCCTGTCCGTCCCGGAGGACAAGCTGGAGTGGGCGCAGCGTCACCGTGAGCTCATCGCCGGCGAGGTCCTGGCCCTGGAGCTGGACGTCACCACCGAGGACCTCGGCGAGGCACATGATGTGGTCAAGGGCGTGAAGGCGAACGTCGTCAAGCGTTGATGAACCTTCGTGCCCCGGCGGTGATGATCGCGTCAGGCGTGAGCCTGTACGCGGGAGCCGCCGTGGCGGTCGGGCTTTTCGACGTCCTACCGCCCGCCATCGTCGCCTGGTTCCGCATATCCGCGGCAGCCGTCATCCTGTTGGTGCTGGTCCGCCCACGTCTGCAGGATTTCCGCAGCGTGCCGGCCCTGGTATACGGCTTGGCAACGATGGGCATGAACATGGCCTTCTACGAGTCCATCGCCCGCCTGCCCCTGGGCACAGCCGTGGCGGTGGAGTTCCTCGGGCCCGTGCTCGTCGCCGCGCTGGGCTCCCGCTCGCTCCGTGACTGGGCCGCACTGGGCCTGGCCACCCTCGGTGTCGTGGTCATCTCCGGGGCGGTGTGGTCCACCGCGGCTGTCGGCCTCGGATTCGCCCTGCTGGCCGGTGGCCTGTGGGCGGTGTACATCCTCATCGGAACGCGCATCGCCACGAGCACTCCGCGCACGTCCATGACCACTGGTTTCACCATGGCCGCCGTGCTGGCCTTGCCTTTCATGGTGTGGTGGTGGCCGGCGGGCGTCGATAAGCCTGCAACGACCTTGTTGGGACTCGCACTCGGACTGGGTGTCCTGTCTGCCGTCATCCCGTACACCCTCGACCAAGTGGTCATGCGGATGGCCGGTTCCGCCTACTTCGCGCTGCTGCAGGCGTTGTTGCCGGTGGTCGCCGCGGTACTCGGAGCCGTGGTGCTGGGGCAGTGGCTGTCGGTGCCCGAGGTCATCGGCATCGTGCTGGTCGTGGCCGCGGTGGCCCTGAGGCGCCCATGACACGCTGGGTACTCCACATCGACATGGATGCGTTCTACGCCTCCGTCGAGCAGCTGACGCGCCCCACACTCCGCGGCCGCCCGGTGCTGGTGGCGGGCGTGTCAGGCAGGGGAGTGGTTGCCGGCGCCAGTTATGAGGCCCGGAAGTTCGGCGCCCGCTCCGCCATGCCCACCCACCAGGCCGCACGGCTCGTCGGCTTTTCCGCCGTACTCGTCGCCCCGCGGCGCCCCGTCTACGCCGCCGCCTCGCGTCGGGTCTTCCAGCTCATCGCCTCCCGCGTCGCGGTGGTCGAGCAACTCTCCATCGATGAGGCCTTCATGGAGCCCGAGGAACTCATCGGCGCCACCCCTGCCGAAGTACAGGAATGGGCCGATGAGCTGCGCCGCCTCATCCGGGAGGAAACTGGACTGCCCTCCTCCATCGGGGCGGGCACGGGCAAACAATTCGCCAAGATCGGTTCCGGGCGTGCGAAACCCGACGGGACGTTCATCATCCCCGGCGACAGACAGCTGGAGATCCTCCACCCCATGCCCGTCAACGAATTGTGGGGAGTGGGTCCTGTCACAGAGGCCAAGCTCGCACAAATCGGGGTGACAACCATCGGGGATCTCGCCGCGCTGAGCCTCCGGGAGGTGGAGATTTCCCTGGGAACCACCATCGGCCCGGCCCTGTGGCAGCTCGCCCACGGCATCGATGAACGGCCCGTGGAACCCCGCGCCGAGGCCAAATCCATCTCCGCCGAGTACACCTATCCCCGCGACCTGACGACCCACCCGGAGGTCGACGCCGCCATCACCCGCGCCGCGGAAGCCGCCCACCGTCGCCTGCTTATCGACGGCCGCGGCTCCCGCACCATCACCGTCAAACTCAAGATGGCGGATTTCCGGATCGAATCCCGCTCCCTGACCCTGCCCTATGCCACCGACAACCTGGAGACGTTGCAGGCCATGGCCTTCCGGCTGGCCCGCTACCCCGACCAGGTGGGGCCGATCCGCCTGGTGGGCGTCGGGTATTCCGGCCTGGAGACCGCCCGCCAGGACGTGCTCTTCCCGGAACTGGACCAGCAGGTGGTGGTGGCTGCGACGGATGATGATTTCGAAACCGGTGTTAGTGACCATGTTGCGGAACCCGTCGTGGAGGTCGCTCAGGAAGACCAGACGGGCTGGAAGGCAACCCAGGACGTGTACCACCCGGAGTTCGGCCACGGTTGGGTGCAGGGCACCGGGCACGGGATTGTGTCCGTCCGCTTCGAGACCCGCGCCACCGGCCCGGGCCGCACCCACACCTTCGATGTTGATGATCCCGAGCTGGTCCCAGCTGATCCGCTCGACAGCCTGGCTTGGGAGGAGTGGCTGGCAGAGCAGGATTTCTAAAAGGGTGGGGGATCATCGTCTTCTCCCGCGGGCTTCTTCCGCCCGATGATCGGTTCGCGCGGCGGGCGGGGTTCCGGCGCCGGCCGCGGCCGGTTCGCCTTTTCGTACTCCTCGAACTTTTCCACCGCGGCCCGGTCCGCCGCATACTGGCGGGCCCGCTCCTTACGCTGCGCGTAGGTGGTCACCCAGTTCTTCTGCCGGGGAGCCAGCGGGCCCTCCGCGAGATCCACCGCGTAGGTGCCGTCGGGGAAGTGCCAGTACACATCACCGGTCACCGGATCGAGCAGGTAGGTGGCCTGCTGGTCCGTCTTCCGGTTGTGATGGTGTCTGCATAACATCACCAAATTGTCCGGGCGGGTGGGTCCACCATCCTCGTAGTTGATCCGATGATCACCGTCGAGGTGCTGGGCCGGGCGGGTGCAGCCGGGCCAGCGGCATCCCCAGTCGCGGCCCAACACGAAGGCTCGGATGCGGAAGGTCATATCGTGGGCCGGGGTCTGTGCGTCCGCTGCCGCATCCATGTCGAGGATGCGGGAGGTCATCTCTTCCAGCAGCGCCGCAGACTTCTCGGTGAGGACGCCGGTGGTGGGGTGGTAGACAGGGGCACCGTCAACATCGCTGGCCTTGTACAGCAGTGTGTTCACCTTGATGTTCGTCGGCTCCACCAGCTGCATCACCATGGCCTTCGCCTGGGAAGTCTCCTTCGAGCTGGCAATCTGGGCGAGCGTGTCAGAGATGAGCGTGCCCGTGACCTGATCGACGGTGAGGGAGAAGTTCATCCGCCCGTCCTCCAGCGTCTCTGTGAACAAGGTTGCGGAAGTGTCATCCTCACTCGCCGGGGGCAGGTGGCGGAGGAATTCGGCCGGGTCATCGCACGGGACAGGGCCTTCTTCCTCCGGCTCCTCCTCTTTCCCCCACGGATCCGGATCGGGGGCCGCGGCTTCCTCTACGCTGCGGATGGTGTTGGTGACGGTGGAAGTGACCGCCCTGACGCTGGGCAACAGCTGCTGCGGGCGGGAGGGAGTGAAGCGCTCCATGAGGTCTTCGTCGAGGCAGCGCCAGAAATACGGGTCATCCTGCAGGGCAATCGGTGCGCCAGCCGCGGCCTTGGCGATGACACCCAGCATGTGCAGGTCGATGATCCAGGTCTCGCCGATGAGAGCCTTGAGCCGTGGCAACTTCTCCAGCGTGTCGAGAGAGAGGAAACGACGCGTGACAAGCCCCTTGGTGAAGGTGGTGTCCCGCTGGATCTGGGTGCACACCACGGTCCAGTCCTGCTCCGAGTCAACGTCTGCCAGCGGGTGCAGCGTGCGCCACAACGCGTACTCCGCCTCCACTAACGCGCGGCGCGCCGCCGAGTACTCACTGTGCGGATTCTCTACCGCCCACGATGCCGGCTGGGACATGGTGTTCACCCCCTCTCATCCTGTCGTCTGTGTGTTCGAAAATGACCCTAGAACACACCCCCGACATTGGGGGTGAAAAGCGGGGGTAGAGGGCTTAAATTAGCAGCTCAGCGACGTCGCTACCGGTCGCCAGTGCCACGATGAGCGCCATGCGCGCCTGCCCAGCCCGCAGATGCTGAGAGCTCAGCGCGCCACGCTCCGAGAGCGTCGCGCCGCCACCGGAACCGCCATAAGACAAAGAGACCTTCCCAGATGGCACACGGGAGGTGATGACCACCGGAATACCAGCATCCAGGGCGTCGGCGACACCGGCGCCCATCTCGGGGCCGATGTTGCCGGAACCCAAAGCCTCCACCACGATGCCGTGGGCGCTGGCGGTGACGGCGGCGTCGATAAGTAAACGATCCGCGCCGGGCCACGCGGCGAGCACCGGAACTTTCGTCCCCTCCAGGGAAGCGACCGGCATGCCGGCCGGACGGCGGACCTCGCGGGGCACGGTGGAGATGAAGGCATCGAGTTCGCTGGTGTGGCGTTTCACCGCGCCGCGCGCCGGGATGGTCCAGCCGCCGAAGGCGATGAGTACGCCCTGGCGACGGGTCAGCGGATCGGCGGCCAGGCGCAGCGCGTCGATGAGGTTGCCGGGGCCGTCGGACTCGCGGTGATCGAAGGAACGCTGCGCGCCGGTGAGCACGACCGGGCGCTCATCGGTGTGGAAACAGTCGAGGGCGAAAGCGGTGTCCTCCATCGAATCCGTACCGTGGGTGACCACCACGGCATCGATCGCAGGGTCGGCGAGGGTCTCATGGACCGCGGCGATCAGGCCGTCGAGCTCCCCGAGGGTGATCGCTGAAGAATCGAGGAGGGTGAGATCGCGGACGGTGACGTCGGCGGTGATGTGTTCGGAGACGGCGTCGATAAGCTGGCGTCCACTGATCGTGGGGCGGAGAGCACCGGAATCATCGGTGGTGCAGGCGATGGTGCCGCCGGTAGTGAGCAACGCGATACGGGTCATGGCTCCAGCGTGCCACAACAGCTGTTGTCACATCCCCCACACGTGTACCATCAATCCAGATACGCCCCCACTACAGGAGAGTTCTTTCCCGTGAAGCTGACCAAGATGACCGCCATCACCGCCGCACTCGGAGCAGCACTGGCCCTGACCGCCTGTGGCGACGGGGACGGCGACAACAACGGCACCACCACCGAGACCACCGCCGCCACCACCACGGAAACCACCGAGGCGGCGGCCGCCC
Organism: Corynebacterium sp.; assembly: GCF_030538285.1. Classification (GTDB taxonomy): domain Bacteria; phylum Actinomycetota; class Actinomycetes; order Mycobacteriales; family Mycobacteriaceae; genus Corynebacterium. Next base: position 42,872 of record NZ_JAUNUG010000004.1, read on the forward strand.
CGGCGCTGCCCAGCGCCGATGACCTCAACGCCATCCTCACCAAGGCCACCGACCCGAACGTCCCGCTGGAGGAGAAGGTCAACACCGTCCAGGGCGGCGAGAACGCGCCGGAGCTCTTCGAGGTCATGGCCAACTCCCAGGCTGAGTCGGGCGCCCAGTTCCAGGTGGTCAACCCGGTGCTGCCGGGCTATACCCCGGATTCCGTGCTGGCCTCGGTCAACTTCACCCTCCCGGACTCTGAGGCCCAGCCGGCCGAGAACGTCGAGTTCATCTACGAGGATGACACCTGGAAGCTGTCCCAGTCCTGGGCCTGCACCCTGATCACCAACACGGTTGCACCGGAGCAGGTCCCGGCCATGTGCCACGAGTTCAACCCGGCCCCGGCCGAGGAGGCCCCTATCGAGGAAGCCCCGGCTGAAGAGGCCCCGGTCCAGTAACTAGTCGTCCCGGCGGCCCGGCAGGGAGAGCACCTGGCCGCGGCCGTCGGTACGCACCGCCCAGCGACGGCGGATCCACCGGTCATGGGTGGCCATAAGCACCGTGCCCGGGAATGTCGTCAACGCCTCCTCGAGTTCCTCCGCGAGGGCGAGGGAGAGGTGGTTGGTGGGTTCGTCGAGAAGCAGGATGTCCGGCGGTGACGCCAGGATGATGCCCAGCGACACACGGCGGCGCTGACCCAGCGACAGCTCACCCAGGGGGCGGGCGGCGGTCTCCTCGTTCATCAGCCCCATGTCCACCAGTGACGGGGATGTCGGCGGCACCTTCTCCGCGAAGATCTCCTCCGCAGTCTTACCCAGGTCGATCCACTCATCATCCTGGCTGAGACGGCCGATGACGACATCCTCCGGGATGCGCAGCTCGCCCGCGGTGATCTGCCATTTACCCTCCACCACCTTGAGGAACGTCGATTTGCCCGCCCCGTTCGGGCCTTCGATGAGCCAGTGCTCGCCGGGGTTGATCTTGATGCTCAGCGGGCCCAGCCGATCACCCACCCAGATCTCCTTGGCATACACCGCGGGCTCACCCAAAGAAGCGGAGGTGTGCTCGGGGATGCCGTGGAACTTCAGGCGGGCCGGCGGCTTCGGCAGCTCATCGCGCTCCAGGGCTTCGAGGCGGTTGCGGGCCGAGCGCAGGCGGTTGCCCACGGTCTTGGCCGCGCGGTCGGCGTAAAACTTGTCGGAGATGCGTGACTCCGATTTCGACGTCTGCTTGTGGAAGACGTCCTCCGCCGTCTGATCAGCAGCCTTCTCCAGGCGCACCCGTTCATGCTCCTGTGCGACGTAAAGTTCCTCCCATCGTCGGCGGGTGTCCTCGCGCCATTCGAGATAGTCGGTGAAAGAACCGGTGAAGACCTGCCCCTGGCGGGTTTCCTCCCCGCCGCCACCCTCATGGCCGAGTCCCGGGTCAAGGTCGACGAGGGAATCGGCGGCCTGGTCCAAAAAGTAGCGGTCGTGGCTGGCCACGAGTACCGGGCCGGTGAACTCCGCCAGTTCGCGGATGAGGAAGTCCACGCCGTCATCGTCGAGGTGGTTGGTGGGCTCATCGAGCACCATCGCATCCACCGGGCGCAGCAGGAGTGCTGCCAGGGTGAAGCGGCGACGCTGGCCACCGGACATATCGCCCAGCGTCGTCTCCAGGGGGACATTTGCCAGGCCGAGGCCCGCGAGCACCGTCGCGATACGGGAGTCCAGCTCCCACACGCCAGCCTGCTCGGCCATCGCCAGGGCCGCGTCGAAAGCCTCCGCGTAAGCGTCCGGGTCTTCCGCCATCTTCTCGGAGATCTCACCGATCTGCTTCTCGACGTCGCGCAACTCCGCCACCGCAGCATCAATCAGGGCCGAAGCCGGAGAGGTGAAAGGCAGCTGCGTTTCCTGCTCGATGAACCCGGTGGTCGGCGGCGTCGTGACGAAACCGACGTCCGGCTCTAGGGAACCGGCGACCAGTTGCAACAGCGTCGACTTGCCGGAACCGTTCTCCCCGATCAGGCCCGTGACCTTCTCGGAAGGCACGGCAAAAGTGATATCGGTGAGCACCCGCCGGGTACCACCCGGGTAGGTGAAGCTCACGCCGTCGAGTTTGATGTGGTGGGGGGAAGCCATGATTGGTTCCTAACTGAATGCCAGCGAGGTCGTCGAATCCTGGACGACGCGGACATCGGAATCGGCGCCGCCGTAGACGACGCGGGTGGTGTAGGAGACCCGGCCGTCGACCGGCAACGGGTTGCCAAGGTCGACGGTGAGCGAGCCTTCGCTCGTGGTGTTGGAGTTGAGGACGTTGAGGGTTTCCCCGTCCTCCATGGTCAGCGCGCCGAGGGAGGGGCGCTGCTGCACGGCGACGTCGAGAAGCACGCGATCGCCGTCGATACTGGTGATGGTGTACGTCGCGGTCTGCAGCAGGGTCGAGTCGCCGGTGACGCGGGTATCCACCGACCAGGTCGCACCCTCGCCGAGGGCCACCTCGGGGAAGATGACCGGCAGACTGAGCAGCTTCATCAGGGCCTGCTCGACCAGTGCCCGCCCGTCGTCGGTGGCCGCCGTGGGGGCGGCGAGGCGGACGGTGGAAACCTGCCCGTCATCGTCCGCGCGCCAGCCGACGCGGAAGCCTTCCGCCGAGTGGACGTCCTCGGCCAACTCCAGGTTGTCGGGGGAGGGGCGGCCCAGGGTGAAGGAGACATCGCGGGTGGCGTCCCGCTCGCCTTCCGCGGGATCAGCGGCAGCGGTGGTGTCACCCTCCATCGGCAGGGTGAGGCGGGTGACATCGCCACCTGCCGGGGCCTGGACATCCACGGCGTCGGCCTGCATGAGGGTCTGGTTGAATCCCTCCGCCACCTCGACGGTGACCGACTGCTCACCAGCCGTGGAATAGGCCAGCACCCGATCGGCGCTGCCCGGATCCTCCACGGTGATACGCGCGGCGTCGACAGGCAGACCGACGGCCGCCTCCGTCTGCGGGCCAGTGTCCTCGCTGGCGCAGGCGGTCAGTGTCAGCGCCGCGGCGGTGAGGGCGGCGGCGAGGGCGCGGGGAAAATGTCGGAACAACACCCCGTCAACGCTACCGCAGGCAGGTCACCGGGTGGACCCGCATGGCCGTGGTGGGGAATGATGGACCGCGTGAGTACCCGAACCTCGAGACCGACACAGCGCAACGTCGCCTTCATGGCGGTGATCATCCTCGTGGTGGCGGCCATTGATCAGGTGACCAAGGCCGTCATGCTCGCCTGGCTGGAACCGGGGGTGCCGGTACCGGTGATCGGAGACTGGTTCCGCTTCTTCCTCCTTTTCAATCCCGGCGCGGCGTTTTCCATGGGGGAGAATTCGACCTGGCTGTTCACCACCATTCAGCTGGCGTTTGTCATCGGTATCGCCATCGCCGCGCCACGCATCCGTGACCGGGGGCAGGCACTCGGCCTGGCTCTCATCGCCGGTGGTGCGCTGGGCAACCTCATCGACCGTCTCTTCCGTGAGCCGGGATTCTGGTTCGGGCACGTCGTGGACTTCATCTCGGTGGGCAGCTTCGCGGTGTTCAACATTGCGGATGCGGCGATCACTATCGGCGTGGCCGTGTTCATCATCGCGATGTTTATTGAGGAGCGGAAGCGATGAGCCGCGAGATCCGCACCCTACCCGTCCCCGAGGGCCTGGCCGGCATGCGTGTTGATGCCGCCCTGTCCAAGCTCCTCGGTATCTCGCGCACCGTCGCCGCCGATCTGGCCACCGCAGGTGACGTGCTTGTCGACGGCGCCGCCGTAACCAAGTCCGACCGCCTCCACGACGGCTCCTGGTTGGAGGTGACGCTGCCGGCCGCCCCCGATCTGACTCCGAAGGAGGAGCTCATCGAGGGGATGGACATTCTCTATTCCGACAATGACATCATCGCCGTGCACAAGCCCGTCGGCGTCGCCGCGCATCCGACCGTCGGTTGGGAGGGGCCCACGGTCGTCGGGGGCCTGGCAGCCGCGGGTTTTCGCATCTCCACTTCCGGCCCGCCCGAGCGCAAGGGAATCGTGCAGCGGCTGGATGTGGGCACCTCCGGGGTCATGGTCGTCGCCGCCTCGGAGCGCGCCTACACCGTGTTGAAGAATGCCTTCCGCGACCGCACCGTGAGCAAGGTCTACCACGCCCTTGTGCAGGGGCATCCGGATCCCTTCACCGGCACCATCGACGCCCCCATCGGGAGGCACCCCTCCGCGGGCTGGCGTTTCGCCGTGACCACCGAGGGTAAGCCGGCGGTCACCCACTACGAGACGATCGAGGCCTTCCGCGAGGCCACGCTGCTGGAAGTCAACCTGGAGACGGGCCGCACCCACCAGATCCGCGTCCACATGTCAGCCATCGGGCACCCCTGTGTCGGAGACCCCATGTACGGTTCGGATCCCGCGTTGTCCGAGCACCTCGGACTGATCCGCCAGTGGCTGCACGCCGTGCGCCTGGGCTTCCAGCACCCCGGCACCGGCAAGTACATGGAGATCGAGGCCCCCTACCCCGATGATCTGGCGCACGCCCTGGAGGTGATCCGCGCATGACCGGCCGCCGTAGTCTCGGGGCCCTGGCTGTCGTGGGGCTCTTAGGCGTGCTCATCCTCGGCTTCCTTGACGACGCCACGCACAAGCCCGTCCCACCGCAGGGCGACATGCTGGGCACCGAGTCCGGGGAAAGCTTCCTCGACTACTCCGATCGCGCCGAAAAGACGCTTCTCGACGCCCCCGACGACCAACCCGTCTACGCCCTCGCTACCTTCGCGGAGAGCCTGACGCCTGAGGAGGCAGGTGAGGTGCTGGCCGGGACCGAGCGCGTCAACGCCATGGTCGTGGCCCTGGCGGCTCCGTTCCCGCTGCCCGAGCCGGTCACGGGGGAGGATCGCGCGGACGTGTTCCAGCGCGAACTCGACCGCATCGGGGCATCGTTGCAGGGTGTCGGCAATGTTCCTACGCCGGAGCTTATCGACGCCGCCGTCATCCGCGACAACGGCGAAGTACTACGCACACTGTCCGAGCGGGAAGAGATCGCCACCATCGAGGCGCTGCCGGAGGACGCCGCGTGGGGTCGCTTCGGCGTGCGACCGGTGGAAGTGCCGTAGGCTGCGGCCATGCATTTGATCGCACCTACCGCTGATCTTCACTCATCCTGGCTGGCGGCCGCGAAAGAGTGGGGTGGTGAGCATCAGGACGGTGCCGCCATCCACCTGGCACGCCGCTACGGACTGGACCTGAACGACCCCGCCGACTTCGCCCGCTGGGTCGACGCCCTCAACTCCGAATTCGTACCCGAGGGGAGTGTCCCCGCCACGAACTACTGGATGCTCGAGGACGGTGAGTATGTCGGCGCGATCCAGCTGCGCCACACCCTCAACCGCTACGCCCTGGCGGAGTTGTTCGGGCACATCGGCTACGGAGTGCGGCCCACGGCGCGGGGCCGGGGCCTGGCCACCCGCGCGCTACGTGAGGTGCTGGCCGAAGCCCGCGCCCTCGGGCTGCACCGGGTGCTCATGTGCTGCCGGGAGGACAACGCGGCGTCGATAAGCGTCATCCGGAAGTGCGGGGGCGTGCTGGAGAACATCCGGCACGTCGACGAGTTCAGTCTCTCCCACGGGGTGTCGGTGCCGACCTGCCGCTTCTGGATCGAGACCGCCGGGTGAGATCAACCAGGTAGATCGCCACGGCGATCCAGATGATGATGAACCCGACCCAGCGGGCGGGGGAGAGGTACTCCTGGGTGACAAACAGTGCCCACAGCATCTGCATCGTCGGCGTCAGGTACTGGATCATGCCGATCGTGCTCAGCGGCAGCCGCTTGGCGGCCATGCCGAACAGCAGCAGCGGCAGCGTGGTGATCAATCCCGACAGGACGAGCAACGTCGTGTGTGCGGGGCCTTCGGTGAGGAAGGTGCCGTCGATAAGCAGCAGGTAGATCAGCGCCAGCGGGGCAATGACCAGGGTCTCCGCCGTGAGCGAGACGGTCGGGGAGACGGCCACCTGCTTTTTCACCAGGCCGTAGAGGCCAAAGGTGATCGCCATGCCCAGTGCCATGACCGGGGCCTGGCCGGACAGGAACGTCAACTGCAAAACGCCGACCGCCGCGATGACCACCGCCACCGTCTGGTATCGGTTGAGCCGCTCACCGAGAAACACCACACCCAGCAGCACCGATAGCAGCGGGTTGATGAAATAGCCCAGCGCGGCGTCGGCGACATGCCCCGTGTTCACCGCCAGGACGTAGATGCCCCAGTTCGCGGAGATCAACGCACCGGCGGCGACCAGCAGCCCCCACGTGCGCCGAGAGGCCCGCCGCAACTGCCCCCAGCCCTTGAGTACCGTGAGCACCACCGACATGATCACCGCGGTCCACAGGATACGGTGCGCCAGAATCTCCACCGGACCCGCCGGAAGCAGCAGTGGGAAAAACGCCGGGAACAGTCCCCACAGCAGGTAGGCGAGCAGGCCGAAGATCATGGCTGGATCCTACCCTCAAGGTGTGATCTTTTGGGTGGGCACCCCGTATTTGACGCACTGGATAGACTTTCACCCATGGCCAAGAACTCCTCCTTCGTCCACATCCACAACCACACCGAGTTCTCCATGCTCGACGGAATGGCGAAGATCGACATGCTCGCCGAGGAGGTCACCCGGCAGAACATGCCGGCGGTCGGCATCACCGACCACGGCAACATGTTCGGCTCCGACGCCTTCTACCGCGCGATGACGAAGGCGGACATCAAGCCCATCATCGGCATCGAGGCGTACCTGGCGCCGGAGAGCCGCTTCAACAAAAACCGCGTGCGCTGGGGTGAGCCGCACCAGAAGTCCGACGACGTTTCCGCATCCGGTGCCTACCTGCACCAGACGATGATCGCGGAGAACGCCACCGGCCTGAAGAACCTGTTCTATCTCTCGTCGATGGCTTCCTATGAGGGCCAGCTGGGCAAGTGGCCGCGCATGGACGCCGAGCTCATCGCCGAGCGAGCCGACGGCATCATCGCCACCACCGGCTGCCCCTCCGGCGATGTGCAGACCCGCCTCCGCCTGGGGCAGTTCGACCAGGCGCTGGAGGCCGCCGCGATGTGGCAGGACATCTACGGCAAGGAGAACTACTTCCTCGAGCTCATGGATCACGGCCTGCACATCGAGCAGCGCGTGCGCCGGGAGCTGCTGGAGATCGGGCAGAAGCTCGACCTGCCGCCGCTGGTGACCAACGACTGCCACTATGTCCTTGAATCCCAGGCCCAGGCGCACGAGGCGATGTTGTGCGTGCAGACCGGCAAGACGATGAATGACCCGGACCGTTTCAAATTCGACGGCACCGGCTACTACATCAAGACCGCCGCCGAAATGCGCGCGCTTTTCGACGACATCGTCCCCGACGGATGCGACAACACCCTGCTCATCGCCGAGCGGGTGCAGGATTACGGTGAGATCTGGGAGTCCCACCCGCACGACCGTATGCCCATCGCGGACGTCCCGGACGGTCACACGCCGACGACGTGGTTGCACCACGAGGTGATGGAGGGCCTGCGCGAACGCTTCAACGGCGGCGAGATCCCGCAGGACTACATCGATCGAGCGAACTACGAGATCGAGGTCATCGACATGAAGGGGTACCCGTCGTACTTCCTCATCGTCGCCGAGATCATCAAGCACGCCCGCTCGATCGGCATTTGGGTGGGCCCGGGTCGTGGTTCCGCCGCCGGCGCGCTCGTCGCCTACGCCCTGACCATCACCAATATCGACCCGATGGAACACGGTCTGCTCTTCGAGCGATTCCTCAACCCGGAACGACCCTCGGCACCCGATATTGATATCGACTTCGATGATCGCCGCCGCGGCGAGATGATCCGCTACGCCGCCGAACGCTGGGGCGAGGACAAGATCGCCCAGGTGATCACCTTCGGCACGGTGAAGACGAAGCAGGCGCTCAAGGACTCCGCGCGCGTGCAGTTCGGCCAGCCTGGTTACCAGATGGCCGACCGCATCACGAAGGAGCTGCCGCCGCCGATCATGGCGAAGGACATCCCCCTGTCCGGTATCACTGACCCCGAGCATGATCGCTACAACGAGGCCGGCGCGGTACGCACCCTCATCGAGTCAGACCCGGACGTGCGCAAGATCTATGAGACGGCCCGCGGCCTCGAGGGAGTCGTCCGCCAGGCGGGTGTCCACGCCTGTGCGGTGATCATGGCGTCCGTGCCACTGCTGGACCATGTGCCGATGTGGAAGCGCCCTGCCGACGGTGCACTGATCACCGGCTGGGATTACCCGGCGTGTGAGAACATCGGCCTGCTGAAGATGGACTTCCTGGGGCTGCGCAACCTCACTGTCATCGGTGACGCGCTGGCCAACATCAAGAAGAACCGCGGCATCGACCTCGACCTGGAAAACCTCGCCGTCGAGGACACGGAAACCTACGAACTGCTGGGCCGCGGCTCCACCCTGGGCGTGTTCCAGCTCGACTCCGGCGGCATGCAGGAACTGCTCAAGCGCATGCAGCCCACCGGCTTCAATGACATCGTTGCGTCGCTGGCGCTGTACCGACCGGGCCCGATGGGTGTCAACGCCCACCTCGACTACGCGGACCGTAAGAACGGCCGCAAACCGATCGAGCCGATCCACCCGGAACTCGGCGAGGCGTTGGAGGACATCCTGGAGGAGACCTACGGTCTCATCGTGTACCAGGAGCAGATCATGCGTATCGCGCAGAAGCTCGCGAACTACACGGCCGGTGAAGCAGACGGTTTCCGTAAGGCCATGGGTAAGAAGAAAGCGGAGGTCCTGGAGAAGGAGTACGCGAAGTTCTCCGAGGGCATGATCTCCAACGGTTTCGGCAAGGAAGCCATCAAGGCCCTGTGGGACACGATCCTGCCCTTCGCGTCCTACGCGTTCAACAAGTCGCATGCCGCAGGCTACGGCCTGGTGTCCTTCTGGACGGCCTACCTCAAGGCCCACTACGCCCCGGAGTACATGGCGGCACTGCTCACCTCGGTGGCGGACAAGAAAGACAAGTCCGCCATCTACCTCGCGGACTGCCGCCACCTGGGGCTCAAGGTGCTGCCCCCGGATGTCAACGAGTCGGAGAATGACTTCGTGGCGGTCGGCGAAGACATCCGTTTCGGTCTCGGGGCGATCCGCAATGTCGGTCATGAGGTGGTGGACTCGATCGTCGAGACGCGGCGCACGAAGGGCGCGTACACGAACTTCTCCGATTATCTGGAGAAGATCGACCTGCTGCCCTGCAACAAGCGCATCACCGAATCCCTCATCAAGGGCGGTGCCTTCGACTCTTTGGGCCACCCGCGCAAGGGCCTCATGCTCATCCACGAAGACGCCGTCGATTCCGTCCTGGCGACGAAGAAGGCCGCCGACAAGGGCCAGTTCGATCTTTTCGCCGGTTTCGGTGCGGAGGAGGATGCCGCCACCAGCGTCTTCGCCATTGACATCCCGGAGGACAACTGGGACCGCAAGCACGAACTCGCCCTGGAACGCGAGATGCTCGGGCTCTATGTTTCCGGCCATCCGCTCGACGGCTACGAGGAGGCCCTGGAGGCGCAGACCGACACGGCGTTGACCACCATCCTCGGCGGGGAGATGCGCAACGGCGCCGAGGTGCTCATCGGCGGCATCATCTCTGCGGTGGACCGGCGCTTCTCCAAGAAGGACGGCTCGCCGTGGGCGATTGTCACCATTGAGGATCATAACGGCGCACAGGTGGAACTCCTGGTCTTCAACAAGGTGTATGCACTGGTCAGCTCATCGATCGTGGAGGACAACATCATCCTGGCCAAGGCGCATGTGTCCATCCGCGATGACCGTATGTCACTATTCTGCGATGACATCAAGGTCCCGGAACTCGGGCCCGGCAACGGGGCTGGCCTGCCCCTGCGTCTGACGATGCGCACCGATCAGTGCACGATGGAGACGATCGCCAAGCTCAAGAACGTGCTGGCAGCGAACCAGGGTGACTCGGATGTCTACCTCAAGCTGGTCAATGGCGAGGAATCGACGATGATGATTCTCGGCGAGCACCTGCGCGTGGATCGTTCCGGTTCGCTCATGGGTGATCTCAAGGCCACCTTGGGGGCAGGCATCCTCGGCTAAGTCCAGCTAATGTATTACCATCTGCTGCATGACCAACAAGATCCGCACCACCCATGTCGGCTCCCTGCCGCGCACCCCTGAGCTTCTCGACGCCAACCTCCGCCGCGCAGAACTGAGCGACGAGCAGTTCCACGAGATCCTCCAGACCGCCGTCGACGAGGTCGTCCGCCGCCAGGTGGACATGGGCATCGACATCATCAACGAAGGCGAGTACGGGCACATCACCTCCGGCGCCGTCGATTACGGCGCCTGGTGGAACTACTCGTTTACCCGCCTCGGCGGGCTGACCATGACCGATGAGGATCGCTGGGCCAGCCAGGAAGCCGTGCGCTCCACCCCGGGCAACATCCAGCTCACCTCTTTCTCTGACCGCCGCGACCGCGCCCTGTTCAACGAGGCTTATGAGGATCCGGAGTCCGGCATCTTCGCTGGCCGCGCCAAAGTGGGCAACCCCAAGTTCACCGGCCCCATCACCTACATCGGCCAGGATGAGGTCGACGCCGATGTCCAGCTCATGCGCAAGGCCATGGATGCCGCGGGTGCACAGGACGGTTTCGTGGCCGCTTTGTCCCCGGGGTCCGCTGCCCGCCTGAAGAACGAGTACTACGCCACCGACGCCGAGGTCGTGTGGGCCTGCGCCGACGCCATGGCCCAGGAGTACAAGGCGATCACCGATGCCGGTTTCACCGTCCAGCTCGACGCCCCCGACCTCGCCGAGTCCTGGGACCAGATCAACCCCGAGCCGACCCTCGACGATTACCGCGACTGGCTGCGCACCCGCGTCGACGCCATCAACCACTCGGTGCGTGACATCCCGAAGGAGCAGACCCGTCTGCACATCTGCTGGGGTTCCTGGCACGGCCCGCACGTCACCGACGTCGAATTCGGCGACATCATCGAGGAGATCCTGCGCGCCGAGGTCGGTGGCTTCTCCTTCGAGGGTGCCTCCCCGCGCCACGCCCATGAGTGGCGTGTTTGGCAGGAGCACCAGCTGCCGGAGGGTTCCCTGATCTACCCGGGGGTCATCTCGCACTCCACCAACGCCGTGGAGCACCCCCGCCTGGTGGCCGACCGCATCATTCAGTTCGCGGAGGTCGTTGGCCCGGAGAACGTCGTCGCCTCCACCGACTGTGGTCTTGGCGGTCGCCTCAACCACCAGATCGCGTGGGCGAAGCTGGAGTCCCTCGTCGAGGGCGCACGCATCGCCAGCGAGGAATTGTTCTAGGAAAAGCGAAAAGGCCCGCATGGTGCGGGTCTTTTTGCTTATCGACGCCTAGCGGATACCGAACTGCTCGAGAGTGGCGCGGAGCTGGTCGACGCCGCCCGGGATGAACGGCAGGACGATGACCAGACCCTGGGTGATGGCCGCACCGACGGCGAAGACTGCCTCGGCGATGGCGAGGTAGCCAGCGGTCTCCTCGTCGATGACCATCGACTGGGCCCAGCCCGGCAGGTCGTTTTCACCGGTGGTATTGCTGTCATCGGTGGAGGAGACGGAAGAGGTGGAGGACAGGGACGCCGAGGTGTCGGCGCCCTCCTCGGCCTGCACGGGGGTGACCAGGGCGAGGGTGGTGCTGGTGGCAGCAACCAGGGCGACGGCGAGGCGGCGACGGATCACGGGGGAACTCCTTGAGCGGTTGAATAGCTGATCGTTGATGAACTTAGCAGTGTTCGCGGTGGACGGTCTAGCGGGAGGACAGGGAAGAGCCGGAGGAACCGGATCCCGCGGGGGTCTCAGCGACGTCAATCTCGAACACCGTGGTGGTGCCGGAGACCTCGTTGCCCACGACGAGCAGGTTCTTGCTGTTCGGGGAATCCGCGGCCGGGATGAACACCAGGCCCTCCGCTCCGAGGTCGCCGCTGTTGTCGGAGAAGTCTCGGTTGTTGACGTAGGTGACAAACTGCGCGGCAGACGGGTTGCTCACGTCGTAGACCATGACGCCACCGACGCGCTCCAGGCCGATGAAGGCATAGGTGCGGCCGTTGATCTCGCCCAGCGCCACGCCCTCCGGCTCCGGGCCCTTGTCGTCGGAACGGCCCTCGAAGTTGGCCTCTCGGTGGTTGGAGTTGAAGTACTCCGGGCTGGTCTGTGCGGTGATGCGCTCGAACTGGTCGTCGGAGTTGAACACGCGCTGGCCGTTGCCGTCGACGATGGAGAAACCGCGGGCGCCGAAGGAATAGATCTCGTCGTGGCACTCGCCCTCGGCGTTGTAGCCGTCGGCGGTGGTGACGGTCAGACGGCCCAGGTTCTCGTCCTTCTGCAGCTCGGCGATCTCCTCAGTGCTCATGTCGTTGAAACCCTCGCACAGGGTGAGATGCTTGACGCGGGCTTCCTCGGAGTAGCCATCCCAGTCGCGGGCATCGCCCTCGTTGGCGGTGACGATGTAGGTGGCGCCGCCCACCTGGTAGGAGGCGATGGAGTCGGGCTGCAGGAAGCCCTTGATCGGCCAGGTGTCGATGTTGATCTTCCCGTCGCGGTCAGAGACATCCAGCGGGACGACAGAGTGGTCGACGGTGCCCAGCGGCCAGATGTCGGTGACGGTCGCGGATGCGATGTCGACGACGGCCAGGGCGTTGTTCTCCTGCAGGGAGACATACGCGGTGTTGCCCTGAACGGTGATGTACTCCGGCTCCAGGTTCTGGGCGACAGTGCCCTCCGGCCCAAAGATACGGACCCCCTCCGGCAGGGCGCCCGGCTCGTTGTAGGCGCGGAAATCGGCGGTGCGGACATCATCCTGGGATGCTGCGGCGATATCAGCAGGCAGGGCCACCACGGAGACGGAGCCCTCCGGGTCGACCGAGTAGTCCTCGGCCGGCTCACCCTCGTTGGCGACGAGCGCGTACTTGCCGTCCTCAGTGATGGTCACCATATCCGGGAGGGAACCGACACCGACGGTGCCGAAGGTCTCCAAGGTGGCGGCGTCGAAAAAGAGCAGGGAACCGGGGGCGGTCTTGTCGTTGGCGGGTTCGACGGTGGCGACAGCGAGGCCGTCGGCGCGCACGGCCACAGAGTTGATGACGGTGTTGTCGCCAGCGTCGACCGAGTCGACCTTCTTCGGTGCGGTCGGATCAGAGATGTCCAGGACGTCGATCTGGCCGGACTGCGCGTTAACGGTGAGGACCCGCTGGGTACCAGCGTGGTAGTCGACGATCTCGGCGGCGGAGGCGTCGAAGATCCCGGTCTCGTAGCTGCCGATCGGGGTGATGCTCAGCGCTGCACCCGGCGCGGAGTGGACAATCTGGGCCTGGGCCGGGACGAACAGGGACAGGCTGGTGGCGACAGCCGCGCACAGGGCGACGGCGGAACGGCGAAGCGACAAGGGTCTTCTCCTGAATTCACGATGAACAAATACGAAGAGTCATGGTGGCCCAGTCACGTAACTGCTCAGCTAACATCCGACCACCTCCGGGTGAACACTGCATGAAGCAGGCCGCGAGGGATGTGTTCGGGAAGGAGAGGACTACACTGTTTCGACATGAGTGACACCCCGGCATCCGTGACCACCTTTGAGCCTGTCCACGCCTCGGACATTCAGCTGGCCCAGGCCCGGATTTCGTCCGTCATCGCGCCGACACCGCTGCAGTACTGCCCGCGCCTGTCCGAGGAGACCGGCTGCGAGGTCTACCTCAAGCGCGAGGACCTGCAGGATGTGCGCTCCTACAAGATCCGCGGTGCGTACTACGCGATTGCCAATCTGGATGATGCCCAGCGGGAGGCCGGCATCATCGCCGCCTCCGCCGGAAACCACGCGCAGGGCGTGGCCTATGCCTGCCGCACCATGGGCATCCCGGGGCGCATCTACGTGCCGGTCCAGACACCGAAGCAGAAGCGGGACCGTATCGCCGTGCATGGTGGGGACATGGTGGAGCTTGTCGTCACCGGTAACAATTTCGATGAGGCCGCCGAGGCCGCGCGTGCCGACGCCGCCGAGCGCGGCGCCACCATGATCGAGCCTTTCGACGCCCGCGACACCATCATCGGCCAAGGAACCGTCGCCGCGGAGATCCTCACGCAGCTCAGTTCCATCGGTAAGTCTCTCGACTCCATTTTCGTCCCTGTCGGTGGCGCCGGTCTGCTCGCCGGCGTCGCCTCCTACCTGGCGGACCTGGCGCCGCGGACCGCGATCGTGGGCGTCGAGCCCGCCGGTGCCGCCTCGCTGCAGGCCGCTTTGCGTGCCGACGGCCCCGTCACCCTCGATACCGTCGACCCCTTCGTCGATGGTGCCGCCGTGAAGCGCATCGGCAACCTCAGCTACGAGATCGTCGAACGCAACCAGGGCCGCACCCACGTCATGGATGTTTCCGAAGGTGCCGTATGTACCGAGATGTTGGAGCTGTATCAGAATGAGGGCATCATCACCGAGCCCGCCGGGGCCCTGTCCGTCACGGGCCTGAAGGAAATGAAGATGCAATCTGACTCCGTCGTGGTGTGCATCATCTCCGGCGGCAACAACGATGTGCTCCGCTACGCCGAGATCATGGAGCGCTCCCTCGTGCACCGCGGACTCAAGCACTACTTCCTGGTGAACTTCCCGCAGGAACCCGGCCAGTTGCGCCACTTCCTCAACGACATCCTCGGCCCCGATGATGACATCACCCTATTCGAGTACCTCAAGCGCAACAACCGCGAGACCGGAGCCGCTCTCGTCGGACTCGAGCTCGGCCGGGCGCGCGACTTCGACCCGCTTGTCGAGCGCATGAACGCCTCCCGCATCGACTGCCAGCATCTCAAGCCGAACACCCCGGAATACGAGTACCTCGTCAACACCTAGGCGATGAAGGGGAGATTTGGGCGGCTACGAAAATTTACGGGAGTCTAGAAATCCCTTCGCAGACTGCGAAATCGGAGGAAGGGTGGCGGGCAGTTCCGTGCCGTCGAGGACAGTCACATGGGAGTGCTCACTAATACGGTCAAACCATTGAGAGGAATCATCCCGGTGGGTCAGTCCGCGGCGGTAGGCAAAAGCGACAATGTCGGGCGCCCATAGTAGGTTCTCATCGGATGGGCTGGCGTGGAGGTGCTGGATATAAGTCGGGATTCTTTTCGATGCCCGAAGCTCCTTGAAGTCGCGGCGATCGCGATTGTCATTAGCTCCTTTGTTGGATCGTTCAAATATCACTGCCCTGAGGTCCTTCACTCCATCCGACAACTGACTCACCAAATGGCGCAGGCAGTTACTACGGGCTTCCAGCCGCTGGTTCTCATGGGTGGATTCCAAGGGTACTTGCGTGACCAGGAGACTGACATCATCGTGATCGTGGAAGTAGTCAAGTAGGCGCGTGAAGATCTCTCTCCCCTCGGGAGTCTGAACTGCGTCTGTACTGTGCCAGTGGGAAGATCCCACAATCCCCCTCAGATCTTCCCGGACATCTGTGATCTCCCTACCGCGGTAGATGGCCGCACGCATTGTATAGAAGCCCGGGGCCTCGCCTCGCTTTTCATCGTCGGACGGCCTTGTGCTATCGAATGTTTCATCGAGGTACGCGACTACTTGTTCTTCACCCAGATGGGAGTAGAGTTTGGATAGCACAGGATTCTGGCGATGCTGCATGGGACTAAGAATGGCATACATGCCGCGTGGTGGTAGCCGGGAGAGAAGCGCCCCTGTTCGGGGGTGGTTTCTGTTGACTGCTGTAGCCGTCGCTCTTATGCTTGGTGCCGAGCAAAGGAAGCGGATCGAACCTTGGAAGAGGCCGAAAAGTTTCCCGGCCCCAGACCGACCTACGGGCGGCTGGGGTTGCTTACTATTAAGGCGAAGTCACGTCGATCATGTAGTCGGCGATGCCGTGCGGATCGGCGAGGAAGTCTCGTAGAGCTCGGTAGGAGGTCGTCTCCTGCACGCCGATGTCTTCGAGGATGCCGCCGTCAGCGGTGAACTCGTAGATCCGCGCGCCGGGTAGGGCCAGCAGTACGGGGGAGTGGGTGGCGATGATGAGCTGCGCACCCGCTTGCGCGATCTGATGCAGTTCGGCGAGCAGTGTCATCTGGCGGATGAAGGAGAGTCCGGCTTCGGGCTCGTCGAGAAGAAACAGGCCCGCGCCGTGGAAGCTGTCCTGCACGATACGCAGGACCGATTCACCGTGGGAGAGGGCATAGAGATCGGTGTCGTGGGTGAGGTTGAACTGGCTGGCCACCCCGTAGTGGGCTTCGGCGCGCAGAAAGTGACCGTTCATCGCGCGCGGGCCACGCAGCAGGGTGGCGGCGTGGCGGAGCGGATTCTCCCGGCCGCCCGGCGCATCCCCGAAGGCCCCTCCGTGGGCGTTGAAACCCGCGCTCACGGCGATGCCCTCCAGGAGCGTTGACTTGCCGACGCCGTTCTCGCCGGTGAACAGGGTGATGGGTTGGCGGAGGTTGAGCCCGGAATCGCGAAGCAATGCCCGGAAGGCGGGGACGTCGTCGATCCAGGGCGGCCCGTCGGGGTGAAATGCGGGCCGGTAGCTGTGGACGAAGAACTTGCTCATGATGTCAGGTACTCCGTGGTGCCGATTGGGTCCGCAACAAACTCCCGCGCCGCGCGGAAGGCCTCAGTGTCTTCGAGCTGGCGTTCGTGAATGCCCATCGCGTCGACCTCCAGGATCTGGGCACCCGGGAGGGCCAGCAGGATGGGGGAGTGGGTGGCCATGATGATCTGGGATCCGCGATCCGCCAGATGCCACAGGCGGCCCAGCAACTCCAATTGGCGCAGATTCGACAGCCCGGCCTCAGGCTCATCGAGGATGAACAGCCCACCGCCGTGGAAACGACGCTCCACCAACGACATGATTGACTGGCCGTGGCTCATGTCCAGCAGGTCGGGAAGCGGAGAGTCATCCAGGCCCGCGTACCACTGAGCCAGGTTGAAGAATGATTCGCCGCGGAGGAAGAAGCCGTCCGGGGCGTTGTGACGCCGCAGCGTGAGGTACTCGTTCAGCGGGGACACGGAGTTGTCCTCCACCTGCATCCTCGCGTGGCGCGACCCGCCCTCCGCGTTGAAACCGCTGCCCACCGCGAGGGCCTCCACCAACGTGGATTTGCCGGCCCCGTTCTCCCCGGAGATGAGTGTCACGGGTGCGGTGAACTCCAGTGGGGCCTGCAGGAGGGCACACACAACCGGAAGTGCCCGCAGCCAGGAGGGGTGGGGCGGGGCGTCGAGGAGCGCGGCGCGGAGGAACATCTAGCGGCGCACGAGCGCGAACTCCCAGGGGCCCAGGCGCGTGTCATCGAGGCCGACCTCGGGGGAGGTAAAGGAGTAGATGAGCTCGCCGCCGAAGGGCGCAGTCACGTCCGCGTCGGAGAGGTTGGCCACTAGCAGGACATCATCCCATCCCATGGCCAACCACCCCTCGCCCGTCTCGACGAGCAGCTGCGAGAGGTCGGCGCGGGACAGGCCCAGCTCTCGGCGCAGGCGCAGCAGCTGCGTGTATGTGGCGTGGATCTCCTGCTGCTCCGCACCGAAATCCCAGTCCAGCTTCGAGGCCTCGAAGGTGGCGGGATCGGCCGGATCAGGGACCTCAGCATGGTCCCAGCCGGAACGGGCGAACTCACGCTTGCGGCCCTCGGAGGTCAGGCGGTTGAGGTTGTCGTCGGTGTGTGAGCAGAAGAAGGCGAAAGGTGTCTGCGCGCCGTATTCCTCACCCATGAACAGCATCGGGGTGTACGGCGAGCAGTAGATCACCGCGGCCTTGAGTATCTGCTGTTGCGGGGTGAGATTCATCGACGGACGGTCGCCCGAGGCACGGTTGCCGGTCTGGTCATGGGTGGTGGTGTAAGTGACCAGGCGGTGGGCCGGGATCGAGTTCACGTCGATGGGGCGGCCGTGGTGCCGTCCGCGGAAGGAGGAGTAGGTGCCGTCGAAGTAGAAACCGGCGCGCAGGGTCTTGGCCAGGGCGTCCAGCGAGCCGAAGTCCTCGTAGTAGGCGTGGTTCTCACCGGAGACGACAGTGTGCAGCGCGTGGTGGATATCATCCACCCACTGGCCGGCCAGCCCGTAACCGCCGCCGTCGCGCCCGGTGATCAGGCGCGGATCATTCATGTCCGATTCGGCGATGATGTAGCGCGGCACACCCGTACGGGCCGTGACGTCATCGGCGACGTCCTGGATCTGCTCCATGATCGAGTAGGCACCGGTGTCATCGAGGGAGTGGACGGCGTCGAGACGCAGGCCGTCAATGCGGTAGTCATCCAGCCACAGGCGCACCGCGTCGAGAATGAACGCGCGGACCTCATCGGACTGCGGCCCGGAAATGTTGACCACCTCACCCCAGCCGGTGGAACCACCCGCGGTGTAAGGGCCGAACATACCGTTGTAGTTGCCGTCGGGGCCGAAGTGGTTGTACACGACGTCGAGGATGACGCCGATGCCGACGGCATGCGCGGCGTCGATAAGCTTCTTGAGACCCTCCGGACCGCCGTAACCTGCGTGGACGGCATGCCAGGTGACACCGTCATAACCCCAGTTGCGCTCGCCGCCGAAGGGCTGGACGGGCATGAGCTCAATGGCGGTGACCCCGAGATCCTTGAGGTAACCCAACTTCCCGATCACCCCGTCGAACGTCCCCTCCGGGGTGAACGTGCCCACGTGCAGTTCGTAGATGACCTGCCCCGCCAGCGGACGCCCCGTCCACTCGGCGGCCCAGTCGAAGGCCGGATCAACCACTTCGCTTAAACCGTGGACACCGTCGGGCTGGGCCTGGCTGCGCGGATCGGGGAGGGGCTTGGACCAGTCGGTGCCGTCGAAAAGCTCGAAACCATAGCGCATCCCCGGCTCCGCGATGCGGTCGGCGACCCACCACCCGCCGGAGGATTCCTGCATGGGGATCTCTGCATCAGCGAGGCGGAGGCGGACATCCTGGGCGAAGGGGGCCCACACGGAAAACGGTTCATGCGCAGTCATGCGTTCCAGGCTATCGGAAAGCCCGGCTATTATCAGACCTCATGCAGTACCAGACGCCCGCCGCCGGTCAGACCTGGAGCCACGAATGGGAGGTCAAAAGGTCCCGTTTCCTCTCCCTGGTGCGACGCACACCGGATGAGCAGGCTGCCCGCGACTTCATCGCGCAGGTGCGCGCGGACTACCCCGATGCCCGGCACCACTGCAGCGCCTATCTGTTGCACATTGAGGGCGCGAATCCGATCGAACGTTCCTCGGACGACGGCGAGCCCTCCGGCACCGCCGGTCGGCCCATGCTCGATGTTCTCAAGGGTTCCTCGCTTTACGACGCCGCCGTCGTCGTCGTCCGCTGGTTCGGCGGCATCAAGCTCGGGGCGGGTGGGCTGGTGCACGCCTACTCCCAATCCGTCGGCGACCTGCTGCCCCAGGTGCCCCGTGTCACCCGCGCCATCCGGGAGCTTTATCGCATCGAGGTCCCGCACGCCGACGCCGGTCGCCTCGAATCGGAGCTACGCGCCCGCGGGGTGTCGATCACTGATACCGGCTACGGCACAGCAGTGACCTACACGCTGGCGGTGGAACCCGGCGGGCGGGAGGAACTGGAATCCACCCTCGCCGCGTTAACCTCCGGGGCAGTGCTCCCCAGTGAGGCGGGCACCGCTTGGGTCGAGTACTAGGATGGGGCCCATGACAATGCAGCGACGCCCCAACAACCCGATCGAACTGCGCAAGCAGGCTGTCCGCAAGTACACCCGCAACGCCGCGGTCGCCGTCGGTGGCGGTGTGATCGGCGGTGCCGCACTTGCCCTGCTGTTTACCAGCTGGACCTGGCTGGTGATCGGGCTGGTCGTCGCCGTGGTCGGTGGCTTCTACAACTGGAGCAAGGTGCAGAAGATCGTCAACCACCGCGACAACTACTGATCATGTCCGTCCGCATCGACGTCTGGGTGTGGGCTGTCCGGATCTTCAAGACCCGTTCTGACGCCGCCGCGGCCGTCCGCGCCGGGCACGTCAAACTCAACGGCGTGGCAGTCAAACCCGCCCAGCAGGTGGTCCCCGGGGACCGGGTCCGCGCGTGGGTCAACCACCGCGAACTTCAACTGGAGGTGGTGGACACCCCACGCAAACGCGTCGGCGCACCCATCGCCCGCACCTGCTACCTCGACCACTCCCCGCCGCCCCCGCCGAAGGAGATCCTGGCATCCCAGCCGCGCCGTGACCGCGGGGCCGGCCGCCCGACGAAACGGGAACGCCGCGAACTCGATCGGCTGCGCGGGCGGGACTAGACCATCCTGCGTGCCGCGACCCAGCAGGCGATGAGCGCGCCCAGGTACGCCGGCCACATGATGATGATCGCCCAGACGCCCGGCCAGTCGTAGTTCCACGCAAAGTGCATGAGGAAGGCGATGGTCGGCCCGCCGAGGCCGTAGAGCCAGCGTTGGGAGGTGCGCAGCCGGGGGTGCAGGAGTGCCAGGCCGATACCCAGGCCCGCGACCCCGGAGAAGAACACGTGCAGGCCCGGACCGGCGATGGCCCGGATGAACCACATGGTCAGCAGGCCATCGACATCGGAGTTGGCATCTTCGAGAGCTCCGGCCGCGCCGTACTGGACGGTTTCGATCAGCTCGAAGCCGAGACCGACGAAGATGCCCACCAGGAGCCCATCCCAGGGACGGTTCCACAGGCGGGGCAGAGCCAGCAGGATGAGCGCGATGCCGAGGGATTTACCGATCTCCTCCGGCCATGCCCCGGCCAAGGAAGCCTCCGCCGCCTCCCAGCCCAGGGCGGTGGCGATGGTGG
Source organism: Corynebacterium sp. (assembly GCF_030538285.1). Lineage (GTDB taxonomy): Bacteria > Actinomycetota > Actinomycetes > Mycobacteriales > Mycobacteriaceae > Corynebacterium. The sequence continues at coordinate 63,626 of NZ_JAUNUG010000004.1, forward strand.
TCAGCGATTCACCGGAGGCCAGGATGAAGGCGAAAGACCCGAAGGCACCCCAGGCGAGGGGGAGCAATGGCCAGGCGCCGGCCGGGCGCCACAACACCGAGCGACGCATCAGGGCCCACACCACGGCGATGAGGGCCGCGGAGATAGCGAAACCCACCAGGAGAGACAGCGGGGTGGCGCTGGCGAAGACGCTCAGTGTCACCACGTTGATGGCCGCCCCGATGACGATGATGAGGCCGAGGAGGAAGAAGGCTACACGGCTCATGGGACCCTCCGGAGATCGGCAAGCAGGGCGGCGGTGGTCTCCGTGACCTGGTTTTCCGGGCCAGAAAGCACCGCGACGAGCGCGTTCGACGTAGCCGGCTCGCCGAGGACGATGACGCTGTAGGACTTGTTCCCGTCGGTGGTGGGACCACCAGTCCAGGCGGGCAGATCCTCGTCGGTTCTCGCGCGGACCATCTCGGGAGGGGTGGCCTGCGCGAAGGTGGCGGCGCGGATGGCGCGGACGCCGAAACGGGGCAGATCCTCCACTTCTTCTGCGGAGCGGGTGACCACGGTGACATCCCCGCAGCTGAACTCGTGGGCGCCGATGGTGAGGGAGGCACGGCGCTCGCAGCTACGGGGTGCGGTGGCGCGCAGGGCGGGATCAGCCCCGCCGAGAGTGATGATGTCAACGCTTTCCAGCGCGAGAGGCTCGTCCTGCGTGGTGAGGCCGGCGGCAAGCCCGAGTGGCAGCAATGTCGCAGCAAGCGCCAGGCCGGTGGCCGCCACAAGAGCGCGGGCGGCCGAAGGTGGAGTGGATACAGTCACCGGATCATGAAACCACTACTGTGGTCAGGCCGCAAAAACGCGGAAGATCATACGAGCAGCTCCCGCACCCGGGGAATGACCTCCTCGCCGTAGAGACGGATGGTCTCCAGATTGTGCTCGTGGGAGGTCGGGCCGTTGGCGTACTTGAGGGTGAAGCGGTCCAGCTCCAGGGCGCGGACAGTATCGGCGATCTTGCGGGCCACGGTCTCCGGGGAACCGACATACAGCGCACCGTGGTGGACTTCCGCCATGAACTGCTCCGCCGAAGGGGCCGACCAACCGCGTTCGGCGCCAATGCGGCGGTGGGCGGCCAACCAGTGCTCGTAGAGACGCTCTTGGGCCTCCGCGTCAGTGGGGGCGATGAGCCCGGGGGAGTGCACGCCGACCACGCCGCCGGGGATCTCTCGGCGGTAGAGGTCGACGAAGGGGCGGAAGCGGCGGGAGGAACCGCCGATGATGGCCAGCATGAGCGGCATGCGGTGGCGGGCGGCGCGCAGCACCGACTCGGGGGAACCACCGACGGCGACCCATACCGGCAGCTCCTCCGCCAGCGGCGGGTGGAGGTGGTCGACACCGCGGTCCCAGTTGATGAGATCGCCGGTGGAGGCGGCGTCGAGAAGCGTGCGCATGAGTGCCAGCTTGTCCTCGAAAAGACGCTCGTAGTCGGCCAGGTCATAGCCGAAGAGGGGGAAGGACTCGATGAAGGAGCCGCGGCCCAGGGTTAATTCCGCCCGTCCGGAGGACAGGGCCTGCAGGGTGGAGAAGCGTTCCATGATGCGCACCGGATCATCGGAGGACAACACGATGACGGAGGTGGTCAGGCGGATGCGTTCGGTGCGTCCGGCGATGGTGGCCAGGACGATGTCGGGGGCGGAGACGGCGTAGTCATCGCGGTGGTGTTCGCCGATGCCGAAGACATCGACGCCAACGCGATCGGCCTCGACAGCTTCCGCGACCACGTTGCGCAGAACTTGGTCGGGGGCGACGCCGTTGACGTCACCGAAAGTGTCGAGGCCGAAAGTGAGGTGGGAGTTCATGCCGACGATGATACGTCAACAACTCCCGGGGGTGCTACCACAGACCCCAGTTGGCCGGCGGGAAATCAATACCCAGCGGACGGAAGAAGTTCGCGACCGTCAGCGCCCACACGTGGATGGCATCAGCCAGCTGGGGGAAATCTTCGCGGATGGACGACATATGATGGTGCTCCTTGATCGACGGGGCATAAGGGGACTCTGCTCATGTTACTGGTTGAGTATCCGCGCGGCGCGCATGAGTTTCAGGCGGCGCGCCAACTGCGTCGGACGCTGCACCGGGCGCACCCCGATCTCTCCGGTCCGACGGATGTGCTCCTGGCCGTAGCGGCGCAGCAGGAGATCGTCGATAAGCCTGATCTGGCCCGGATGAAAACGATAACGCAGGGCACGGTGCACGGCGTCGATATCGGAATCGTCGAGCAACGCCGCCAACTCCTCCACCGTGGTGATGCCGTCGGCGGCGAGGATCTCCGCCAGGAAACGGTAATTCTCCGAACGCGAACGCGGGAAACGATTCCCCAGCAGCATCGCCAGCACACCCGGCAGGGTCTCCGGGGTGAGGTCCACATCCGCCGGGGAGGAATCCTCCGTGACCTGGGACGCCGCGATCTGGTCGAATTGCTGGTCCGCCAACTCGATCAGTCCCGCAGCCAGGGCGAAGGCACGGTCCACCTTCGGGTCCAGCTCCTCGGTACCCCGCTTGTAGCGGACATCATGCTCGAACTCCGCCCAGGCGTGCTGCAGGACCGTGCGGATCTGCACCTCGAAGCTCACGCCCTGGTAGTCGGCGAGCTCCTCGATATCGGTGGAATTCTCATCGACAGTGAGGATGAGGTGATGCGAGCCGTAGCCGAAACCACCCGCGATGCGGGTCTCCGCGGTCTTGTCCACCGAGCGCTCCACCGTGAAAGACTGCCGTAGCACGTCGATGGCCACCGGGATCTCCGTGGAGTGGAACGTGGTCACGCGCACGCCGATGAGATCGTGGATGTCCTCCCACGGCTCCGGATACATCCATTCGCCGTTCGCACGCTTCTTGTAGGCCTTCGCCTTCAACGAGGGCCAGTCCTTCACGCGGGCGACCACCCGGTCATAGGTCACACCGGCGTCAGCGAGCAGGTCCTCCACCCCGGCGGCGAAATGCTCCGCCGCATCCGGGTGGGCGCGGACCCACTCGTGGTAGCGGCTGCCCAGCCGCGCCATCCGATCAGACATCCTGCTCCACCGGCTGCCGCACCAACAGTGCCGCGGGGAACATATCGAGCACCTGCGCCAGCGGAACTGTCTCGGAGAAGGTGCGGCCGGTGAGACGATCCAGCCACCTGCCCTCCGGGAGGGTGACGGTGGTGTCATTCCAGCCACCCCGGCGCTCCAGGTCCAGCGGGCGGCGGGTGGCCAGGGTGATTACCCCGACGCCGGCCTCGCCCGTGGTGCCCGCCGCGCCGCGGGCCTGGCCGATGAGGTGGGACTCCTCCGCGCCGACGGCGAACACGGCCTGCGTGTCTCCATTGACGAAGTACTCCGGATGCTCGGCGCGCACCTTCAGGCCCTCGTGGACGAAGTGCAGCTTCGCGCGATCGCCGTAGAGATCCAGGTGCGGGTAGTCACCGGAAGTCTCGGACTGGGCTTCTGCCTCCGCGGCCAGATCCTGCCAGTCCACGCCGTCGGCGAGGATATCCAGGGTCTGCTGGCGGGCGGTGTAATCCACGAAGCGGCGGTTGTCGGGGTCGACGAGGGAGTCGTCGAAGAATTCGGTGCCCTGGTAGATGTCCGGGATGCCGGGGCCGGTGAGCTGCAGCAGCTTGCGCCCCAGGGAGATACGGTTCGCGCCGCGGGCCAGGGGGGCGACGAACTCGGTGATCATGGAGGTGACGGGGCCGTCGAAAAGCACATCCACCCAGTCGAGGACTGCGGTCTCAAAAGCCTCATTCGGAGCAACCCACGTGGTGTGCACGCTCGCCTCGCGCAGCGCCTTGGTCACATACCCGTGGAAACGCTCGCGCAGGGAATCGGTGATCTGCCCGTCCGCCGGCCACACACCCAGCAGGTTCTGCAGCAGGAAATGCCCGGTGCCGGAGTCGGGGGCCGGCACCACGGAGGTGACGCGGTGCACGAGCTCAGAGAAGTCCGAGGGACGCTCGGTGAGCTCGATGATGCGGGAACGCACGTCCTCGCCGCGCTTGGTGTCATGGGTGGATAGAGTGGTCATCGCCTTCGGCCACAGGCGGGCGCGCTCCTGCTGCAGCAGGTGGAACTCGGCCGCCGAGACGCCGAAACGACCCGGCGCGCCGCCCACCTCCTGCAGAGCCACCAGGCGGCAGGCGCGGTAGAAGGTGGTGTCCTCCACGCCCTTGGCCATGACGGCACCGCAGACCTGCGCGAAACGGATCTTGGCCTCGGCGTTGGCGCCCAGGGCGGCGACGATGAGGTCCAGGGCATCCCGGCGCGAGGGGAATCGGCGCGACATCTCCGCCACGACGGTGGCCGTCACGCGCGAGAGCGAGAGGTAGTCCGCGCGGTAGACGGGCATGGCGGCGACGAGCTCGGTGATGGTGGTGATGAGGTCTTCCTCTGCCACACCCGAGCCGGCGGTGGAGAAGTTATCGCGGCGCATGGCGCGGGCCAGGCGTCGGATCTCGGCGGCGAGTTCCTCCTGGGCGACCTCGCGCTTGAGCTGATGCATGGTGACGTCGATGGCGGCCTCGTCCCACGTGGAGCCCGATTGCTGCAGGGCCAGCATGGACAGTGAATCCTCCGCCTCCCGGGCGATGAACACACCGTCGAGCTCGCGCAGGGCGTCGTAGCCGGTGGTGCCGTCGACCGCCAGACGCGGGTCGAGGGTCTCATCCACCTCGAGAATCTTCTCCACCACCAGCCAGCGCTCCGGGCCGACCACATCACGGAGTCGGTTGAGGTAGCCGAAGGGGTCGGACAGGCCGTCCGGGTGGTCGACGCGGACGCCGTCGATAAGATCCTCGGCGATGAGCTGACGCACGATGCGGTGCGTGTGCTCGAACACCATCGGATCCTCCTGGCGGATGCCGGCCAGCCCGTTGACGGAGAAGAAACGACGGTAGGAGATGACGCCGTCGCGCCAGTACATCAGCCGGTAGCTCTGCTGCTCGTAGACTTCTGCCACGTCGTCGTCGAGGGTGACGTCATCGCCGACGGGGAAAAGATGATCGTAGTAGGCCAGCACGATCTCCCCGTCGACCTGGCGCAGCTCAAGCTTGTCGATGTCTTCCGGCGAACCCAGCACGGGCATTCCCAGCTTTCCGCCCGCACCGTTGTCGGCGTGCCAGTCGATGTCGAAGTAGTGCTCATACTCCGAGTCCTGCCCGTGCTTGAGCACGTCCCACCACCACTTGTTCAGGCGCGGGTTCTCCACGCCGAGGTGGTTGGGCACGATATCGATGATCAGGCCCAGCCCCGCCCCGTGGGCCGTCGCCGCGAATTCCCGCAGCCCTTCGATGCCGCCGAGCTCGGGGTTGATCTCGGTGGGGTCGGTGACGTCGTAGTTGTGGCTCGACGTGGGATCCGCGGTGAAGATGGGGGAGAGGTAGATGTGGCTGACGCCGAGCGCCTTGAGGTAGGGGACCTGGGCGGCCGCCTCGGCGAAACCAAAGGCCCGCCCCGAGGGGTCCGCCTCTGGCCCGCGTAGTTGCAGACGGTAGGTGGCGGTGATCGGACGGCGCATGGGACTCCTCAGAATTCATTGGATGCAGGAAAGTGCACTCCACAGCTTAGGCGGGTGCGGCGACCTGCGTGCGGGTCGACACAGCCACGGGGAAGCCGTGGCGTTGGTATACCGCCTCCGGCGGATGCTTATCGACGCCCCCCTTACCCACCGCCACCAGTCCATCGGCAGGGAGGTAGCGCCACACCACCGGCCCGCCGAGTAGCTCGGCGAGGTGATCATCAAGGATGCGGAAGGTACGGGGGTGCGCCAGCCAGCTGGTGGCCGGCGCGCCGGGCAGGGCGACCTGAAGGCCCGCGGCACCGGCACCAAGCAGGTGGTGGGCCGGGCGGGTGCGGACGTTGATGCCCTCGGGTGTGCGGGCGCGCTCAATGAGGTTGGAGGCGGAGAGTTCCCACGCTCCGTGGGCGGAAAGGTGCAGCTCTGACAAACCGCGGTAGCTGATGTCGGCGCCGCCACAGGTGAAGGTGGCGGACAGGTCACGGGATAGGGAAATGGAGGCGATGGTATCGCAGAAGCCGTCGTCGGAGAGGCCACGGTGGCGCAGCCAGGAGGCGGGGCGGAGGGCGGGCAGCAGGTCGGTGGGGTCCAGGGGCACGGGCGTTCCTTTCAGTCCAGTGTCACCACTGTTGGACTTCGAAAAGGGGCCCGCGGTTCCCTCCTGCCCTAAAACGGGGGTTGTTCCTCGTCCTCGGCGGTGAGCCCCAGCACGGCGATGAGCTGCTCGCCAGTCCAGATTTGCAGGGCCTGGCCCTGGTCGATGAGCTCCTCGGCGCGCTTTTCCTTCGAGGTCTTGGTGGCCCACGTGCCAGCGACCAGGATGGTGGTCTTCTTGGTCACGTTCTTACCGATGTCCGCGCCCAGATCAGCGATCGCCGACCACAACCGCCCCTTGTCGAAGGGTTCGAAATCGCCGGTGAGGGTGACGTGATGGCCGAACAGCGGGTTGGTGGGATCCGCGTCCGGGTTGGCCTGCGGGATGACATCCGGGGTGGCCACCGACTGCCAGGGCGCGCGCCGGGTGGGTTTCTTCTCCTCCGGGGCCGGCGCGGGGGCGGGGGCCAGGGCAGTACGCAGCACCGGCCACACGCGCTGGGCGTTGAGAATGCCCAGCGACAGGCCAGCGGCCCGGAACGTCTCCTCCACCGGCCCCGTGACCTGTGCGGAACCCGTGGCCCGCTCCAAACTCAGCGTGCACCCGAACTCGAACTCCGGCACTTCTTCCCCGGCGGCCAGAAACGCGTGGCGCAGCGCGATCATCACCATCTGTGCGTCATGGGCCAGCACCGGTAGATCACCCACAAACGAGGCAACCTCACCCAGCTGAAGCTCGCGTTCCTCCACCGCCTCGCCGTTGTGCAAACGCACCGCGTGCAGGCCGTCCAGCACCACCGCATCAAGCCCCGGAACCCCCGAGGTAGCGGGTGCCTCTCCACGCAGGGCCGCCTCCACCGCCGCGACAAATTCCTTCGCCTCCGCGGCCTGGCCGGGGGCGAAAGTGATGACGGTGCCGGGGCCTGCGAGGGTGACGTGGCCGACGTCGATAAGCGAGGGTGGTGTGGAACTGACGCCGGTGACCTGCTCCAACGCAACCTCCACCTCATCTTCGCCGGTGAGCGCGGCGCGTAGCGCCGAATGCGCGATACGGATGCCGGATGTGCTGACAGTGAGCTGGGCGCCGTGGGCCGGGATCACGATGGGACTCCGATCATGGAAGAAAAGCGGGAATGCACGCTCAGTCTACCGGGGTAGAATGGGCGGGCATGGACGGCTGGGTACGCGATGCAGATCCCTTCGACCGCACCTGCCCGAGTAGGCGGTTGCTCGCCAACCTCGCCGACAAGTGGAGCATCCTCATCATCCTCGCCCTCGACGGCGAACAACTGCGCTATCGCGAACTGGAACAGGCGGTGGATGGCATCTCCCCGAAGATGCTCACCCACCGCCTGAAAATGCTTGTCGACGACGGCCTCATCGCCCGCTGGTCCTTCGACACCATGCCCCCGCATGTCGCCTATGAACTCACCGACGCAGGCCGCAGCCTGCTGCCGGTGTTCTACCCGCTCATCGGATGGCTCATCGACCACACGTGGGACGTGGTGGAACACCCCGGGCAGTAGCGCCTAGGCCTCCTCGTCGGTGTACTCGTCGCGCTGGGCGGCACGACGCTTCGCCGCCAGCTGCTCCTCCTCGCTCATGGAGGACAGCAGGGCCTTGTTCTGGCCGGGCTCGATCTCTTCTTCCTCCGCCGGGGTGTCCTCCGGGGTAGCCGTCTCCAGCTCCTCGACGGTCGGCTCCGCGGCGGTCTTCTCGGCGGTGGCGGCGGAATCCGCGGTCACCTTGTCACCGACGACACCGAGATCCTTCTCGCGCTCCGCCTCGTCGACGACCTCCACCGCATCGACCTCTTCGTCCTCGTCGTAGATCGGCGGCTCAATCTGCTTGAGCACCATCGTCGCGCGCGAGGGCACAGTGATGGTGCCCTTCGCCTCGATGACGGAGGCCTCGATCGGGTAGCCGATGTCCTCGGTGGTGTCGACCAGCAGCTGCCAGCGGGCACCGAAGGCGCGCGGCGGCAGGGTGAACTCGATCTCCTCGTAGTGCGCGTTGAACATGAGGATGAAGGAATCGTCGACGATCTTCTGGCCGCGGGCATCCGGCTCCGTGATGGCGTTGCCGTTGAGGTAGACCATAAGGGCCTTACCGAAGGCGAAATCCCAGTCATCCTGCGTCATCAGCTTGCCGGAGGGCACCAGCCAGGCGATGTCACGGTCGCGGACATCGGCACCCAGCGGGCCACCGGCGAGGAAGCGACGGCGACGGAACACCGGGTGACGGCGACGGATGTTGAGCAACCGCTTGGTGAAGGCATGCAGGGAGGAGTTCTCCTCCAGCTGGTCCCAGTCCATCCACGCCAGCTCATTGTCCTGGCAGTAGACGTTGTTGTTGCCGTCCTGGGTACGCGCCATCTCGTCGCCGTGGCTGAGCATCGGGGTACCCAGCGACAGGATCAGCGTGGTGAGGAAGTTGCGGCGCTGACGCGCGCGCAAGGCCAGGATCTCCGGGTCATCGGTCGGGCCCTCGACGCCGTGGTTCCAGGAACGGTTGTGGGATTCGCCGTCCCGGTTGTCCTCACCGTTGGCCATGTTGTGCTTCTCGTTGTAGCTCACCAGGTCGTTGAGCGTGAAGCCGTCATGGGCGGTGATGAAGTTGATCGACGCAGTGGGGCGACGACCGTTGTTGGCGTACAGGTCCGAGGAACCGGTCAGGCGGGAGGCGAACTCACCCAGGGTGGCGGGCTCACCGCGCCAGAAATCACGCACGGTGTCGCGGTACTTGCCGTTCCACTCCGTCCACAGCGGCGGGAAGTTACCCACCTGGTAGCCATCGTGGCCGACATCCCACGGCTCGGCGATGAGCTTGGCCTGGGAGACAACCGGGTCCTGCTGGACGAGGTCGAAGAAGGTGGCCAGACGGTCCACGTCGTGCAGCTCACGGGCCAGGGTGGAGGCGAGGTCGAAGCGGAAGCCGTCGACGTGCATCTCGGTGATCCAGTAGCGCAGCGAATCCATGATCAGCTGCAGGGAGTGCGGATCGCGCACGTTGAGCGAGTTACCCGTGCCGGTGTAGTCCATGTAGTGGTACTTGTCACCGTCGACCAGGCGGTAGTAGGCCTCGTTGTCGATACCGCGGAACATGATCGTCGGGCCCAGGTGGTTGCCCTCGGCGGTGTGGTTGTACACCACGTCGAGGATGACCTCCATGCCGGCCTCGTGGTAGGCGCGGACCATACCCTTGAACTCGGAGACGGCACCGCCGGGCTTACGGGCGGCGGCGTAATCCTGGTGCGGGGCGAAGAAACCGAAGGTGTTGTAACCCCAGTAGTTGCGCAGCCCGAGGTCGCGCAGGCGGTCATCCTGCAGGAACTGGTGCACCGGCATGAGCTCGACGGCGGTGACACCCAGGTCCTTGAGGTAGGAGATGATCGCCGGGTGGGCGAGACCGGCGTAGGTGCCGCGCAGGTTCGGCGGCACGTCCGGATGCGTCATGGTCAGACCCTTGACGTGGGTCTCGTAGATGACGGTCTCGTTGTAGGGGATGCGCGGTGCGCGGTCCGAACCCCAGTCGAAGAAGGGGTTGATGACCACGGACTTCATCGTGTGGCCGAGGCTGTCCTCCTCATTGCGGCCCGATCCCGGCGGGTCGGCGAAGATGTCATAGGAAAACAGCGAGGGGTCGCCGTCGAAATCGCCGTCGAAAGCCCGGGCGTAGGGGTCGACGAGCAGCTTGTTCGGGTCGCAGCGCTTACCGTTGTGCGGGTCGTACGGGCCGTGGACACGGAAGCCGTAGCGCTGGCCCGGCTGCACGCCGGGGAGGTAGCAGTGCCAGACGTTGGCGTGTACTTCTTCGAGGTTGATGCGGACTTCGTTGTCCTCACGGTCGATGAGGCACAGTTCCACCTTCTCTGCGACATAGGAAAACAGTGCGAAGTTGGTGCCTGCGCCGTCGTAGGTGGAACCCAGGGGGTAGGGGTCACCAGGCCAGACCGTGTAAGTGTGCTCGGACTCAGTAGTCATGGTTGCTAATCTTATCTGTTTCCCAGCCGATCTACCGCGTCAGCCACGGCATAGATCGAGACCTGTCAACAAAATTTCCACTCCGCGCCGAAAATCGGCGGATGCCTCGGCCGGTGGTGGGGCCCCGGTGTCGGCGGCGTGTTGGGTCCGCGCCTGCTCAAGGGCGGTGGCGCCGAGGACGAGGTGCAGCAGGGCGGCGGCCCCGATGCGGCGCAGGTCACCATCCCCGGGCAGGGTGATTTCCAGCTGCTTCTCGACGTCCCCGCGCGTCCCCGAATCCGGTTGCGCCAGCGCCGCAGCGACAAGTTCCGCACCGTCCCGGCGCGAGAGCATGCATTCGCGCAGCAGGTCAGCCAGGGCGGCAGTGGTGTCGGGAGCGGCGTCCGCGAGGACGGGGGCGAGGATCTCCTCCGCGATGGCTGTAATGAGTTGCTGCTTGTTGGCGATATGCCAGTACAGAGCCCCCGGGGCCACATTGAGTGAGGTGGCGACGCGTCGCATGCTCATGTCCGCCAGGCCGTAGGTATCCAGAATGTCGACGGCGGCGGCGATGATCGCGTCCCTGCTCAGCTGCACGTTCGCCGAGCTTACCTGTTACCCAGGCCCCCGGGTTGCTAGAGTTGCCCCCAAGATCCACCCACAATCTTCCGGCAGGAGACCTCACAGCTGTGAATGTGAAGAAGACCATCGCATCGATCGCCCTCATCGTCCCGTTGACGTTTGTTGCGGCATGCGGATCCGGGGATTCCGAGGACACCACCACGAGTGTCATCCCGCAGAGCACCGTCACCTCGACCAGCGCGGTGGAAACCTCCACGGAGGAGACCACCACCACCGAGGAGACAACGGAGACCACCACGGAGGAGACCGCCACCGAGGAGTCCGCCGAGGAGCCGCAGGCTGCCGCCGGGGACCCGCTGCTGGACGAAGCCTACGACGAGCCGGAGCCCATCCAGGGTGGCCATGAGCCGAGCGAGGCCGAGCGCGCCGAGATCGAGCAGCTGGTCCGCGGTATCTACGAGGTGGATACCTTCCACCAGATGCTGCGCTACCTCCCGGAGAACACCTGCAACGAGGTTATCGCCCAGCAGGGTGGCGCCGCCGCCATGGACCTGACGGGTATCCCCGATTACCCGCTCAACCAGATGCCGCAGTTCGCTGGTTCGAACCCGCACATCGAGTCGATCACCGACATGCAGGTCGACGGCAACCGGGCTTCCGCCGTGGTCACCGCCGTGTCCGCCGGCCAGCAGGAGACCCGTACCCAGCGTTACCTGCATGAGGACGGTCGCTGGAAGTTCTGCGCCTAAATGGCAATTTCCCGCAATGTGGGGACCGCGGCGGGGATCGCCGCGGTCTCCCTTCTCGTCTACAGCGCCGTCGGCGCCCTCTGGGGGTTGCTGCGTCCGGCGTACACCGGCACTCTCGCCGAGGGTGGACAGGTGCTTATCGACGCCGCCGCCAACATCGAGTTCACCTCCTTCGGCAGCTTCGTCGCAGCCACCGGGCTGCTGGCGGTCATTGTGTCCTTGTGCGTCTATGTGCTCTCCCCGGCCACCCGGGGCCCTGCCATGTTGTGGTGGCTCATGGCGGTGGCGGCGGTGTCGGCCTATGCGTTCCTGGAGGTGGGCACCGTTACCGCGGGGTTGCTGCACGATATCGGTGATCCCCATCAGTTGGCCGAGGGGGATCGGGTGAGCATCGTGCCGGGACTGTCCCCGGGGGTGGGTTGGCTGGTCGCCCCGTTTCTGGCGGCCCTGGCCTACTGGTGTTCTGCCCTGGTGACCCCCGGCGATACAGTATGAGCATGACGCCAGATTTCCCCACCGTCGACCTTGACCCGGAGGATGTGGACCGTCTCATCGCGCAGGCGCTCGATGAGGATCTCACCTATGGTCCCGACATCACCAGCCGCGCCACCGTGCCCGCCGGACACCGCTCCAGCGCCCGGATCGTGCCGCGCCAGCCGGGCACCATCGCCGGTCTTTTCGTCGTCGACCGTGTGCTGCGGCAGGTGGCGACCATGGATTTCCGCGTTGAGGAGCTCGTTTCCGATGGGGACCGCGTCCACCCGGGGGACACGGTCGCCCGCATTGAGGCCGGTACCCGCGACCTGCTCACCGCCGAGCGCACCCTGCTCAACCTGCTCACGCATCTGTCCGGTATCGCTTCGGCCACCGCGCAGTGGGTCGATGCCGTCGACGGCACCGCAGCCCGCATCCGCGATTCCCGCAAGACCCTGCCCGGTTTGCGCCAGCTGCAGAAATACGCGGTCACTGTCGGCGGGGGACTCAACCACCGCCTGGGCCTCGGCGACCGCGCGTTGATCAAGGACAACCATGTCATCGCTGCCGGGGGAGTGTTGAATGCCTTCCGTGCGGTACGCGAGCACTTCCCGGACAAGTGGTGCGAGATCGAGGTGGACACCCTCGAGCAGCTCGACCTGTTGTTGCCGGAGCACCCGGATGAGATTCTGCTGGACAACTTCGAGCCGTGGATGGTGCAGGTGGCGGTGCAACGCCGTGACAAGATCTCCCCGGACACCCTGCTCGAGGCCTCCGGCGGCCTGACCCTGGATGGCGCCGCCGATTACGCCCGCACCGGCGTGGACTACCTCGCCGTCGGCTCGCTCACGCACTCCGCCCCGGCGCTCGACCTGGGGCTGGACTTCGACTAGTTAGTCCGGCCAGGCCACGGCGGATTCGCCGGTGGCGTCGGTGCTGATCTCATCGATCGCGTGCAGCACCTGGTTGATGGCCACCGCCGTGTTGTGCTCCAGCTGCACGTCGCTGAAGCCCTCCCGGACGGGGGCGGTGAACTCCACCCGCACCTGCAAGCCATCATCATCTTCGTGGCAGAACGCCTTCGTGGTGGTGTTCGCCTCGTTCCAGTCATTGCACAACAGGAACATCCGCAGGAAATCTGCGTCCGGGTCCATCCCCGGGTCCCAATGCCCCTTGACCAGGTAGCTGGGCCCGTTATCCAGGAAGAAGCCGAAGAGTATGTCATTGATCCAGGCGATGACGACATCCTCATCGCCGTGGGTTTTGCCGATACCTAGCCCGGCGAGCGTCTCCCGCACCCGCTCCAGGGTGACATCTTCCGGATGGGTCTGGGGTTCAGGCGCATCCTCCCAGTCATGCTCGGTGCTCATGGTGGCGGAGTACTCCTCATCGGTGTCACGGGGGTCGATGTCCTGCCGGCTGCGGCGGTGGTCGAGGTCGCGGAGGCGCACCACGTCGTCGTCAAGCTCATTGACACCGACGTGACGATCCCGGGGGAGCGGGCCGGACAACGCCGCCGTGTCCTGCTTCCGGCGCTGTGCGACGGTGTCTTCCGAATCGGGCATGGCCAGCTCGGGGAGATCCTCCACCAGGTGATCGACGGCCAGGCGGGCGGTCTCCATGGACAGACGCACGAAATCCGCCAGCTGGGCCGGGGTGCTGCCGGCCGCGAGGAGAAGAGCAGAACGGGCATGGAGGCTCAGCGAGCCGTCGTCGCCGACACGCAGAGACATGGTCGGGCCGAGGCGTTCGTGATTCCACGTGGTGATGGTGCGCGCCAGAAAGCCCGTCTGTTCCATGCCGACCTGGGCACGCAGTGAGGTGTCGAAAACCAACGCGAGAGGATTGCGTTCATCCAGGTAGGCGGTGACAATGTGGTCGTGCCAGGGGAAGACGAGGCGGTCAGCGCCCACGTAGCAGTGAAATCCGAATGACTCGGCGGCGACGTATACCTCGGTCAGGGTGACCATCCGGCTGACACCTCCAGAAAGTGTTCGGGTCCGTACGTCCTACAATAGGGCAATTAAGAGCCGACTTAGGAGACTTTTCACGATGCTCAACGTCATCGACCTGCGCGGTCGTACCCCGTCTACCAGCGAGCTGCGGCGCGCCCTGCCGCGTGGCGGCACCGATGTCAATGCGGTGCTGCCCACCGTGGCCCCCATCGTGGAGGCGGTGCGTGAGCGGGGCGCGGCGGCGGCGTGCGAATACGGGGAGAAATTCGACGGCGTCACCCCGGCTTCCGTGCGGGTGCCGGCGGAACTGCTGGCGCAGGCAGTGGACACCCTCGACGACGATGTCATCGAGGCGATGCAGGAGGCGATCTCCCGCGTGCGGGCGGTCCACGCCGAGCAGAAGCCGGTCTCCCACACCACCACCCTCACCGAGGGGGCAACTGTCACCGAGGTGCACATCCCCATCGAGCGGGTCGGTCTCTACGTGCCCGGCGGCAAGGCCGTGTACCCGTCGAGCGTCATCATGAACGTCGTGCCCGCCCAGGAGGCCGGGTGCTCCTCCCTGGTGGTGGCGTCCCCGCCGCAGGCCGATCACGATGGCTGGCCGCACCCCACTATCCTCGCCGCCTGCCACCTGCTGGGCATCGATGAGGTGTGGGCCGTCGGCGGCGCCCAAGCCGTCGCACTCATGGCTTATGGCGATGAGGATCTGGAGCCGGTGGACATCATCACCGGGCCCGGCAACATCTTCGTCACCGCCGCCAAGCGCCTGGTCAACGGTGTCGTCGGCATTGACGCGGAGGCCGGCCCCTCGGAGATCGCCATCCTCGCCGATGATTCGGCCGACCCGGTCTACATTGCCTATGACCTCATCTCCCAGGCCGAGCACGATGATCTGGCGGCGTCCGTCCTCATCACCGATTCGGAGGAGTTGGCGCGCACCGTCGACCGCGAGATCGACGAGCGCTACACAGTCACCCGCAACGCCGAGCGCGTCGCCGGGGCGCTCCAGGGCCAGCAGTCCGGCATCGTGTTGGTCGATGACCTCGAGCAGGGCATCGCCGTCGCCGACGCCTATGCCGCCGAGCACCTGGAGATCCACACCGAGAACGCCCGCGAGGTCGCCGAGCGTATCCGCCACGCCGGCGCTATCTTCGTCGGTTCCTACTCGCCGGTCCCGCTGGGTGACTACGCCGCGGGCTCCAACCACGTCCTGCCCACCTCCGGCACGGCGCGCTTTTCCTCCGGCCTGTCCACCCACACCTTCCTGCGCGAGGTCAACCTCATCGAGTACGACCGCACCGCGCTCAAGGAGATCGGTCCGCACATCATCGCGCTGGCCGACGCCGAGGACCTCCCGGCCCACGGTGAGTCCATCCGCGCCCGATTCGAGGTGATGTAGGTGACCCGCCTGAATCTGGACCAGCTGCCCCTGCGCGAGGAACTGCGCGGGAAGTCGCCCTATGGCGCACCGCAGCTCGATGTTCCCGTGTGTCTCAACACCAACGAGAACCCTTATCCTCCCTCGCAGGCGCTCATCGATGACCTCGTGGAGGCTGTCACCAAGGTCGCCTCCGAGCTCAACCGCTACCCGGACCGCGATGCCGTGGAGTTGCGCACCCAGCTCGCCGACTACGTCACCGAGCGCACCGGCGTTGCGGTGGGCGTGGATAACCTGTGGGCCGCCAACGGTTCCAACGAGGTCCTCCAGCAGCTGCTGCAGGCCTTCGCCGGACCGGGCCGCAAGGCGCTGGGCTTCCAACCTTCGTACTCCATGCACCCGATCCTCTCGGCGGGCACGCAGACGGAGTTCATCGACTGCCCGCGCGGTGCCGATTTCCGCATCGACATCGCCGCGGCGCTGGCCGCCATCGACAAGCACCGCCCCGACGTCATCTTCATCACCACCCCGAACAACCCGACCGGTGACGTCACCTCCCTGGGTGACATCCGCACGCTTATCGACGCCGCCCCCGGCATCGTCATCGTCGACGAAGCTTACGGCGAGTTCTCGCCGTCGCCCTCCGCCGTCACCCTGCTCGCCGAGTACCCGGCGAAGCTGGTCGTCTCGCGCACCATGTCGAAGGCCTTCGACTTCGCGGGCGGTCGCCTCGGCTACTTCGTCGCGGACCCCGCCTTCGTCGAGGCCGTCATGCTGGTGCGCCTGCCGTATCACCTGTCGATGCTGAGTCAGGCGGCGGCGACGGTCGCACTGCGGCACCGGGCTGACACGCTGGCCACCGTCGATAAGCTGGCTGCTGAGCGGGTCCGCGTCGTCGCGGCCCTGGAGGAGATGGGCTACGATGTGGTGCCCAGCGAATCGAACTTCGTGTTCTTCGGCCCCTTCGCCGACCAGCACGCTGCGTGGCAGAAGTTCCTCGACGCCGACGTGCTCATCCGTGATGTCGGGGTCGCCGGCCACCTGCGCACCACCATCGGGCTGCCCGCAGAGAACGATGCGTTCCTGAGTGCCGCCGCCGACGTGATCCAAGGAGAAGAAAGTGACTGACCGTATCGGACGTTCCACCCGGACGACCTCGGAGTCCGACATCAGCGTCGAGATCAACCTCGACGGCACCGGACGCGCCGACATCGACACCGGTTTGCCCTTCTTCGACCACATGCTCACCGCCTTCGCGGTCCACGGCTCCTTCGACCTCACCGTCCACGCTAAGGGCGACATTGAGATTGATGCGCACCACACCGTCGAGGACACCGCCATCGTCATGGGCGCCGCGCTTCTCGACGCCGTCGGCGACAAGGCCGGCATCCGCCGTTTCGGTTCCCGCCAGCTGCCGATGGACGAGACCCTCGTCGAGGCCGTTGTGGATATTTCCGGGCGCCCCTACTTCGTCATGCGTGGGGAGCCGGACCACATGATCTCCGCGGTCATCGGCGGCCACTACGCCACGGTGATCAACGAGCACTTCTTCGAGACCCTGGCTCTCAACTCCCGCATCACCCTCCATGTCATCTGCCACCACGGCCGCGACCCGCACCACATCACCGAGGCCGAGTACAAGGCCGTCGCCCGTGCCCTGCGCGAGGCCGTGGAGATTGATCCGCGTGTCACGGGCGTACCCTCGACCAAGGGAGCTCTGTAAACCGATGGACTCAAGCAGCAACTGGCTGGTGTACCTGCTGTTCATCGTCGCCGGCTTGCTGGTCGGTGCGACCTGGTCGGCCTACCAGTCCGGTAGCCGGCCGTTGACAATATTTCTGGCCCTGTGTGCCGCTGTGGCATTCGTGGGAGCAGTGTTCTGGATGATGGGAGCGATGGAGTAAGTGGCACAGACGAACCTCGACAGCATGTGGAAAGCACCGGGGTTCGTGCCCACCCTTGTCGCGGTCTTCGCGGCCTTCGGTGCGTGGTCCCTGCTGCTACCGGTGATCCCCCTGGCCGCGCTCGACGCGGGTCACTCCGCCACCATCGCCGGTGCCACCACCGGCGTGTTCATGGCGGCGACGGTGATCACCCAGATCTTCACCCCGGCGATGCTGCGCAAGCTGGGCTACAACCCGGTCATGGTGGCCTCTGCTTGCATGCTCGGCGTCCCGGCGCTCGGCCACCTGCTTGACGACGCCGTCTGGGCCCTCCTGCTCTTCTCCGCCCTGCGCGGCATCGGATTCGGCGCGCTCACCGTCGCCGAGTCAGCGCTCATCGCCGAGCTCGTGCCCTCCCGTTTCCTGGGGAAGGCCTCCGGCATGCTCGGCGTGTTCGTCGGCGTGGCCCAGATGCTCTTCCTGCCTTTGGGATTGTGGATGACGGGGCAGTTCGGCTTCGGTTCGGTGTATATCACGGCCGCCGTCGTGGCCCTCATCGCCGCCGTCATGTGCCTGCGTATCCCGCGGATCCGCGCACAGGAAAGGTCGCGTGAGAAGGCGGACGTGTCCATGTGGAAGCTGGTCCTCGTGCCGGCCGTGGCCGTCAACAGCCTGTCGATGAGTTTCGGCGCGGTCTCCTCCTTCCTGCCTGCGGCAGTGCAGGAGCTTGATCCCGTCACCGGTGCCGTCATTGGTGGTGTCATGCTCTCGATCATCGGTGGCGCCGCCATGGCTCTGCGCTACGTCTCCGGCATGGTCGCCGACCGCGTGGGCCGCGCTGGTGTGACCATGATCCCCGGCCAGCTCATGGGTTTTGCGGGCGTCGCGCTCATGGCCCTGGTCATCGCCAATGGCTGGTCCGTGTGGTGGCTGGTGGTGGCCGGCCTGCTGTTCGGTGGTGGTTTCGGTATGGTGCAGAACGAGGCCCTGCTGGAGATGTTCCAGCGTCTGCCCCGCGCCAAGGTCTCCGAAGCCTCCGCCGTGTGGAACATGGCCTATGACGCGGGTACGGGTATCGGTTCCTTCGTCCTCGGCTTCGTCGCCGCCCGCGCCGCCTACTCCGGGGCCTACACCGTGGCTGCGGTCATCGTCGCGATGGGCATCCTGGCCACCGTCATCGACCGCTTCCTCGGCGCGCACCGCGTCACCGAGCACAACAACATCCGTACCCGCCTGCGCCAGATCCACGTGCCCCGTCGTCCCAGGCGCCGGAGGTGAGCCTGATTTTCTTACATCAGGATTTTGGTGACCTGCGGAAACGCGGTCCAGCTTCTTCTCCAGTGTGAGATTTTCAGGCGTTCACTCCGAGGACTACACTTTCCCCCATGGCAAAAACCGTCGCTCTCCTCGACTACGGCTCCGGCAACCTCCGTTCCGCCCATCGGGCACTGGAGAAGGTCGGGGCCGAGGTTACCGTCACCTCGGACCCGCAGATCGCCACTGAGGCCGCCGGGCTGCTGGTCCCCGGCGTCGGCGCTTTCGCCGCCTGCATGGCCGGTCTCAACGCCGTCCACGGGGCGCGCATCATCGGCCAGCGTCTCGCGGGCGGACGCCCGGTGATGGGTATCTGCGTCGGTATGCAGATTCTTTTCGACGAAGGCGATGAGCACGGCGTCCACTCCAAGGGCGCGGGGGAGTGGCCGGGCGCTGTCGAGCGGATCCAGGCCGACATCCTGCCGCACATGGGCTGGAACACGGTCACCCGGGACGCGGACTCGCAGATGTTCGCCCAGCTCTCCGATGAGGAGCGCTTCTACTTCGTCCACTCCTATGGCGTGCGCGAGTGGACCCTTAAGACCGATGACCTGACCACCCCGCCGTCCGTTGCCTGGGCGCAGCACGAGAACGACCGTTTCGTCGCCGCCGTGGAGAACGGCGCGCTGTGGGCCACCCAGTTCCACCCGGAGAAGTCCGGCGATGCGGGCCTGCAGTTGCTGTCCAACTGGGTCGACACTCTCTAAAGGTTAGGATTGACAACCATGAGCGATTTCATCCTTCTTCCCGCCGTTGACGTGGTCGACGGCCAGGCCGTGCGACTTGATCAGGGCGAGGCCGGCACCGAGAAGTCCTACGGCTCCCCGCTGGAGGCCGCGTTGGAGTGGCAGGCGCAGGGCGCTCAGTGGCTGCACTTCGTCGACCTGGACGCCGCCTTCGGCCGCGGCTCCAACCACGAGCTCATGGCGGAGATCACCCGCCAGCTGGACATCAAGGTCGAGCTCACGGGCGGTATCCGCGATGACGCCTCCCTGGAACGGGCACTGGCCACCGGTGCCACCCGTGTCAACATCGGCACCGCCGCCCTGGAGAAGCCTGAGTGGATCGCCGAGGTGCTCGCCTCCCACGGGGATAAGGTCGCGGTCGACATCGCCGTGCGTGAGATCGACGGCGAGTGGCGCACCCGCGGCAACGGTTGGGTCTCCGATGGCGGCGACCTGTGGGAGGTCCTGGAGCGTCTCGACGCCGCGGGTTGTTCCCGCTTCGTCGTCACCGACGTCTCCAAGGACGGCACCCTCGCCGGCCCCAACGTCCAGCTCCTGCGGGAGGTGGCCGCGGCCACCGACGCAAAGATCGTCGCCTCCGGCGGTATTTCCGTGCTTGACGACGTCGTCGAGCTGGCCCAGTACGTCGACGAAGGCATCGATTCCGCCATCATCGGCAAGGCCCTCTACGAGGGACGATTCACGCTGCGGGAGGCACTCGCGGCCGTCGATAAGCAGTAGTGATGGACGCCCGGGAACTGCTCGCTGTCGCGGAAGCGGTGTGCGACGACGCGGAGACGATGTTTATCGCCGGCGTGGGATCCGACCCTGCCGCGATGAAGGACCCGGGCGATTTCGCCACCGAGGTCGACCTGGCGATCGAGGCTTATCTGCGCCAGTCACTCACCCAGTTCACCGGCATCCCCGTGCTGGGGGAGGAGGCCGGGGGCAGCTACAGCCACGACGCCGTGTGGATCGTCGACCCCATCGACGGCACCGCCAACTACGCCGCAGGCAACCCGATGTGTGCGATCCTCATCAGTTTACTTATCGACGACCACCCCGTCGTCGCCCTCACCTCCATGCCTTTACTCGGCCGTCGCCTCACCGCCTACGAGGGCGGGCCGGTACGCCTCAACGGCCGGCCCATCACCCCGCTGAGCGAGGCTGACCAGCTCGTCGCCCAGGTCGGTTTCTCTTCGGTGGCCTCCCAGGTGCGCTCCCAGTTCCCCTCCCTGCTGCGCCAGGGCCTGCTCGCGGAGTTGTCCGCCACCTACCTGCGGCCGCGCATCACCGGCTCCGTCGGCGTTGACCTGGCGTTCACGGCGCAGGGCATCTTCGGTGGGGCGGTGAGTTTCTCCCCGCACGTGTGGGACAACGCCGCTGGCGTCATGCTCATCCGCGCTAACGGCGGCGTGGCCACCGACATTGAGGGAAACGAGTGGACCCCGCGCTCCATCGGTGTGGTGGCGGGTACCGCGCGGGCGCACGAGGCCATCATGAGTACGATGGATGGGATCCTCAATTCCTGACACTGAAAGGGGCGTCATGGCCGTCGCCATCCGCGTCATCCCCTGCCTGGACGTCGACAATGGTCGCGTGGTCAAGGGCGTCAACTTTGCCAACCTCCGCGACGCCGGCGATCCCGTCGAGCTGGCCGCCCGCTACAATCAGGAAGGCGCCGATGAGCTCACCTTCCTCGACGTCTCCGCCTCCAAGGACGGCCGCGGCACCATGCTTGAGGTGGTCAAGCGCACCGCCGAGCAGGTGTTCATCCCGCTGACGGTTGGCGGCGGCGTGCGTTCCGTCGAGGACGTCGACCAGCTGCTGCGCGCGGGTGCCGACAAGGTCTCCGTCAACACCTCCGCCATCGCCCGCCCGGAACTGCTCCGCGAGCTGGCTGACCAGTTCGGCTCCCAGTGCATTGTCCTGTCCGTCGACGCCCGGCGTGCCGCCGAGCAGCCCTCCGGCTTCGAGGTGACCACCCACGGCGGCACCAAGTCCGCAGGCCTGGACGCCATCGAGTGGGCGAAAACCGGTGAGAAGCTCGGCGTCGGTGAGATCCTGCTCAACTCCATGGACGGCGACGGCACCAAGGACGGCTTCGACCTGGAGCTTTTGCGCCTGGTCCGCGAGGCCGTCACCGTCCCCGTCATCGCCTCCGGCGGTGCCGGCGAGGCCGAGCACTTCCCGCCCGCCGTCGACGCAGGCGCCAACGCCGTGCTCGCCGCCACCATCTTCCACTTCGGTGAGGTCACCATCGGCGAGGTCAAGGACGTGCTCGCCGAGGCGGGTCACGAGGTACGCCGATGAGCAACCCGGCCGACTATGAGCTCGACGCCGACATCGCCGCCCGCCTGAAACTTAACGACGCCGGCCTGTTGCCCGCAATCGTCCAGGCCGACGGCACCGGCGAGGTCCTCATGATGGCGTGGATGGACACCCACGCCCTCGCCTACACCCTGGCCACCCGCCGCGGCACCTACTATTCGCGTTCCCGCGACGAGTACTGGATCAAGGGCCTGACCTCAGGCCACACCCAGGAAGTCACCGGCGTGCGCCTCGACTGCGACGGCGACACCGTCCTGGTCACCGTCGAGCAGGTCGGCGGCGCCTGCCACACCGGCGACCGCACCTGCTTCGACGCCGACGAGCTGCTGTAATCATGAAGAATCTGCACCGCTATTCCGCCCTCCTGCTCGCCCTCGCTGCGCTGATCCTCTGGGCGGGCTCCCGCATGCCGTGGATCAACGCCGTGACGTTCGACGACAAGTCCGGCGACGCGACCCACGCCGTCATCGGCGGACTCTGGTCCACCGAGCAGACCGCCGTGGCGTTGCTGCTGCTGGCCGGGGCCGTCGCCGGGCTTGCTTTGCGACGCACCGGCCGCCGCATCATCGGCATCGTCTCCGCACTCGCCGGCATCGGCGCCTCCTGGGCACCGCTGGGCCTGCTCGCCGGGGAACCCGATCCGCGCCGCGTGCATCAGCTGCTGTCCACGGGTGATGAGACCGTCATCTCCTCCTGGGCCGAGATCGCCGGGCTGGACGTCCACACGGCCGGCCCCGCCGTCGCCATGCTGGGCGCAGCACTCGCCCTGTTCGCCGGCGTGCTCCTGGCCATGCGCCCGGGCACGGATTCGGCGAAGATGAACCGCTACGAGAAGAAGCGCAGCCGCGAGGCCAAGATCGCCGAGGATCTCGAGGCGGAACCCGACTCGGGGCGCGTCATGTGGGACGCCCTCGACGCCGACATCGATCCGACGGACACAACCCGGCCCTGATTTCATCGTGAGCAATGTCACGGGATAACCTGAATAGGATCTCGATGGGAGGTGCCGATGAGCGCACGCGACCGGCTTGTCGCCAGCGTCCTCAAGGACGTCGCCGCGCGTGAGGCCGTGGTCTCATTCAAGGAGATCAAGGCCCGTTCCCGCGACACCGACAACACCCGCGACGGTTTCCACGCCCTGCTCCGCAACGGCTGCAGCGTCATCCCGGAAATCAAGCGCGTTGTGCCCGGAAAGACGCTTCTCGACGCCCCCGACACCGACACCTCCGCCATCGCCCACCTGGCCCACGAGTTCGAGCAGGGCGGGGCCCACCTCATCGCCTGCCAGACCGAGCGACTGCGCTTCCACGGCTCACTGCACGACATGCGGGCCGCCCGCGCCGCCGTGGACGTGCCCATGTTCTGCCGCGACATCATCCTCGACCCCTACCAGATCCACGAGGCCCGCTGCTACGGCGCCGACCTGGTTCCCCTGCAGGTCGAACTCCTCGACCAGAACCGTCTGGTCTCGCTGCTCGACCGGATCGAGTCCCTCGGCATGACCGCCGTCCTGGAGGTCCGCAGCCCCGCCGAGGCCGACCGGGCCATGGACGCCGGAGCGCGGGTCGTCGCGGTGAACGCGCGACCGCTGGTGGGCGGGGACGTCGATAAGCAATTGTTCGCCGACATCTCCCCGGGCCTGCCCGAGACCACCGTGCGCATCGCCCTATCCGGGGTCCATTCACCGCGGGACCTGCTCACCTACGCCGCCGCGGGTGCCGACGCCGTCGTCGTCGGCGAGGAACTCATGATGGCCGAGGACCCCGCGCGGCTCACCCGGATGCTTGTCGCCACGGGACAGCATCCCTCCTGCCCCTCCCGCTAGGGACTCTGGCACACTGTTGAATCGTGCAGACCACTATCCTCGCGAACATCCCTTCCCCGCCTCAGGGCGTGTGGTACCTCGGCCCGATTCCGCTGCGCGCCTACGCGATATGCATCATGATCGGCATTCTCCTCGCCCTGTGGGTCACCCACCGCCGCTACACGGCGCGCGGCGGTTCCGCGGACATGGTGTGGGACGCGGCGATCGTGGCCATCCCCGCCGGCATCATCGGTGGCCGGCTCTATCACGTGATCACGGACGCCGATAAGTACTTCTGCGAGACCTGCAACCCCGTCGACGCCCTCAACGTCACAGCCGGTGGTCTGGGCATCTGGGGAGCCGTCGCACTCGGCGCGGTCGGCGTGGCGCTGCTGTTCCGCTGGAAGAAAATCCCCTTGGCGCCCTTCGCCGACGCCGTCGCGCCCGCCATCATCCTGGGTCAGGCCGTCGGACGCCTGGGCAACTGGTTCAACCAGGAGATCTACGGCCGCCCCACCGACGTTCCCTGGGCGCTGGACATCTACTACCGCGTCGACGGCAACGGCGAATTCGCCCCGTTGACCGGCACCTCGACGGGCGAGGTCATCACCTCTGTCCATCCGACGTTCCTTTACGAGCTGCTGTGGAACCTGCTCATCTTCGCCCTGCTCATTTGGATCGACCGCCGCTTCAAGCTGGCGCCGGGCTCCATCTTCGCCCTCTACGTCGCCGGCTACACGCTGGGCCGCTTCTGGATCGAGCTGATGCGCGATGACTCCGCCACCATGATCCTCGGACAGCGCGTCAACACCTGGGTCTCCGCCATTGTGTTCCTCATCGCAATCGGGGTGTTCTGGTGGCTCCAGCGACGCCGACGCGCTGTCGTCAAGGAAACAGAGTAGGTTGGTAGCCGTGTCTAGACGAACCAAGATTGTGTGCACCCTCGGTCCCGCCGTCGCCTCCAAGGACGCCATTCGGCGCCTCGTGGAGGACGGCATGGACGTCGCCCGCCTGAACTTCTCCCACGGTGATCACCCCGATCACGAGCAGAACTACAAGTGGGTCCGCGAGGCCACCGATGTCACCGGCCGCGCCGTCGGCATCCTCGCTGACCTGCAGGGACCCAAGATCCGCCTCGGCCGCTTCATCGACGGAGCCACCGTCTGGGAGACCGGCGAGGTCGTCCGCATCACCGTTGACGATGTGGAGGGCACCCACGACCGCGTGTCCACCACCTACAAGAACCTCGCGCTCGACGCCAAGCCCGGCGACCGCCTGCTTGTCGACGACGGCAAGGTCGGCCTCACCTGCCTCGAAGTCAACGGCAACGACGTCGTCTGCGAGGTCACCGAAGGCGGCCCCGTCTCCAACAACAAGGGCGTCTCCCTGCCCGGCATGGACATCTCTGTCCCGGCCCTGTCCGAGAAGGACATCGCCGATCTCGAGTTCGCCCTTAAGCTGGGTGTCGACTTCATCGCCCTGTCCTTCGTCCGCTCCCCGGCAGACGTCGACCTCGTTCATGAGGTCATGGACCGCGTCGGCCGCCACGTGCCGGTCATCGCCAAGCTGGAGAAGCCCGAGGCCGTCCACGCCCTCGAGTCCATCGTCCTCGCCTTCGACGCCATCATGGTCGCCCGCGGTGATCTCGGCGTCGAGGTTCCCCTCGAGCAGGTCCCGCTGGTGCAGAAGCGCGCCATCCAGATCGCCCGCGAGAACGCCAAGCCGGTCATCGTGGCCACCCAGATGCTCGACTCCATGATCGAGAACTCCACCCCCACCCGCGCCGAGGCCTCCGACGTGGCCAACGCCGTCCTCGACGGTGCCGACGCCGTCATGCTCTCCGGCGAGACCTCCATCGGCGTTGACCCGCACAACGTGGTGCGCACCATGGCGCGCATCGTCACCCAGGCGGAAACCGACGGCCACGTGCCGCCGCTGAGCCACGTCCCGCGCACCAAGCGCGGCGTGATCTCCTACTCCGCCCGCGACATCGCCGAGCGCCTCAACGCCCGCGCACTGGTCTGTTTCACCACCTCCGGTGACACCGCCCGCCGCGTGGCCCGCCTGCACTCGCACCTGCCGCTGCTCGTGTTCACCCCACACCAGGCCGTCCGCTCCCAGCTGGCGCTCACCTGGGGCGCCGAGACCTTCCTCTGCGCCCAGGCCCGCTCCACCGACGACATGATGGCCGAGCTCGACCGCTCCCTGCTCGCCATGGATGACTACCACCGCGACGACATGATGGTCGTCGTCGCCGGCACCCCGCCCGGAGTCTCCGGCAACACCAACATGATCCACGTCCACCTCCTGGGCGAGGACACCAGCTCGCCGACTGCCACGACGCGGAAGTAACGCGGGCGTCGATAAGCGAAAAGGAAGCGGCGGAGAGGATATCCTCTCCGCCGCTTCCTGCGTGCGTACTACTTGGTGATCGGGGTCGGGTCGAGCTTCCAGACCTCACGGGCGTAATCGCCGATGGTGCGGTCGGAGGAGAAACGGCCCGAGGCGCAGATGTTCACCCAGCACATCCGTGCCCAGTGCTGGCGATCTGCGACATAGTCGGCGGCCATGCGGTCGCGGGTCTCGCGGAAGTCCGCGAAGTCACCGAGGACGTAGTAGACGTCCGGGGTCTCCCAGCCGCCGCCGTCGAGAAGCGAGGAACGGATGTCGTGGAACTGGCCGGTGCCGTTGTCGTCCAGGGTGCCGTCGATGAGCGCGTCGAGGGTGCGCTTGAGGCCCGGGACGGTCTCGTAGGCGTGCCACGGGTTGTAGGTGGCGCGCAGCTCCGGCAGCTCCTCCTCGCGGGCACCGAAAATGTAGGCGTTGTCGTCGCCCACGGAATCGTGGATCTCGACGTTCGCGCCGTCCATCGTGCCCAGGGTGAGAGCACCGTTCATCATGAACTTCATGTTGCCGGTACCGGAAGCCTCCTTGCCGGCGGTGGAGATCTGCTCGGAGACGTCGGTCGCCGGGATGATGCGCTCGGCGGGGGAGACGTTGTAGTTCTCCACGAAGACGACCTTGATGGTGTCGTTGACCTCCGGGTCGTTGTTGACCACGTTGGCGATCTCATTGATCAGCTTGATGATGCCCTTCGCGCGGTAGTAACCCGGGGCAGCCTTCGCACCGAAGATGAAGGTGCGCGGCGGGACATCGGTGAGACCGTCCTGCTTGATCCGCAGGTACAGGTCGAGGATGTACAGGGCGTTGAGCAGCTGACGCTTGTACTCATGGAGACGCTTGATCTGGGTGTCGAAGATCGAGTGCGGATCAACCTCGATGCCCTGACGCTCCAGGATCCACTCGGCGAAGTCAGCCTTGTTGGCCTCCTTGATGTCGAGCAGCTCCTGCATGACCGCCTCATCGTCGCCGTAGTGGGCGATCTCCTTGAGCTTGTCCATGTCGGTGACCCACTCATCAGAACCGACCAGGCGGGTGAGCAGGTCGGACAGACGCGGGTTGCACATCTTCAGCCAACGGCGCGGGGTCACACCGTTGGTCTTGTTATTGAACTTCTCCGGCCAGATCGCGTGCCAGTCGCCGAGGGTGTCACGCTTGATGATCTCGGTGTGCAGCGCGGCGACACCGTTGATGGAGTAGGCGGCGTAGCAGGCGATCCACGCCATGTGGACGTGACCGTCCTGGACCGGGGCCATACGGTTGATGGTCTCCTCGTCCAGGCCGCGCTCGCGCAGGTCATCGCGGAAACGACGGTCGATCTCGACGGTGAGCTCCCACACGCGGCCGAAGAGCTGTTGGAAGATCGAGACGTTCCACTGCTCGAGGGCCTCCACCAGCACGGTGTGGTTGGTGTAGGCGAAAGTTTTGGTGACGATGTCCCAGGCATCCTCCCAGGTCATCTCGTGCTCGTCGAGCAGCAGACGCATGAGCTCCGGAATGGCGAGCACCGGGTGGGTGTCATTGAGCTGGATGGAGTTGAACTCGGCGAAAGACGCCAGGTCACCGTGGTTCTCCAGGTGCGACTCGATCATCGCCTGCAGGGAAGCGGAGACGAAGAAGTACTGCTGGCGCACACGCAGCACCTTGCCGGCGTAGGTGGTGTCGTTCGGGTAGAGCACGCGGCACAGATCCATGACAGCCTCGCGCTCGACGATGGCGTCGGTGAAGCGCTGGGAGTTGAAGGCGTCGTAGTCGAACTCCTCCATCGGCTCGGCCTTCCACAGGCGCAGAGTACCGACGTTGTCAGTGCCGTAGCCCGTGATCGGCATGTCATAGGGCACCGCGCGCACGGTCATGTCATCGAACTGGACGATGCGCGGCTGCTCCTCACGGCGGATGTAGAACGGGTAGCCGTTCTCCTTCCACGCGTCCGGCTTCTCCGTCTGGAAACCGTTGTCGAAGGCCTGCTTGAACAGCCCATAGCGGTAGAGGATGCCATAGCCGGTGACCGGCAGATCCTGGGTCGCGGAGGAATCCAGGAAGCAAGCAGCGAGGCGGCCGAGGCCACCGTTGCCCAGGGCAGCGTCATTCTCCGCCTCCAGCACGTCACCGAGCTCATGGCCCAGTTCACGGACCGACTCGGCGGCTTCCTCGACCATCTCCAGGTTGGTGAGGTTGTTGAGCAGAGCACGACCCATGAGGAACTCGGCCGAGAAGTAGTGCTGCTGGCGGACGCCTGCGTAGGCGGCGGTGGTGGCCTCCCACTTATCGGCGATCTGCTCCATCACGCCGCGGGACAGGCCGAACCAGAACTTGTAGTCGGTGGCACTCTCCGGTGAGGCGCCAGATGCTGCGCGGACATGGCCGCCAACGGTCGTGTTCAGCGCGGGCAGGGTGTCGCTCATGTGGATTGCTCCTGGATGGTTGTTAATAGGCAACATGATTCAGGGCTGCCTCAGACAGCCGCTTGTCCCAGCATATAGGCAGGCAGGTTGTTCCGCGCCTCAGCGTCCGAGATACGTCAATACACCAGCGGCAGCCGCCTTGGTGGTGGCGTCCACCGTGGGCTCATACTCGGGAAGGAAGGTGTTCATGTGGTTCACAGGAACATCCTGTTTCACCCGATTCTCCGCGACTGCCTTATCCCACAGAGCCTGCGGGGTGCAGCCCACCACCCAGTACATGTAAGGAGCGCCGAAGGCCAAGGGGATGTTCGCGAAATCCTCCGACACCGTCGTGCGCTTCGCGTCCACCGAGTCCGGGCCGAAAACCTTATTGAAAATCGGCCGGACTGTGTCGAACACGCCCTGATCATTATCGACGAGCTCGCCGTGGCCGAAGAATTCGAAGGTCGGCTCGTCCTCGCTTCCCGACGCCACGCACTCCGCCTCCACGACCCGCCTAATGGCCGCGTACACACGGCGCTTCGTGGTCTCATCGTAGAAACGGCAGTTGAGGATCAGCTCAGCCGAATCCGGAATGATGTTGTTGGTGGTGCCGGCGCGTAGCGAACCCACCGAGATCACGGCGAAATCATTCGGGTCAACGGCCCGCCCCACGATGCCCTGCAGGCGGATGACCACCATCGCGGCGATGTACGTCGGATCCACCGCGTTATGCGGCATCGAACCATGGGCCGACTTGCCCGGGATGGTGATCCGGATTGAGTCGCACGCAGCGAACTGGGGGCCCGGCATGGTCTGCACCTGCCCGGCACGGCCCGGCATGATGTGCTGGCCCAGGCACACGTCGGGGCGGGGGATGCGGGTAACCAGGCCATCAGCGACCATGGCAGCCGCACCCTCACCCGTTTCCTCCGCCGGCTGGAACAAGGCAATGAAAGTGCCGGACCAGGACTCCCGGTGGGCGTCAAGCAGCGCGCACGCACCGAGGAGGGCAGTGGTGTGCATGTCGTGGCCACAGGCATGCATGACCCCCGTCTGCTTCCCGTCCGCCGTCGGGCGCACCCGCGTGGAGGCGAAGGGGACTCCCGTTTCCTCCTTGATGGGCAACGCGTCAAAATCTGCGCGGAACAAGGCGGTGGGTCCGTCGCCATTGCGGAAGATGGCGACGATGCCATAACCACCGATGTGGGTTTGCACTTCACAGTCGAAGTCCGCGAGTTTGCGGGCGATCTTCTCCGCGGTCTCATACTCATGGCCGGACAGCTCCGGGCGCTCGTGCAGATCCTCGTAAAAGGACTGCTGCCAGGACAGATCGGCGGAATGTTGGGTGAGTAGGCGGGAAATGTCGCTCATGGGGTGTTTCTTCAGACTCCTCAAGGGGGTTGATGATCATTCGGGTTCAACTCTAGTGGACAGGTCAAGGGGGTCAGATGCGCGCACGTGCGCGCTTTCGGGGAACACAGGATCGTCGAAGGAGTGCGCGTGCTCCCACGTGTTGAGCAGGTGCTCATCGCCGCGCGGGACCGGGCCGGCGAAGTAGCTGTCGGAGTTCAAGCCCATGAACTCATCCGGGATCGGCGGTTGGTGGTGCGCGGAGGTCCAGGATTCTCCGCCGGGGAAACGGAAGCGCAGCAGGGCGGGGTCAATGTTGTCGGGGACGATCGTGAGCTCACCGCTGGTGATCATGGCGTGGTGCGTTGAACACAGGGGTATGAGGTTGTCCAGGTCCGTCGTGCCTCCGGAGGCCCAACCGACGATGTGGTGGAACTGCAGCCAGCGGGTGTGGCCGCATCCCGGGGTGGCGCACCGGTGGTTCCAGCGGGTCAACAACGCCTTGGCCTGGGCGGCACCAACCAGGCGGGAGCTGCGCCCGAGGTGGAGGATGCGCCCGCCGGCCCCGCGGATCTGGATGGAAAGGAAGCCGTTGATGATGCTGCGCAGCAGATCCCGGCCCTCTGCGGCCGGCTGGAAGGGGAGACGAGCGGTGTCATCGGTGTCGACGATGATGTTGACCTGCGCGCCAGGCGCCGTAGTGGAGGCCGTGGGGTTGGCGCGGGCCAGATTGATCAGTTGGCGGAAAGAGCCGAACAGGCTGGTGGCGACGGGCACGCCGAAGCGAGTGTTGGATGAGTCCGGTCCCTCCGGCTTTTCCTCCTTCTCCTTATCAGCGGAGAGTTCGGCGGCCTTGAGCCCCGCGAGGAACTCGGCGCCGACCTCCGGGTCGAGGGTGCCCCACAGCTTGACCTGGCCGGTATCGGGGCACACGGTGACCGAGAGCTTGTTCGCCGGGCGGGGTTTAGGCCCGCCGACGCGAGGCTTACCGGCCAGCAGGGATTCCAGCTCCGTGACGGTGTGGAGGCGGGCGAGCTCGACGAGCTCATGCTCGTTATCAAGGGTCAGGTACTTCAGCAGCAGCCGAACTTTGGAGTAGCTGACGTCACCGCGCAGAAAGGCCTCGGTGAGGTAGAAGAACGCCCGGATCTTGCGGCCCACGTTGAGGTACTCCTGGGCGGCGCGCGGGGATATGCCCTGGGTGCGCACCATCCAGGCGGTGGTGTTCGAAGCGCCGTGCGAACGAGCGAGGTCGCGGAAATCAAACTCGGCGACGGAGGTGATGAAGGCGGCCTTGGAGCGGGTCAGTGTCTGGTTGGCGGTGGTGATGGATGCGGTTAGGGTGTGATCGTCGAGTGTGGATAAGTCCGTGCTGGTAGCCAGCATGATGTCCCCCGGATATGTCGAAGTTGTGTTCGATAATTTCGACAGTAGCATGCCTGTTCGACATTACGCAAGGGGTAGTTTTGTGCACGGAAAAAGCGCGCACGTGCGCGCTTTTCGTTAGTGCAACAACGGGTTGTAGAGCAGGGAATTGCGCTGCGCGGAGCACTCGGTGGCGATCTTGATGTCCTGGGCGATTTTCCCTTCGTCGCGAAGCTGGTACATCGCGGACACCATCCGGTCGCGCACATTGTCCGGGGACAGCGTGTTGACGAAGATCTTGGTGCCACCCTCGAAACCGGCGAGCGTCGATACGCGCCACTTGATGTTCACCCGCCAGGGCATGGGCAGATCAAGGTCGACGGGACGGTGGTGCCATTCCTCATTGACGGCCACATCCGGGCCGGTCGCCGCGTGACAGGCGTGGATGAGGTCGCTCATCGCGCGGATCTCATCGTTGGACTGCAGCCACGGCTCAGGCGTCGCCGAGCGGGAGTAGATCGTCAGGGTGGGGTAGCGGTGCCCGAATCCGGCGTGGACGACGGCGTGCTCATTCTCCGCGATGATGAGGTTGCGGTACCCGGCGTAGTCCACACCCCACTCGTTGTAGATGTTGTGGTTCATACGGAGGCGGGCGATCTCCAGCTCGGCCTGGACGGAGCGGGCGTCGATAGCCACCAGTTGCTTGTGCAGATGGTCGAAGGACGCACCCGCAGGCGCCAACCAGTTCTGGAAGGCCGCGACGTACGGGGCGTAGCGGTTGCGCTGGTAGAGATCGTCGATGCCATCAATGGTGAACAGCGTGAACGCGAAGTGCTCGTCAGGGGTCAACGTGCCGGAGGCGGCCAGTTCATTGTCGTGGGTGGCTTCGTCGGTGAAGTGACGGCGCGCGATGATGACATCGTGCCCGCCGCCGAAATAGGCGGGGACGTAGTCGAGCAATTCCTCTTCGCTGAGGTCAGCGGACTTGCCGCCGGCGGTCAGACGCGTGCGGACAATGTCCAGGACGTGGGCGCGGCCTGCCGGATCCGCTAGGTAGGTGGCCATGCGCTGCGAGGACTCGGCGTCCATTTCGTAGCCGTAGTTCTTGGCCCAGTAGTCGTAGGAGATGATCTCGAAAAGGTTGGGGACGCGGCGGAAAGCGGGCACGGTGTCGTCGAGTTCATGGGGGAGCAGGCCGTGCAGGATCTTCCACTCGGAGCCTTCGCGGACCATGCGCGCTTTCTCGGGCGGGGTGGCCAGTGGGGTGGCGGCGCAGAATGCGCAGCGGTGCTCGCGGTCGTGCGGGCCCAGCGGTGCCGGGTCGACGGCGGGCTTGGACAGGGGCCGGTTCCCGCGGCCGGGTACGGTCCATACCTCGGTTCCGGAGAACGGGTTGACCTGTTTGATCGTGCCGTCGGCCATGATGGTGATGGGATCGCGGTGAGCATTGGCGGGAAGGTTCATACACACCAGGTTATTGGCTAGTCTTTCCTCATGCCTGCAATCCAGTTCGATGTCCTCATTCCCGACTCCGCCGCCCTTGAGCTCCAGGGGATCTTCGAGAATGCGATGGCCAAGCTTATCGACGCCGGCAAGCTCACCGCCGCGACCGTCACCCACGATCACACCCCCACGTTGTACGAGGGCGTCGAAGAAGGCCTGCGGGAGGACCGCGATGATCTCCACGACGCGCAGGTCCACCGCTACCTCATCCGCGTGGAGGGCCAGACCGGTTCCATGAACCAGCTGGCCATGGTCCTGTCCCGCTTCCTCACCCCGCAGGCGGACCTACCGCGGGACGCCGTGCTGCTCGAGCAGGAGCGGAATTACGAGGTCGACGCGACCTACCCTTGGGCGGTGGAGATTCGCAGGTAGTCGGCGGCGATCTGGGCGCCGGCGTCGAAAAGCTGCTTCTCGACGTCGCGTGGCTCACCCATCGCCACCGTGAGAACGTCCCCGCCGGGGTCGACGTCGATACGCCCGGCCACGATGCCGAGCGTGGCGTCGGTACCGGAAACGAGGTCCGCCACCGTGCCGACGACCTTGCCCGTCAGCGACTGGGAATCGAAAGCACCCTCGCCGGTGATCACCAACTGAGCCTGCGGGATCGCCTCTGTCAGACCCAGGGCATCGGCGACCAGCGGCGCGCCGGGCAGGACATGGATGTGATCGGACGTGCCGTGCAGCATCGTCGACAACCAGTACAGGCCCACCGGGACCGCGCCGGCGGCGCCGAAACCGGGGGTCTGCGGGTCGATGCCGAGTGTTTCGGCGGTGTGGGTGAGGGCGGCGTCGAGAAGCAAGACATCCTCGGCGGACGCACCTTTCTGCGGCGCGTAGACGGTGGCAGCCTCGGGGACGGTCGCGGAGACATCGGTGAGCAGCACCCACTCGAGCGCGGCGGCCGGGATGTTGAGCTGCGCGGTGTCGATGCTAGCGAGATCGCCGAGGGAGCCGCCGCCCTTGGGCAGCGAGTAGCCCTCCGCGTTGAGGGGCGTGGCGCCCAGCGCGACGAGGATGCCGGTGCCGGCGTCGGAAGTAGCGGAACCACCCAGGCACAACACGATGCGGGAAGCACCGCGGGTCTGCGCGTCAGCGATGAGCACACCCGTGCCGTAGGTGTCACCGCTCAGCGGAACCTTGTTGTCCGCGACCGCGGGGAGACCGGAGGCGGCGGAGATATCGATATAGGCGGTAGAGCCGTCGAAGACATAGGAAGCCTCGGTGAGACGGCCCGCGGCGTCCGTGGTGGGCAAGGTGATCGTCTCGCCGGCGAAGGTGGCGGCCGTGCCTTCACCCCCGTCAGCCATGGGGGCGAGTGTGATCTCGGCGTCCCGGATGATCGAGCGGACACCCTCCCCGAGCAGGTGTGCGGCCTGCTCGGCGGTGGCAGTGCCCTTGAAGGAGTCGGGGGCGATGATGATATGGACCATGGGGCCCAAGTCTAGGGGGTAGGGTGAGTGACGCATTCAACTCGCCGGTGACTTGCATGGACGCCGTCTCGCGTGAAAACTGTTAGCCGTTAGAAAAGCCACCCCCAGGCAGCCCGCGACTGCGGGCCGGAAAGGACTCGTATGTCGATCGACGAGCAGGTCTCCTCCTACTACAACATGCTCCTCAAGCGGAACGCAGGAGAACCGGAGTTCCACCAGGCAGTCGCAGAAGTGCTCGCCTCCCTCAAGATCGTGCTGGAGAAGGATCCGCACTACGCGGACTACGGCCTCATCCAGCGCCTCTGCGAGCCGGAGCGTCAGCTCATCTTCCGCGTGCCGTGGATCGACGACAACGGCGTCGTACAGGTCAACCGCGGCTTCCGCGTCCAGTTCAACTCCGCACTGGGCCCCTACAAGGGTGGTCTGCGTTTCCACCCCTCGGTCAACCTGGGCATCATCAAGTTCCTGGGCTTCGAGCAGATCTTCAAGAACTCCCTGACCGGCCTGCCCATCGGCGGCGGCAAGGGCGGCTCCGACTTCGACCCCAAGGGCAAGTCCGAGCTCGAGGTCATGCGCTTCTGCCAGTCCTTCATGACCGAGCTGCACAACCACATCGGTGAGTACAAGGACGTGCCCGCCGGTGACATCGGTGTCGGCGGCCGCGAGGTCGGTTTCCTCTTCGGTCAGTACCGTCGTCTGGCCGGTCAGCACGAGTCCGGTGTGCTCACCGGCAAGGGTCTCGCCTGGGGTGGCTCCCTCGTGCGCACCGAGGCAACCGGCTACGGCTGCGTCTACCTCACACAGGAGATGATGCGTGCCCACGGTGCCGACATGTCCGGCGCCAAGGTCATCGTCTCCGGTTCCGGCAACGTGGCCATCTACGCCACGCAGAAGGCCCAGGAATTGGGCGCCACCGTCATCGGTATGTCCGACTCCTCCGGCTGGATCCATGCCCCCAACGGCATTGACGTCGAGCTGCTCCGGGACATCAAGGAGAACCGCCGCGAGCGCATCAACTGCTACGCGGAGGAAGCCGCGGGCGTCACCTTCCACGCCGAGGGCTCCATCTGGGACCTCCCGGCCGACGTCGCCCTGCCGTGCGCTACCCAGAACGAGCTCAACGGCGACCACGCCCGCACCCTGGCCGACAACGGTGTTCGCTTCGTCGCGGAGGGCGCGAACATGCCCTCTACCCCGGAGGCCATCGAGGTCTTCCGCGAGAAGGGCATTCACTTCGCGCCCGGCAAGGCCGCCAACGCCGGTGGTGTGGCCACCTCCGCCCTGGAGATGCAGCAGAACGCCTCCCGTGACTCCTGGTCCTTCGAGTACACCGACCAGCGCCTGCACAAGATCATGTCGAAGATCTTCCGCACCATGTCCCGTACCGCCGAGGAGTACGGCCGCGAGGGGGACTACGTCACCGGCGCCAACATCGCCGGCTTCAAGAAGACCGCGGACGCGATGCTCGCCCAGGGTGTCATCTAACATCTGACACTCCATACCTGGCCCTGCCGCACATTCTGTGGTGGGGCCAGTATCGTTTGAGGCATGTATAGAGTCTTCGAAGCCCTGGACGAGCTCAACCAGACCGTGGAGCAGGCCTATGGCGTGCCCATGACCTCCAACTGCATGGTGCCGCGCAACGACACCCTCGCGCTTCTCGACGATCTCCGCAACGCCCTGCCCGTCGAAATCGACGATGCGCAGGACGTTCTGGACAAGCAGGAGGAGATCCTCCGCGGCGCCGAGGACCGCGCCCGCGAGATGATCGCCGACGCCGAGGCTCAGGCCCATGAGATCCTCACCCGCGCGCAGGCCGACTCCGACCACATGGTCGACGACGCCCAGCGCCACGCCACCAACCTCGTCGCCAAGGCGGAGGAGGACGTGGAGCACATGATCACCTCGGCGCGTCGAGAAGCAGAGGACACCGTGCACCGCGCGCAGGCCGAGTCCGACCGCCTCGTGGAGGAAGGCAACGCCTCCTACCGCCGCAGCGTGGACGAGGGTGTCGCCGAGCAGGAACGCCTGGTCTCCGAGGCGGAGGTCGTGCGCCGCGCGAATGAGGAGGCACACCGCATCGTCGATACCGCGCACGCCGAGTCCGAGCGTCTGCGCTCCGAGGCCGACCAGTTCGTCGACGGCAAGCTCTCTGAGTTCGAGGGCGCGCTCAACGAGGTACTGCGCACCGTCTCACGCGACCGCCAGGCCCTGCGCCGGGGCGCGGGTGTGTCGCGGCGCCGAAGTGAGTAGGCTCTGACACGCTATGACTTCACCTTTTGTGTTTCACGTTGCCCGTCTCACCGACTTTGAGCAGCGCACCCAGACCGGCCCCGCCCCCACCCGGATCGGGCCGGAAATGATCGGCATCGCCGAGGGGGCGGAGGTCACCGTCGACGCCTCACTCACCAACCTCGGCGGGGGAGTGCTGGCCGACGCCACCGTCAGCGGCCAGCTCACCGGCCAGTGCGTCCGCTGCCTCAGCGATCTCAACCCGCCGCTGGAACTGCGCGTCCAGCAGGTCTTCTCCGGGGCAGATGACTTCGTCACCGGCGAGGAGGACGAGGAGGGCCAGGTCGAGGAGCTGCCCGAGATCATCGGCGATGAGATTGACCTGCTGCAGGCCGTCATCGATGAGGCCGGACTGACCCTGCCGTTCAACCCGACGTGCGAGGGTGGATGTGAGGATTCCGACACGCCGTCCCCGGATGGGGTGTCCGGCGAGCATAAGCCGCTCGACCCGCGGTGGGCTGACCTGGAGAAATTCCTGTGAGCCGGAAGCGTCGCCTGACCGGCCAGGAGGCGCTCGCCACGGCCTTCTCCGCAGTCGACCACACCCCGCTTCTCGACGCCCTGGGCATCGCGCTGCCCGCGGAGCTCCTGCGTCATGCCCTGACGCACCGCAGCTTCGCCAACGAGAACGGCAACCTGCCCAACAACGAGCGCCTCGAGTTTCTTGGCGACGCCGTGCTGGGGCTGTCCGTAGCCAACCAGCTGTACGTGCAGTACCCCTCGCGGCCGGAGTCGGATATCTCGAAGATGCGCGCGTCGATCGTGTCGCGTTTCGGCCTGGCGGACATCGCCCGGGACATCAACCTTGGTCCGCACATCCTGCTGGGCAAGGGCGAGCTGGTCACCGACGGTCGGGAGAAGGACTCCATCCTCGCCGACACCACCGAGGCCCTGTTCGGCGCCATCTACTTGGAGCACGGTTTCGACGCCGCCCGTGAGGTGATCCTGCGGTTGTTCGCGGAGAAGATTGACGGGGCGTCGGCAAGCAATATCCACCGGGACTGGAAGACGACGCTGCAGGAACGCGTCGCGGAGCTTAAGCTCCCGATGCCGGTGTACGAGGCGACCTCGACCGGCCCGGAGCATGACCTGACGTTTAACGCCCAGGTGAGCGTAAACGGTCGGGTGCTCGGCCAGGGAGTCGGCGGCGCGAAGAAATTCGCCGAGCAGGAGTCCGCCCGCCAGGCGTTCCTGCTGCTGCGGGAGAATCCGCGTGCCGGAACTGCCTGAAGTTGAGGTGGTGCGCCGCGGGCTGGAGGCGCACCTGATCGGCGGCGCTTTCGAGGACGTTGAGGTACTGCATCCGCGCGCCAACCGCGGCCAGGACGTGCCGCTGGCGGACCTGCTCGTGGGGGCGCAGGTGGAGGCTGTGCGGCGACGCGGAAAATACCTCTGGCTCGATCTCGGCGATGACGCACTCTATGTTCACCTGGGCATGAGCGGGCAGATGCTCATCGGGCCCACGCCCTCGAAGCATGTGCGGATCAGGGCGCAGGTCTCGGGCAGGGAGCTCAACTTCGTCGACCAGCGCACCTTCGGCCGTTGGCTGTACACCCCGCAGATTGGTGGAGTGCCGGTGCCTGTCGCCCACATTGCCCGGGACCCGCTGGAGGAGGATTTTGAACGCGTGGCGGTGGCGCGGTTGATCCGTCGCAAACGCTCGGCCATCAAGGCGGTGCTGCTCAACCAGGAGGTCGTCAGCGGCATCGGCAACATCTACGCCGACGAGGCGCTGTGGCAGGCGGGCATCGCGCCGACCAGGAAGGCCTCGTCACTGTTGCAGCGCGAGGCGGTGCTGCTTCTCGACGCCGCCGCCGACGTCATGCGCCGTGCCCTCGCTGAAGGTGGCACCTCCTTCGACTCGCTGTATGTCAACGTCAACGGCGAATCCGGATACTTCTCGCGCTCGCTCAACGCCTACGGGCGGGAGGGCGAGCCATGCCGCCGGTGCGGGACGCCGCTGCGGCGGATTGTGGTGGGCGGCAGGTCGTCGCATTACTGCGGGGAATGTCAGCGTTAGAGCCGGAGGACGGCCTCCACCGCGGCGCGCACCTGCCCAGCCATGTTCGCGTGCGGGCGTTCCAGGTGGAGAAAAGCCAGGCCATGGGCGAGGCCCCACAAGCCGGTGCACAGTTCGGGGGTCGCCTGCTGAGGGAAGAGCTGGCCGAGGGTTTCTTCGAGGAAGGAGTGAAGGCGGGCATCGTTGCCGTTGCTGCAGCCGCCGGCGAACATGAGGCGGAAGACGGCGGGGCGGCGCTGGGCGAAGGCGACGTAAGTGACTCCCAGTTCGGCCATCACTGCTACAGGGTCTGCGCCGACCGGGGAGGCGTCAAGAGTGGCAGTCAGGGCCCGGTGCAGATCGGTGAAGCCCTCGCCGGCGACGGCTGAGTCGAGCGCCTCGCGGTCGGGGAAATGCCGGTAGGGGGCAGTGGGGGAGACGCCCGTGCGGCGCGCCACCGCGCGCAGGGAGAAGTTCTCACCCTCCTCGAGTATGTCGACGGCCGCCCTGATCAGCGCCGCACGCAGGTCCCCGTGGTGGTAGGGCTTCGCGGATGTTGACACTGCTTACTCTTCTCCCTAGTCTGATGTTAGTACTGCTAACATACCGCGTTCGGCGCGAAAGAGAGCCCTCCATGACACAGACCATCCTCGGAGCGAGCGGCCAAATAGCCGTCGAGCTCGCCCGCGAGCTGCACCGCCAGCACACCGATGACATCCGACTGGTCAGCCGCTCGCCGCGCGCGCTTCACCCCTCCGATACCGTGGTCGCCGCCGATCTGCTCAATGCCGGGCAGGCGAAAAGCGCCGTCGCTGGCAGCGACATCGTCTACTTCACCGCTGGGCTGCCCCCGCAGACCGAGCTGTGGGAGCAGCAGTTTCCCACCATGCTCCGCAACAGCCTCGATGCCGCCCGGGAGGCCGGGGCGGCCTTCGCCTACTTCGACAACACCTACATGTACCCCCAGGACGATCGCGTCCAGACCGAGGGCACGCCCTTCGCCCCCGTCGGCAGAAAGGGCCGCGTCCGCGCCGACATGGCGGACATGGTGCTCGCGGAAATGGAGCGCGGCGAGATACCCGTCCTCATCGCCCGCGCCCCCGAGTTCTACGGTCCTGGACGCACGCAGAGCTTCACCAACACACTCGTCATCGAGCGCCTGCGCGCCGGGAAGCGGGCACTGGTTCCCGTCAGTGCCGACCATCGTCGCTCCCTCATCTGGACGCCGGACGCGAGCCGGGCCCTCGCGGTACTCGCTAACACTCCCGGCGCCTATGGGCGGACCTGGCACCTGCCGGTCGACGACACCCGGCCGACTTACCGGGAGATCGTGGGGCTGGCAGCCGAGGCCTTCGGCGCCGATGCCACGTTCACCGTCGTCCCAACCTGGGCTTTCCGTGCCCTGGGAGTGGTCTCTCCGGAAGCCCGGGAGATCCGTGAGCTACTGCCCCGCTACGGCCGGGACAACCTGTTCGATGACTCCGCTTTCCGCACGCGATTCCCTGAGTTTCAGACAACCTCTTTTTCGGAAGGGCTCGGCATCATCGCGCGGGAGGCGTAACGATTCGGTAGCCGATTGTGTCCTGAACCACATATGGCGCTACCTTTAGGGAATGGACGCAATCGAATCGTTCGTCACAGGGACGATCAACGACAATCTCTGGACCGCCGTGCCGTGGGTGCTCATCGC
Source organism: Corynebacterium sp. (assembly GCF_030538285.1). Taxonomy (GTDB): domain Bacteria; phylum Actinomycetota; class Actinomycetes; order Mycobacteriales; family Mycobacteriaceae; genus Corynebacterium. Next base: position 103,340 of record NZ_JAUNUG010000004.1, read on the forward strand.
GGCCGGTGTGTACTTCGCCATCCGCACCATCCTCGTGCAGATCCGCATGGTGCCCGACATGTTCCGCGCCGTCATGGAAAAGCCCAATGCCCCGGGCAAGGACCATGATGAGGAATACGGCGGTATCTCCGCCTTCCAGGCCTTCACCATCTCCGCGGCGTCGCGAGTGGGCACCGGCAACATCGCCGGCGTGGCCGTGGCCATCACCCTCGGCGGACCGGGTGCCGTGTTCTGGATGTGGATGATTGCACTCATCGGTGGCGCGACCGCGTTCATCGAGTCGACGCTGGCGCAGCTGTGGAAGACCAAGGACGCTGAAGGTAACTACCACGGTGGTCCCGCGTACTACATGACACGTGGAATGAACGCGCGGTGGCTGGCCATCATCTTCGCGATCTTCATCTCCATCACCTACGGCTTCGTCTACAACGCCATCCAGACCAACTCCATCGTCGAGGCTGTCGGCGGCTCCCTCGAGCGCGACGACAACGGCTTCAAGATGGTCGTCGGCGGTATCCTCGCCCTGCTCACCGCGATGATCATCTTCGGTGGTGTCCGCCGCATCGCCAGCGCCACCCAGATCATCGTGCCGTTCATGGCGGTCGCCTACCTGATCATCGCGATCATCGTCATCGCCCTGCGCATCCAGGAGGTCCCGGGTGTCATCGCTGACATCGTCGGCCATGCCCTCGGTTTCCGGGAGATCGTCGGTGCGACCGTTGGTGCGGCCTTCATGAACGGTATGCGCCGCGGCCTGTTCTCCAACGAGGCTGGCATGGGTTCCGCCCCGAACGCCGCCGCCACCGCCACCGTCTCCCACCCCGTCAAGCAGGGACTGGTGCAGACCCTGGGTGTCTATTTCGACACCCTCCTCGTCTGTTCCATCACCGCCTTCATCATCCTGCTGGGCCAGGATGAGATCGCCTACGGTGAGGATATCCAGGGCGCGGCCCTGACACAGGCGGCCCTCGCCAGCGAGGTCGGTGCGTGGGGCACCCACTTTGTCACCTTCATCCTCTTCTTCCTGGCGTTCTCCTCGATCCTGGGCAACTACTACCTCGCCCAGACCAACATCGAGTACCTCACCAAGTCGAATCTGCTGCTCAATGTCTTCCGCGTCGTGGTCGTCGGCTTCGTCTTCTTCGGCGCCATCGGCTCCCTGCCGCTCGTGTGGGCACTGGGTGACACCTTCGCCGCGACCATGGTGTTCATCAACCTCATCGCGATCATCCCGCTCGGTGGCGTGGCCATCAAGCTGCTCAAGAACTACGGCGAGCAGCGCCGTAAGGGCATCGACCCGGTGTTCCACCGCGACATGCTGCCCGAGCTGAAGAATGTCGAGTATTGGGATGGCTCCGATCCGGTCACCCGCCGCTCCCTCGAGGACCGGGTATGAAACGCCTGATAGCGTTCGTCGACGGTCACGTCCAAGGCGTCGGCTTCCGCTGGTGGGTGCGAGGTGAAGCCACAGAGCTGGGGCTGAGTGGTTCCGCGGAGAACCTTTCCGACGGCCGTGTGCGCGTTGTCCTGGAGGGTGCGGATGACAAGGTCTCTGAGATGCTCGCCCGCCTCGAGGAGCAACCCTCCGCGTACCGACGTCCCGGTCGCGTCGAGTCCGTGTCCCACCAGTGGGAGGAACCTGCCGGGGAGACGGGTTTTGAGGTGTTAACCTGACCGGGTGCACCTGAAATCGCTGACGCTTCGAGGATTCAAGTCCTTCGCGTCCGCGACGACCCTGAAATTCGAGCCCGGCATCTGTGCCGTCGTCGGGCCGAATGGGTCGGGCAAATCCAATGTCGTCGACGCCCTGGCGTGGGTCATGGGCGAGCAGGGGGCGAAGACCCTGCGCGGCGGCAAAATGCAGGACGTTATCTTCGCCGGCGCGGGTGACCGCAAGCCGCTGGGCCGGGCGGAGGTGACGCTGACGATTGACAACTCCGACGGGGCCCTGCCCATCGACTACACCGAGGTGTCTATTACCCGTCGCATGTTCCGTGACGGTGCGGGTGAGTACGAGATCAACGGGGCCCGCGCCCGCCTCATGGACATCCAGGAACTGCTGTCGGATTCGGGCATCGGCCGGGAGATGCACGTCATCGTCGGGCAGGGGCGCCTGGCGCAGATTCTCGAGTCCCGTCCGGAGGAGCGCCGCGCCTTCATTGAGGAGGCGGCGGGGGTGCTGAAGCATCGGCGTCGTAAAGAAAAGGCGCAGCGCAAACTCGTCGGCATGCAGGCCAACCTCGATCGCCTGCAGGATCTCACCGATGAGCTGGGTAAGCAGCTCAAGCCCCTGGCCCGGCAGGCGGAGGCCGCGCAGCGCGCGCAGACCGTGCAGGCCACGCTGCGCGACGCCCGCCTCCGCCTCGCCGGCGACCGCGTCCACCGCCTGCGCCGCGACTTTGAGGACGCCGACCGCCGCGCCCGCCTGCTGGCCGAGCAGGTGGAGGAGCTCACGGAGCTGCTGGAGGAGGCGAGCGGGCAGCAACTGGAGATTGAGACCGAGCTGGAGACTCTCATCCCGCAGGCCGATGCCGCCCAGCAGTTGTGGTTCACTCTCTCCACCCTCGCCGAGCGTGTCTCTGCCACGGCCCGCATTGCGGCCGAGCGGGCGTCCAACGCGGATGTCGTCGCCTATCACGGACCGGACCCGGAGGCCCTGGAACGCCGCGCGGAGCAGGCCGATGAGGAACTCGCGGAGCTCACCGAGGCGGTGGAGATCGCCGCTGAGAGGCTGGAGTCGATCCGGGATGAGGTGTTCGAGCGCGAGGAGGCGCGTCGGGAAGCGGAAGCTGAGCACATGGCGCAGGTCCGCGCCATCGCCGACCGCCGCGAAGGCGTCGTCCGCCTCATCGCCGCGGAGGAGTCCCTGGCGGGGCAGGTGGCGGCCGCCGAGCAGGAGATCGCCCACCAGGCGGAAACCCTCGCGGAGACCTTGGAACGCACGCGGACCGCGCAGCGGGAGGCCGAGGAGGTCGTGGGGAAGATCCGTGACCTCAAGTCCGAGCGGGCCCCTCTCGAAGACGCGCACGTGCGCGTCGCCAGCGAGGCCGGCGCCGCCGACAAGCGTCTTGATCAGCTGCGCGATGAGCAGCGCGAACGCGAGAGGGCGGTGTACTCGCTGGAGTCGCGCATCGAGACGCTGCGCCAGAATGTGCCTGTCGCCGCCGCCGACCTCGACTGGCCCGGCCTGGCCACGCTGCTGCGCACGCAGCACGCCGCTGCTGTGTCGGCGGCGCTCGGCGCGCACGCGGAAGCGCTGGTGGGGACGGTGAGTGAGGGGGTCGTCGATAAGCTCGCCGGGGTGTCGCGCACCGTCCTCATCGACGATGCCACGCGCGGCGACTCCTGGCGCCTCGACGCGGATCTGCCTGCCGGTGCCACGTGGCTGCTCGATCACATTGATGCTGACGCGGCGGTCGCCCGCACGCTCAACCGCCTGCTTGCCGACGTCGCCCTCGCCCCCGATTTCACCGCCGCCCGCGCCGTCGTCGATGCCGATCCGCGCCTGCGCGCCGTCACACCCGAGGGTGTGCTCGTCGGCGAGGGCTGGATTCAGGCCGGGCAGGGGGCGGTGTCCCCGGTCGAGGTCAGCACCCAGATCGCCGATGCCGAAACAGAACTTATCGACGCCCGCGCCATCCTCGAACAACTCTCCGGCACCCTCGAAGGCGCCCGGATTGCCGCCGAAGAATCCCGCGTCGACGCCGCGGCGAAGAAGGCCGCCCTGCGCGAGCACGACCAGGCGCTGACCGGTTGGGAACGCGACCTCGCGCGCCTGCAGAAGCAGTACGAAGCGAACAAAGCCGAGCACGAACGCGCCGCCGAACGCGCCATGAGTGCCGACGCGCGTCTCGCTGACCTGCGGGACCAACTCGACGAAGCCCGCGACCGGCTGGCCCGCGTCGAGGATACCGACGCCCCGGAGGAGCCCTCCACGCTGGCCCGCGACGAGGCGAACACCGCCCTCGCGCAGGTCAAGGCGATGGAAATGGAGGCGACTCTCGCGCTGCGCACCGCCGAGGAACGCGCCGGGCAGGCCACCGGCAAGGGCGAGGGGCTGCGCCGCCAGGCCGCGCACGAGCGGCAGGCGAAAGCACGCCACGACGAGACGATGCGGAAGAGGCGGGAAGCGGCGGAGCTGGCGGGCGTCGTGAAGCAAGGCGCGCTTGATGTGGCCGTGCGGGTGGCGGACGCGACGGAGCGGGCGGCGTCGCAACGCGATGACCTGGCACGACAGCGCGCCGAACTAACTTCCCGCCTGTCGCGCGCGAAGGACAAGGTGTCTGCTGCGCGCCAGCAACTGGGCCGCCTCACCGACAACGCCCACGCCGGCGACATAGCGCGCACCCAGGCGCAGGTGCGTATCGACGAGGCGGAGGCCAAGATCGTCGAGCAGCTCGGTCTGTCCACCACCGACCTCATGGCTGACTACACCCCCGACGACGACTTCGACCGCGCGGCCGAGGAGAAGCGCCTCGCCCAAGCAGAGAAGGACCTGCGCGCGCTGGGCAAAGTCAACCCGCTGGCGCTCGAGGAATTCAAGGCCCTTGAGGAACGCTACGAGTTCCTCTCCACCCAGCTCGACGACGTCATTCAGGCACGCAAAGACCTCAGTGGCGTCATCGACGAGGTCGACGCCCGCATCCTCCAGCTATTCACCGACGCCTGGGTCGACGTCGAGGCGCAGTTCCCGCAGGTCTTCCAGACACTGTTCCCCGGCGGCGAAGGCCGACTCATCCTCACCGACCCCGACGACATGCTCACCACCGGCATCGAGGTCGAGGCGCGGCCCCCGGGCAAGAAGGTCAAGCGCCTGTCGCTGCTGTCGGGTGGCGAAAAATCATTGACGGCGCTGGCGATGCTGGTGGCCATCTTCAAGGCGCGACCCAGCCCGTTCTACGTCATGGACGAGGTCGAGGCCGCGCTTGACGACGTCAACCTCCGCCGCCTCATCGCCCTCTTCGAGGATCTGCGCAAGGACTCCCAGCTCATCGTCATCACCCACCAGAAGCCGACGATGGATGTCGCCAACGTCCTCTACGGCGTCACCATGCGCGGCGACGGCGTCACCCGCGTCATCAGCCAACGCATGAGCCCGGCGACTGCCTGAGAAATGCGCGCACGTGCGCGCACGTGGGGTGGGGTGCCAAGGGAGCCACTGCGCATGGGTATTTCTGCTGTGCATATGCACAGTGCATCTGCACCAACGTGGGGTTGTTGATGGGCGAACAAGCGCGCATGTGCGCGCATTTCAACGCGCAGGAGGGGATTGCATCAGTCCAGCGTGAATATTCGGGCCCATGCTGACACTATGGAGACCATGAATACGACTTATCTGATCATCGGCATTGCGGTAGTTCTGATTCTGCTGCTCATCGTGCTGGTCGTCGTGGGACTCAACCGCAAGAAGTCTAAGACGGTCAGCTTCGAGAAGAAGGAAGACGACGCTCCTAAGGAACTCACTCAGCAGGAGAAGTCCGGTAACTACCAGGCCACCGGCGGATTCAATTTCGCGCCCGCAAAGGCCGACGAGCGTGAGCCCGAAATCCTCGAAGGGCAGCGCCTTGCCGAGCCTGAGCAGCCTGTCGAGCAGCGAGACAACCTCACCGAAGCTGCCGAAGCTCAGGAGCTGAAGTACGTCGAAGAACAGGAGCCGATCGTGGAGCCGGAGCCGGTTGCCGAGGAGCCCGAGCTCGCCACCGAGCAGGAGCCGATCGCGGAGCCCGCAATGGAGGAAGAACCGGATGACCTGCCGCCGCATGAGGAGCCGGTCATCCCGGGGCCCGCGGAGGATCCGGAGCCTTTCGAGCATCAGGAAGCCGCGTTCACCCTCGGCGCAGCGGACATCGCGGACGACCCAGACGCCGAACTGCAGCACGAGGACATCGAGGTCAGCGAGCCGGTCGCGGAGACTCTGGCGGAGATTGCGGAGGATCCGCAGCCGGAGCCGGAGCTCGATACGCAGGAAGAGGTCGAGCAGGAGACCGGGACCCAGGAGCTCGTGGAGGAGCAGGAGCGCGTCGAGGAGGAGGCCACTGAGGCCGCTGCTGCGGCATCCGTCACCGCGGGTGCCGTCGAAGCGGCGCTGGAGCAGACGGAGGTCCCGGACAAGGTCCCAGCCGACACCCCGCCCCCGGCGGAGGTCGAGGATATTGCCCCGGCGGCCGGTCGTATCGGTCGGCTGCGTGGTCGCCTGTCGCGTTCGCAGAACGTCATCGGCCAGGGTGTGCTCGGTATTCTCACTGCGGGTGACCTCGATGAGGACGCGTGGGAGGAAATCGAGGACACGCTGCTCATGGCGGACCTGGGCACCACGGTGACCATGAACGTCGTCGACTCGCTGCGGGACAAGATCGCCGAGCGGGGTGTGTCCAGCGAGGCGGAGGCCCGCACCATGCTGCGCGAGACCCTCATTGAGGCGTGCCACCCGGAGATGGATCGTGCCATCAAGGCGATGCCGTACCAGGGCAAGCCGGCCGTCATTCTCGTGGTCGGTGTCAACGGCACCGGCAAGACGACCACCACGGGCAAGCTGGCGCGTGTGCTGGTGTCCATGGGGCACAAGGTGTTGCTGGGCGCGGCGGATACTTTCCGTGCGGCGGCGGCGGATCAGTTGGAGACCTGGGGGCGCCGTGTCGGTGCCACCACGGTGCGGGGCGCGGAGGGGGCGGACCCGGCGTCCGTCGCCTTCGATGCGGTGGCCAAGGGTGTGGAGGAGCAGGCGGATGTCGTGCTCGTCGATACCGCGGGTCGTCTGCACACATCGACCGGTCTGATGGATCAGCTGGGCAAGGTTAAGCGCGTCGTCGAGAAGAAGGCCGTCGTGGACGAGGTCATCCTCGTGCTCGATGCGACTGTCGGCCAGAATGGTCTGACGCAGGCGCGCGTGTTCCGGGATGTCGTGGACATCACGGGCGTGGCGCTGACCAAGCTGGACGGTACCGCGAAGGGCGGCATAGTCTTCCAGGTGCAGGAGGAATTGGGCGTGCCGGTCAAGCTCGTCGGCCTGGGCGAGGGCGCGGATGACCTGGCGCCCTTCGAGGTTGAGGGCTTCGTGGATGCGTTGTTGGGTACGAAGTAAGCGTCGATAAGCAATCAAGCGGCCTGCGGGCCGCTTTTTTGTTGCCTGCATCACAGTATATCTGCAACGCTATAGAAAATGTTTCTATAGCCCTATAGTTAGCGCTGTGAGTGCGAACCTGTCGCATTACAGAAACTAGGAGGGCTGTCCCATGAACTCTGACGCCGGATGGATGCTGACATCGGCATCCCTGGTACTCCTGATGACTCCCGCGCTGGCGCTGTTTTACGGCGGCATGGCGGGACGCAGGCAAGCACTGAACATGATGATGATGTCGTTCGGCACGCTCGGCGTGGTCACCGTCGTCTACATCCTGTGGGGCTGGTCAATGTCCTACGGCGATCGCTCCATCGCGGGCCTCGTCGCTGACCCGACCCAGTACTTCGGGCTGAAAGACATGCTTATCGACGCCCCCGGCCCCAACGGCTACCCTCTCGGCATCGACGTCGCATTCCAGCTCACCTTCGCCGTCATCTCCACCGCACTCATCTCCGGCGCGCTCGCCGGCCGCGTGAAGTTCACCACCTGGCTGGTGTTTTCCGCACTGTGGGCCACCTTCGCGTACTTCCCGCTCGCGCACATGGTGTGGGGCGGGGGACTGCTTTCGCACTCGGCGGAGGGCCTGGCCGCGCTGATGTTCGGCACCACCGGCGGGGAGGCGACCGTGGCACCCATCGATTTCGCCGGAGGCACTGTCGTCCACATCTCTGCCGGCACCGCAGCCCTCGTGCTCGCTCTCATGGTGGGCAGGCGTGGGGAGGTCGCCTCCCGACCGCACAACCTGCCGCTGGTCATGCTCGGTGCTGCCCTTCTGTGGTTCGGCTGGTTCGGCTTCAACGGCGGCTCCGCTTTTGCCGCCGACGGGCTCGCCGGCCTGGCATGGCTCAACACCACCGCCGCCGCGGCTGCCGCGATGCTCGGATGGGTGCTCGTCGAGCGCATCCGCGACACCCGGCCCACCTCGCTCGGCGCCGCCTCCGGCGTCGTCGCCGGCCTGGTGACCATCACCCCGGCCGCTGGTGCGCTCACCCCGGTGAACACCCTGGCACTCGGCTTCATCGGCGGCATCCTCGCCTGCCTTGGCGTGGGACTGAAATACCGCTTCGGTTACGACGACTCCCTCGACGTCGTCGGCGTCCACCTCGTCGCCGGCCTGTGGGGCACCATCGGTCTCGCCTTCTTCGCCCAGGGAGTCGACCACCTGCGATTGCTGGTGGTGCAGATCGTCATCGCGGTCGTCGCCATGGTCTTCTCCGCGGTAGTCACCTTCATCATCGGCCTGGCGCTCAAGGCGAGCATGGGCTGGCGCATCAACCCGGAGGACGAGTTCGGTGGCATCGACCTCGCCGAGCACCGCGAGTCCGCCTACGATGACAGCCCCGCCTCCTCCGCACTAGGATCTACCTCATGAAACTCGTCACCGCAGTGATCAAGCCCTTCACCCTCTCCGATATCCGGGAAGCGCTCGAAGCACTGGACGTCGGCGGGCTCACCGTCACCGAGGTGCAGGGTTACGGCCAGCAGCGCGGACACAGTGAGGTCTACCGCGGAGCCGAGTACGCCACCGACTTCGTGCCGAAGGTCAAGTTGGAGATCCTCCTGGCCGATGAGCAGGTCGACGACGTCATCGACGCCATCACCCGCGCCGCCTACACAGGCAAGATGGGTGACGGCAAGGTGTGGGTCACCCCGGTGGAACGGGTCATCCGTATCCGCACCGGCGACCACGATGAATCTGCTCTCTGACCTGCCCGTCCCACCCGGTTGCGCCCTCGTGGCCACCGGGTCTCTGGCACGCGGGGAGTTGGCACCCCACTCGGACCTGGATTTGCTTCTGCTGCATCCGGAAGGGAAACAACCGGACGTCGAGAAGCTCTGGTATCCGCTGTGGAACAGCGACTATCGCGTCGATCATGCCGTGCGCACGCCCGCCGAGTGCGCGGGGATGATGAGCGCGGACTCCACCGCCGCGCTGGCGCTGCTGGAGATGCGGCACCTGGCCGGGGACGCCGAGTTGAGTGCGCGGACCCGCGAGATGGTGCTGCGTGAGTGGCGCGTGGAAATCCACCGCAACTTCAACGCCCTGGTCGCCACCGCCATCGCCCGCTGGCGCCGCTCCGGATCCGTGGTCGCGATGACGCACCCGGACCTGAAGAACGGCCGCGGAGGCCTGCGCGATCTTGATCTCATCCGCGCGCTGGCACTTGCGCAGCTGTGTGATGAGCCGCCGCTCGCCGCCGAGCGACAACTGCTTCTCGACGTCCGCGCCCGCCTCCACACCCACGCCCGCCGACGCCGCGACATCCTCGACCCCGAATTCGCCACCGACATCGCCGCAGATCTCAGGTTGGCTGATCGACATGAACTCTCACGTCACGTGGCCGCCGCGGCTCGGCGTATCGATGCCGCCGTCACCAATGCCCTGGCCACCGCCCGCGGGGTGCTCGGTGCGCGGGTGCGCGGGGAGCGGCGCCCGCTCGATGTCGACGTCGTCGACGACGGGGGAGAGATCACCCTCTCACGCCACCCGGACCTGGGGGATCCCGCGCTGCTGCTGCGCGTCGCGGCGGCCGCGGCCCGCACCGGCCTGCCCGTCAGCGGGCACACGTGGGCGCGCCTGCACGAGGTTCCCGATGTGCCCGAGGTGCTGCCTGCGGCAGCCGCCGAGGACTTCTTCGCGCTGCTCACCCGTCCCGAGGTGATCAACGATCTGGATGCCCACGGTCTGTGGACCCGGCTGGTGCCCGAATGGGAGCACATCCGCGGGCGCATGCCCCGCGAACGCACACACATCCACACGATTGATCAGCACAGCATCGTCACCGTCGCGCACTGCGCCGCCGCCGGCGTCTCCGTCGCCCGGCCCGACCTGCTGATGCTCGGCGCGCTGTTCCACGACATCGGTAAGGGCTACGGCCGCCCGCACGAACAGGTGGGCGCCGAGTTCGTCGCCCGCATGGCCGCCCGCCTCGGCCTCCACCTGCCCGACCGCTCCCGCGTACAGACGTTGGTCGCCGAACACACCACCATCGCCCGTCTCGCCGCCCGCCACGACCCCACCGCCGACACCACGCTCGACATGCTTCTCGACGCCGTCCACTACGACCGCGACACCCTCGACCTCCTCGAGGTGCTCACCGAAGCCGACGCGAAAGCCACCGGGCCCGGCGTGTGGAACTCCCGCCTGGAATCCGGGCTGCGCATGCTGGTGCAACGCGCCCGACAGGCACTCGACCTGGCGGCGCCGCTGCGCCCCCACATCCACACCCCGGAAGGCGTCCTCCTGCGACGCGACGGGGACCTGGTCACCATCACCGCCCGGGGGGAGGACCCGCAGGGGTTGCTGGCCGTGCTCGCCGCCAAGGCCTGGAAGCTCACCGCCGCACGGATCGTCGGGGGGCATGCGGAATATGATGCCCGCCCGACCGTCGAGACGCTCGCAGAACTTGACGAAGCCGCCTTCATCCAGGCCCACAAATCCGGCGTACACGCGAAGGCCCCCGCGCCGGGCCCCGCCCCGACGTGGGTGTCCTGGCACGGGCAGATCCTGGAGGTGCGCACCACCGTGCGGGTCGGCGCCTTCGCAGCGCTGCTGCGCGTCCTGCCGGAGGCAGAGTGGCTGTCCATGACCACCCCGGGCGCGACAATGATCGTCCAGGCCGCTTTCACCGGCCCCGTGGACCGCCGTAAGGTGGACAGGGATGTGACCCGCGTGCTGGGCAACGGTTAGCATGGGGGAGTTCATGTGTCGATCGCGTAGGAGTGTGTCCTAGTGTTTGAATCCCTTTCTGACCGCCTCACCGGTGCCCTCACCGGGCTGCGCGGCAAGGGCAAACTGACCGAGGCGGACATCAACGCCACCGCCCGCGAAATCCGCCTGGCACTGCTCGAGGCCGACGTCTCGCTGACGGTCGTCCGCGGCTTCATCAAGCGGATCAAGGAGCGGGCCGCCGGGGCCGAGGTCTCCGAGGCGCTCAACCCTGCCCAGCAGGTGGTCAAGATCGTCAACGAGGAGCTCGTCGAGATCCTCGGTGGTGAAACCCGCCGCATGACCCTGGCGAAGAACCCGCCGACCGTCATCATGCTCGCCGGTCTCCAGGGTGCGGGTAAGACCACGCTGGCCGGAAAGCTGGCCAAGCACCTGACCAAGCAGGGGCACACCCCCATGCTGGTGGCCTGTGACCTGCAGCGACCCGGTGCGGTCCAGCAGCTGCAGATCGTCGGTGAGCGCGCCGGCGTGCCCACCTTCGCCCCCGACCCCGGCACCAGCATCGACTCCCACGACCATGACATGGGAACCTCCCACGGTGACCCGGTGGACGTCGCAAAGCGGGGTATTGAGGAAGCCAAGCGCCTCCAGCACGACATCGTCATCGTCGATACCGCCGGTCGACTCGGCATCGACGAAACTCTGATGACCCAGGCTCGCAACATCCGCGACGCTGTCAACCCCGACGAAGTCCTCTTCGTCATCGACGCGATGATCGGCCAGGACGCCGTCACCACCGCCGAGGCCTTCCGCGACGGCGTTGACTTCACCGGCGTCGTCCTCACCAAGCTCGACGGCGACGCCCGCGGTGGCGCCGCCCTGTCGATCCGTGAGGTCACCGGCAAGCCCATCATGTTCGCCTCCACCGGCGAGAAGCTCGAGGACTTCGACGTCTTCCACCCCGAGCGCATGGCCAGCCGCATCCTCGGCATGGGCGACGTCCTCAGCCTCATCGAGCAGGCCGAACAGGTCCTCGACCAGCAGAAGGCACAGGAGACCGCCGCCAAGCTCGGCTCCGGCGAACTCACCCTCGAGGATTTCCTCGACCAGATGCTCATGATCCGGCGCATGGGCCCCCTCGGCAACATCCTCAAGATGCTGCCCGGCGGCAAGCAGATGAACGACATGGCGGACATGGTCGACGAGAAGCAACTCGACCGCATCCAGGCCATCATCCGCGGCATGACCCCCGCCGAGCGCGAGGACCCCAAGATCCTCAACGCCTCCCGTCGCAAGCGCATTGCCGCCGGCTCCGGCGTCACCGTCACTGACGTCAACCAGCTCGTCGAGCGCTTCTTCGAGGCCAAGAAGATGATGGGCAAGATGGCCGGCCAGTTCGGTATGCCCGGCGGCGGCATGCAGCGCTCCGCCACCAAGAAGCGCCCCAAGGGCCGCAAGGGCAAGGGCGGCAAGCGCAAGGCACCGCGTTCGCCGCAGATGCCGGGCATGGGGGGCGGCATGCCGGGCATGCCCGACATGGCCCAGCTCCAGCAGCTGCAGAAGCAGATGGAGGCAGGCGGTGGCATGCCGGGAATGCCGAACATCCCCGGCATGCCGAAGATGCCCAAGGGCATGGAGGGCATCGACCTGGACAACCTCGACTTCGGGCAGGGCAAGAAGTAGCGATTTCCTGGTTCATGGGGCGGCCCGGTATAGTCTTCGGGGTTACTGCGTCATACCGCCCCCGACCACGGTCGGCCGGTCAGTCACACGCAGTGAAAACCGAGGGTTGAACCGGCCCGCCGAACAAGTGGCGGGTGTCTGAACTGCCCAGTGACTTATAAGGAGCCCCATCATGGCTGTCAAGATCAAGCTGCAGCGTCTCGGCAAGATCCGTACCCCGCACTACCGCGTCGTCATCGCCGACGCCCGTACCCGCCGCGACGGCAAGGTCATCGAGAACATCGGCATCTACGAGCCGAAGCAGGACCCGTCCGTCATCAAGATCGACTCCGAGCGCGCACAGTACTGGCTGTCCGTCGGCGCCCAGCCGACCGAGCCGGTTCTCGCACTGCTTAAGGTCACCGGTGACTGGCAGAAGTACAAGGGCCTCGACGGCGCCGAGGGCACCCTCAAGGTGGCCGAGGAGAAGCCGTCCAAGCTCGACCTGTTCAACCAGGCTCTCGCCGAGGCCAACGACGGCCCGACCGCCGAGGCCATCACCGAGAAGAAGCGCAAGGCCAAGGAA
>NZ_JAUNUG010000090.1 GCF_030538285.1 Corynebacterium sp.
GAGCGCTTTACTCAGCGTTCTCCTCGGAAGCCTCCTCAGCCGGAGCCTCCTCAGACTCGGCCTCGGCAGCTTCGGCAGCCTCAGCAGCAGCGGCTTCCTCGGCGGCAGCCTTCTCGGCGGCCTCCTTCTCAGCAGCAGCCTTGGCCTCGGCCTCTTCCTTGGCCTTGCGCTTCTTCTCGGTGATGGCCTCAGCGGTCGGGCCGTCGTTGGCCTCGGAGAGGGCCTGGTTGAACAGGTCCAGCTTGGACGGCTTCTCCTCGGCCACCTTGAGGGTGCCCTCGGCACCGTCGAGGCCCTTGTACTTCTGCCAGTCACCGGTCACCTTGAGCAGGGCCATGACGGGCTCAGTCGGCTGGGCGCCGACGGACAACCAGTACTGTGCGCGCTCGGAGTTGATCTTGATGACGGACGGGTCCTGCTTCGGCTCGTAGATGCCGATGTTCTCAATGACCTTGCCGTCGCGGCGGGTGCGGGCATCGGCGATGACGACGCGGTAGTGCGGGGTACGGATCTTACCGAGACGCTGCAGCTTGATCTTGACAGCCATGGTGGCTCCTTCATGTTTCTGGTCACTGGGCAGTTCAGACACCCGCCACCTGTCGGCGGGCCGGTTCAACCCCTGGATTTCACTGCGCGTGACGAGACCGGCCGACCGGGGTCGGGGACGGTATGACGCAGCAACCTGAAGAACTATACCGGCTGGACCGGGTGGAATGAAATCACCCGATGGTCTCGACGGTGAACAGGTCGCCCGGCTGGCAGTCCAGCTCCTCACACAGCGCGATGAGCGTGGTGAAGCGGATGGCCTTCGCCCGGTTGTTCTTCAGCTTCGAGAGGTTGACCGGGGTGATGTCGACGCGTTTGGACAGCTCGGCGATGGTGAGGCCGCGGGCGTCGAGAAGCTCTCCCAGGTGGCAACGGACATCGATGCTCACACCAGGTCCTCCGTCTCCTGCTCGAGGTCGACCGAGTGGCGCAGGACGTAGACGATGGTGGACAGCACGGTGAGGAAGAGCAGCCAGAGGACGAGGGTCTGCTGGTTGATGGTGGTCATGAAGTTCCACTGGTCCTGCACGTCGTGGATGTTCGCGGCGAAGTTGTTGCCGATGTGGGTGATGAACTGTCCCACTCCCCAGCCCAGGACCGCGAACATGGCGGCATTGACGAGGGCGGGCATCCGGCGGATGACACCGCCGGTGCGGCTGAAGTCGAGCCCCACGAGCATGAGCAGCGTGGCTGCGGCGAGGAGGGCGAGGACGGACACCGCATAGCCGGCGACGTAGTAGGGAGCTGGCCCGCCGGCAATCGCCTCCCAGGTCAGTCGACCCTTCTCGGTGAGGGACGGATCGAGGAGCGGGGTGACGGCGGCGTCGAAGGTGCGGGTGCGCAGGACGGTGAAGACGTCAGAGAGGATGAAGAAGACGACGACGCCGTAGGTGATGAGGGACGAGGTACGGGTCAGGGTGCGGTTCATGGGAAACAACTCCTTACATATCGATTGTCGATGTGTCGATAATCGATACGCTACATCGTTATTCGATATGCCGCAAGAGCTGTCCGCTACTTTTTGCCCTGCCCGAAATCGAGGTTGTCCAGATCGATGTTCTCCATGCCCTTCGGCATCTTCGGCATGCCCGGAAGCTTGGGCATGCCCGGCATGCCGCCGCCCGACTCCATCTGCTTCTGCAGCTCCTGGAGCTGCGCCATGTCCGGCATGCCCGGCATTCCGCCACCCGGCATGCCCGGCATCTGCGGACGACGCGCCGGCCCGCGCTTGCCGCCCTTGCCCTTGCGCCCCTTGGGCCGCTTCTTGGTGGCGGAACGCTGCATGCCACCACCGGGCATACCGAGCTGGCCGGCCATCTTGCCCATCATCTTCTTCGCCTCGAAGAAGCGCTCGACCAGCTGGTTGACGTCGGTGACGGTGACACCGGAACCGTTGGCGATGCGCTTGCGTCGAGAAGCATTGAGGATCTTGGGGTCCTCGCGCTCGGCGGGGGTCATGCCGCGGATGATGGCCTGGATGCGGTCGAGCTGCTTCTCGTCGACCATGTCGGCCATCTCGTTCATCTGCTTGCCGCCGGGCAGCATCTTGAGGATGTTGCCCAGGGGGCCCATGCGACGGATCATGAGCATCTGGTCGAGGAAGTCCTCGAGGGTGAGCTCGCCGGAGCCGAGCTTGGCGGCGGTCTCCTCGGCCTTCTTCTGGTCGAGGACCTGCTCGGCCTGCTCGATGAGGCTGAGGATGTCGCCCATGCCGAGGATGCGGCTGGCCATGCGCTCCGGGTGGAAGACGTCGAAGTCCTCGAGCTTCTCACCGGTGGAGGCGAACATGATCGGCTTGCCCGTGACCTCACGGATCGATAGGGCGGCGCCACCGCGCGCGTCACCGTCGAGCTTGGTGAGCACGACGCCGGTGAAGTCGACGCCGTCGCGGAAGGCCTCGGCGGTGGTGACCGCGTCCTGACCGATCATCGCGTCGATGACGAAGAGGACCTCGTCGGGATTGACGGCGTCGCGGATGTTGCGGGCCTGGGTCATGAGGGTCTCATCGATACCGAGGCGACCCGCGGTATCGACGATGACGACGTCGTGCTGCAGGCGTCGGGCCTCCTCGATACCCCGCTTCGCGACGTCGACCGGGTCACCGTGGGAGGTACCCATGTCGTGGTCGTGGGAGTCGATGCTCGTGCCCGGGTCCGGGGCGAAGGTGGGCACGCCGGCGCGCTCACCGACGATCTGCAGCTGCTGGACCG
>NZ_JAUNUG010000091.1 GCF_030538285.1 Corynebacterium sp.
GGACGAGGAGGAAGAGGAGGAGGAAGTAGAGGACGAGGGCGCCTCCGTCTGGGACGAGGACGAGTCTGCCGCGCTGCGCCAGGCCCGCAAGGACGCCGAACTCACCGCTTCCGCCGACTCCGTCCGCGCCTACCTCAAGCAGATCGGCAAGGTCGCCCTCCTCAACGCCGAGCAGGAGGTGTCCCTGGCCAAGCGCATCGAGGCGGGTCTCTACGCCACCTTCCGCATGGAGCAGATGGAGGAGGCCTTCGCCGGCGGCGACAAGGACGCCAAGCTGACCCCCGCGGTCAAGCGTGACCTCCGCGCCATCGCCCGCGACGGCCGCAAGGCCAAGAACCACCTCCTCGAGGCCAACCTGCGTCTCGTCGTCTCCCTGGCGAAGCGCTACACCGGCCGCGGCATGGCGTTCCTCGACCTCATCCAGGAGGGCAACCTCGGCCTTATCCGCGCGGTGGAGAAGTTCGACTACACCAAGGGCTACAAGTTCTCCACGTACGCCACGTGGTGGATCCGCCAGGCCATCACCCGTGCGATGGCCGATCAGGCGCGCACCATCCGTATCCCGGTCCATATGGTGGAGGTCATCAACAAGCTGGGTCGTATCCAGCGTGAGCTCCTCCAGGATCTCGGTCGAGAGCCCACCCCACTCGAGCTGGCCAAGGAGATGGACATCACCGAGGAGAAGGTCCTCGAGATCCAGCAGTATGCGCGCGAGCCGATCTCCCTGGACCAGACCATCGGCGATGAGGGTGACTCCCAGCTCGGTGACTTCATCGAGGATTCCGAGGCCGTCGTCGCCGTCGACGCCGTCTCCTTCACCCTCCTGCAGGATCAGCTGCAGGATGTGCTGCAGACGCTCTCCGAGCGTGAGGCCGGCGTGGTCCGCCTGCGCTTCGGTCTCACCGACGGTATGCCGCGCACCCTCGACGAGATCGGCCAGGTCTACGGCGTGACGCGTGAGCGTATCCGGCAGATCGAGTCGAAGACCATGTCGAAGCTGCGTCACCCGTCGCGCTCGCAGGTGCTGCGCGACTACCTCGACTAGGTTGCTCGCTTATTGACGCCCCCGTTCAGGGTTGAACGGGGGCGTTTCCGTGTAAATGAACACGATGTTAGTTTCCTCGGGAATAAACTGAGGGGGAAGCATCACCCACCACCGAAAGGAATCCCCATCATGTTTGACGATCTCTCCAACATCGCGGAAATCCCCTCCTCCTGGGTCGAGTACGAAGGCCTCGAGTTCATCGGTGCCGGCATCCTGAGCATGATCACCGAGTTCGCTCTCTGGTTCAGCTCCGGCTCGTCCTTCGGTATCTAGGACGCAATGACCCCCGCGTGTCCATGAACACGCGGGGGTCAGGCGATTCCGGCTACGACGCCGTCAATTCCTTCGCCCGGTAGGCGGCGGGCAGCCCGTCGCGGCCGTAACTCAGCCGTCGGTGGATCCACTCGATGGGCCCCGGCCAGCCGAGCAGGTCCCACACATACGCCCAGATGAGGGTGATCAGCCACACCCCGAAGCCGAGAGCCATGAGCGGGAGGATCCCCTGGCTCGCGCCGAAGTTGAGCGCGAAGGGCTGGGTGATGAACACCAGCAGAATGGACTGCAGGATGTAGCCCGACATCGAGCGCCTGCCCAGAGCCACGAAGGCGCGCAGCCCGGGGTTGAGGGTGTCCGAGGTGCCCGGGAACAGCAGGGCCACTAGTGCCAACGCCGCCGGACCGGTGAGCAGGCCGACACCGGTGTTCATGATGATCAGCGGCAGCTCCCACTCGGCAGGGAGGATTCCGAGCGCCGCCAGCCCCCAGGGCAGGCCGATGAGAAGGACGACTGCGGCACCGACGATCACCCAGCCGGTGAGCATCCGACGGTGCGTCTCGACGTCGGTCAGCACTCCCCGACGGGCCCACACGAAACCGATGATCATGAGCGGGCCGAGCATGACGGCGACGATGGGGATACTCGCCACGGAGGCACCGAGGGCCATGGCGTTGAAGGTCACGTAGTCGAGATAGCTGGTGTACTCACTGACGCCGTACATCGACGGAACATCGGCGAACTCCGGGAAGAAGCTCACGCCCACTCCACCGACGAGGCTGCCGACAACGACGATGCCCAGCAGCACCCAGGCGATGATCATGAGCGTGCGGTCCTTCAGCGTGATCATCGCGATGAGGATGAGGGCGAGGAGCGAGTACTGGACGATGATGTCGCCGAAGAAGATGAACACCAGGTGGAGGACACCGATGATCGCGAGCACGCCGTAGCGACGCCACAGGACCTTCCGGGCTGAACCCGGCGGGAAACCGCGCCGCCACAGGCTCATGGTGATGAGGCCGACGCCGAAACCGAGGAGGGTGGTGAACAGCGGCAGGCCGCGCACGTGGATGAACATCGCGTGGAAGAGCACGGCGATGGATTCCCAGATGCTGGCCTCGCCGAAGATGCCACCGAAGAAGCCGCCGAGGTCGGCCCCCTCGGAGCTGACCCAGGCGGTGGGAATGTTCGCCAGGGCGATACCGAGCAGGGCCAGGCCGCGCGCGAGGTCGGGGGCGATGTAGCGGATGCTTGTCGACGGAGTGGTCGGCGCGGGCGGCGGAGTTCCGGTGCCCGCCACTGCCGGGGCAGGTGCGGACGCATAGGGATTGCCGGTCGGATCGGAGACCGAGTCAGGGCGCGGGGTCATCATGAGCCGAAGTAGGAGTCGAGGGAGCGCTCGATGCAGACCTGCTGCTCCGTCT
>NZ_JAUNUG010000038.1 GCF_030538285.1 Corynebacterium sp.
GACCGCTCCCCGCAGGCGCTGGTCCTCGCCCCGACCCGTGAGCTCGCGCTCCAGGTCGCGGACTCTTTCCAGTCCTTCGCTGACCACCTCGGAAAGATCAGCGTCCTGCCGATCTACGGTGGCCAGGCCTACGGCATCCAGCTCTCCGGCCTGCGCCGCGGCGCGCAGATCATCGTGGGCACCCCGGGTCGAGTCATCGACCACCTGGAGAAGGGCTCCCTGGACATCTCCCGTCTGCGTTTCCTCGTCCTCGACGAGGCCGACGAGATGCTCAACATGGGCTTCCAGGAGGATGTCGAGCGCATCCTCGAGGACACCCCGGAGGACAAGCAGGTCGCACTGTTCTCGGCGACGATGCCCAACGGCATCCGTCGTATCTCGAAGCAGTACCTCAACGACCCGCACGAGATCACGGTCAAGTCCGAGACCCGGACCAACACCAACATCACCCAGCGCTACCTGCACGTGGCGCACCGCAACAAGCTCGACGCCATCACCCGCATCCTCGAGGTCACCGAGTTCGAGGCCATGATCGTCTTCGTGCGCACCCGCCACGAGACGGAGGAGATCGCCGAGAAGCTGCGTGCCCGCGGGTTCTCCGCCGCCGCCATCAACGGCGACATCGCCCAGGCGCAGCGCGAGCGCACCGTGGACCAGCTCAAGGACGGCCGCCTGGACATCCTGGTGGCCACCGACGTCGCCGCCCGCGGCCTGGACGTCGAGCGCATCAGCCACGTGTTCAACTTTGACATCCCGAACGACACCGAGTCCTACGTCCACCGCATCGGCCGCACCGGCCGTGCGGGGCGTTCCGGCGAGGCGATCCTGTTTGTCACCCCGCGTGAGCGCCGCATGCTCCGTTCCATCGAGCGCGCCACCAACGCGCCGCTCACCGAGATGGAGCTGCCGACCGTCGACGAGGTCAACGAGTCGCGCAAGGCGAAGTTCAAGGACTCGATCACCGAGGCCCTTGAGTCGAAGCAGATCGACCTGTTCCGCGGCATGATCAAGTCCTACGCCGAGGAGCATGACGTGCCGATCGAGGACGTCGCCGCTGCAC
The DNA here is from genome assembly GCF_030538285.1 of Corynebacterium sp. GTDB lineage: Bacteria > Actinomycetota > Actinomycetes > Mycobacteriales > Mycobacteriaceae > Corynebacterium. Next base: position 1,061 of record NZ_JAUNUG010000038.1, read on the forward strand.
TGGCCGCCCAGGCCCAGGCCGGCAACGAGTTCCTCATGAAGGAGGCGCCGCAGGAGCGTCGCCGTGACCGCTTCGACCGCGACGATCGTCGGGGTGGCCGCGATGACCGCCGTGGCGGCCGTTTTGACCGCGATGATCGCGGTGACCGGGGCGAGCGTCGTTCCCGCTTCGACCGTGACGGTGACTTCACCACCTACCGTCTCGACGTCGGTAAGCGCCAGCATGTGCGCCCGGGTGCCATCGTCGGCGCCCTGGCCAACGAAGGTGGCCTGACCAGCAAGGACTTCGGCCGCATCACCATCGCCGTGGATCACACCCTGGTTGAGCTGCCGAAGGACATGGATCCGGGCGTACTGGATCGTCTGTCTGATACCCGCATCTCGGGTCAGCTGATCAACATTGAGAAGGACACCGGCCGTCCGCCGGCTGATCGCGGTGGACGCGGTGGCGGTCGTGGTGGCTGGCGCGACCGTGACGGCGATGACCGTGGTGGCCGTGGTGGTTACCGCGGTGGCCGTGACCGTGATGATCGTGGCGGCCGTGGTGGTGGCCGTGGTGGCTTCCGCCGGGACCGCGATGATCGCGGTGGCCGTGGCGGCTGGCGCGACTAGCCTGCCTCATCTCAACACCCCTGCTCCTAGGTATTTCCTGGGGGCGGGGGTGTTGTGCGTGGTACCCGGCCGGGTATGAGGGGGAGTTGCTCCACTGCGCGTTAGTTGACTTAAAAACCGAGGGTGGCAATGGTCTCTCCGACCCGCAAGGTGTGATGGGATTGGGGGAATACCCAATCGAGGAGCGACTGTGAATCAATTTGATGCGATTAATGACCACCTGCATTTGATCACGCTGCCCGAGGATCGGGCGTTGGTCCAGCGCTGGTTCCTGAACTTTCTCACCGCCAACCGGCGCTTCAGCGTGTTGCAGGCCGCGGAGATCGCGGTGCAGGTCGCGCAGCGGTGGGGCATGGACGTCATCCGTGACTGCATCCAGGAAGACTGGATCGTCCGCCCGTTGCCGGCTACCCGCCGCGAGTGGGAGGCGGACGGCTACCGCGTCCCCCGCGAGGCGCGTCCCCTGCTGATCACGGGGGATGACGGCCGTCAGGTGGAGTTGTTCCCGCTTTTCGACGTCGACCTGGTCCGCGAGGATCTCGTCGGCTCCATTGACCATGATGCGGTGCGCGACCCGGAACATCCCGATGAGGGTGCTTCTGACCTGGCTCATTTCGCGCTGCATATCGGGGAGCGCGAACGCCATGCTTTCAGCCACCTGTGGAAGGTGGGCACCGTTTTAGAATGGGCCGATGTGTCCCCGGATGCGGAGGATCCGCACCTGGGGCCCTTGGGGTGGATCGAGAGCAATAAGCTCGATGTCACCTGCGCCCCGGAGCCCGGTTTGCGCCCCGAGAATGCCTGCTACTGCCTGCGTATTCACCCGGATGCGGAGGGCCCGGAGATTGTCGGTCTCGGATTGTCTTTGTCGGCTCGCCTGCTCACCGCGTGGACGCAGGGGCGCCGAGCGGGGGAGAAGCTGTGTGGCAATGGGGAGTCGCAGGTCTCTGACCTGGAGGTCGGGATTGTGACGTGGCTTGTCGGTAAGCGCCTGTCTTTCGGGACGCACCACGCGAACGTGGACACGCTGCGCTTCATCGAGAACCATTCGGTGTTTCCGGCGCCGCGGGACATCGACTGGGGCCGCATCGTGGAGACGGCCATGATCTTGGAGGATCTGCTGTGCGGAAAGTTCCACCCGAATCTGGGGGCGCCGCCCCCGGCACCGGATTCCGAGGCTGTTCCGGGGCTTACACATGACCCCTTCGGTGTGGTGGGCACGGAGCTTGCCATGAACAAAGCCGGCGAGCATGGCGAGGCGGCCGAGCGTTGGATGCTGGATTTCGTCGCGGAGAACCCGCGTTTTCCCATGGGTACCGCCCTGGCGCTGGGCTGGCAGCTTTACCAGAGGTGGGGGTTGTCGATCACCGGGGATGAATCGCGCCTGGACTGGATCGGCACCGTCGATGTGCGCCCCGTCGAGGAATGGGCACTGCGCGGGTGGGTACCGCGCCCGGGGGCGCCCATGTTGGTCGCGCCCGGCACCCATGGTCAGCCCATCTACTACCTGCTTCGCGACGACGCCATCGTCGCCGATCGCCTCACCGCCCTGCGATCCGACGCGGAGGTTGACTCCCGTTCCCTGGTGCTGCGGCCCGGCCCAGCCGATGCGCCAAAGATGGAGGAATTCAGCGACCTGGTCACGCCGGACCAGCTGGAGATGCTGCGTAACTTGTGGCGCGGCAATGTCATTCCCGTCATAGTGAATGAGAAGGACACCGAGACCGAATCCAGCCTCAACCGCATCACCCCGCCGTACCGGCTGCCCGTGGTTATCGAGGACGGTGTGAACCCCATGCACGACATCATCGAGCACCTCTCCAACTGGGTGCTGGCCTGGGAGCTGGGTGTCATCCACTCCGCCCCGGTTGTCGGCTGGCGCTATTGGGTGGCCAGCGAATGGGAGTCGGCGCTGGTGGCACACGTGGCAGCGTGCCGCCTGGGCATCGGCTGCCAGCCCTCGGAGCTGGTCGAGCAGGCCCTCTCCCGCCGTACCGCGGTCCCGGGACTCATTCGCTGGGGTTTGATCTACCACGCCGCCGGCGAGGTGGAGGACCTGCTACGCGGTTTCCCCAGTGGGCCACCTGTTCGAATTTAGCAGGCATGTGTCGTGGGCAGGTGGTGGGATGGGGGCATGAACCCGCTCACTGACGCCCAGGTGATGGACACCCGGATCCGCACCATCGATCAACCCCACGCCCGCGCCGCCGTCGAACGCTGGTTGCTCCGCTTCATCGGCCACCACTCCCGCTTCAACGTCCTCGACGCCGCCGTGCTCGGTTGGCAATGGTTCCTGCGGGTAGGGCTGGAAACACTCATCGAATCGGGGGACAAGGACTGGGTGCGTTTCCCCATGCCAGGTACCGCCTCTGAATGGGCGGCCGACGGTGGGGTAGTCAACCCTGACACCTTGCCTCTTGTACTCGATGGTGTGAACTACCACGTCCTCTACGACACCCTGACCGTCGATGAGGCAGACAGCGGCACCACCGGCTGGTACCCGGGGCTGACCCCACTCGCACTGCCGCCCTACACCCCGGACATGGCGGTGTTCTCCCGGCAGCTGTCCTATCAGGAACGGGTCATGCTCGGACACCTGTGGCGCGCCGGGGTGGAGGTGACGTGGGCGGCGGAACCGAGCGGGGAAGACGCGCGGGTGATTACTTTCGACGATGGCACCTGGCGCATTCTCATCAACCCGGATCTGCCGGGCCGCGACATCATGACGATTGTGCTGTCCCACCTGTCTGAGCATTACTGCGCGGAGATCCTGGAAGACCAGCCGCAGGCCACCGCTATGGAGGAGGGACTGGCCGGCGAGTTGGCCAGCCTGCGCCTGAGAACCGGCAAGACATACGTCAACCACCAGGTGGGGGACTACCTCTCCGAGAACATCCACCAGCCTGCGGAAGAGCGGACGCGGTGGTGGCTCGTCCTCAGCGTGGCGCATCTGATTGAGACGCTGCTGTTGGGGCATTCCAGCGCCCAAGAATCCGGGGCGACGGTGGAGGAGCATCCCTCGGCGGCCAATATCTACAGCGCACCGCTGGAGGGGCTCGAACAGCTCATCGCTGGACTAGCCGTAGAACAGGAAGGCCTGGTCACCGGGTGGATCAATGAATTCGTCAGCGCCAACCCGCGTTTTCCCGTGGGACAGGCCGTGTCGCTGGCATGGCAGCTGTGGGAGCGGGTCGGCCCCTCGCTCGCCGACGATGAAGCCTTGCGTCACGCCCTTCTCGACGCCGAGATGTTCACCACCGATGACTGGGCCGCTCGCGGCCGGGGCGCCCGCGCCAGTGCACGCCCCATGATGGTGCCTGGCCCCTATCGCGGGACGACGGTGTATTACCTGGCGGAAGACGTGGAGATCGTCGATCTTGCCGTTGCCTTGGACTTAGATCAACTCTCGGCGCAGAAACCTGACTATGCCCACCGCCACCTCACGCCCTGGGAGCACGCTTCTGCGCTGCAGGAACTTAAGGGCCTGGTCAGTGACTATGAGCTGGATCTGCTACGAAATCTCGCCGCCTTCCGCGTGCATCTGGAGATCGAGGATGCCGAGTACGTGGCGGGGCCGGAGGACTTGGAGCCGTGGGAGGACGAGGGCGATACTGTGCACCTGCCGATCATGGCAACCGAGGAACGGGGATATGTGCGGATGGCCATGGACCGCCTGGCCAACCTGCTGTTCGGGGGCGGGACGGACGCCTTCGACGACTCTGAGCTCGCCGATGGAGTCTTCACCGTCTCGGCCACCGCACTGGAGGAGGAGCTGGTGGTGCTCATCGCCGCCGATCGCCTCGGCCTGGATGAGGAGCCACTGTCGGCCGAAGCCACCGATTTCCGTCGCCACAGCATCAACCCGCCGGGTGTGCGCTGGGGACGGGTCTATGACACTGCCGGGCGGCTGGAGGAAATGATGCGTGGGTACCCGCTGGGCGTTGCAGAAAAAACCCGCCGCCAGCACTAGTGCACAGTGCCGGTGGCGGGATCTTAGAAGCAGCGATAGATCAGAAGGGGCTCCAGTACATAAGGACAAGCATGATCACCCAGAGCAGGGCGAAGATGCCACCGAACATGGACAGCTGCGACTTGGTCTTGTCGAACTTCTCTGCCGGGAGGACGTCCTTCTCCGGGTCGTGGTCGGAAGGATCGAGCAGGCCGAGGGTGCCCATCATCTTCTTCTGGCGCGGGATGATGAGCAGCAGGAGGATCAGCCAGGCGATGACAGCCAGGGTGATGGCGATGTGGAAGCGCCCGTCGGACCAGTAGGCGGAGTCGGTCATCATGATGGCGACACCGAGCAGCGGAACCAGGGCGGCGAGCAAGCCGTAGACGCTGGTCAGCTTGTGCAGGACGGTGGCGGCGCCGGCGGCGCGGGTGTCGCCGGCCTGGGCCTTCACAGCCTGGGTCTGGAAGGTCGAGATGGCGACGGTCACGGGGCCGAGGAAGAGCACGGCCGCGAGGACGTGCAAGACGATGAGGATCGTGGTCATGCTGGGAAGCAGGCCTTTCGAGGATCGGTCATAAGGTGGTCAGAAATCCAGGGACCACCCTAACCAGAGCCGGGTGACCGCGTCCATTCGGCACGCCGCCTGCACCGACACTTTGTCGGCAACTGGTATGGGAAGCTCATAAACTGCAGCGACCAAGGCCAGCCGCCGGCCGTACCAGCACCGGGCCCGGGGATCCTCCGGCTTCCACGCGGCGGGCAACAGATCGGATTTCGCCTGGTTGGCGGACCGGGAAGTGACCACCAGGTTGCGGGGATCATTGGCAAAAGCCACACGCCTCTCCAGGCTCCAACGGTGCGCGCCGAGATCCCACGCCGCGGACAGCGGGAAAATGTGATCGATCTCCACTCCCTCCCGCAGGTCCAGCGCCTGCCCGGTATAGGGATCCCGCGTGGTACCGGCGGTGACGTGGCAGGAGGAGAGGGTGGCGCCGGCGTCGATAAGCACCTTTTCGCGGACCGTGCAGCTGGCAGCAGGGGCCCATCCGGGCCCGAATTCAGCGCGGCTGTAGCCGAGTACGCGCGGGCGTTGCGGTACTTCCGCCACGTGGGGGAGCAGCGCATTCAGGGTGGGGAGATCGGGTTCGTCGAGTGGTGGTCGGGGAAGGGCAGTGGCAGCGGCGAGTAGCGTCGCGGCGCTGAGCAGGAGCAGATAGATACGAAAAGGCCTCACACCAGTATTGGACTGGCGTGAGGCCTGAAAGGTTCCCGCAGGTGGAAAACTAGGCCTTCTTGACCTGCGCGGCGGCTTCCTCGATGTCGACGTTTTCGTCAGCCTTGAACACAGTGTTCAGCTTGGCGGCTTCCTCGAACTCGCGCTCCACCTCCGGCTTCGGCGGGGAGGTCAGCAGGGAGACAACGACCAGGACGATGGCGGAGGCGATGAAGCCCGGGACCATCTCGTAGATGATGTCGCTGAACATGTTGCCCCAGACGAAGACCACCACGGCACCGGTGACCATGGAGGCGATGGCACCGGCGGCGTTGAGGCGTTTCCAGTACAGGGAGGCCAGCATGAGCGGACCGAAGGCGGCACCGAAGCCGGCCCACGCGAAGCCGACCAGACCGAGGATGGTGTCCGAGGGGTTGACCGCCAGGACAGCGCCGACGACGGCGATGACCACGACGGCGGTGCGGGACAGGTTGATCAGCACGCCCTCGCTGGGCAGCTTCTTGGCGACGATCTTGTACAGGTCCTCGATGAGCGAGGAGGAGACGACCAGCAGCTGGGAGGACATGGTGGACATGATGGCGGCCAGCACCGCGGTGAGCACCAGACCTGCGATCAGCGGGTGGAAGAGGATACGACCCATGTCGAGGAAGATGGTCTCGAAAGCGGAGCGGTCGGTGACGGCGATGTCCGGGTTCTGGGAGAAAAAGACGGTACCGATCATGGCGGTAAAGGTGGCGCCGATGATGCACAGCAGCATCCAGCCGATGCCGATCCAGCGGCCGGTGCGGGCCTGGGCCGGGGAGGACAGGGCCATGAAGCGGACGACGATGTGGGGCTGGCCGAAGTAGCCCAGACCCCAGGCGAGGTTACCGATGATAGCGGCGGCGGACACACCGGCAATCATGTTGAAGTAGGTCGGGTTGCCGACGCCGTCGGTGTAGGGGCCGTAGTCGTTGGACGCGGCCCAGCTCCAGATGTCGGAGGGGTTGTCCAGGGCGATGAGCGCCATGACCGGGACGATGATGAGCGAGGCGAACATGATCATGCCCTGCACGGCGTCGGTGTAGGACACGGCGAGGAAGCCGCCGATGAAGGTGTAGGCGACGGTCACGGCCGCGACGATGAGCATGCCGTTGAGGTACTCGCCGCCGAAGGTGGCCTCGAAGTAGCGGCCGCCGGAGACCATGCCGGAGGACACGTAGAAGGTGAAGAAGAAGATGATGATGAGCGAGGCAATGACACGCAGGGCACGGGAGCGGTCATGCACGCGGTTCTCGAAGAAGCTCGGCAGGGTAATGGAGTTGTTGGCCACCTCGGAGTAAGCGCGCAGGCGGGGGGCGACCCACATCCAGTTGGCCCAGGCGCCGACCAGCAGACCGATGGCGATCCACAGTTCACTCATACCGGTGACGAACAGGGCGCCCGGCAGACCCATGAGCAGCCAACCCGACATATCGGAGGCGCCGGCAGACATCGCGGCGACAAAGGGGTTGAGCTTTCGGTCGGCGAGCACATAATCGTCGTACTTGTCGGTCTTGGTGTAACTCCAATAACCGATCGCCAGCATCGCCGCCATGTAGATGATGATGGCGATGATGAACCACGTTAACTCGGACATCGTCGTTCCTTTCCTTATTGTTGGACGCATCGAACCTAGCGAGGCCGTGACAGTGATCCCAACCGTGATCCGACGCCTTTCCTGTGATCTAGGCCATATTATTGGATTTATCGTGGAATGACCTGCACGGAGCCTGTCTCTAACGAAAAGGTAACGATCGACCATCAGTGGTAAAAAGGTCTTTATGCCTTCTTTCCTCCTGCACGGCCTGTGGTTGCCCTCCGGGCTCCATTTGTGGCTTGAGCAGGTGGAGGGACATCGCGTCGTGTTGCCCGCGTCCGTGCCCGAGGAACTGTTCCCGCCCGCCGCCCGTTCGCTTCTCGACGACCGCACCTTCCGCCACCGCGTCGAGACCGAGTTGCGCACCCCGCGGGGCAAAAAGGTCTCGCTCCGGATTCCGACGGCCGCCTACGCCCCCGAGCATGCTGTCCGTGTGCTCAACCAGCTTTCCTTCCTCCTGCACCCGGGGGCGGCGGCGACGCGGAGGCAGCGGGCCTCGATCGCCCCGGACCTCATGTGGCTCATCCAGCTCAACGCCGGGCTCTCCCGTTTCGTCCAGGCGGGGCGCGTGGTGCCCAAGCTCGTCTTCGAGGACGGCCAGTGGTGGCCCCATTGGCAGCTGGCCTCCGGACTGGGGGAGCGTGGGTGGCTCGCCGAGATGATCGCGGCGGCGCCCGGCATCCTCACCGCCAACAACAAGGCACTGGAGGAGATCGCCGACCACCTCGTCCACTGGATCGCCGCCGACCTGCTGGAGGATCTGGCCACCTCCACCCGGCCCTACCCGTGGCACGACTTCGCCGATGCGCTCATGAACTCCCGCTCCCTGCGCCGCGGTGGCCCCACCCTGCTACGCGCGATGAACAACTGGAAGGAATCGATCACCGCTGTCGACCTTCAGATGGTGTTCATCGTGGAGGAACCACCCCGCGAGGATGCCTGGGCGGAGGAGAGCAGCGACCCGGAGGACGCCACCTGGCCCGTCCGCGTCCAGGTGCGTTCCGGCACGGACTCACCACTGCCGATCAGGGCGGAGGAGCTGGATCGGGGCAGCGTGGAGAAGCTGCGAAACCATCAGCGTCGCGCGATAAGCATCACCGACCTGCTCGATCCGACGCTGCGTACCCGCTACGCCGCGCGCTCCGAGGAACGCAACGGCGACTGGGACGTCCACCTCTCCACCACGGAGATCGTCGATTTCATCGGCGGGGCGGTGCCCGCTCTGCAGGACGCCGGTTTCACCGTCATGCTGCCCAAGGCGTGGTCCGCCTATGAGACGAAGGCCCGCCTGGAGACCAGGGAGGTCACCGACCCGGCCGTCGGCGCCACCCAACGCCACTTCGGCATGGACCAGCTCATCGAATACAACTGGCGGCTGTCCGTCGGCGACGTCGAGCTCACCGAGGACGAGATGCACGAACTCGTCCAATCCAAGTCGGGGCTGATCCGTCTGCGCGGCGAATGGGTGATGGCCGATACCTCGGCACTGAACAAGATCACCTCCTACATGGATGAGTTGGCGGCGACCTCGAGGAAGCGGCGTCGCAAAGAACTCGAAAAGGCTGCAGCCCTCGCCGAGCGGGCCCGGGTCCTCGAGCAACCCGGCTGGGAGGAACTCGTCGCCGACGTCGAGCGCCGTCGCGCGGAATTCAATGCCGAGAGCGCCGGGAAGGAAGGCCTCGGCGAGGTCACCGTCGCCGAATTACGGCAGCTGGCGCTGGAATCGATGCACAATGATCCGGTCGAATTCACCGGCTCCACCTGGCACAACGCACTGGTCGGTGGACCGGATGCGCTGAGCACGAAGGCCCCGGAACGCATCGACATTCCCGCTACCGTCCACGCGGAGCTGCGCGATTACCAACGCCGCGGCGTCGACTGGCTGTACTGGATGTCACGCAACAACTTAGGCGCCGTCCTGGCCGATGACATGGGGCTGGGCAAGACCCTGCAGCTGCTGGCGCTGCTGGCCATCGAACTCGAGCGCGGGGAGGCCACCGGTCCGACCCTCGTCGTCGCCCCGACCTCCGTGGTGGGCAACTGGGCGAGGGAAGCCGCCCGCTTCGTGCCCGGGCTGCGGGTACTCGTCCACCACGGCTCCGAGCGCCTGCACGGCGCGGAGCTGGCCGAACGTATTGCGGAGACAGACCTCATGATCACCAGCTACGGCGTTGTCGGACGGGATTTCTCCGAGTTGGGAGAGATCGGCTGGGACCGCGTTGTCCTCGACGAGGCGCAGGCGATCAAGAACTCCACCACGCGGGCGTCGAAAGCCGTGCGCTCCCTGCCCAGCCGCCACCGCGTGGCACTCACCGGCACCCCGGTGGAGAACCGCCTGTCGGAGATGCGCTCCATCCTCGATTTCTGCAACCCCGGGGTGCTGGGCTCGACGAGCTTCTTCCGCAACCACTTCGCCAAGGCCATCGAGCGCGAACACGATGAGGAGATGACGCAGCGCCTGCGCCTGCTCACCGCCCCTTTCATCCTGCGGCGCCTGAAGACGGACCCGAACATCATCGATGATCTGCCGGAGAAGAACGAGGAGATCATCACCGTCGACATGACCCCGGAGCAGGCTGCCCTCTACACCGCCCTGGTGCAGGACGTGCAGGCCCGCCTGGAACAGCGCCACGGCATGGCCCGGCGCGGCCTCGTGCTGGCCACCATCACCCGAATCAAGCAGATCTGTAACCACCCGGCGCAATACCTCGGCGACGGATCGCCTGTCACCGTCCGCGGGCGGCACCGCTCCGGCAAGGTGGAGGAACTCATGCGCCTGCTGGATGAAGCCATCGAGACCGATCAGCGCATGCTCATCTTCACCCAGTACAAGGCCTTCGGTGACATCCTGGTGCCCTACTTAAGCGAGCGCCTCGGCGAGCAGGTGCCTTTCCTCCACGGCGGGGTGACCAAGACCAAACGCGATCAGATGGTGGCTACCTTCCAGGCCGAAGGCGGGCCCCGCGCCATGATCCTCTCCCTCAAGGCCGGCGGCACGGGACTCAATCTCACCGCCGCCAGCATGGTCGTGCACATGGACCGCTGGTGGAACCCGGCCGTGGAAAATCAGGCCACCGACCGTGCCTTCCGCATCGGTCAGCTCAAGGACGTGGCCGTGTACAAGATGATCACCGCCGGTACCCTGGAGGAATCGATCCAGGACATCCTGGATGGCAAGACTGAACTGGCCGGCGCCGTGATCGGCGAGGGCGAGGGCTGGATCACCGAGCTCGGCCCCGAGCAGCTGGCCCAGCTCATGAGCTACCGCGGGAGGGAGGAATAGTGGCCAACCCCAGCGACGACAATGTCATTTACGCCAATTTCGGGCGGAAGGTGCGCGTCGAGAAGCCTGAGCAGACCCGCGACGAACGAGCGCCACGCCGCCCCGCGCTGGCACCCGCCGCCGAGCTGCTGCTGGAAGTGGGCACCTCCCGGGCGGACCGCGGTCGCCTGACCCGCGGACGCGAGTATGCACGCGCCGGGCACGTGGTGAGCATGGACATCCGCAACGGTTCCGTGCACGCGCAGGTGGCCGGATCCCAGAACGAGCCTTTCACCGTCTCGATTCAGCTGCCCTATCGCACCGCCGATGACCTGAGTGTGGTTTCTGCCGAGTTGGCACGCACCCCGAATGGCGTGCGCGATGCCCGCCGCGGGCTCATCTCCCGGACGGTACTGGGGGCGCTCATCGCCGAGGACGTCAATGACATCCGTGTGCGCTGCGACTGCCCTGATCCTTTCGCCATCTGCAAACACGCGATCGCCGTGCTGGAGAAGCTGGCGGGCAAGGTCGACGCTGATCCGTTGTTTCTGTTCACGCTGCGCGGGATGGATCTGGCCGCACTCGAGCAGGCGGTCATGGTGCAGGCGAAGGACGTCTCCCGCGAATCGGAGGAGAACCCGGAGTTGTTCTGGGCGGGACGCGAGCTCCCGAGTCTGCCCGAGCCCCGCGTCGCCCCCGCGCTCGATGACTCTGACCTGGATCTTCTGCACAAGGCGATGCGCACGATCTCTTATACCAATGTCGATCAGCTGCGGGCGGTTTCCGACCTCGAAGATCTGTACGATCACTTGTGTCGGGGTGGCATGCTAGACAATGAGTCATGACGGCTGTCACCTTCATCCATACCTCTGACCTGCAATTGGGCATGACCCGCTGGTTCCTCGAGGGCGAGGCCCAGGCGCGTTTCGATGATGCCCGCCTGGACACCCTCCGGCGCCTCGGGGCGTTGGCCACCTCTGAGGGGGCGGAGTTCATCGTCATCGCCGGCGATGTCTTCGACTCCAACTCCTTGTCATCGCAGACCACGGGCCGCGCGCTCGAGGCGCTGCGCACCCTGCCGGTTCCCGTCTACCTGTTGCCCGGCAACCATGATCCGCTGGTCGCGGATTCCGTCTTCTCGCTTATCGACGTCCCGGGCGTCCACCTCCTTAAAGATTCCAGCGTGGTGCAGGTCGGCGAGGGCGTCGAACTGGTGGGCGCGCCCCTGCGGGCGCGGACCGCGGCGTCTGATCTGGTACGGGATGCTCTGGAGGAACTGGAGCCCACTGACGCAGTGCGCATCATGGTGGGCCACGGGCAGGCCGAGGCGCGCAGCAATGACCTGCGCCCGGACCTCATTGACCTGGGGTACGTGGAGAAGCGGCTGGCAGACGGCACCATCGATTACCTCGCTCTGGGGGACACCCACTCCGCGATGCCGGTGGGCGGCAGCGGACGGGTGTGGTTCTCCGGCTCCCCCGAGGTGACTGATTTCCGCGACCTGGCCACCGCGGGCGGGGGAGAGACCAATTCCGGCCGGGCCCTGGTGGTCCAGGTATCGAAAGGGCAGGCCGTCGTGCGGGAGGAGACGGTGGGGCAGTGGAGGTTTGAGGCGCTTGACCGGGAACTCATGGGACTGGCGGATGTCGAGGAGTTCCTCGCCGCGCTCGATGCCTACCCGGACAAGCCCCGCACCGTGATCAAGTACGGGCTGCGCGGCACCCTCGACATGGCCGCCACCCGGGTCCTGGAAGAGGGGCTGGAGGCCCGCCGCCCCGTCTTTGCGGCGCTGTTTGAACGCGAGAGACTCACCGACCTGCACCTTGAACCCGGGGCGGAGGAGTTGTCGGCACTGGGGGTCAGCGGCTTCGCGTCCGCCGCACTCGGTGAGCTGGTCTCAGCCGCCGGCACCGACCCCACGGCACGCGACGCCGTCAACCTCTTTTTCCGCCTGGCTCGGGAGGACTAGATCATGCGCATCCATTCTTTGCACATCGAGAACTTCCGCGGCATTGAGCGTCTCACGCTGGATGAGTTGCCCGATACTGGCGTCATCGTCATCCACGGCGACAATGAACAGGGCAAATCCACCATCCTCGATGCTCTGCACGCCGCGCTCCATGACAAGCACGGTGGTCGCTCGGGCCGGGTGCGGGCGTGGCAGCCGGTGGGCCGTGATGTCTCCCCGACGGTGTCCGTCACCGCCACCATCGGTCCGGTGACCTTCACCATCACGAAGAACTGGCTCAAGTCGCCGAAGGCGGAACTGCACATCACCGCCCCGCAGCGCGAGGTCCCCCTCACCGGTGGGCCCGCCGAGGAGAAGCTCGCCGAGATCATCGCCCGGTACCTCGACCGGGATCTCGCCGAGACCCTCTTCATGCGCCAGGGGGATCTGGACGCCGGCATCGCCGCTGTCGGCATCAACTCCGTCACCCGGGCGCTCGACGGAGTGAGCGAGGACGGTGATTCCGGTACCGAGGACACGGCACTGAGTGCTGCCGTGGAGAAGGAGTACGAGCGCTACTTCACCGCCAAGGGAGCACCGGCGCGGGAGCTCAAAGCGGCGCAGAGGGCGTATGAGGATGCCACCGAGGAACACACCGCGGCTGCCCGGGCCCAGGCAGAATTGACCGGCTACGTCGAGCGCCACGACAAGATCAGCTCGCGCCGGGCGGCGGCACTGGCGGACCTGCCCGACGCGGAAACGGATGAGCACGAGCACGCCGAGAAGGCACGCCATGCTGCGCAGGCCCAGGAAAAGGCGGCGGCGTTGCGGCGCGAACTCCAGCTGGCTGATGAGGCCTTGCAGCGCGCCGAGGTCGCCGTTACCCGCCGCGCCGAGCTGGTCGCCGAAGTCAGCGCGGCTCAGTCTGCACTTATGGAGCACTCGGCTGGCCTGGCGGAGGCACAGGAACGCCGTGACCTTGAGAAACAGCAACTTGATTCTCTAGGACAGAGGCTGAAGGAGGCCCAGCGGTCCCAGGAGTCTGCCACAGTGGTGCTGCGTGCTGCCCGTCACGCGCAGCGCATGGTCGCCGATGCTGCTCGACGCACCACCCTTTCCACCCAGCTCAGCGCCATCCGGGAGCTCAGCGAGAAGATCACGCTGGCACGCGCCACCACCGCCGGTCGCGCGGTGGGCGATGCCGATGTCCGTGCGGTGGAGGACGCCACCAACGACCTCATCCTCGCCCGCCGCCTGCGAGCTCAGGCCGCCGCCCGCCTGGAGATCACAGGGCCCGCAGGGACTTCTATCACCGTTGACGGCGACACGGTGTCTCTGGATGCCTCGATTGAGCTGTCTGAAGGTACGGAACTCGTTATCGGTGACATCACCGCACGCTACCGCGCCGGGCACGCAGACTCCTCCGGCGAGGATCCGGTGGCGGCTGCCGAGGAGGTAATGCGCGAACTCCTCGACGGGCTCGACCTGCCCGATCTCGACGCTGTCCGCGCGGCCCGCGACACCCACCGCCGGGCCTCCGAAGACCTGGCCGGGCTGCTGCGCGAAAGAACCACTTTGTTGGCCGGGGAGGATAAGGAAGTCCTGGAAGCTGAACTCGCCCGGCTAGAGACCGATCTGGCAGATGTGCAGATCCCGGAACTGGATGTCGCAGCCGCCGCCCGCGCCGTAGAGGAGGCTGAGGAAGCCCGGGAGCAGGCGGGTCGGGAGGTGGAGAAGACCACCCGCGAGCTCACCCCCTGGCAGGAACGCCGCGCGGAGAACGCCCTCACGGCACTGACCGTCCGAATCGAGGAGGCGCAGAAGCGTCTTCGCCAGGCACAGGAAGCGGTGGAGTCCGCAGCTGCGGACTCCGATGATGATTCCCTCGCCCAGGCCGTGCAGTCTGCCACCGCGGCCCGCGACGAGGTAGCTGAGCAATGTCGACTCGCAGACGAAGAGGTCGAGGCAGCGGATCCCGAGCTGGCCACCGACCTGCACCGGGGCGCGCTGTCCCGCCTCGAATCCGTCCGCGACACCATTGCCCGCTCAGGGGAAGACCTAGCTGAACTCACCGGCTACATCCGGCAGGCACAAGGTGCGGCCGAACGTCTGGATAAGGCCGTCTCCGCAATGGAGGCCGCGAAGCACCGCCTGGAATCGGTGACCCGCCGCGCCGAGGCCGTCAAGCTCCTGCGTGAAACTCTCCACCGGCATCGCGCGGAGGCACGTGCCCGCTACGCCCAGCCCTTCGCCGAACAGCTCACCCGCCTGGCCCGGCCGGTGTTCGGCCCGGATGTGGAGTTCGGTCTTTCCGATCAGCTGCAGGTCACGCAGCGCAGCATCGGCGCGGACACCGTGCCCCTGGCGGATCTCTCCGGTGGTGCGAAGGAGCAGTTGGCCATCCTCACCCGTTTCGCCATCGCCCAGCTCACCGCCCTTGACACGGGTGACGGGCAGGTGCCCGTGCCCGTCATCGTCGACGACGCCCTCGGCTCCAGCGACTCGTCGCGTCTGCAGCTCATGGCGACGTTGTTCTCCCGCATGGGTGACACCGGCCAGGTCATCGTGCTCACCTGCGTGCCGCAGCGCTACGAGCGGGTGAGCGGACGCACGGAATATGCCATCGAGGAGCTGAAGGCGGGGGTACTCGCCGAGTGATGCTGTAATGTCAACAAAGTGATTTCTACTAATGAGCGCCTCTCGCCGAGCAAGGCCCCCGGCCTGTGGCTGCTGGCTGCGCTCATCGGAGCTGTCGTCCAATTGCTGCTCACCCCGGCGGTGTTCGGCTGGCAGGGTTATGACCTCTTCCCGGAGGTCGAGGGCGTGGACCGCAGCATCTTCCTGCTCCTCTGGCTCATCGTGGGGGCGCTGGCCCTGCTTGGTTTCGCATGGACCCTGCTGCGGGGGCCGTCAGACCGGATGACTTCGGTCGATGCGCTGGTCATCTTCTGCGGCATGTCGAGCCCTTTGGGTCTGGTGGCAGCGGTGTACACCCTGGCCATGGTGACATCGTGGCGCCGGTGGCGTCCCATCATCATCGGTTTCGCTACCGGGGCCGTGGGGGCGATGCTTGATGTGCGTTTGCTGGCGAAGACCGCGCCGGGCCCGGATGTCTATCTCGGCGCCCTGCTCCTCCTGGTGGTGGCCGCGGTGATTGGTGTGTGGTGGGGGCGGCGTCGGCAAGCAGTGGGTTCGCCGGCCCCGGCTGTGTCGGTCACGCTCTGATCGATAACCGCGTCAGGTACCCATCGCCATCGCCACGATGAGTCCAGCGCTGGCCAGACTGTTGTTGACCATGTGCAGGGCGAACCCTCCCCACAGCGATCGGTGCCAGCGGGTGAGAAGCGCCATGAACAGACCACCGACAATGCACCACACGATGATGGCGGGGACCACGTGAACCAGTCCGAACAGCACCGAGGTGAGGAAGGTGGAAAGTAGGACGCCGACCTTGCGGTCGAACCAGCCCATGAGGAGGCGTCGGAAAGCGATCTCCTCGATGAGGGGCCCGAAAAGCAGGTAGACGAGGAGAAACGCTAGCTGCCAGGGGACCGCGGAGGTGAGTACTTCCCCGTCACTGCTAGCTGTGTCCTCCGGGGTGAGACCAGTGAGCGCCGCCACCAGCACGGTGAGCACCAGGGTTATCAGCAGGGAGGTCGGGATCTGCCACACCAGGTGCCACCCGCGTCTCCCGAGCCGCTGGAATCCCAGGTCGGACATAGCCCAACCGCGCCGCCGGAGGAGCACGGCCAGGACAGTGAACTGCGCGGCATAGCCGGCCGCGGCCATGAGCACGCCCAGCCACGGGGGAGCGGAGACATCCAGAACGTGGGTGAGAGCGAGGAACAGCAGGGCGACGATCACTGCGGTGCCCACCAGCGCCAAAGCGGAGTAGAGGAGCGCGGCGAGGTCGCGGGACGTGACGGGTCGGGGATTCCAAGTGTGGGTCATGCGGTTAATGGTTCCCGCCAAGTCCGGAGGGCGGTGTCAGTCGGAGGAATGGGATCTCAGGGCTCACCAGATACCAAAGAATGACAAGACAGCTTTCAATCGCGCGATAGTGTCATCGGCATGGACATCACACAACTGCGTCATAAGCCGGGCAAGGCGGCCGGTCTGTGGTTCGGCGTGGCACTTCTCGGGGCACTGGCACAACTGCTCATGGTGCCGGTGATCTATGGCTGGCAGGACCTGGAGCTGCTCCCAGAGCAGGAGGGGATCGCCCGCACCGGCTATCTCCTGTGGTGGCTGTTTTCCGGCTCAGTGGCCTTGTTCGCCTTTGCGTGGACGCTATTGCGGGGACGAGCGGGTCGGCTCAGTGTGGTGGACGGCGTCGTCGTGTTCTTCGGGGTCGTGGGACCCCTGGGCCTGCCCGCGGCGGTGTATACCCTGGCGTTGGTGTCGTCCTGGTTGCGGTGGCACCCGGCGCTCATCGTCTATGGCGTCGCCGCGGGGGCGGTGCTTGTCGACGCCCGCCTCCAGTCCGTCAGCGCCCCCGACACGGATTCTTTCGTGGGCCTCGCCATTTTGCCAACGGTGGCGTTGTTCGGGGTGTGGTGGGGGCGGCGTCGGGAAGCGAAGGAACGTTTCGTCGAGCGGCTGCGGACCGCGGAGCTGGAGGCGCGTACGGTGCGTTCGGAGGAGCGCGCCCGCATCGCCCGCGATCTACATGATTCCCTCTCCCACCGGCTCTCGCTCATCTCCCTGCACGCCGGTGCGTTGAGCTATCGCGCTGATCTTGGCGGTCAACAGGTCACCGAGGCTTCCGGCCTGCTGCAGCAGCAGGCGGAGGCGGCGACC
The DNA here is from genome assembly GCF_030538285.1 of Corynebacterium sp. GTDB lineage: Bacteria > Actinomycetota > Actinomycetes > Mycobacteriales > Mycobacteriaceae > Corynebacterium. The sequence continues at coordinate 18,486 of NZ_JAUNUG010000038.1, forward strand.
GCCGATCTGCGGGAGGTCCTGCACGTCCTGCGGGACTCCTCGGCGGCGGTGGATCCCGCGATGTCGGTGGCTGACCTGGTGGATTCCGCCCGGCGGGCGGGCACGGAGGTGCTTATCGACGAGGCCTCGCTGCGCTTGGTCACCTCTCCGCAGGGCCAGTCCACCCTGGCCGCCCACGCCGTGCACCGGACCCTGCAGGAGGTGCTCACCAACGCCCGCAAGCACGCTCCCGGGCAGCCGGTGACGGTCACGCTCTGGCACGAGGAAGGGACGTTGAGTATGCGGGCCAGCAACCCCTGCCCCCACGCGGCCACTGGCCGCGGTCACGGGCTGCTGGGTCTAAAGGAGCGCGCCGAGCTGGCTGGCGGTGAACTGCGTGTCACCCCGGGGGATCCCTTCACCGTGACGCTGGAGGTCCCGTGGACGTAGTGCGTGTTCTGCTGGTCGATGATGAGGCGCTGGTCCGCGCCGGGCTGCGCCTGCTTCTCGACGGCGTCCGCGGCATCCGCATCATCGGTGAGGCTGCTGACGGGTGGGAGGCCGCCGACAAGGCCCGCACCCTGCGCCCCGACGTCATCCTCATGGACATCCGTATGCCCGGCACCGACGGGATCCGGGGAATCGAGCTCGTCCGTGAGGCGGGTGTTGACGCCGGGATTCTCATGCTCACCGCCTTCGACACCGAGGCTGACGTCCTCGGGGCGTTTCGCGCCGGGGCCCGCGGTTTCCTGCTCAAGACCTCAGCACCCCAGGTGCTTGTCGACGCCGTCCTCGCCGCCGCGCAGGGGCACGCGCAGATGTCTGACGCGGTGTTGGAAAGGTTGGTGGCGATGGCGTCGAGAAGCACGCCGCACCGGGCCGTCGAATTGGGTGATCTCAGCGAACGGGAAGCGGAGATCGCGGGGCTGATCGCGGAGGGGCTGAGCAACGAGGAGATCGGGGCCCGGCTGCATCTGGCGGTGCCGACGGTCAAGACCTACGTCTCCCGCATCATGACCAAAACGGGCGCGGCTAACCGGGTGCAGATCGCGGTGGCCTACCTCAACCACCGCTGAGTTCGCCCAGCGCACGTTCGGCGGGGGTACATGCGTGCGCACCGCGAACATGGCTGAGGGGTCCTGAACTGCCCCGATGCGTGCCGCAGGGGTTCTGTGCGCCGATTTGTCCATATGTGAGGGGGTAGGGCAGGTGCGCCACCCTGTGCCTTGTGCCACACTCTCTCCCACAACTCGTCATACGATTCAGGAGCTCCGATATGGCGTTCTCGCCGTTGTTGGCCATCGAGAGGCCGCATCTTCCCCGCCCCTCCCTCCGGGAGATTCTCCGCGACGCCGGCCCCCAGGAAGTGGGCAACGGGCTCGTCGCCCTCATCTTCTCCGCCTCCGGCCCGATCGCCGTCATCCTCGCCGCCGCCGCGGCCGGCAACCTCAGCCCCGATGAGACCTCCTCGTGGATCTTCGGCGCCTTCCTGGGCAACGGCCTGCTCACCCTGTTCCTCACCTGGCTTTACCGCTCACCCCAGGCCTACTTCTGGACGATCCCCGGCACCGTCATCGCCGGTGACGCCCTCACCCACCTGTCCTTCGGGGAGGTGATCGGCGCGTACCTGGCCACCGCTGTCCTTGTCTTCCTGCTCGGCTGGTCGGGGCTCATCGGGCGGATCATGGCGCTGCTGCCGCCGACCATCGTCATGGCCATGGTGGCCGGCATCTTCCTGCGCTTCGGTCTGGAACTGGTCGATGCCGCTACGGGTGATCCGTGGTTGGCCATCCCGATGATCCTCATCTTCGTGGGCCTGAGCATCGTGCCGCGGGTGGCGGCAGTCGCCCCGCCGGTGGCCGTTGCCGCCCTGGTGGGCACCGTCATCGCCATCGTCTCCGGGCGCCTGGGATCGGGCATTCTCGACGACGGCATCATCACCACCCCGGTCATCACCACCCCCGAGTTTTCGCTCGCCGCCATGATCGAGCTGGTCATCCCGCTGGCCGTCACGGTGGTCATCGTGCAGAACGGGCAGGGCATCGCGGTGCTCACCGCCGCCGGCCACAAGCCGGGCGTCAACCTCGCGGCTGCTGCCAGCGGACTGGTCTCTATTCCGATGGCATTCATCGGCAATGTCACCACGTGCTTGACTGGCCCCACCAACGCGCTCATCGTGTCCGGCCCGAACAAGCACCGCCACTACGCGGCCGCCATGGTCACTGCGCTGGGGGCGATCGCTGTGGGTCTTTTCGCCCCGGCCTTCGTCGGCTTCATGCTCGCTATGCCGGTCTCCTTCATCGCTGCGCTGGCCGGCATCGCCATGCTGACCCCGCTGAAGAACGCCTTCGTCGCCGGTTTCTCTGGGAGCTTCTCCACGGGCGCCCTCGTCTGCTTCATCGTCACCGTCTCCGAGCTGACGATCTTCGGCATGACCGCCCCGTTTTGGGGCCTGGTCTTCGGCTGCCTCATCGCCTGGCTCATGGATCCGCGCCCTGTGAAGGCACAGCCGGTGACGGAGAAGGCGGGCGTCGACAAGCAAAAGTGTGAAGTGAAATGAGAAAAGGCCCCCGAGGGGGCCTTTGTCATTCGGTGACTACTGCTTGATGCCGGAGCCGTCGATCTCGATGGTGATCTGCTCGGAGACGAGCACGCCGCCGGAGCCCAGCGGGGCCTGGAAGTCGACGCCGAAGTCCTTGCGGTTGATCTTGGTGGAGGCCTCGAAGCCGACGCGGGTGTTACCGAAGGGGTCCTCCTCCACGCCGAAGACCTCGACGTCGAGGGTGACCGGCTTGGTGATGCCCTTGAGGGTGAGGTCACCGGTGACGGTGCCGGAGGTGCCCTGGATGTCGAAGGAGGTGGACTCGAAGGTCATCTCCGGGAACTGCTCGACGTCGAAGAAGTCCGCGCCGCGGACGTGGCCGTCACGGTCGGCGTTCTGGGTGTTCACGGAGGCGGTCTTGATGACGGCCTTGGCGACGGAGGCGGCCGGGTTCTCCTGGTCGACGACGACAGAGCCCTCGAACTCATCGAAGGTGCCGCGGACCTTGGTCACCATGGCGTGGCGGGCCACGAAGGAGACGGTGGTGTGAGCGGTGTCCAGAACCCAGGTTCCGTTGAGGTTGGTCATTGTATTACTCCCTTAATCTTGGTGTGCGGTACGGGAGATACTTTAACACAAGATGATGACTTGTCAACATCAGGTTGTGTGGACACGAAAAGAGCAGGTCATGGATTTCTGGGATGGTGCACCGGAGCGCTATAGTCAAGACCATGGCAACCGAGGCACGCTGGCTCAACGACGAAGAACAGGCGCTGTGGCGACTCATTCTCGCCGGAATGCGCAAGATCGACCGAGTCATGGACGACACCCTCCAGGCCGGCAGCGATCTTTCCAGCTCGGAATTTGCGGTGCTGGTCACCCTCTCCGAGGCCGAGGACCAGGCCCTGCGCCTGCGCGCCCTGTGCGGCAGCCTCGACTGGGACCGCTCGCGTACCTCCCACCAGATCACCCGCATGGAACGCCGCGGGCTGGTCACCAAGCGCAAGAGTGAGGGCGATGCGCGCGGTGTCATCGTCACGCTTACCGACGAAGGCCTCCGCCGCCTCCGCTCCGCCGCTCCCGACCACGTCGAAAGCGTGCGCCGCGTCGTCTTCGACCACATGACGGCTGAGCAGCACACCCACCTCCAAGCATTCATGGAACAGGTCATCGCCGTCACTAACGTCCCCGGGCACCCCGAATACTGCGGCTCCCCGGATGTCGACGACACCGACTGCTGATCTCAGGGTTTAATCGGGGCCATACCCGATGCATTCCGGGGGTCCGGGCAGCCACAATAGAGGTGACAGCGAAAAACACCACCTCTCCCGTTAGGAGCCCCGCCATGAATGACAACGCCCCCATGCACCAGCGCCGCCTCACCCGCTCGCTCACCGACAAGTACGTCGCCGGCGTGCTCGGCGGCATCGCCGAAACCTACGGCTGGAACTCGACCTTTGTCCGCCTCATCTTCGTCGCGGTCTCACTGATCGGCTCCGGCACCCCGCTGCTGGCCTACATCATCGCCTGGTTCATCATGCCCCAGGACTAAGGCCTTGCACACAACACCGCCCGTCACCCACTAACGTGGGGGACGGGCGGTGTCGTCGATAAGCGGCGGACTAGAAGAAGTCGCGCGTGGCGTTCGGGTGCTGCGCCAGCGGAGTGACCTTGATGTTCATGTACTTGTACATCGGAAAACCGCTGAGAACCTCGTGGAGGTGATCGTTATCGCGGACATCATAGATGGAGTAGTTCGCGTACTCACCGACCACCCGCCAAATCCCCTTCATAATGCCCTCAGACTGCAGGTTCCCGGAGTATTCCTTCTCACGGACCTGGAAATCGGCGACCTGCTCAGGGGTCAAAGACTCGGGAAACGTGACATCCATGCGTGCCAGAAACAGCATTGCGCGGCCTTTCAAGTAGAGGGTTGGTGATACCTCACCATACCGCGCTTATCGACGCCCGCCACCCAGCAGCCCGCCCAAAATCTCACCGAGCACACCACCCATGCCGCCCTCCGCCTGCCCGCCACCGAGCACCTGGCCCAGGATCGACTCCAGTAGACCGCCCTTATCCTGCGCCTGCGCGGTACCGCCGCCCTGCTGCATACGACCCGCCAACCAGGACATCGCGATCGGCGCCAGAATCGGCAGCAGCGAACGGATGAGGCTGGTACCACCGACCAGGCCACCGAGCTGATGCGCCACCTGATCCTCCTGCTGACCGAACACATGATGAGCGATCTTCGCGCCATCCTGGGTATCAATGTCATCGACATTGACCTCGCCCTCGACGAGGTTCGGGTTGTGGGAATCCAGCGCGCTGGCCAGGGAATCGCGGCCCGCCGGATCCTTCGCGTTAGCACCCATGCCAGCCAGCAGCGTCGGCAGAATCTGCTCCGACGCCTGGCGGACCTTCTCGGGGTCCTCGCCCAGGCGGGCGGCAATGGAATCGATGGGCAGCTTGGACAGAAGATCGTTGATGTTGTTTGTCATGACTTACAGCGTAGAGAAATTAGGGGCGCTGCGCGTCAATCGCCGCATGCGCCTTCTGCGTTGCCAGCAACACCGGCACCACCATGCCCAGCGTGGAAACGATCGATACCACTGCGATGCCGTCATCATCAAGGAAGAAGCATGCGATACCGCAGCCTAGCGCAATCACGCCGCCGGCGATGAGGAACGGGGCGCCGGCGCGGTGACCGACGATCCAGACGCCATCGTCTTCGCAGTGCGCAGACCCGTCCATCCTCTCATCGGGAGATCCCCCGTGCTGCCTTTCCACCCGAACCACAGCAGGAACAGGCCAGCCAGGCCGAGGGTGGCGCCCATGATGATTGAGAACAAGATGAGGGCTCCTTTGTTGTGAGTGGCGTAGATCGCCGTGCAGGAGTACCCGAAAATGGGCCTGAAAAAGTCAGTGCTGCACGGCGATCTACCTCGCAGGCGGTGCCCGCCAACCAGTGGTGTTGAATCAAAAAAGTGTCCCCGACAGTGTCTGGGTGCAGGACTTAGTTGACAGTGCTGTTCTGGGGAAATGCCAGTGGT
>NZ_JAUNUG010000039.1 GCF_030538285.1 Corynebacterium sp.
GAGGTGGAAACGGGAATCGAACCCGTGTGCACGGTTTTGCAGACCGTTGCCTCACCACTCGGCCATTCCACCGTGGCGTTACCGCCTCGTAGGCACCTTGGTGAGCAAGGTACCAGAGCGGATGACGAGACTCGAACTCGCGACCCTCACCTTGGCAAGGTGATGCGCTACCAACTGCGCTACATCCGCAAACGAGACCTTGTGGGTCTCTGTGCGCGATACTGGGATTGAACCAGTGACCTCTTCCGTGTCAGGGAAGCGCTCTCCCGCTGAGCTAATCGCGCGGGTTCATTTCATACCGATTGGCCCGGTGAAATGAGAGCGGATGACGAGACTCGAACTCGCGACCCTCACCTTGGCAAGGTGATGCGCTACCAACTGCGCTACATCCGCATGCACCGTGGCGTTCGCCGTGGTGCGAGTCAAAACTTTATCCTCAACGACGTTCAATACACAAATCGCCAGGTGAGGGCAGAAATGCCGGGCGCCGGGAGGTGGGGGAATTACGTCGTTGTCATTTGGGTGGTTGCGGGGCGACTGAGTTGGCCGTGACCTGCGGATTAGGTGCTGTGCGGGGCGTGTGTGTAAGGTTTCTAAACGCATAAGGTCCTATGGCTCAGTGGAAGAGCGTTCCGTTCACACCGGAAAGGTCGCTGGTTCGAACCCAGCTAGGACCACCACATCTTAAGCCCCGGTCGACGAAGTGTCGGCCGGGGCTTTCGCATGCTCGCTGCCCGGTTTTACTGCGTTGGTGCATATCGGCCATGCATAAGTATGGCCCTTATGCACGTGCGTCAAGGGCTGGCGTACGTCGGATGGTTGGGGCCCAAGTCATACCCGCGTAGGGTATAGGTATCCACCGGAAGATGGTACGAAGTGTTCCGGATCACAGTTCTGGCTGGTAGGGAATGAAGCCGCTGGCCTGGGTGCTGGGTGATGCAACAGCGTTCTGTGGAAATGAATCAAAATGCGGGAGCAGCCACCACACCCGGGAACTATGTTCGCCGACACAGCGACAGCTCTATTGATGCCCGCACGGTGCGGGTATCGTATGCCCCTGACAAACCCCCAGGAAGAAACGAAGGTGAATCTCCCCGTGACATTGCCGCCCCAGCGCCGGACACTCCGGAACTTCAGCGCCGCCGCCCTCACGGCTGGCGCGATGGTTCTGACGGCTCCGGTCGCCCTCGTCCATGACGTGGTTATCGGCGGGAACCCGGCTAATGAGGAGATTGTCCAGGAGTTCCCCGACGTCATCGAGCTGGAGTTCTCCGGTTTCGTCAAAGAGGACTTCAACACCTTCGCCATCTCGGACATCGAATCCGGGGAGATCCTCTTCTCCGGCCCACCGACCATCGACGGTCGCATGGTGAGCATCGAGGTCCCCGCGGACGTGGACCCGGGAGCCGGCGACTACCGCATCGGCTTCCAGATCACGTCCTCAGATGGCCACTCCACCCGCGGCATGACCACCTTCACGGTGGCCGGCGAGCGGGAGGAAACGACCCCTTCCGAAACCACCCCGGACGTGGAAGATAACGCGGCGTCGGAAAGCACCTCGGAGGCGCTGCCCGGAGCCCTCACGTGGGTTCTGGCGGGAGTGGGCATACTTGCCATCCTCGGCGTCATCGTCATGATGATCGCCCGGGGAAGAAACCACACACAGGAGTAGAAATGTTCACCCGAGGCCGTATCGCACTGTCTGTTCTCGCTGTCTCTGCACTCGCCCTGGTCGGCTGCTCCGACGCAGTGGACGACGCCACCACCACCGGCAGCGCCCCTGCCACTGAGACCTCCGCCGCTGCGGAAACCGCCACCGACTCCGCTGATGTCGAAGGTGAAGACGCCGAGTGGGTCACCTTCACCGAGGGCTTCGTCAAGGCCAAGCCCGCCGAGAAGGAGATGACCGGCATCTTCGGTATTTTCGCCAACAACAGCGACCGTGACATCAACATCGTTGGCTTCACGTCCAACCTGGATGTCCCGACCTATGAGCTCCATGAGGTCGTCGACGGTGTCATGCAGATGAAGCCCGGCGGCTTCGTCATCCCCGCCGGCGGCGAGCACGAGCTCAAGCCGGGCGGTGACCACATGATGCTCATGGATTACACCGAGCCGATCGAGGCCGGTGACACCATCACCATCACCGTCGAGTTCGGTGACGGCTCCACCCAGGAGATCGCTGACCTGCCGGTCCGCACCATCGCCTCCGGTGAGGAAAGCTACGGCGCCGACGGCTCCCTCCAGGGCCACCAGATGGGCCAGACCGAGGATGAGGAGTCCTCGGAGATGTCCCACTAAGAAACACCCCCCATAGTTAGGAAGTGACGTAACCCCCATGTCCTCGTTGACTCGTCGTGGATTTCTCACCGGACTCACGGTGACCGCCGGTGGCGCCGCCCTCGTGGCGTGCTCCGATCAGGACGGAAACCCCATGGCACAGCAGGAGGCTTCGGACCCGGTGGGGGACACCCCTCGGCTGTACGACGCCATCGTGCCCTTCGACGGGGTCCATCAGGCGGGTATCGCCACACCTGCGCAGGCCAACCTCAACCTCATCGGCTTCAACTTCGTCGACGGGGTTGACCGGGGGGCGGTGCAGCGTCTCATGACCTCCTGGTCGGAGGACTCGCGCCGCCTGTGTACCGGTGAGACACCCCTGGGCAGCCTGGAACCGGAGCTCGTGGTCGCCCCCGCGAACCTCACCATCACCTGCGGATTTGGGCCGCGGGTGTTTGAGGTGATCGGTGGCGTCGATAAGCGGCCGGAATGGCTGGCCCCGCTGCCTGGCTACAATCTTGACGAACTCGAAGACAGGTGGGGGCAGACCGACCTGGTGATCCAGGTCTGCTCCGATGACCCCACCATGCTCTCCCACGCCACGCGCCACCTCGTGCGATCGGGCATGGACTACGCGCGTGTCCACTGGATGCAGCAGGGATTCTTGCGTGCCGACGGCGCCCATACCCCGGGCGAGACCCCGCGTAACCTCTTCGGCCAGGTCGACGGAACCGTCAACCCCCGCGAGGACGAGGACTTCGACGAGCAGGTGTGGATCGGTGACGACGCCCCCGCCTGGATGCAGGGCTCGACGACCATGGTCGTGCGCCGCATCAACATGAACATGGACACCTGGGAAATGCTGGACCGGCCCTCCCGCGAGGAATCACTGGGCCGCACCCTCGCTAACGGCGCACCCCTGACCGGTGAAGACGAGTTCGACGAACCCGATTTCGAGGCCACCGACAAGTTCGGCCTGCCCGTCATCGACCGCCAGAGCCACATGTTCCGCGCCAAGCCCGCCGAGGGGCACCCGGAACAGCGGCTGCTGCGCCGCCCCTACAACTACGACATCGCCCCCGAGCCAGGCAGCGAGCAGCTGTCCAACTCCGGCCTGGTGTTCATCTGCTACCAGAAGGACCCGCTCAAGCAGTACCACCCCATCCAGAAGCGTCTCGACGAGGCCGACCGCCTCAACGAGTGGATCACCCACATCGGCTCCGGCGTCTACTGGATGCCGCCGGGCTTAAGCGCCGACGGTTCCGACGGCGACGCCTACTGGGGGCAGCGCCTCCTCGAGGCCTAACCCGCCACCCCGGCGGGGTAGTATGTTGCGCGAAGCGTCTGCGCTTTCTCCCTGACGGGGTGAGCACAGCCGCGGCCGACACGTTGAAGCAGGCAGCGGCCAGGTATGTCGCCGTCTGCGTGAGCGCAAGTTAAGGAGCGCAACACACCCATGGTGAACACCACCGCACCCGTCTTCCCGTCCTTTAAGGTCCCGGCCGGAACCCCCGTCGGTACTGCGATGCGGGAGCTGGAGCTGCCGAACAAGGGCCCGGAAGCGATCGTCGTCGTCAAGGACGCGGAAGGCAACCTCCGCGACCTTTCCCACACCCCGGACACCGACGCCGAGTTCACGCCCATCCCGGCCAGCTCCGAAGAGGGTCGCTCCGTCATCCGCCACTCTTGCGCGCACGTTCTGGCACAGGCCGTGCAGGCCGAGTTCCCGGGCACGAAGCTGGGCATCGGCCCGGCCATCGACAACGGCTTCTACTACGACTTCCAGGTCGCTGAGCCCTTCACCCCGGAGGACCTCAAGGCCATTGAGAAGCGGATGAAGAAGATCATCAAGTCGGGTCAGAAGTTCGAGCGCCGCACCTACGACTCCACCGAGGCCGCCGCCGAGGAGCTGGCTAACGAGCCCTTCAAGCTGGAACTGGTCGCCGACAAGGGCAACATCGACCCGGATTCCGATGAAGCCACGGAGATCGGCGCCGGCGCGCTGACCGCCTACGACAACATCAATCCGCGCACCGGCGAGGTCGAGTGGTCGGACATGTGCCGCGGCCCGCACGTGCCCACCACCCGCTACATCCCGGCGTTTTCGCTGACCCGCTCCTCCGCCGCCTATTGGCGCGGCGACCAGGCCAACGCCGGCCTGCAGCGCATCTACGGAACCGCCTGGGAGGACAAGGAATCCCTCGAGGCCTACGAGCACATGCTCGCCGAGGCGGAGAAGCGTGACCACCGTCGCCTGGGTTCTGAACTGGACCTGTTCTCCTTCCCCGATGAGATCGGCTCCGGTTTCCCAGTGTTCCACCCTAACGGCGGCATCATCCGCCTGGAGATGGAGGAGCATTCCCGACGCCGCCATATCCAGGGGGGCTACTCCTTCGTCAACACCCCGCACATCACCAAGGGTGACCTGTTCCAGAAGTCCGGCCACTTGGATTTCTACGCCGACGGCATGTTCCCCCCGATGCAGCTGGACGGCGAAAAGGATGAGGAGGGTAATGTCACCAAGCCGGCGCAGGATTACTACGCCAAGCCGATGAACTGCCCGATGCACAACCTCATCTTCGCCTCGCGGGGTCGTTCCTACCGTGAGCTGCCGCTGCGACTTTTCGAGTTCGGTACGGTCTACCGCTACGAGAAGTCCGGTGTCATCCACGGCCTGACCCGTGCCCGCGGCTTTACGCAGGACGACGCGCACATTTACTGCACCGAAGACCAGCTCGAGGCGGAGCTGACCACGGTCCTCGACTTCATCATTTCCCTGCTGCAGGACTATGGCCTGGATGATTTCTACCTCGAGCTGTCCACCCGGGATCCGGAGAAGTCCGTCGGTTCGGATGAGATCTGGGAGCGTTCCACCGAAATCCTGGCGCGCGTCGCCGACAAGTCCGGCCTCTCGCTCGTCCCGGATCCCGAGGGCGCGGCATTCTACGGTCCGAAGATCTCGGTCCAGGCGCGTGACGCCATCGGCCGCACCTGGCAGATGTCGACCGTGCAGCTGGACTTTAACCTGCCGGAGCGATTCGACCTCGAGTACACCGCCTCCGACGGCACCAAGAAGCGCCCAATCATGATCCACCGCGCGCTGTTCGGCTCCATCGAGCGTTTCTTCGGCGTGCTGCTGGAGCACTACGCCGGTGCGTTCCCGGTGTGGCTGGCCCCGCACCAGGTCATGGGCATTCCCGTCGCCGATGATTTCGCGCCGCACCTGGAGGCCATCACCGCGCAGCTGCGTCGCCGCGGCATCCGCGCGGAGGTGGACACCTCGGATGATCGCATGCAGAAGAAGATCCGCAACCACACCACCGGCAAGATCCCGTTCATGCTGCTGGCAGGTGCCCGCGATGTCGAGGCCGACGCTGTGAGCTTCCGTTTCCTTGACGGCACGCAGATCAACGGTGTCCCGGTCGCCGAGGCGATCGAGCTTATCGACGCCTGGGTCACCGACCGCATCAATGAGCAGCCGAGCGAGGAAGCCCTTGCAGCCCGCCGCGGATAACCCCGGGACCTGGACTGACACAGGGGTGGGGGAGGAGGACTCCCTCACCCGCCTGTGGGCTCCCTACCGGATGGGCTACATCACAAACCGTCCGGCCACCTCCGACAAGCCCGCCGACCCTTTCGTCGAGGCACCGAAGCTCTCGGATGAGGAGGCGCTCATCGTCGCCCGCGGCGAGCTGGTGTACACGATCCTCAACCTGTACCCGTACAACGCCGGCCACATGATGGTCATCCCGTACCGCCAGACCGCCGACCTGGAGGATCTCACCCCTGCGGAGATGAGCGAGCTCATGAGCTTTGTCACCACCGCGGTGAAGGTGTTGAAGAAGTTGTCCAACCCGGAGGGCATCAACGTCGGCTTCAACCTGGGTAAGGCCTCGGGTGGGTCGGTGGGCAACCACATCCACATGCACATTGTCCCGCGCTGGGCGGGGGACGCGAACTTCATGACGATCCTCGACGGCACCAAGGTACTCCCGCAGTTGCTACGGGATACCCGCGCGCTGCTCGCCGAAGCGTGGCAGGAGGTCGAGAGTGCTTAGCACCCGGGGACGTCGTCCCGCGTCGGTGGTCGTCGAGCCGGTGGCGCGGGGTTTGCTGCGCCTGGGCCTGAGTCCGAACGCGGTGACCGTCATCGGGGCTGTCATCACATGCGCGATCGCGGTGGTGCTCATCCCGCAGGGTTACCTGTTCACCGCGGCGGTGGCCTCGGGGCTGTTCGCCGCCTTCGATCTCGTCGACGGCACCATGGCGCGGCTGCGCGGCGGCGGTACCCGTTTCGGCGCCACCCTGGATGCCACGTGTGACCGCATCACCGACGGTGCACTCTTCGCCGCGATCACCTGGTGGCTCATCTTCTCCTATGACGCCCACCCGGCGCTGGTCGTGGCCTCCCTGGTGGTTCTGGTCTCCTCCCAGGTCATCTCCTATGTCAAGGCACGCGGTGAGGCGAGTGGTTTCACCATCCTCGGCGGCCTCATCGAACGCCCCGAGCGCCTCATCCTCGGCCTGGTGGGCGTGGGGCTGCAGGGCCTGGGCGTGCCTTATGCCATCGACGTGGCGATCTGGGTCCTGGCCGCCGGTTCCGTGTGGACAGTCATCCAGCGCCTGTACACCGCCTCCCGCAACCCGCAGGCCCTGGAACATATCGCGCCGCCGGCGGGGGTTGAACCGCGATGAGCATCGATCCCGTGGCCGTGGGTTACCTGGCCGGGTGGAAGGTGGTGCGGTATCTGCCGGAGAAGGTTGCCGAGCAGCTCTTTAACGCGGCGGCCGACTACGCCTGCGATGGCGGCCGCGGCATGGAAATGTTGCGCCGCAACTTAACGCGTGTTGTCGGCGCGGAGAATGTCACGCGCGAGCTGGTGCGCGCCTCGATGCGTTCCTATGCCCGCTACTGGCGGGAGGCTTTTCGGCTGCCTGCCCTGGTGGATGTCCCGCTTCTCGACGCCCACGTCACCGGCCTCAGCCACCTCGACGCCTCCCGGGCGGCGGGGAAAGGCGTGATCCTCACACTCCCGCACTCCGGCAACTGGGACATGGCGGGGTTGTATCTGACCCGTACCCGCGGCACTTTCACCACCGTCGCCGAAAGGCTAAAACCGGAGGTACTGTTCCGGGCCTTCGTGGATTTCCGCGAATCCCTCGGCTTCGAGGTGCTGCCCCTGACCGGCGGGAATCCTCCTTATGGGCGGCTGAGCGAGGTGCTCGCCGGAGGTGGCGTTGTGGCACTGATGGGGGAGCGCGATATGCGCGGCACGGGCGTGGCGGTCGACTTCTTCGGTGAGGAGACGACTTTCCCGCGGGGGCCGGCGCAGTTGGCCCTGGACACCGGTGCGGCGTTGCACGTCGTGCACTCGTGGTTCGACGATGACGCGTGGGGGCTGAGTGTCTCCGCGCCGCTGGTGGTGGACAGCGTGGAGGCCACCACCCAGCGCATCGCCGATGGTTTCGCCGCGAATATCGCCCGCCACCCGCAGGATTGGCACATGCTGCAGCCGCAGTGGCCGGCCGATCGGCGGCGCCCATGAGGATTGGCGTCATCTGCCCGTATTCCTTCGACGAGCCCGGCGGAGTTCAAGCCCACATCCTTGATATATCCGAAGTTCTGCGAGCCCGCGGGCACCACGTCGAGGTGCTTGGCCCGGCGTCGCCGGACACCAAGCTGCCTGAGTTTGTCACCCGTGGCGGGCGCAGCGTACCCATCCGCTACAACGGTTCCGTCGCGCGGCTGAGCTTCGGCCCGGGCGTGCGTACCAAGGTGCGTGACTTCATCAGCCGGGGGCGTTTCGATGTGCTGCATATCCACGAGCCCAACTCGCCCAGCTACTCCATGGCCGCGCTGTGGATGGCGACCGGCCCCATCGTGGCGACTTATCACGCTTCCAGTTCGGGTTCCGTCATGCTCCAATTAGCCCGGCCCCTCCTGCGCCCGGCCCTGGAGAAGATCCGCGGCGGCATCGCCGTGTCCGAGATGGCCCGGCGGTGGCAGGTGGAGCAGCTCGGCGGGGATCCGGTGCTCATCCCCAACGGGGTGGACACGTCCCGCTATGCCGCCGCGCGCCGCGCCCCGGGGGATATCCCGGAGGTCGTGTTTCTGGGGCGTCTCGACGAGCCCCGCAAGGGCCTGGACATCCTCCTCCGCGCCCTGGACCTGCTTGACCGTGAGGTGCGCGTCACCGTCATCGGCGGGGGCCGCGAACGTGAGGTGCCGGGCGTGGATTTCGTCGGCCGGGTCAGCGATGAGGTGAAGGCAAAGATCCTCGGCCGGGCCGACATCTACGTCGCCCCCAACACCGGCGGCGAAAGCTTCGGCATCGTCCTCGTCGAGGCCATGGCCGCGGGTTGCGCGGTCGTGGCCAGCGACTTAGAGGCCTTCGCCACCGTCGCCGACGACGCCGCGCTATTGTTCCGGACCGGCTCCGCATCCGATCTGGCAGACCGGCTACGCTTGCTTATCGACGACCCTTCCCTCCGCTCCCGCCTCATCACCGCGGGGGAGCGGCGTGCCCGGCGCTTTGATTGGGACACGGTGGCCGCCGATGTGGAGACCGTCTATGAGACGGTGGTGGACGGTACGACCGTGGGGGTTGGCCGATGATCTTCTGGACTCTGCTGGCTGTGCTGCTCACCGCCGTGGTGGCGTGGGCGTATTTTACTGCCCAAAGGCTCAACCGCCTGCACATTCGCACTGACGCTGCGCTGGCCGCCCTGCAGGCTGCGCTGGACCGGCAGGCCGCGGTGGTCGCCGCGCTGGTGCCCGAGGCGCGGGCTCTGGCCGAGTCGGCCGAGAACACACCCCTGGTCCGCGGGGACCTAGCCGCGCGCAGCGCCGCTGAGTTGGCTCTCGCGGAGAGCCTGCGAGGCGTGGAGAAGCCGTCGCAGCTCATTGACGCCGAGGTACGCGTCCGGTTGGCCCACCGCTTTTACAACGACGCGGTTGCCGATACCCGGGCGCTGCGCCTGCGCCCCTTGGTCCGCGCGTTTCACCTGGGCGGGACTGCCCCGTTGCCTGTGTTCTACGAACACCGGCCATAATGGTCGGCATGATCACCTGGCGCGGACGTCGTATCCTTCTGCTTCCTGGGTTGCTCGCGGCCCTGGGGACGGTGCTGCTCATCGGTATCCCGTCTGACATCATCCCGAACCCACTCTTCGGCCGGGAAGTGCCGGTGCGCTGGTGGGAGTACCCGGTGCTCGGCGCGACGGCCTTGCTCACCGGCGCGTGGTTCTCCATCGGTCAGCCGGTGGAACCGGTGGTCACAGATAAACCGGAGCGCAGCTGGGTGATGTCAGTGAGCGTGTTCGCAGTGTGGTTTGCGGTAGCGTGCCCAGTCTGCAATAAGCTGATCCTGCTGGTCTTGGGCACGTCCGGGGCGATGGGGCTGTGGGCCCCGGCGCAGCCCTACCTGGCGGTGATTTCCCTGGTAGCTCTCACGGCGTCAGTGGGCTGGAAGTGGAAGACGAAGCTCGACGGCTGCGCGGATGGCTCGTGCGCCGCGTCTCCTGCAGCAGCCACGCCACCGACAGCCCTGTCAACACCACGATGAGCGCGTTGCGCAGAGCCAGCGCGGCGATGACCGTGGTGGCATTGACCGGGTCCTGCCACAGCGGGTCATAGTTGTAGGGGAAGACATATAGCCCTAGTGCGGCGGCGAAGACCGTGAGGATGGCCATGGCGCTCACCAGGCGCGAGCGGGTGAGCGTCAGACACACCGCGAGCAGTGGGCCGATCCACACGATGTACTGCGGGGAAAAGACCTTGTTGCTCACGATGAGCAACAGCACCATAGTGAGCATGAACGCCACCGCCGGGAGGGGGTGCCAGCGGTCGGCGAACAGCTGCCAGAGTGCCCAGCCGAAGGCCGCAACGAGAACAGCGATCATCGCAAAGTCGGCCACCTGGACGGCGGTGGCGGTGCCTGGTCCGGCGATCTCGAAGCTTCTCGATTCCGCAAAACCCATCCAGTAGCCCCCCGGATTCTCGTGCGCCGCGATGAGGAAAGGGGTAGCCGCGAGCGACTCGATTTGGATGCCACGATCTCCCTGGTAGCTCAGGGGGCTGAGGAGGCGGTCCAGGCCGGAGGTCAGCCCCGTGATTCCGGCCAGTACCGCCAGCGCTGCGAAGAAGGACCCCACCCGGAGCCACGTACCTACCCGACGCATCCCACCGACCAGGCCGGCCGCCAGCACAGCAGGCCAGAGTTTCACCGCGGCGGCGCCCGCCAGCACCGCGGAAGCGAGGGCCGGGTGGCGCAGCAGAAGTGCCGCGGCCGCCGCGACGAGGATTCCCGGGAACAGATCCAGGCGCAGCCACAGGACATGGCCCGTTGCCACCCCGAAAAACACCCAGAACCAACCGGCCACGAAGCGGCGCTGCCCACCGAATCTCAGCACCAGGGCGAGGAAGGCTGCGTCGATGAGGACGCACATGACCACGAAGCCCGCCAGAAACGCCGTGATATCCGGCGTGGTGATCCACCCCAGAAGCCGCACCGGCCACACACCTGCGTCCGGGTACTCCAACATCGCCGTCGGATCAGTACCCCATAAGCCCACGTGATAATAGTGAACGTCGCCGAAAGGCATCGGCGAACCGATGAGCAATCGGGCCAGGACCAGGCGGGAGAGTACCCAGCCGAGCCACACAGCGGGGGAAGAAAGCAGCAAGCGCACCGACACATCGTAGCCCCGTGCGAATGAAATGCCCGGGCAATTGGCCCGCGTCACATCGCACAGCCTAATGTTCCGGAGGCAACACTTTTTATTCACTGACAGGAGTACTTACGTGAGCAGCAACATCACTGGTCGGGCCAAGCGTGGCGTGGCGGAGCAGTTCAAGGGCGGCGTCATCATGGATGTCGTCACCCCCGAGCAGGCGGTCATCGCACAGGAGGCCGGCGCTGTCGCCGTCATGGCACTGGAGCGCGTCCCCGCCGATATCCGCGCCCAGGGCGGCGTGTCCCGCATGTCCGACCCGGACATGATCGACGGCATCATCGCCGCCGTGGATATCCCCGTCATGGCCAAGGCCCGCATCGGCCACTTCGTCGAGGCCCAGGTGTTGCAATTCCTCGGCGTCGACTTCATCGACGAATCCGAGGTGCTCACCCCCGCCGACTACGCCAACCACATCGACAAGTTCGCCTTCGAGACCCCTTTCGTCTGTGGTGCCACCAACCTCGGCGAGGCCCTGCGCCGCATCAACGAGGGTGCCGCCATGATCCGCTCCAAGGGGGAGGCTGGCACCGGTGATGTCTCCAACGCCGTCACCCACATGCGCACCATCCGGGCTGAGATCAACCGCCTGACCTCCCTGGCTGCAGACGAGCTCTACGTCGCTGCCAAGGAACTGCAGGCTCCTTATGAGCTCGTGGTGGAGGTTGCCCGCGAGGGCCGGCTCCCCGTCCCGCTGCTGACCGCCGGCGGCATCGCCACCCCGGCCGATGCCGCCATGATGATGCAGCTCGGCGCCGATGGTGTCTTCGTCGGCTCCGGGATCTTCAAGTCCGGGAACCCGGAGCAGCGCGCCAAGGCCATTGTCCGCGCCACCGAGAACTACCAGGATGCCTCCGTGGTGGCGGAGGTCTCCCGGGGCCTCGGCGAGGCGATGGTGGGCATCAACGTCGACGATCTGCCGGTCTCCCACCGCCTTTCCGAGCGCGGCTGGTAAGACGCCAGTCACAACCGTTCTTGAAGTTCTCAGCGGCTCCACGAATCCCCAGGTGAAAAAGGGGCTCACACAATCTTCAAGAACCGTTGTGACACCTCGACCAACGCCACGGGCCCCGACCATGACTTCACTGGTCGGGGCCCTGCGCTGTCTATCTAGCTGACGGAACCGGCGATGGCATCCGGGTCATAGGGCGGGCCCATCATGACGAGGATGGTGAAGATCACCGCGATGACGGCCAGCAGGACAGCAATCGAGCGGCCCGGGTGGCGCACGAACTGAGCCAGCACCTTCTCCGGCAGGGAAGCAGGCTCCTCGCCGGACTCGGTGCGGAAACGCCAGTCACCGGCGAGCAGTCCCTTGCGATCAGCCCACATGGTGAAGGGCCACGCGGCGAAAGGAATGATCGATACGCCCATGCCGACGATGCCCTGCGCAAAGGTCCAGCGGTTGTTCACCCACAGCAGGATCGTGATGGCGATGAAGGTGAGGAAACCAAAGCCGTGAATACCGCCGGCGATCGGCATGAGAGCTTCGGTGGTGCCGGAGTACTTGAGGATCATGCCAATAATCAACAGGGCCCAGGTAAACATTTCCAGGGCAGCTGCGAAACGGTGGAACTTGGCGGGGCTCAGCCCCTGGGCAGTGGCGGGGCGGGTCGTCGTGCTCATGGATCCTGAGCCTACCGGTTCTCCACGGGATCTTAGTGGTCGGACGGTCAACCGAGTGGTTGATTCTGGGCGGGTAGAGTAGCCGGACATGGACATCAAGGACATCCTGGGACTCGAACGCATCGATACCGATATCTACCGCGGGCCCGCCGTGGAGTCGAAGCTTTTGCGCACCTTCGGCGGCCAGGTGGCTGCGCAGGCGCTGGTGGCTGCGACGGAGACGGTCGACGGAGACAAGGATGTGCATTCCCTGCACGGCTACTTTGTGGCGCCGGGTAAGGCGGCGCTGCCGACGGTGTTCCTGGTTGACCGGATCCGGGACGGCCGTTCCTTTTCCTCGCGGCAGGTGCGGGCGGTGCAGAACGGGGAGACGATCTTCTCGATGCAGGCCAGCTTTCATATCCGGGAGGATGTGGGGCCGGAGCACTCTGACCTCATGCGTACCGTGCCGACGCCGGAGGAGATCGCCAACGGGGAGTCAACCCTGCCGATCTCCTCGCGCGCGCTGCTGGAGGAGTGGGGCGACTGGGACATTCACGTGGTGCCAGCGGATCAATATGAGCACAACAAGTACACCCCGAGCCAGCAGGTGGTGTGGTTTCGTTCGCGCCGCCCTCTGCCGGATGACCAGACCTTCCACATCTGCACGCTGGCGTACATGTCGGATATGACGTTGCTCCACTCCTCCTTGGTGCCACACCCCGGACACGAGGTACAGATGGCCAGCCTGGATCATGCGATGTGGTTCCTGCGTCCTTTCCGGGCCGATGAGTGGTTGCTTTATGACCAGGTCTCGCCCTCGGCGCATGCGGGGCGGGCGTTGACGCACGGCCGGATTTTCGATCGGGCGGGCAATCTGGTGGCGATGGTGACGCAGGAGGGGTTGACGCGGACGCTGCGCAAGGGCGCGCAGTCGGTTCCCGAGCGTTGATGCCTATCCGCGTATACTCGGACAAGTTATTGCTAGTGGTGAAGGCTGGTTCCCGCGGGTGCTTGTGAGGTTCCCGTGGTCGAGCCGTCCCCACCCGGATGAGAGAGGGATTTGATGGCAGGCCATTCCAAGTGGGCGACCACCAAGCACAAAAAGGCCGCGAATGACGCCAAGCGCTCCAAGGAGTGGGCGAAGGCGATCAAGGCAATCGAAGTTGCGGCGCGGATGGGCGGCGGCGATCCGGCCGGTAACCCGACGCTGGACGACATGATCAAGAAGGCCAAGAAGGCCTCCGTCCCGAACGACAACATCGAGCGTGCCCGCAAGCGTGGCGCCGGCGAGGAAGCCGGTGGTTCCGACTGGGAGAACATCACCTACGAGGGCTATGGCCCTAATGGTGTCGCCGTGCTCATCGAGTGTCTGACCGACAACCGCAACCGCGCGGCCACTGAGGTACGTACCGCGATGTCAAAGAACGGTGGCAACCTCGGCGAGTCGGGTTCAGTGTCCTACCTGTTCACACGCACGGGCATCGTCCTGGTGGACAAGGGGGAGCTGGGCGAGGATGACGTGCTCATGGCTGTGCTTGATGCCGGTGCGGAAGAAGTTAACGATCTGGGTGAGAAGTTCGAGGTCGTGTGCGCGCCGACCGATCTGCCGGCTGTGAAGGAAGCCCTGGAGGCCGCCGACATCGCCGTGGATGAGGCAGGGCAGGATTTCCGCGCCTCCGTTCAGGTGCCGCTGGATGTGGAGGGTGCGAAGAAGATGTTCAAGCTCATCGACGCCCTCGAGGACTCCGATGATGTGCAGGACGTCTACACCAACATGGATCTCTCCGACGAGGTTATCGCCGCCCTCGACGACTAGTTCGGACGTGTGTGCTATAACTTGGGGGAGTGTCAGGCGCACACGGAAAGGGTGGCGGCGGTGGTCAATCTTGCGGGTCTGCGCGTCATGGGGATCGACCCGGGTCTTACCCGGTGTGGTCTCTCTGTCGTTCAGGCCGGTCGCGGGCGGGAGGTCCTGCCTGTAGCAGTCGGAGTTGTGCGCACCCCGGCGGGCGAGGAGCTGGCCGATCGGTTGCTGCGCTTGTCGCAGGCCGTCGATGAGTGGATGGATGACTATTCCCCGGATGTCGTCGCCGTCGAGCGGGTGTTTGAGCGCGGTAATGTCTCCACGGTCATCCACACCGCGCATGCCTCCGGGGTGCTGGTCCTGGCGGCGGCCCGTCGGGGCATCCCGGTGCATATGTACACCCCGTCCGAGGTGAAGAAGGCGATCTCCGGCAACGGCCGCGCGGACAAGAAGCAGATGACCGCGATGATCACCCGCATTCTGGGTCTGTCCCAGGCGCCGCAACCCGCTGACGCGGCTGACGCCCTGGCACTGGCCGTGTGCCATTGTTGGCGTGCCCCGCTGCTGGCGCGCACTAACGCCCTACTGAAACCTGGAGGTACTCCGTGATCGCATCGGTTCGTGGCATCGTCATCGGCATCGGTTTGGACCATGCCGTCATCGAGTGCGCCGGAGTCGGCTACCGGGTGGAAACCACCCCCGCCACCCTGGCCACTTTGCGTCGGGGCGAGGAGGCCTTCCTGCTCACCAGCCTCACCGTCCGGGAGGACGCACATATCCTCCACGGTTTCGCCACTGATGAGGACCGTGGCATGTTCCATCTGCTGCAGACAGTCACCGGTCTGGGCCCGCGCCTGGCGGTGGCCTGCCTGTCGGTGTTTGATGCCGGGGAGATCTCGGCGGCGATCTCGGGGGAGGATGCTAAGACGTTGCAGCGTATCCCGGGTGTCGGTAAGCGAATGGCCGAGCGACTGGTGCTGGAGCTCAAGGACAAGGTCGCAGCCTACGCTCCGGCGCAGGCCGTGGAGGATACTGTGCCGCTGCCCGCGGCGGCAGAATCGGTGGCATTGCAGGTCACCGAGGCGCTCATCGGGCTCGGTTTCACCGAGCGGGTCGCACAGCCCGTGGTGGAGGGTGTGCTCGCCGATATTCCGGAGCTGGATACCGGTGCCGCCTTGCGCGCCGCACTGAGCCAGCTGGGCCGAAAGTAGGCTGGTCGCTGTGAGTGACATGGAGCGCACGGAGTTCGCACTGCCGGAAGACCGGGATGTGGATATGCGGCTCAAGGTGGGGGAGCAGGAGGCCGAAACCACCCTGCGCCCTAAGAGTCTCGATGAATTCATCGGACAGCAGAAGGTCCGCGACCAGCTGTCCCTCGTGCTCACTGGCGCGAAGAACCGTGGTGTCACCCCGGACCATGTGTTGCTCTCCGGGCCGCCTGGGCTGGGGAAGACGACGATGGCGATGATCATCGCCCAGGAGCTCAACACCAATCTGCGTATGACCTCCGGCCCCGCACTGGAACGCGCCGGTGACCTCGCGGCAATGCTGTCGAACCTCATGGAGGGCGACGTGTTGTTCATCGATGAGATCCACCGCATCGCCCGCCCCGCCGAAGAGATGCTGTACATGGCGATGGAGGATTTCCGGATCGACGTCATCGTCGGTAAGGGCCCGGGTGCTACCTCCATCCCCCTGGAGCTGCCGCCGTTTACACTCGTCGGCGCGACGACCCGTTCCGGCATGCTCACCGGACCGCTGCGGGATCGTTTCGGTTTCACTGCCCAGATGGAGTTTTATGACGTCGCCGATCTCACCCGGGTGGTCACCCGTGCGGCGAAGATCCTCGATGTCACCATGGACCCGGATGCCGGTGTGGAGATTGCGTCGCGCTCGCGGGGTACCCCGCGTATCGCCAACCGGCTGCTGCGACGCGTACGGGACTTCGCGGAGGTCAACGCAGACGGTCATATCGATCTTGAGGCCGCGCAGGGGGCGCTCGAGGTTTTCGACGTCGATGAGCTCGGCCTTGACCGGCTCGACCGGTCCGTGCTCTCCGCTCTCATCCGCGGTCATGGTGGCGGGCCGGTTGGTGTGAACACCCTGGCCATCGCCGTCGGCGAGGAACCCGGCACCGTCGAGGAGGTCTGCGAACCCTATCTCGTCCGCGCCGGTCTCATCGCGCGCACCGGTCGGGGGCGAGTGGCCACCGCCAGTGCCTGGCGCCACCTGGGGCTGGAACCGCCGGAAGGTGCACTGGGCCTGTTCTGAGAGAGGGCGCGGAAAAGTATGCCGCGAAGACCCGTCTCCGCCTAGCGAAATGAGGGCTTCACGGTACGATCCGCCGCCCGGCGTCGGTCTCGGGTGGTATGCCCGCATATTGATCTGGCACACTGTCTGACCATGGAACCACTTCTCCTTGTCCTTCTCGTCGCGGTGTTCATCCTGCCGTCCTTCCTCATGATGCGCAGCCAGCGTCGTCGCCAGAACGAGCTGCAGACGATGCAGGCCTCCATCGGCAACGGCGAGCGTGTCGTCACCGTCGCCGGTATCCACGGCACCGTTGTCCGCTCAACCGAGACCCAGGTCGACCTGGAGATCGCCCCCGGCGTGCAGGTCACCATGGACCGTATCGCCATCATGCGCAAGGCCACCCCGGAGGACCTCGGCGGCGCCACCCCGGCCACCCCGGCCGCCGATGAGCAGCTGGGCTATCAGCATCCCGAATACCCGGAGAACAATCAGCACCCGGAGCACCCGGAGAACCGCTAGTACTTAGTCGACATCCCCGGCATGAGCAGGCCGGGAGCAGCCCAGCGTGAGCCGCATCCCCGGTGGGGGTGCGGCGCTGTTGTTTTCAGCCCGCTGTTAGCTGGGTCCCGCGCGGTGTTTGCGCTGCCCATGACGTAGCATGATCGTTTGTGCACCTGCCGTCCCGATGGGCCCGGTGGGTGGGAGTTAGAGCCACAACAAGATGGAGACAGTTCATTGTCCGTCACAACCCGACGCGAGAAGGCGGGGTCCCAGAGGGCCTGGCCGAAGCGCGCCCTGGCGCTATTCGCCCTCATTGTCGCCCTGGTGTGGGCGCTGGTGTTTTTCACCGGCGACCGGCAGGCCAGCCCCAAGCTGGGTATTGATCTGCAGGGCGGTACCCGTGTGACGCTGGTCCCGCAGGGGCAGGAGCCGACGCAGGACCAGTTGGCGCAGGCGCGCATCATCCTCGAGAACCGTGTCAACGGCATGGGTGTCTCCGGTGCCAGCGTGGTCACGGACGGCAACACTCTCGTCATTACGGTGCCGGGTGAGGATACTTCGCAGGCTCGTGCGGTGGGTCAGACCTCGCAGCTGCTGTTCCGCCCGGTGGCTACGCCGGCGAATCCGGACATGGCGTCGCTGGGTGATGTCCTTGGTGACATGGCTAACCGGTGGGTGGAACTGGGGATCATCACCGCGGAGCAGGCTGAGGATTCAATCTCCACGGTCATCGACGCGGTGAACCGCCAGCAGCCTGAGGGTACCGATCCGGTGGCGGCGCCGGAGGTCACCACGGAGCCGTTGCCGGAGCCGGCGAACTCGATCGAGGCGACGGAGCGTCGTCAGGAGATTACGGATCAGCTACGCACGGACCGTCAGTCGACGGATCCGACGGTGCAGGCTGCGGCCAGCACTCTGTTGCGTTGCGACGCCCCGACCGATCCGCTGGCGGGATCCGATGAGGCGGATCTGCCGCTGGTGACCTGTGAGCCGGGCACCGGGCAGGTGTATCTGCTGGATCCGGCGCCGCTGCTCTCGGGTGTCGCGGATGAGGATGGTCGGCGCCTGACGGGTAATGAGATCGACACCGAGCGTCCCATCACCGGTGGTTTCAACCCGGATTCGGGCCAGATGGAGATTTCCTTCGCGTTCAAGACCGATGGTGCGAACTCCGGTTCCCAGACCTGGGCCGATCTCACGCGCGATTACCTGCAGCAGCAGGTGGCCATCACCCTGGACTCCCGGGTGATTTCCGCGCCGGTCATCCAGTCGGCGACGCCTTTTGGTTCGGCGACGTCAATCACCGGTAACTTCACGCAGGAGTCGGCTGCGGAGCTGGCGAATAACCTGCGCTACGGTGCGCTGCCTCTGTCGTTCGCGGGTGAGGATGGCGAGCCGGGTGGCACCGCCCAGTCGGTGCCCGCCTCCCTTGGTGTGGCTTCGCTGCAGGCGGGTCTGATCGCGGGTGTGGTCGGCATGATCATGGTGGCGATCTTCGTTTTCGCCTACTACCGCCTCTTCGGTTTCATCTCCTTGATCACCCTGGCGACGGCGGGTGTGCTGGTCTACGGCTCGCTTATCCTGTTGGGTCGTTGGATCGGCTACTCGCTGGACCTGTCTGGCGTGGCGGGTCTGATCATCGGTATCGGTACCACCGCGGACTCGTTCGTCGTGTTCTACGAGCGCGTGAAGGACGAGGTGCGTGAGGGCCGGACCTTCCGCTCCGCCGCGCAGCACGGTTGGGAGCGCGCGAAGCGCACCATCGTCACGGGCAACATGGTCACGCTCATCGGCGCGGTGGTCATTTACTTCCTGGCGGTCGGCGAGGTCAAGGGCTTTGCCTTCACGCTGGGCCTGACCACGGTGTTCGACCTGCTGGTCACGTTCCTGGTCACGGCGCCGCTGATGCTGCTGGCGGCGCGTAAGCCCTTCTTCGCTAAGCCGTCCGTCAACGGCATGGGCAAGGTGTTCGAGTTGGCGGAACGCAATCGTCGAGAAGCATCCACTGTCACTGCGGAGGAGAAGTAGATGAGCAACGGCACTTTCAACCGTCTGTACACCGGTGAGGGCGGCATTGACTTCATCGGCCGTTCCCGTCTGTGGTACTGGATCACTGCGGCGTTGCTGGTTATTTCGGTGGCGGCGATCGGTTTCCGTGGTTTCGACCTCAGCATTGATTTTGAGGGCGGCACGAAGATGAACATGCCGGCCGGTGAGCTGGTGGTGGAGGAGGTCGAGGAGACTTTCATCGACGCCACGGGTATCACCCCGGAGATGACCCAGATCGTCGGTGCGGGCGAATCCCGCACGCTGGAGATCAATTCGGAGCGTCTGACCACCGAGCAGATCGATAATGCGCGCGCCGCGATCTATGAGGAGCACCAGCCGCTGGACGTGGACGGTCAGCCCTCCCCGGACGCGATCGGTGACTCGACGGTGTCGGAGTCCTGGGGTTCGACGATCACGCAGCGCATGCTCATCGCGATGGCCGTGTTCCTGGGCCTGGCGTTCCTCTATATCGCCTTCCGCCTGGAGAAGGAGATGGCGGCGGCGGCGATGCTCGCCCTGCTTGTCGACGGCGTGCTCATCGCCGGCATCTACGCCCTGTTCGGGTTCGAGGTGTCCCCGGCGTCGGTGATCGGTCTGCTCACGGTGCTGTCGTTCTCCATCTACGACACGGTCATTGTCTTCGATAAGGTGCGTGAGAATACGGCCGGTTACCTCAACTCCCGGCGTTCCACGTACGGCGAGGAGGCGAACCTGGCGGTCAACCAGACGGTCATGCGTTCCATCTCGACGTCGGTGATCTCGGCCCTGCCGATCATCGCGCTGATGATCGTCGCGGTGTGGCTGATGGGTGTCGGCACTCTCAAGGATCTGGCGCTGATCCAGCTCATCGGCGTGGTCGAGGGCATCTTCTCCTCGATCTTCCTGGCCACCCCGATCCTGGTGGGCCTGATGAACCGCCGCAAGGACACCGCCGAGCACAACCAGAAGGTCGCCGACTACCGCGCCGGCAAGGTCAGCGACTCGTCCGAGGAGGACGGAACTGAGCTTGCCGACGCCGCCCCCAAGCGCACCGTCGCCGGCCCGGATACCCCGGGTGTGGGCAGTACGTGGCGGCCGGGGCGTCGATAAGTTCAGGCCACGCCGTGCGGGACCTATACTGAGCAGATCAACGGCAGGAAGGCGGCCAACGTGGCGATCGGCAAGTTTCAGGGGGGCGTGGCCGCGTTGGCCGCGGCTGCGTTGACGCTGTCTCTGGCGGCGTGCACGGACTCCGGGGATGGCGGCTCGACGGCGGCCGGGGATGCAAGCATCGATCACTTCGGCTACTTCCTGGACACCGCAGTGGTGACGTCCAATGCCGCCACCTTGGTGGGTGCCACCTCTAATACGGAGGCGTTATCGGGTCGCTTGTACCCGGCGGTGTTCGTGCCGGGCCCCTCGGGGCAGATGATCCCGAACACCGACCTGGTGACCACCCAGGTCTTGCCGGGGACGAACCGCCAGGTGGTCTACACCCTCGCCGCAGAGGCCTCCTACTCCGACGGCGTGCCCGTCACCTGCACGGATTTCCTTTTGCACTACAAGGCGGGGGTGCACGATGGGCTGTTCGGGGCACACCTGCCGCAGACCGACGAGGTCCTGCGGATGGATTGCCAACCCGGTTCCAAACGCTTCACCGTCGTGTTCAATGAGGATGCCGGTGGGCGGTGGCGGCATCTTTTCGGCCCCGGCACCGTGCTGCCCTCGCATGCCATCGCGGAGCGGGCGGGCCTCAGCGAGGCGGAGCTCAACACCGCCCTGCAGGTCGATGACATGGTCACCCTCGGGGAGGTCGCCCCGATCTGGCGTGAAGGTTTCAATCTGGACGCCTTCGACCCGCAGCTGCACGTGAGCGCGGGGCCCTTCGTCATTGAATCGGTGGGGGAGTCCGGTGAGGTGGTGCTGGCCCCCAACGAGCACTACTACGGTGACCAGCCGAATCTTGACACCATCGTCGTGTGGCCGCGGGGTGCCGATGCGCAGCACCTGGCCGCCGAGGGTGCGCTGCGCATCGCCGATGTGCGCAGCGGGCAGGTGAGTTGGGTCGACCGGAATGACCCGACGAACACCATGGATATTGTCGAGCAGGTCGGGGATCTCACCGACACGCTCATGCTCGGTGATGCCGGCGCTTTCCCCGGGCCCTGGGCGCGGGAGGCGTTTGCCGCGTGTGTGGACCAGGAGGCGGTGGCGGCGGCGTCGACAAGCATCTCTGGAGTGGAAGTACCCGCCACCACCCTGCATACCTTGCCGCACAACGATCCGCTGGCAGCGCAGCTGTCGGATGTATCCGAACAGCATCGGGGCGTGGACATGGGCAAGGCGCAGGCCATGGCCGGGATGACGGTGCGTATTGGCTACCAGGGCCCGGACGAGCGCAAGGCGGCGATGGTGGAGGCCATCCGTGTCTCCTGCGAGCCGGCCGGGATCACGGTGCTCGATGCCTCTGAGCAGGGGCAGACGCTGGCTGATGTCACCCGCCTGACGACCGGCCAGTGGGGTGAGCAGGTCTACCACGAGGGGCCGCTCGACGCCGTGCTCATGGCGATCGACCCGATGGCGGAGTATGGTGCGGCCGCCGCGCGCAGCACCGAGCTCGCCTACCTGCGGGCCCGCGAGGAGGAGCTGTGGCAGGACGTGCCGAGCATTCCCCTGGCGGCCCAACCCCGCCGATTCGTGATCGACCGCACAGTGGGTAACGTAGTGGTGTACACAGGCCTGGCCGGGATCGGCTGGAACATGGACCGATGGCTGGATGACGCAGCGGAGGCAACAGTAGATGAATAAGTACCCAAGCGCCCGCGACGCGCTCGCCGCCAAGATCCGTTACGTGCAGGATTGGCCGGAAGAGGGGGTCCTGTTCGAGGATCTCACTCCGGTGCTCGCTGATGCGGATGCCTTCCAGATCGTCGTGGACGAGTTGGCCGAGGCCTGCGTGCGCCTCGACGCCCAGATGATCGGCGGGCTCGATGCCCGCGGCTTCCTTCTCGGCTCGGCCGTGGCCTACAAGCTGGGCCTGGGCATCCTGGCGATCCGCAAGAAGGGCAAGCTGCCCCCGCCGGTGGTCACCGAGGAATATGCCCTGGAGTACGGCTCGGCCGCGCTGGAGGTCCCGGAGGACGGGCAGAACCTGGAGGGCGTCAAGGTCGTGCTTGTCGACGACGTGCTGGCCACCGGAGGCACCCTCGTCGCCGCTCGCAAGCTCATCGAGCACTGCGGGGCGGAGGTCACGGGCAATGTGGTGGTCCTGGAGGTGCCGGAGCTCGGCGGGCGGGAACGCCTGGCGGATCTGCCGCTGGTGGTGATCAACGAATGACCGACCGCAACAAGCCGCGTTCCACGGTCGGCGTGCGCGGTATGTCGGCCCGTCTGGCCCGTTCGCTGACGGGTACCCGAGCGAAGACGAACCCGGTGTTGGACCCGTTGCTGTCGATCCACCGCCAGTTCCACCCACGGGCGGACGCGGAGGTGCTGTCGCGCGCCTATGATCTCGCTGAGCAGCTGCACGAGGGGGTGTTCCGCAAGTCGGGGGACCCGTATATCACTCACCCGCTGGCCGTGGCGACGATCGCCGCGGAGATCGGCATGGACACCACCACCCTGGTCGCCGCGCTGCTGCACGACACGGTGGAGGACACCGACTACTCGCTGGAGCAGCTCACTGATGATTTCGGTGCGGAGGTCGCCCGTCTGGTCGACGGTGTGACCAAGCTGGACAAGGTGGCGCTCGGGGCGGCCGCGGAGGCGGAGACCATCCGCAAGATGATCGTGGCCATGGCGCAGGATCCGCGCGTGCTGGTGATCAAGGTGGCCGACCGCCTGCACAACATGCGCACGATGCGTTTCCTGCCGCCGGAGAAGCAGGCGAAGAAGGCGCGCCAGACCCTGGAAGTCATCGCCCCGTTGGCGCACCGCCTGGGGATGGCGAGCGTGAAGTGGGAGCTGGAGGATCTGTCCTTCGCCATCCTCTATCCGAAGAAGTACGACGAGATCGTTCGTCTGGTGGCCGATCGGGCGCCGTCCCGGGACCGCGCGCTCAAGGAGATCGTTACCCAGGTGACCTCCGCGCTGCGGGAGAACAACATCGAGGCCGAGGTCATGGGCCGACCGAAGCATTATTGGTCGATTTATCAGAAGATGATCGTCCGGGGCCGGGACTTCGATGAGATCTTCGACCTGGTGGGCATCCGCATCCTCGTCGATAATGTGCACAACTGCTACGCCGCGATCGGTGTGGTCCACTCCCTGTACTCGGCGCTGCCGGGGCGTTTCAAGGACTACATCTCCTCCCCGCGTTTCGGCGTGTACCAGTCGCTGCACACCACGGTGATGGCCCTGCAGGGTCGCCCGCTGGAGGTGCAGGTGCGCACGCATGAGATGCATTACAACGCGGAGTTCGGCGTCGCCGCGCACTGGCGCTACAAGGAGACCAAGGGCTCGCATAAGGGTGACCGCGATGAGGTCGACCAGATGGCGTGGATGCGCCAGTTGCTCGACTGGCAGAAGGAGGCCGCGGACCCCAACGAGTTCCTCGATTCCCTGCGCTATGACCTCACCGCCAAGCAGATCTTCGTGTTCACGCCTAAGGGTGATGTGGTCAACCTGCCGGCCGAGTCCACGCCCGTGGACTTCGCCTACGCCGTCCACACCGAGGTCGGTCACCGTTGCATCGGTGCCAAGGTCAACGGCAAGCTGGTGGCGTTGGAGTCCGCGCTGAAGTCCGGTGACCGGGTGGAGGTGTTCACCTCCAAGGACCAGAACGCCGGGCCCTCGCGGGACTGGCAGGACT
>NZ_JAUNUG010000092.1 GCF_030538285.1 Corynebacterium sp.
CCGACCTCCTTGAACTCGGGGGCACGCTCGTAGAGGGTGACGTCGGCGCCACGCAGGGAGAGCGCGAGTGCTCCGGCGGCACCGCCGATACCGCCACCGGCGATGATGAACTTCCGGCCCGTGAGCTCGTCAGATGCACTGAGGACGTACTGGGACATGGGTGACTTCCTTTTCTAACGGGGATCAGAGTGGGGGGTGATGACGGTGACGTTGGGGTTCGGCATCCTCCGGTGGATGAAGAACAGGACCACCAGCGACATCGAGGACAGCAGCGCGGAGCAGGCGAACAGCAGGTAGTTCGACCCGACACCGAGGTTCCAGTTGAGCAGCAGTCCGGCCAGCTGCGGGGCGACAACGGCGCCGATGCGGCCGACGCCGAGGGCCCAGCCGAGGGCCGTGCCGCGGAGGTTGTGCGGGTAGAAGTTGGCCACGGCGGCGATGATGAGGATCTGCGTGCCGTGCGTACCGACGCCCGCGAGCACCAGGATGACGTACACAGCCAGGACGGAAGGTTCGGTGAGCAGCGTCAGCAGGGCCACGCCGGCGACACCGGCGGCGACGGCACCGGACTTCAGTGGACCGAAGCGGTCACCCGCCCAGGCCGTGACGACGGAGCCGAGGATGGCACCAAGGTTGAGGGCCAGGGTGAAGTTGAGTGCGGCGCCGAAGTCGTAGCCGGCGGTCTGCATGAGGCGCGGCAGCCAGGTGCCCAGGCCGTACCAGGCGAGCAGGGTGACAAACGTGGCGATGGAGAACCAGATCGAGATCGCCATGTACTTACCGGTGAGGAGGTCTTTGAAGCCGGCGGGCTGATCTGCCCCCTCGCGGGCGGCGTGATCGTCCCGGGTCGCCTGGTCGGAGGGAATGACCTTGATGGCGATGGGCAGTCCGATGACCAGCGGGATGATGGCCAGCAGGAACATGAAGCGCCAGCCCCACTCGTCGTGGGAGGGAACAATGAACTGGGCGAGGACGGCGGCAATGGAACCACCGAGCGGCACACCGGACATCATGACGGTCGCCCACGCGGACATCGTCTTGCGCGGCACGAGGTCGGAGGTCATCGCATTGACCGAGGGCACGAGGCCGCCGAGGCCGATGCCTGCCAGGAGGCGGAAGGCACCGAACATCCACGGGCTGATGGCGAAGGCGCACAGCAGCGTGAACACGGAGAGTACAATGACCGATCCGATGACCGCGAACTTGCGCCCCACCCGGTCGGAGAGGCGTCCCACCCACACGGCGCCGATGACCATGCCGAGGAAGGCGGTGGAACCGATGGTCCCGGCCTGCGCCGAGTTGAGGTTCCATTCCTCCATGAGCTGGGTCTGCACGGTGCCGTAAACGATGAGGTCGTATCCGTCGAAGACGACGAAGAACCAGCCGATGAGCACGGCGGCGAGGCGGCGCCCGCTGATGCCCAGGATGCTGAAGTCTGTGTTGTCACCCATTCCGGGTGTCTGTGTGCCACCGGTCGTGCCGGCGGCGGTGGACCCGCTGCGCGGGTTATCGGAGATTCGAGCCATAGGCACATCTTCAGGGTGATCGGGGTTACAATCAAAGATATTCCAGATGGCGGAAGGTATGATTTACATGAACCTGGCTCCCACCCACGGGGCACCCCCGCGGGAGTTTCTGCAGTCCGTGGATCACTCCCTCACTCTCATCCTCATGCTCCGGGACAGGGGCACCCTCACGATTTCCGGGGCCGCCGAGGAGCTCGGCGTGAGTGCGTCCACGGTGCACCGCTCCATGGCGATGCTGGTCTACCGCGGGTTCGCCACCCGCAGCGAATCCCGCACGTACCTGCCTGGTTCGGCGCTATCGTCGTCCAGCCTCCAGCCCGGCGTGGGCAGTGAGCTCATCGAAGCGTGCCTACCCCACATGCAGGCCATCGCCGCCGAATCCGCAGAGACCACCCACCTCTTGGTTCTGGTGGGCAACAAGGTGCACTTCCTCCACACCGTGGAGGGCACGCATCCGGTGCGCGTGGGCATCCGCCGCGGCCAGGTGATGCCCGCCGAGCAGAACGCCGGCGGCCTGGCCATGCTGGCAGAACGCTCCGCCGCCGAGCTCCGCCCCCTGTACCCCTCACTCCCCGACGCCGACTTCGAGTCCCTGCGCCGCCAGCTGCATCGGACGCGGGGCCGCGGGTTCTCCATCAACAACGGCCTCTACGAACATGATGTTTCGGCGGTTGGGGTGTGTCTCCGCAACGATCTCGGTGACATTTTGGGGGCCATCACGGTGGCCACCCCAACCGGCCGTTTCCGGGGTTCGCACCGCAAGAGCGCAGAGGTGTTGCTCAAGCATTCCCGCGACCTCAACCGGCGGCTGGAGGAACTGCGACTAACAGCCCCGGACATCAAAACCTGAAGGAAGGGGCAGATTTCGCTACCCCCGGGCACTTATTCCGCATAACGGAAAGTCTTTGAGTCACACTTTCACTGCCCCTATGTTTGAGGTCACAACCACCCCTGTGCGCGGTTCCCGAGCTACCCGCGCACACCTCACAACGCAGGAGGTTCACGCATGAGCGAGAGCACCGACTACTCCAACAAGCACGTTGAATTCGTGGCCCCCGAGCCGACGCCTGAGGAGCAGGCCGAGCTCAACGAGATGTACGCCAAGATGGACGATCTCCACATGAAGCCC